>JABDDN010000001.1:0-88176 GCA_013287585.1 Nitrososphaerota archaeon
CAGGTTTTAATGGATTGGTGCTTGGTATTGCAAAAGAAAAAAATCTTGACAGTGTTTGCATTCTTATGGAAATTGATAATCCAAATATCATACAACCAAAAGCAACACAAACAATCCTTGTCAAACTTTTAGAATTATTGAAAATAAAATCTCTAGATATGAAAGACTTGGAAGAAGAAGAAAAAAGGAAAAAGTTTATGGAGCAGCAAATGAACTACATGGACGGTCTGGCTAGGAAAGACAAACAGCCAGGAATTGCCTAATTATGTTGATAAATTTTACCTATTAATTAAATACAACTTTAAACTTTAATTCAATTATGAAACTTGGATTAATTTTACTAATCTCAATTACAGGAATAATACTGACAATTTCACTACCTCACGCTTATTCTCAATTAGTATCAGATAACAAGTATCTATTACAAGCCACCGGCTTTGTAGTAGGAACTCAAACCATTCAAAGTTCCGAGATTGATTTACAGTTTTCAACAGGTACTTTGAACAATGGTAACACTCCGGTAACACTAGAAAATGGTTTAGTTTCCATTTCTGGCAATAATTATCTTAATTCTGGAACTTGGACTACAACACTATTGCGTAATGGGCAATTTATAGTGGTTACAGGCGATGCCCAGAATTCAATCGGTAACACAATTCATGTTAACATATTTGGGAGACTGGTTCAAACAAGTCAAGAAGGCTCAGTTTATTACTTTACAGGAAAAATAACTGGCACAACCGAACCATTTCAAGTTGCTTTTAGTGCAAAAATAACCTCAACGATTTCTAACGTTACTCCAACACCAACTACACCAACGCAAACTCCAACACAAAATCAGGGAAATATAGTCCAAATAAGCATTGTATCAGGTTCATCTAGTCCTTATAACCAAAATTATTTTTCACCATCTTCCATACCAGTCACACCCGGTACAACAATTGTCTGGACAAACAATGACTCTGTACCACACCAAATTGAAAGTGGAATTATATCAACATCAACAACAAATGCAAAAGGCTCATTTTCTCCAGATGGACAAATTACTAGTCCTGTTATTGCACCAGGACATACATTTCAATACACAGTAAATAATGTTGGAACTATAACATTCTATGATCCTTCATATTTGTGGATGTCAGGTGCCATAACCTCAAAACCAGTAACCACACAAATGAAGACAACCCAAATTTCAATATTACAAGGAGCATCAACCATGAAGTCAGGACAAGTTCTTTCTCCTCCTTCTATACAAATCACCCCTGGTACTACTATTGTCTGGACAAACAACGACTCTGTACCACACAAACTTCTTAGTGGAATCTTATCTACAACAACACAAGGGCAGAGGGGATATGCCAACCCAACAGCAAATACACCTTCATTTCAACCAGATGGACAAATTAACAGTGGTACCATTGCACCAGGACAGACATTTCAATACACGATGAATCGTATAGGTACCATAACATTCTACGATCCTTCATACACATGGATTAATGGTGTAATCTCATCAATTTCACAAATATCAACACAGAGTAAACCCATTCAAATAAGCATACAACCAGGTTCATATCAACCTCAAGGTTCTGCATCACAACAAAATCAACTTTATACCAATTACTATTACTTACCAACTGATCTACAAATCATACCTGGCACTACTATTGTCTGGACAAACAATGATACAGTATCTCACAGAGTTCTTAGTGGAATAAGTACACAAAAAATAGGAAATACTTTCACACCAGATGGAAATTTTGACAGTGGTCCTCTTGCACCAGGACAATCATTTCAATTTACAATAAACAATGTGGGAATCATCAGGTTTTATGATCCATCATATACATGGATGAATGGAGTTATAGTTTCAATTCCTGCTTCCTCTTCACAGATTATAGGAGCTCCATACCATAATCCTGGGCTTCACTAAACTAAATCAAAAGCAAAATTATTTTATTTAAAATTAATATATGATTCAAGTTTTGTTTGATCAAAAACCATTACTGAAAGATCTGAAAACTGTTTTCCTTCCAAATCTTTAACCACACCGACAAACGAGGTTTCTTTTTCTGTAGTTAAAAATTCAAAAACATGAACTTTCATTTTTGAGGTATCAAATCCATGATCTTTTAAATAGAAAGCAATTTCAGACTGCATAAAATGTTTTGAAGGATCTTTAGGCCATGGTCTTGGTACAAGCACCACACTATATTCATCTAATAATGCCTTTTGTAGTTCGATCTTTTTTTCTTCAATACTTGTAGTTATGTGCATGGTGATTACTTTGCTTTTATCAAGAGGCACCCTTGCTTTTGATGCTGCAACCTGAATAGAACTAATACCAGGAATTATTTGCACATTTCCAAAAATTTCAATTAGTCTGTCTACAACTTCGGATTCAGAGAAATTCACATCACCAGTAAATGGAACAACTAATGTCTTATCACCCAATGTTTTTGCAATTTTCTGATAGGTTTCTTCTTGGTCTTGCATGTTTATTTCATACACTTCTTTATTGACCAAAAGTCGCTCAATTGTTTTAAGTGTGTATTTGTATCCAACCACGATATCAGAATATAGTATTATTTCTTTTACAACATCAGTTATGTATCTAGGAGATCCAGGACCCACTCCTACCGCATAAACTTCTCCCATGTGTTTGTTTTTTCAATGTCGTAATATAATCTACAAAATCTTAATTTTACAATTGGCTTTTATTATGAGGTTGACGAATTCAGTTATTGCGTTTTAACTTACTTGCACCAAGCATTTGTTTTCTTCTTTTTGTAAGCTTGACACCTCAAATATTTGCAAGTTCCAATTCTACAGAGGAAACAGGAAATTACATTAATCAACTATTAGGATTCTCTTTTCATCCACCAGATAATTGGACAGCACAAGAATTAAAAAAGATACAACCAAATGCACCTGATGTTGCTATAGTTGGTACAAAGGTAGATGGATTCGCACCAGCTATCTCGGTTTCTGTCGAGAATTCAAACGGAACTTCACTTGAAGAACATGTAAAAGATCAGAAAGTACGGCTTCAACCTGCAGTTGATGCTGGTAGATTGATTTTCCTATCTGATGAAACCAAAAAAATCAATGGTTATGATACCGAAATCTCAGAATCAAAAGGTGAATTTTTATCTCAAAATCAAGGATTTATAATTAAATTTAAAGAAGCTATCATATCAACAAATGACAAATTCTATACAATTACTTATGCAAATCAAGAAAAACATTTTGATGATGATTTACAAAACTTTGATGACGTCTTAAACTCCTTTCAAATAATTTCCAATAAAACAAATGAATCATCCATTAACCTCACATTTGAAATTGGTATAGGTATAGCAATTGCAATAGGTGTAGTTGTGGCGATTTTAATCAAAAAAAATCTTTTAAAAAAGAATTACAAAACTCTTGAATGATTCTCTTTTTACCAAACATCATCAACTTCATCAAGCTCCTTGTATTCTACAGGTAATTCACGTCTGAAGATTTTCAATCTGGATATGTCTCTGTCAAAGAGTAGATCTATAGTCCAATCAAGAAAAATCCTTACGCGTTTATCAAGTCTTGGAATTTTAGAAAGATAGACAGTCCTCCAAATCCACCATGCTACAAAACCATGTAAATGTAATCCAAATATGGTGGCAATAGCTGATCTCTTTCCTATTATTGCCATCTGACCTCTTGAAGAAAATTCAAATTTTCTTTTTTGTTTATTTTTTATTATGGCTTGTAAATTATATGCTGCAATTTTTGCTCCAGCTTCTGCGCTTTGTGCAGTTGGGGGATATGGTCTATTGGTTTGTGGATTTAGTAAATAACAACAATCTCCAATGGCAAAAACTTCTGGAAAATCTGGAGCTTCCAAAAATTCGTTTACAACAATTCCTCCCCTATTTGTCTTAAAGACAGATTTTTTTATTATATCAACTGGGGTAATACCTGCAGTCCAAACCAAAGTTCTTGTCTGAATTGATTCTATTACAGGTTGGCTTGCTGGAGTTTTATTTGGATCAACTACATCTTCTATTATTACCTCAGAACCGGAAAAACTTGAAAGTTTCTTGCCAAGTTTAACCTCTATCCCATGCTGTGTTAGTTTTTCTAGTGTAAATCTAGCTAACTTTTCATTAAATCCTGGTAAAATAAACGAGGCTGCTTCTAAAACAATTACCCTGATATCTTCTTTTTTTATATTTGGATAATATTTTCTCGCATCTTGTACAAAGTCATTTAATTCACCAGCTGTTTCAATTCCTGCAAATCCACCTCCAACTATTACAAGGGTAAGCAAACTTTTCTTAAGGATTGGATCGCTTTCATTTTCTGCTTGTTCTAACGTATCTATTATTCTATTTCGTAAAACTACTGCATCGTTTAATGTCTTCATGGAATATGCCCTCTCCTCCATTTTATCAATTCCAAAAAAGTTTGTTTGACTTCCTAATGCAAGAACAAGAAAATCATAATGTAAAGAGATACCGCGTCGTTCGTTAGTTCCAGTAAGAGTTACAATCTTTCCATAAGGATCAATATTTTTGATTTGAGCTTCATAAAATATGGTTTTTTTACACAGAGTCCTAATTGGTATCACAACATGTCGTGTCTCAATCATCCCTGATGCTACTTGAGGAAGCATGGGAGTGAAAAGAAGAAAATTGTCTTCACTTACTAGAACGATTTCAATATCGGTATCATTCATAAAATATGACTCTAATTTTCGCATACATTCTACTCCGGCAAACCCGCCACCTAAAATCAGAATTCTTTTCTTTCCTTCAGACATTTACATTTAAACCTAATTTGCCGGTTATATCCTATGGGTCTGATTATCAAATACACCCTCATTAAAATAAAAATACTAAGGCGAACAATAAAATATCATAAAAACTGGTAATATTATATGAAGAAAGAGTACGTAGTAGTTCGTATTGATGCTGCTCCTGATGGTGCACCATACGTGGTAGTTTCTCTTTCATCACCTAAGGATTTTAGAGAACAAAACCAGTCAATGTCTCCTTTCGGTTCAAATGTTATGGGTTTTACGAATATGGATGACATGGTAAAAGGCCTTAACAAAATGATGTCTGGGGGGGGAATGTTTGGTCAGGCAGGGGGGATTACTTCAATTAAACTAGATATGCGTGAATACAAAGAACTTGGACTTTCGGTAGGAGATAATGTCTTTTTAGAAATTTCAAAGCCAGAATCTCTTGGAGTCTAAAAATATCTTCTATCTTTTATATTTAAAATTTAACTAGATATGCCAAGCACTATCTTGAAATCTCAGAGCGCAAAATTTCATAGGCTCTGGCAGCATCTTTCTCCTTTAGTACAACAATAATATCATCTTGGCCAAAAAAGGCATTTACAAGTTCTATTCCATTACTGTGTAGTATTTCAGATACGTAAGAAACTATATCAGATCCACTTTGAGATTCTGGAACACGTATGCTGATTTTTGCTAATCCTGTTTGAAAATTATTTTTCTGAAATGGGAATGATTCTAAAAGTTTTCTTACATCCAATATGTCTTCAGTTAAAACTCTAAATGAATCTGTGAATCTAAAAAATTCGTAATCGGGATCTATCTGTGTAAATTTATCCATAAGCGTAGCAGTGTCATTTGCCCCAAATTCATCAGTGGAAAATTTGATATCTGCAATTCCATCGGTTAATGAAAGTCTGGCATTTTTTAAAACAGATTCTTGTTGAACTACATCCTTTTTCTCAAATGAATCTGCATATCTTTTGATTGCAACAACAATGGTGTTCAGGTTTACAGGACCAATTTGTGCTTCTACGTCCTTTTGGATCTTTACGGCAAGAGCTGTGTAGTTTATCAAATCCATCTTTATACAATCAAAAATTGAACGGTTCCTAGTGATAATTTCACGTACAGCATCGGGGACAGAAACATTTGCAGTCTTCAAACACAGATAATATAAATTGTCATATATAATAGTCTTATGTAAGAATTATGGTTATACTCCAAAAAACTATATATAGTGTAATGTATATTACATTATATAAGTGATTATGACATGTTCCTAAACGATGAATTCGACAATCTCTTCAGAAGAATGTCTCGACCATTCATGAATATAGACGATATATTCGAAGAGTTCAAGGATTCAGGCAACCTCCAGACCCATGGTCCATACTATTATGGTTATACCATGACAATTGGGCCAGATGGTAAACCAGTTGTAAAAGAATATGGAAATGTAAAACCAGCACTTCTACCAACATCAGAAGTCAGAGAACCTTTTGTTGACGTTCTAGTTGATGACAAAGAAAAGGTTCTGAAACTTGTAGCTGAAATGCCAGGTGTAGAAAAGAAAGACATCAAGATCGTAGTTGAAGGACACACAGTAAATCTTGATGCAGAACATGGTGAGAAAAAATACAGTACTAAAGTCCCTATAAGACAAAAGGTAGATGAGGATTCTGTAAAGGCAACATATGCTAACGGAATTCTTGAAGTAAGATTCAAACTGAAAGAAGATGAAAAACTAAAAGGAAAAACTGTGGAGGTTGAATAAATCCACCCCCATTTTTTATGGTGATTAAATTATGAGCGAAATAATATTAAAAATAGCAGAAATTTCACAACGCCATGTAGGCAAGGGCATTGCCCTAGTAGACCCAAAAATAATTGAGGATAACAACTGGGAAGTTGGCCAAGTTTTAGAAATCATTGGTAATAGAAAAAGTCATGTGAAGTTATGGCCCGGTTCTCCAGAAGATTATGGTACTGGAATCATAAAGATTGATGGACTAACACGACATAACATTGATGCTGGCATAAATGACAAAGCATCTGTCAAAAGAGTAGATGCAAAAGAAGCAGAACAAGTGGTTCTATCACCAATTGAAAAATTAAGTGAAGAAGGATTACAAGAATATATGCAAGTAAACTATGATGGTCATGTCTTAACAAATGGAGATACACTTATTGTAATGACACATCTTGGAGCTAGAACTCAATTGATTGTAACAGGTACTACTCCATCTGCAAAACCTGTCATAATAACTGAACAAACTAAATTCAAGCTAGGCAGTATGACTAAGGCAATTGATCACAGCATCCCACGAATTACGTATGACGAGTTAGGAGGACTAAAGAAAGAAGTTCAAAAGATACGCGAAATGGTAGAGCTTCCAATGAGACATCCTGAATTATTTGAAAAATTAGGTGTGGAAGCACCAAAAGGAGTATTGTTGTATGGTCCTCCTGGTACAGGAAAGACACTTTTAGCAAAAGCAGTGGCTGGCGAAACAAACTCTCATTTCATTTCGCTTAGTGGACCAGAAATTATTGGGAAATACTATGGGGAAAGCGAAGAGCGACTACGTGACATCTTCAAGCAAGCTGAAGAGGGTGCCCCAAGTATAATATTCATTGACGAAATTGATTCGATTGCTCCAAAAAGAGAAGAAGTTACTGGTGAAGTAGAAAAAAGAGTAGTTTCGCAATTATTGACTCTAATGGATGGAATGAAATCAAGAGGTAAGGTCATTGTTATTGCAGCAACAAATAGGCCAGATTCACTTGATCCTGCAATAAGAAGACCAGGAAGATTTGATCGTGAAATTGAGATTGGAATACCAGACGAAGCAGGTAGAAAAGAAATTTTGGATATTCATACACGTGGTATGCCTCTTAATGACAAAGTCAACTTAGATCAAATTGCAAAAGTAACACATGGATTTGTTGGTGCCGATTTAGAAATGCTTGCAAAAGAGGCGGCAATGAGATCATTACGAAGAATCTTACCTGAATTAGATCTTGAAGAAGAAAAAATTCCAGCAAAAATTTTACAAAAAATTGTGATTACGGATGATGACTTTAAAGATGCAATAAAAGAAGTAAGACCATCTGCATTAAGAGAAGTACTAGTTCAAGTTCCAAATGTCACATGGGATGATGTTGGAGGATTAGAGTCACTTAAGGAAGAATTACACGAAGCTGTTGAATGGCCACTAAAATACAAAGAGGCATTTGAGTATACGGGAGTTACTTCTCCAAAAGGAATTTTGTTATATGGTCCACCAGGTACGGGGAAAACATTGATTGCAAAAGCCCTTGCACATACTACAGAGTCTAACTTTATCAGCATTAAAGGCCCAGAGCTTTTATCAAAATGGGTAGGAGAATCTGAAAAAGGAGTGCGTGAGATTTTCAGAAAAGCAAGACAGGCTGCCCCATGTATAATATTCTTAGATGAAATAGACGCAATAGCACCTGCCAGGGGTTCTGGAAGCTCGGACTCGCATGTTACAGAAAGAGTAGTCTCACAAATTCTAACAGAAATTGACGGTCTTGAAGAATTGCATAATGTGTTAGTGATTGGTGCTACCAATAGAGTAGACATTGTTGATCCTGCGTTATTGCGGCCAGGTAGATTTGATAGAATAATTGAAGTGCCATTACCAGATTCAAAAGGACGTGAAAATGTCTTCAAGATTCATACCAAGAAAAAACCTCTAGCAGAAAACGTGAATTTGATAAAACTTGTGGAAATGACAGAGGGATTTAGCGGAGCAGAAATTGAGGGTGTTTGTAGTAGAGCAGCAATAACTGCAATAAAGCGATATGTAGACAACAAAGAGAAATCAGTCAAATCCATAAAGATTACGCAAGAAGATCTACTACACGCAATTAAAAAACTAAGACCAGAAAAAACTTCTATGCATGCAGTGACGTGATAGCTTATATGATAATTTTACGTAGTAAATGATGACGTCCAAAGAAGCAATACTTTATGAAAAGATGCCAAACGATAAGGTTCGTTGCACAGCATGTGCTAGATATTGTGAAATTGGTAACGGACAAATTGGTCTTTGCGGTGTTCGAGGAAACAAGGGCGGAAAACTCGAGTTATTTGTTTATGGTAAAGTAATTTCTGGTCATGTCGATCCCATAGAAAAAAAACCAGTAATTCATTACAGACCTGGTACTAGCATCTATTCCATAGCTACTACTGGTTGTAATTGGTTGTGCAAATATTGTCAAAACTATGACATCAGTCAACGAAGAAAAATAGAAGGCACTGAAATGACTCCTGAACAGATAGTAGATCAGGCCTTAAGATATGGCACTGATGGAATAGCCTATACCTATAATCAACCATCAATCTTCATCGAATTTGCACGCGACTGTGGGGTTATTGCAAGAAAAAAAGGCCTTTTCAATATTTTTGTCTCAAATGGTTACGATACTCCACAAACAGTAAAGATGATGGATGAATTTCTTGATTGCATTACTGTTGACTTTAAGGGCAATGCCGAACCTGATTTTACTAGAAAATATATCGGAGTCCCTGATCCAAAACCAATCTTTGATACTTTAAAAGAAATTAGGGATAAAACCAAAGTTCATGTAGAAATAACTGATTTAATAGTTCCAAAGGTTGGAGATAATTTAGAATATGCCGCCAAGCTTTGTAAGTTCATTTATGATGAATTTGGCCCTGAAATGCCAATTCATTTCTTGCGATTCCACCCAGATTATAAAATGATGGATTTTGAATCTACACCAATTAAGACACTTGAAAAACACTATGAAATTGCGAAAAAAGAAGGACTCACATACGTATATCTTGGAAATGTACCTGGTCATCCACTAGAGCATACGTACTGTTCTCAATGTAATAACATAGTTGTCAAAAGATATGGTTTTGATATTCAAGGTTGGAATATGGACGAAAATAATAACTGCAAATTTTGTGGAAATAAAATTCCTATAACTGGAAAATTAGCAGAAAATTATAAACGAAATAGATTTCAATTTATTTTCTAAAGTGCAATTGCGCGTACAGGTGATCCTGTCGTCCCCTTTAACTTTAAAGGCAAAACAACTAACTTAAAATGCATTCTTGAAATTTTTTCCAAATTGCATAAATTTTCTAAAATTAAAATGCCTTTGTTTAAGAGTTGATGATGTGCCAAAAACCTTGAATCTGAACCCAAATCAATACTCGGTGAATCTATTCCGACCAAACTTATTTTCTTTTTTACTAAATATTTTGCTGCAGATATTGAGATTCCTGGATTTTTTGTAAAATAATATTTCTTTAATAGATTCTTGTACCAACCTGTAGCAAAGATTAGAGTTGAATTTGGCTGTAATTTACCATGTTTATTCTCAAACTCAATAATGTCTTGCTTAGTGATTGCCTCATTTGCTCGTTTTTTTATTTTAAATAAAATTGCATCAGTGACAAGCCTTCTTAGTGGAATTTTATCAATCTTTACACCTTTTTCCACAAAATGAAATGGCGCATCAATATGGGTACCTGAATGTGAGCTCAAAAAAATAAGTTCAAGATTATAACCATCTTCTTTATTTGTTGCCCATGAAATAAATCGAGGTTGTGGTGATCCGGGAAAACTTGGAAGCTTTGTAGAAATTTCTAGTGTAAGATCTAACGGTGGCATTAAATTTGTTTTATCAGTGTAACTAATCAATTTTGATATCTGGTAGTCAAAGGTTAAATATTGTGAAACGAGAATTATATTATGCCTACAACCTATATCTTGCTAAATTCTGATTTGGGTTCTGACGTAGAAATCATTCAGAAAATTAAAGAAATACTGGATAAGGAGGGCAAATCTATTCGATATGAAGTTCAAGGGGTGTACGGCGTATATGATATAATTGTAAAAATAACAGCAGATAACATGGATCTTTTACGCAATATTATAACAAACAAAATTAGAAAAATAGACAAAGTGTATTCAACCTTAACAATGATGGTTATAGAAGAACAAGAACAATAAACTAACTTTTTTTTATTGCATTTACGACTTTCATGATTTGAACTTCTGTATTAAAAAAGTGCATTGAAGCCCTGATCACTTTTTGAGTAAATATTTCTCGTACTGCAAGAATCATATTTTGTTTCTCAAGTCTTTCTACAACAATTTTTGGATCTTGGTTTAAAAGTGAAAATGAGACTATGCTTGTTCTTTTCTCTGGTTCTTCAGGTCCATACAAAATAACGCCTGGAATTCTTGATATCTCTTCACGCATTATGTTGGCAAGTTTGATGTTCTTTTTTCTAACATTCTCAAGACCTAATCGTAACAAATAGACAACAGATGCTTCAAGGCCAGCAATGCCGGCCCAATTACGAAATCCAGCTTGGAACTTTGCTGGCATCTCCTTGTAAGCAATTTTACCTTCATGAAATATGGCTGATTCTCCACCCACCTGAAGTGGTTCTAGCATCTCACTTGATTCTTTTTTACAAAAAAATATCCCAGTTCCCATCGGACCACAAAGCCACTTTGAACCATTAAAAGACATAAAATTACATTTGATTTTATCTACATTAACATCTTCAAGACAACCAATTGTTTGCGCTGCATCTATAAAATATGGGATATTTTTTTCAGCTAAGATATTTCCAATTTGTTCTACAGGCAAAATTGCACCTGTATTAAAGAGAGCGTGGCTTAATACAACAAGATCAGTGTTGTCATCAATCATCCTTCTTAATTCTTCAAGATCAAAATAACCAACATTATTGACTTTCAAACTCCTCACTGCTAACTTTTCAGCTAAACGTACCCATGGATAATGATTTGCTGGATGTTCATGATTTGAATCACGAATTATAATATTTGATGTCTGTTTTAATTTCAAACCATTGGCAACCATGTTAACTCCATCTGTAGTACTTTGAGTAAAGATTACTTCATCTGGTTTACATTTTATTAAATGTGAAATTGCCTTTCTTGCAAGAAAGAATATTTCTGTAACATAATTGTCTGCTTTTTTTGAATCTGGCCCCATCTCATTATAGTTTACAAGAAAATCAGTCATCGCCTTTATACTAGAAATCGGCATAAGCGAGGTTGATGCATTGTTTAGATAGATTGTATCTTTAAACGGAAAATCTTGAGAAACATCATAATCCAAATTCATTATTATATTACGATCTATCTAGGTATGGCGTTGTTTAAAAATCATGATAATACTACAAAGGCTGAAATTATTTTGAATTTACAAAACATACTTACACAAAATAAAATTAATTCAGTTTTGTATTCAGATCCATTTCTTAAAGCTGGTTTTATTGCAAAACTTGTAGAGGATCTAAAGCTAGATGTTCTATACTTAGATCTTGATCTATTGTATAGTGGATATTTAGTATCTGGTATGATTAAAACTCCTCAAAACCTTACTTTATTCCGTCCTACTTTTGAAGCACTAAATAAAACACTGGCAAAAATTTTGGTGGATTTGAGCACTAAAAAATCGGTAGTGATCATCGATTCTCTTAATGGACTTTTTAATATATTAAACAAGAAAAAGGAAATTGGCAAGATTGTCGTCTCATGTGTTATGTTACTGGCAAGTATGGCATATAGTACTGATTCCTATATTGTCATAACTAGTATGGTTAGGTTCAAGAAAGAGGAAGGGTGGGTACTATCTCCTACTGGAAAACGTTTGATAGAAGCAAAGAATGGTGAAAAGATTTTGCTTGAAAAAAATGATCAAGGAATAGTTTTAAATTTTTTAGATAAAAAAGAAAAATCTATTATTCCTGCAGATTCAATCCCACTTTAATCCAATCTTTTTATTATGTGGTATCCGAACTGAGTTTTTACTATGTCTGAAACTTGACCTTTTTCTAGAGAAAATGCAGCTTTTTCAAATTCTGACACCATCATACCTCTACCAAAATACCCAAGATCGCCACCTCGTTTTTTCGAGCCATCAATTGAATATTCTTTAGCAAGATTTGCAAAGCTTTCACCTTTTGCAATTTTTGTTTTTAATTCTTGAGCAAGACTTAGCTTTTCAACTAAAATATGTGCACAATGAACTTTGTTTGCCATGATTTTAAAATAAAATTAAATTATAAAAAAACGTCGATTACATGTAATACATCCACTCATTCTAAAAATTTAGAATAAGCTAATGATTTCAAATAAAATTTTAACACTGTTATAAAATTCTCAAACGCCGTTATAACTCAATTATTTTGAGCAAGTTATATTAAGATCTGTTAGTGAATTAATACTGAATATGCCAGTTGGAATAATACCCGATATAGGCGAACAAATGTGTATAGGATGTGCACTCTGTGTAGAGATCTGTACATCACTAGGCCCAGACGTACTAAGAGTAAAACCAGTAGAAGGCTGGAAGAGGGGTAAAGCATTTGTCTTTTATCCAGAAAGATGCATCTCAGACGGTGCATGTATAGGAGTTTGCCCAACAAAAGCAATCTTCTGGATGAGACCAATGGACTTTACAGTAGGTCAACCAGTACCATTATACAGAAACTCTGTATTCGTCAAAGGTTGGACTGAACTAGCAGAATAGTAGTCCGACAATTAACTTTCTTTTTCTTTAAACTATACCTAGTGAGTACTATACCACGTTGTCTAAATATATGGAAAAATTCAACCATACTTGTTGAGTAAACCCGGTAACTTATGGCGTCGTGTACATGGTAAGATAACAAAAAAACCAACTAACTTTGGCTGGTTAATTAACAATAAACTTGCAGGAAGTGGAATGCCGACATCTATGGCTGAGCTTGAATGGGTTAGAAAACAAGGCGTGAAATCCATTATCACAATGACAGAAAATCCTCTTCCAGAGTCATGGATTAAAGATATTAACTATCTTCATGTGCCCACAGAAGATCTTTCTGCACCAGACATGGATAAAATAGATCAGACTGTTGATTTTATTCAAGAACGGATCAAAAATGATGAACCTATTATGGTTCACTGTGCAGCTGGAATTGGTAGAACGGGAACCATATTAGCTTGCTATTTGATAAAGTATCATAACTTATCTGCTAAAAATGCAATTGAAAAAGTGCGTAAAGAAAGACCAGGCTCCATACAATCTGAATCACAAGAAATAGCAGTAGGTCTTTATCACAAATTTGTTCACAAGTAACTATTCTGGTATAGAAGTAGTTACCATTTTTCCATTTTCAAGCTTGATAAACAAAAATCTGTTATCCTTGAAGATCAAAGTTATTTCGCCATTTTTTTCTTCTACTTCAAGCAGTTCTTGTCCTCTAAGTCCATCGAATTTTGCCATGACCTAACTCTAATAATTCCATTTATATCCTATTTGGTAATCTCGATCTCTATTTCTTTAGAATGTGTTTTTTCATCAAATGTATCAGTATAGTCATGTTTTAACCAAGAAACAAAAATCTCTGCACCAACCTTGTGTTTTCCACTACCAAGATCAGACGCTTTGAATTCAATTCTCTCATTAAAATTAAGAAGTAGTTCTTGAGCCTCTGCCAGACTTTTTGGAATAAACGGTTCAAAATTTTTTGCTATCTGGATCCAGATCTTTTTTTCTGCCATTTGGGTGAGTTTAGGGTTACGTGTCCAAAATAACGCGGCTTTTCTGTAGGTGTCTACTGGTTTTCCTATCTCACGTTTTCGTAGTCCGCCTGTATAGAGTCTGACTCCGTATTTTAGCTTGAACGTATTGTCATGTTTATTGTATGCTCTTTCCCAATTTTTTTCATTAAAAGCTTCTCGAAATGCACCCATTACAGCAAATTTTACATTTATTGTGACATTTTCATCGGCTCTGAATTTATCATTTGACTTCTCTAATTCCACATCAGTGATGAAGGTCTTTTCGTTAGACAATTAACCGTAATGGTTTATATCCTCAATAAGTATTTTTTTTATTTATATGGATGCAAAGATAACAAAATCTTCTCCAAAGGAAGTTTCATTAACTATAACAAAATCTGATATTGGCACATTATACATAGTGCAACATGAACTTCTCAAGGAATCTAGCATAGAATTTGCAGGTGTAATAATGAAGCATCCACTTACTAGAGAATATTGGATGCGTGTAAACACGTCAAAAGGAAATCCATTAAAAGAAATAGAAAAGGCAGTAAAGACTGCAATTGAATATACAGATGAACTAAAAAAAGCAGTACATTCTAAATTAAAAGGTGTTTAAATGAAATTTTGCCCCAAGTGTGAGGTGCGCTTAAAGCAAGATAGCTCTGATTCTTTTATTTGTCAAAAATGTGGTTACGCTGAAAAAGGCGGAAAAGAAAGAAAGCAAGTAAAAGGAGAGAGTAGCTCTACCATTAATGTTTTCGATAAAAATGAAAAAACGCCAACGTTACCTGTTATAAAAATTGACTGTGAAAAATGTGGAAACACAGAAGCAGTGTGGTGGATGTTACAAACTAGAAGCGCAGATGAACCAACAACTCAGTTTTACCGCTGCGTTAAATGTAGTTATACATGGCGTAATTACGCATAACGTTTAACTTGAAGATGTTAGACAACTGATTAAGTTTGGTATTTTCTGCAAAAACAAGTGGATCAGATGAATGGAAAGCAGTTATCTCTGCAATTTCTACTTTGGTAGAAGAAGCTACCTTTGAAGCAACAGGAGAAGGAATAGCATTTAGAGGCATGGATCCATCTCATGTTGCATTAATAGATATTGCATGGCCCAACTCTGCATTTGAAAAATATGAGTGTGATAATGATGTCAAGTTTGGTGTAAGAATTGATGAATTTTCTAAGCTAATAAAAAGAGCCGATAAAAAAGATAGCATTGAGGTCAGTATATCAGAAGAAAACCTATTACTTGTTACAATAGGAAAAAATAAAAAATACAAAATGAGACTGATTGAGAGCTCTGCAACAGATACTCCTCTTCCAAAAATCTCATATAATGCAAGGATTGGGGTTACCTCAACGGAGTTTGACAAAATTCTAGGTGATATACAAGTTGTTTCAGAATATCTTTCAATAAGTGCAACAGCATCCAAAGCTGAATTTTCTGGAAGAGGTGATTCTGGAGAGGCAATAATAACACTAGAAAAGGGAATGGCAGAAATGCCTGAAATTGAGGTAAAAGAAGAAAGTACAGCAACCTATAGTTTGGAATATCTTAACAGCATTGTAAAAGCTGTGGGGACTGTTGCAGGAACAGTGATTTGCGAATATTCTACTAAGATGCCACTAAGATTAGAATTCAAAGTTGCAAACATAGGTAGAATTCATTTCTATTTAGCACCTAGGGTAGAAAGTTAAAACATTTAAGGACAATTAAGACAGGTATACTGAATTGAAATTAGTGTTGAAGTTTGGTGGAACATCAATTTCTTCTGCTGGAAATATTAGACATGTTGCTAATTTTATTAATTCACTATCAAAACAACACAAGATAGTTTGTGTCTTTTCTGCAATTACTGGTGTCACAGATGATTTGATAAGAATAACAACCCTAATTCAAAATAGAAACAAAGACGCTGCAAATAATCTTGCAAAAAAAATAATTAAAAATCACCTGCAAATTTCAAATACATGTGTCAAAAATTCAAAAATAAGAAAAGAATTAGTCGATAAGATGACAACGGATCTTTCTGAACTACAAGAATTATTGCATGGAATGCTTTTACTTGGAGAAGTGACTCCTCGCTCTTCTGATTATCTTATCTCATTTGGAGAAAGATTATCTATCAATCTAGTTGCAGCTGCTCTAAATGATTTAGGTACCAAAGCAGTAGCCCTTACTGGAAAAGATGCAGGAATAGTAACTGATTCAAATTTTGGTGAGGCAAAACCCCTTATGGACACAACAAGATTACATGTTTCTCATACAATTGATGCATTCTTGGAAAAAAAGACTTTACCTATCATTGGAGGATTTGCAGGAGCTGATCAACATGGAAACATAACCACTTTTGGAAGAGGAGGCTCAGATTATACTGCAACAATTATAGCTTCTAGTATCAAGGCTGACGAAGTATGGCTTATGAGTGATGTAGATGGTTTAATGACAACCGATCCAAAAATTGTGAAAAACGCCAAGGTCCTAAAGGAAGTTTCTTATATCGAGGCTATGGAAATGGCGCTCTTTGGTGCAAAATACATTCATCCAAGAGCATTAGAACCATTAGTTACAAAAAAAATACCACTTAGAATAAGAAGTACATTTAATGTTAAAAATCCTGGAACATTTGTAACTGCTACTCCAAAAGCTGATGCACAAAAAACAGTAAAATGTGTTAGTGCAATACGACACACTGCACTTATAGATGTTAGAGGAGGAAGTATGGTTGGTGCACCTGGAACTGCTGCTACAATATTTTCTACACTTGCCAAAGCTGGAGTCAACGTTATGATGATCTCACAAAGCCCATCAGAATCAAGTATATCGATTATCGTAAAAAAGAATGATCTAGACAAAGCTGTTAACGCGCTTGAAATGAATCTGTTAGGTAAAATAATAAAAAAAGTAGATGTGACAGTTGATGTCGCAATAATTGCATTA
The DNA here is from genome assembly GCA_013287585.1 of Nitrososphaerota archaeon. Lineage (GTDB taxonomy): Archaea > Thermoproteota > Nitrososphaeria > Nitrososphaerales > Nitrosopumilaceae > TA-20. The sequence continues at coordinate 17,336 of JABDDN010000001.1, forward strand.
ATCGGATCCGGTATGAGGGGAATTGTTGGTGTTGCGTCAAAAGTCTTTGCGGCTGTTGCAAAAAAAAGAGTAAATGTTGTAATGATTGCACAGGGCTCTTCTGAGCTTAATTTGGCATTTGTAGTAAAAGATGTTGATTGTAATGCGGCAGTACAGGCACTACATGATGAATTTGAACTTGCAAAAATAAATTAATTTCATAAATTGAGTTCAAAAATGAGAATTGAGCCTTGGAAAAAGCATTTATGTAAAACAATGATTCGGACTTTATGAACAAATACATTCTTTTGATTGCAATTTTTGCTATTTCTGCTGTTATACTTTCTATACCATTACTTTCAAATCAATATGTCAATGCAGGAATGATAAAAAAAATACAATTCACACAAACATTTACCTCATCACAAGATCCCGGTCAAGGGCATGATAGTGAACAGATGGCAATTATTTTATCTCCTAATAATGGAACTTTGTATAGTGGTTCATTAACATATGCTGCAAGTGAACCAGTTCAAATCATAATTTTGCATCAAATAGACAAAGCTGATGCAAAAGGTCAGCCTACATGGACAGTTGATGGCAACACCATTTTTGCTGAAACTGTAGTAGATCCTGGTACAAACGCAGGTTCTTATGATTTCACAGGAGCAGCAGTTGGTCTGCATTCTACAAATTCTACTGCATTTACAGCAACTATCAGTGTTGATGGATGGATACGAGGACAAACACCTGAAGCAATGCAACATTACGCAGACTCTGCAATAACACAATCTTCATTAAAATTATCAAGTGCAAGTGTTTCTGCAAAAATTCCAATGCACTTGGGATTCTTCAACACAAGTCCTGTTTATTATATCATAACTGACACTAACGATAAAAAAAGTGCCACTGTAATCTCTGAAAAGCAAAAATGGAAAGTTGGAAACTCACCAACCCTAAGCAATCTTCCAAAAAAATTGTTAGGCAAAGTCTATCTCTTCGATAATGGAATTATGGGTAGTGGAACTAATGGATTTCAAAATGATGTCTTTTCAAGTACTCCTGTACAAGATCAATACACTCCACTTAGATCTGTAATACATGTAATTTGGAATACAAACAATGCTACAGAAATTTTAGATTCTGAACAAAAAATTCTTGATGCAAATATGACAGGCAAAGTAAAACTTAGCAACATTGGCATAATCATAAACATGCCGCAGATCATGTGGCCAGGTGGTCAAATGTCAGTTAGAGAAAATAAAAATCTAGAACAAAAACCATTTGAAGGAGGGCAAATTCTTGATATCAATACCAACAACATGGTTGTTACCTTTGTAGCTCACAGATCATGGGGACCAGATGGTAAAACCATTTACTATATTGTTACTGATGCCACAACAGAAGGACCAGCTAAAATGATGGGTATAACAAATACACCTTCACTTTCCTCACTTAGTCCTGCATTCATAGACTTCTTTCAATTTACAAACGGACTAACCGGATCAGGACCTTTTGGTTTCCAACCAGGAATTAGTAGTGCATCCCCAGGATACGATACATATGGACCATTATGCAAGATATCTCTGGTTTCTTGGAAAGATCCAACTCAGGCAAAACTTCTTGAAAACATGGAAGATATTAACACAAAGAAATCGGCAGGAGACATAACAGTACAACCTGCAAAAGTTTTAGATACTGACTACGTACTGAATTGTCCATTCATAGATCCATTTCAGTAAAATTAGTTATTTTTTATGAAAACGGATAAATTTCCTTAAACAACGGTTTATTGTAACATGACTGGAAAATTATACATTGTAGGAGTTGGTCCTGGTCATCACGATCACATGACTTTTCGTGCAAAACAAGTGATCGAAGAAAGTAATACCATTGTTGGATATGAAACCTATGTCAATCTGGTAGAGGATCTTATTGCTGGAAAGGAAGTTCACAGATATGCTATGACTCAAGAGGTAGAAAGAGCTCATCAATGTATTGATCTTGCCAAATCAGGAAAGATAGTCTCACTTGTTTCAAGTGGAGATCCAGGAATTTATGGAATGGCAGGTCTCATCTATGAAGTACTTGCAGAAGAAGGATGGGATAGAAAAAATGGTTTGTATGTTGAAATAGTACCTGGGGTGTCTTCACTCAACTCTTGTGCTGCTCTTGTCGGTTCTCCACTCATGACAGATTTTGCTGTTGTAAGCATGAGTGATTTGTTGGTTCCATGGGAAATAATAGTAAAAAGAGTAGAAGCAGCTGCACAAGGAGATTATGTGATAGTTATTTACAATCCATCTAGCAAAAAAAGAATTCATCAACTACAGGACACACGAAAAATTTTGTTAAAATATAGATCTCCAACTACACCAGTTGCAATAGTAAAAGGAGCATTTAGGGAATCACAAACAATAGTTCTAACAGATCTAGAAAACCTTGAAAATCATGCAGATCAGCTTGGCATGATTAGTACTGTAATAGTTGGAAATTCTTCTACATATACATACCAAGACTTGATGATCAACCCTCGTGGATATACATCAAAGTACAACATAATAGATCCACAAAAAAACAGAAACTAGTATGAAATCAGTCCAAGTGGGTCTTACACTACCACAAGGATGGCTTGACGAATTTCCTGATAACAACGCATATGATCAATTTCTTTTTTCAAAATCTGTTGCGCTAAAGGCTGAACAACTTGGATACAATGCCGGGTATGTATACGATCATTTCATTCCATATTATGGAGATAAGAGAACTATGCCGTTTTTTGAAGCATATACACTTCTTTCTGCAATTGCAGGTGTTACATCAAAACTTAGAATTGGTCAAGTAGTAACTTGTAACTCATATCGTTCTCCTGCTCTTTTGGCAAAAATGTCTTCTACCTTAGATGCAATAAGCAATGGAAGACTAGAATTTGGTATTGGTGCTGGATGGTTTGAATACGAATACAAGTCATATGGATATAATTTTGACAAGGCCTCAACGAGGATAGAACAACTTGACGAATCCATATCTATAATTAAAAAAATGTGGCAAAAGGAAAAATCAACCTTTAATGGAAAACATTATTCCATAAAAAATGCAATATGTAGTCCAAAACCATTGCAAAAACCATATCCTACAATAATGGTAGGAGGTGCTGGTCAAAAACTCATGGCAGTAGTAGCAAAACACGCTACACGGTATAATCACCCATTTGGAACTCCAGAAATTCTACAAAATAAAATTGAAATACTCAAAACACAATGTAAAAAAATTAAACGTGATCATCACGAAATTGAAAACTCTGTTTTGTTAAGAGTACTGGTTGGCAAAGACAATGATGAAGTTAAACGAATCATATCTAAATTAAAAAAGAAAAACGAATCCATAGCAGAATTTGTTACACGTTCAAAAGATAGTATAGCTCTTGGCACTCCAGACGATGTAATTGATTATCTAAGACAATACGTTGACATTGGTATACGTTATTTTATTGTGAATTTTATAGGACTTTCAAGTTCACTTGAAATGCTTTCATTATTCTCAGAGAAAGTAAGACCGGAGCTTTAGGTAGTTTGTTTGATTGCATTAACAAGCTCTTCACTTAAGGCAAGTTTCTGACGAATAGGCTTGATAACCTCTATGATATATCTGGAAACTGTTTCTTTAAGGTCAGAAGGATGTAATTTCTTTTCTGCAAATTCTTTTTCTAGTTGTGGATAACTTGTGAATGTAACATTTCCACCAAACTTTGAAGGTCTCTCTATAGTAATTTCCTTAAATTCATGGAAAATCAAATGTCTTGAAATCTCTAAAAGCGGATTATTTTCAACAATTCCTTCTGGGCACCAAGCTTTTTTGAACTTCGATTTTATTTCATCATCCGAGTCATGAATAAAAATTCCTGATCCTGATTTGGATTTGCTCATTTTAGTACTAGCAAAGCTAGAATCCTTAACATCACTAGTTTGTGGTTCTGATAAACCTGGAAGAATATGATGGTGAACAGCTACAGGAACTTTCCATTTCATTTTTGGGAAAATTTCTCTTACAAGCATGTGAATTTTTCTTTGATCCATGCCTGCATGAACAATGTCAAGATCCATGGCATGTATGTCAACAGCTTGCATGGGGGGATAAAGCAACTGACCCAAGTCTATTTTTTCTTTTTCTGTTCTTCCCATAATTGTAAGTGATCTCATAGCACGTTCAAGTGACATGTGTTTTGCAAACTTCACAAGATCTAACCAATACTCCTTTCTTAACTCATAAAGCTCAGAACCTTGAATTATTTTTACACCAGGACAAAAAAGTTTGAAAGCATCTGCATAGTATTTAGAAACACTCTTAATTTTTTCCCAATCTCCTCCAAGCTTATTATTGATAAAAGTGTGCCAATCAGCTAAAAAGACGGTAGACTCTACTCCTGCCTTGATAAAATCATTGATCTTAAAACCAGTTAGTATGAGACTTCCAAGATGTAAGAATCCTGAAATTTCTAATCCAATGTAATGTTTTGGATGTGAATTTGTCTTGAAAAGATTTTCAAGTTCCTCATTGGTTACTACTTCTTCAGTAGGATCTTTTGTCACAAGTGCTATTTTTTCTGTAACATCCAATGCGAGTCAAATTTTCCTTTGTAACCCTATAAAGTTACGCATCAAGTTCATGATGTTGTTTCCTTGGTCTTGTACTAAGATAGAGTGCATGTGAGCTTATTATAAAACCTGCAAGGAACATCTTTGTTGCAAAGATTAGATTCCATGGTCTATTTGGATCAGGATATGCAATAGTTAACGAATCTATGTCTGGTACCTTTCCAGTCACAATGCCTGCAGTAATTTGTGCATTAAGAATTACAAAATTATAAATTGCTTCATAAAGACAGATTGTAGAAAATCCTACTAACATCAACTGAAGAAGAGACAATCTCCATGATGGAATGCTGGTAGTTTTCTTCCATCCTATCCTTGTTACGCAATACCATCCTACTATAGTAGAAAAGAATAACCAAGTTGTCAGTTTAGCAAAATGACTAGTAGGAAATTCGGTTTTTACAAGAACCTCTCCCATTACATACGTGCCTTTAGTTAACCACTCTTCAAACATAGCATAGATTCCAAATGCTGTGATAGATGCCATTATTACTGCACAAGCATAGAAAATATACAGAAATATCTTGTATCCGGCTTCATTTTCTTGTAAGTGCACTTTCATTCAACCTCAATTGTTTTCATCTGAAATATAAAAATTGGTTTTGAATAAATTCCAGAGGTTTATTATAGTATTTATAATCATAATTTCTGCAGTTGAAAATCCCGATAAATATACCAATAATCGGCAAAGAAGAAATTAATGAAGTAAGAGATGTACTAGTGGAAAACTCTCTTACATCTGCAGCAAACTCGGGCGGTAAAAGAGTACAAGAATTTGAGAAGCTTCTTTCTTCATTTGTTAAATCAAAATATGCAGTAGCAGTAAATTCTGGTACTGCAGCACTACAAGCAGCACTATATTCACTTGACATCAAACAAGGAGATGAGGTGCTTCTTCCATCATTTACATTTGTTGCGACTGCAAATTCTGTAGTATCGGTTGGAGCAAAACCTGTTTTCGTTGATATATTAAAAGAAAACTATACTATGGATCCTGATGATTTAAGAAAAAAAATTACAAAAAAATCCAAGGCAATAATCCCTGTTCATTTGTATGGAAATATGTCTTACATGAATGAGCTGTCTGAGGTAGCAAACAAATACAATTTAGAAATAATTGAGGACGCTGCACAGTCACTTGGTACAACTTACAAGGGGAAACATTCAGGTACATTTTCTAAACTTGGGTGCTTTAGTTTGTATGCAGCAAAGGTAATGACGTCAGGTGAAGGTGGTGCAATAGTTACTAATGATAAAAACCTTTTTGAAAAATTGCGCAAAATAAGGAACCATGGTATGCTACATGGTTATGATACAAGAATTCTTGGTTTGAACTTGAGACTTCCAGAAATTAATGCAGCAATAGCAAAAGTACAAATGAAAAAACTAGGTAGCTTTCTAAAGCAAAGACAAAAGAACGCTATAGCTCTTACTGAACTTTTGTCTGACTTGGACATCGTAATTCCTCATGAAAGAAAAGGTGAGAGGGTTAATTGGTATCTTTTTACAATTGCCATTAAAAACAGGAACAAAATAATGAAAAAACTAAACTCTAAGGGAATTGGTGCAACAGCTTACTATTCAATTCCTGTACACAAGACTCCATTTTATAATACAAAACAAAATCTTGACGTTACAGACTGGGCTGCATCTAGTGTTTTAAGCTTACCAGTTCATCCACTAGTAAGTAAGCAAGATCTCGAATTAATATCAAAAGCCATGCATAAAGCTGTCAAGACATGAATTTAATAGAAAACCTTGCTGGTGAAATATGTAAAATTATTCTTCCTATAAATGAGGAAGTATTTTTTGGGAACCCCAAATCTTCACTTGCCATTTGCACTCTTTCAAGTATGGATCTGCTAAAAGAAATTGCCAATTCTAATCTGTTGTCAAAAGTTGCTCTTGTAGGAAGACTATTTTCTGAAAATAAAGGAATCGATTCATTGGTTAGACATGTAATATCAAATAAAAATTTAGAAACAATTCTACTTTGCGGAAAAGATACACCTGGACATAAACCAGGACACTCACTTCTTAATCTTTATAAAAATGGAGTAGACAGTCAAGGAAGAATAATTGGCTCATCTAGTCCTGATCCTATACTGACCATAACAAAATCAGAAGTTCTTGAATTTCAAAATCAGATAAAACTTATTGATGAAATTAATGAAACTAGTATTTCCAAAATTAGGCTTTCAATTAATTCTGCAGTAAAAATCTAGTAACCGTTTTTCTGTCGTTCTTGATTAATTTTATTTTTCTTTTGATACTCATTAAAGATATCATCAGGCGTCATATTCAATTCAAGAGAAGCTTGTATAACAAAGTGCCATATGTCTATGAGTTCCTCACGAGCGGCAGCCTGATCAAAATTAGTTGGTTTTTTCCACCACTTCCAGTTTGTAGTTCTTTGTAATTCTATTGCCTCATGAACTATGGCTGTACAAAGAGCAGAAATTTTTTCTTCTACATTCTTTGGATATCTATCTAAATTCATCATTTTTTCCAAATTCTTTTGTAACTTGAATATTGTTTCTAGTCTATCTTCCATGATCTTGATTTTAATTTGATATCTATAACCTTTGTTAGAATCTAACCATATTTCTATATTTTTTGAATCTTTTTTGAATTTGTGATCTCTTTAGATTTGTTAAACCATATACTCCATATTTTTCTACAGCAAATGATCCCATAATGTTTCCATAGACTGCAGCTTCACGAATAGTTGAGATTTTTGTGCTATTCTTGTTTGCCATGTATCCAATCATGCCACCTGCAAATGAGTCACCTGCTCCTGTAGGATCTACAATATCTTCCATTGAAAACGCAGGTGATGGGAAAACTACATCATCATAAAAAAGTAGAGAACCATGCTCGCCTTTTTTGATAATTACATATTTTGTTCCCCACTCCATGATTTTTTTGGCACATGTTATGAGGTTATGAGTTTTAGTCAGAAGCTTTGCCTCCTCGTCATTTATTACAACCGAATCTACCACGCCCATCATTTTTATGACATCATTTCTTTTGCTAGAGATCCAAAAATTAATAGTATCACACATTGAAAACTTGACTCTGTCAAACTCTTTTATGATTTTAGTATTCTGTATAGGATCATTATTTGCAAGATAAACAAATTCTGATTTTCTGTACTTTTCTGGTACGATGGGTCTAAAGCCCTCAAGAACATTAAGCTCTGTCTTATTTGTAGTTCTAATGCTTAATGTCTCATCATAACTTCCATCATATCTGAATGTTTTTCCATTTGCACGTACTACGCCTTTCAAATCAACAAATTTGTTTAAAATATTGTAATATCCTTTTGGAAAATCTTGACCTATTACTGCAATAAGCCCAGGTTTTACAAAAAAACTGGCTGAGATTGCTGCATAAGTGGCAGCACCCCCAAGTACGTTTTTTAGAATTTTTGAAGGTGTCCTTATAGTATCTAGTGCAACAGAACCAAAAACTGTCAGCATATTTTGCTGATTTACGTACCGTGTATAAATGCGCTAGCTTCGTCTTGTGTAGGATAGTATGTAAAGGGAATATTAATTGAAGCAACAAGGAAATCGTATTTTGTTGTTCCAGTTAATTTTACAGATGGAACATTATCATTTTTGTTATATTTATCAAGAATTGCATTATCTGCTAGAAACGGCGCCTTCTCAACAGTATTTCCCATAGCGGGTATTGTAGACGGTTCTAGTGTACCACTACCAAGATCTTGGCCTTCAACAGATATGACAAAGTCAGTTTTTCCTACATTTAGAATCATTAATGATGGATTCTTAAATTCAAGCTGCATGTTGTAAAGTGTACCATCGTTAGTTCTTTCTACAATCTTGCTGTCTACTATGGCTACATGAAGATGAGTGACAGAAACATACTGAATATACCCAAAAGCACCAACCGCGCCTATTATTGCTATTATCATGATTACCTTAGAGTTCTTTTGCATATTATCTCAACTAAAAAATTCCTTTTTAGCACACATAGGAAAAAAAACCAAATAATTTGTGTAAAAATTTTGATCTATTTTCTAAGCTACTTAGAGCTAGTAGAATAAATGAAAATACTCAAATGGATTGATACAAATGGCCAAAATTAGACTAAAATTTGGTGAAAATGAGATAGAAGTAGAATCTAAGGACTTTTACATAGACAATAAAAGCATAGACGAAGTCATATACAATCTTTCTAGGTTTGTAGCAAGAAATCAAACAGAAGAGCAAAGAACAAATGCACCAGTAGAAATCCTAAGAGAAGCACTAAATGAACCAAAAACAAATTATCTAAGTTCACTTGAAGATGCTGAAATTCATGAACCTGAATTCGTTCAACCAATTTCTATTGATAGGAATCAGATAAGAAGCAAAATACACATACTAGCACGGGATTCTTTTTTTGAACAACCAAGAACAGTTTCAGAGGTTGTTGCACAACTCCGTGAATATGGTTGGGCTGCTGTGCCATTAGATGTTTCAAAGATACTAGCAAATATGGCCTTGAAAAAAGAAATACAGAAAGACATGCGAGAAAAGCGTAGCTATTACTCAAACAAGATAATAATACAGTTCAGCTAGACTTGTAACCACAAATTTTGCAGGAATCAAATACATCTCCTTCCAAGTGGTCAAAATGAACATTACATCTTCTACATGTGTGGTGCATGTCAAAATACCCATCACTTTCGATCTCGCTTACCTGTTCTGATTTCAGATCAATACTTCCACACTTTATACAATGACAACCACATTGCATAAAATCCATTTATGGAATACTCCTAATAATCTAGTTGAAATTTAAGCGGTTTCTAAACTGTAATGCAATTACAGCGGTGATCCCTATGACCAACGGCACAAACAATGGAAATTCAGGAATTGCAGTTGTACCTGTTAACTGAATTGTGCCAGACTTGGATGGATGTAATCCAATCCAAGCATGAGTTCCATTATTGTAAAATGTGTCAGTTAAAGTGCCGTTACCGTTAATCTTTCCTTGATATGGTCCCCATAAAAGCTCCTGTGGCATTATTACCGTTACAAATGAATGTGGTTTATTGATGTCAAATGCATAGGCTTTTGCTGATTGGTCAAATGTATGAGGACCCAAATCTGAAAGAGTTCGTATACCTACTGTGAAATTATTGTTTTGCCATTGGACATTTTGTAAAGTTATTGGTTCATTGATAATATAGTCCAAAGTAAAACCCTCGCCATGCTGTCGAAGTCCATGATCACCAAGATAAACTGGTCTATGATTGGCCCAAATCGTGTCATCTCCTTTTGGGAAATAAAAGTCTGTATAACCTGCATCTGATGGTTCTGTATAATTCCATTCCCAAACACCATTAATTTGAGATACAACATTTGTTAGATCATATTTGATTATAGTCAAATTTCTTGATGTGGGAGGAAACAATACTGATTTTTGAGCTGTGGCTACACTGAAATATTGTACAGAACTGCCATTTTGATCCGTTACAGAAAAGTTTGTCATGTTTCCTTTTACTGCAATTACCTGAATTGCTACTGCATTGTTACCTTTAACAAAATGTGTCACATGAGCTGTTCCGCTTCCATCAAGTACAATTTTAATGTCTTCCACTGGTTTTTGTCCCATTGTTAATTCCTGACCAAAAACTTGTGACACTGATAAAAGCATCAATGACACTATTAAAATTGAAAGTAATTTTCTCAAATTCATTATCCCTATTCTGATATTGTCACATGAAGCATTTTTGCTTCCTGATGTGGGCAATCATTTTTGTCTCGTGGCAAATTCACTATTTTATCTGCTACATCCATACCTTCTGTCACTCTGCCAAAGACGGTATACTGTTTATCAAGAAAAGTACTATCTGTTGTAACTATGAAAAATTGTGAACCAGCGCTATTAGGATCCATTGCACGAGCCATAGAGACTATTCCACGAAGATGTGATTTGGAACTAAATTCGGCTTTGATAGTATGGCCTGGACCACCCGTACCCCACTTACTTTTATCTGACTTTTTGGTATTTGGATCTCCACCCTGAACCATGAATCCTGGAATAACCCTGTGAAATAACGTTCCGTCGTAGAAGGAGCCCTTTGCAAGTTTTGTGAAATTTCTTACCGTTTCAGGTGCAAGTTCTGGTAAAAGATCAAAAACTATCTTGCCAAAATTTGTCTCTATTGTAGCCTTGGGCATTTTCTTCAAACTGGGTCATTTAATCATAAGAACCTTTCTTCACAATTGTTTATGTTAAAGATGGTTTGCCATTGTAAATACAGGCTACTGTTAATACTGCAGAAATTATACCAAATAATCTAATTATCACAAAAATGAATCAAAAAATTCCAAGACTTTTAATTTCCATAATCAATTAACATAACAATAGATAAAGCCCAGCATGTTATTTTTTGATAAATTATATACCTGGATTTAATCTTATTTGAACTAGGAAAAATCTTTTATGTAATCAAAATTTTTCCATTTTTTTAAATATGAAAGTAATACAAAAAAGATAGTAACAGTCTTATATAGAAGATCTGAAAAATACAAAACGTGAATCGCTCTACTCAAAGCACAAATATTAAACAAGCCATAAACTCGTTGCTTGACAAGGGCCTTACAGATAAACAAGATATCTATACCAAAGTGGTAGAAGAGCTTGGTGTTCCAAGACCAACGGTAAGGCGAGTAGCACGAGATCTACGAAATGAACTTTTACAAAAAATTCAGATTTTGCAGTCTGAGGTTCCAAAACTTGGATCAGGCGATAAAGATACTAGTACCGACTAGCAAAATCTTTCCTTTTTATAATATGTATTTTAGATCTGATAATTTCCATTACTATTATATTCTAGGAATCGTGTGATAAAATTATGGGGCACATTCCTACCATAGTAGTTATTTGTCTTGCTTCTGCTCTTACAACACTATACTTTGTGCTCCCAGATGCAGTACACTTTGCTATGATAGTCTTCATTGCAGCCGCATGGTTTCTTGCTGCAATATGTTGGTTAGCACAAAAGAGTGCTGACTATATTACGAAGGGCGGATACGGTCATGAAGAAAAAAAAAAGCTAGTCAACACTAATAATCATCAACAAACAGTACAGGTAACTTCAAACCAAATCAAACAAGCCAAAGTCGCACTTGGTGTAGAGTTAGATGAATTACGAAACATTGTAAAAAATAAAGATAGTGAGATTGAAAACCTAAAAAATGAGATTGCTAGTCTGCAGACTCTTGTACAAATAGAAGCCCTCAAGACAGAGCTTGCAAATCTAAAAGCACTAGCAGCAAAGGAAAGCTCAAAGAGAAAATAATTATTTACAATGTGAACAGCTAATCTTTCCGTGATTTTCTTTACAGCCAGGACAGCTTACTGCACCGCCAAAATGGCAATTACAACGACATCCATCATTTAATTTCTCTTCTGGTACCATTTGATATACATTAATTATGCGTCATCTTAATATGTAACTTTTTCAAAAGAGAATTTATGAAGTATATGCTTGGTATGGCGGTAGGAATCATTTTACTATTATTACCAAGCCTAAGCTCTGTATCACAAGGAGTCCAATGGGATCCAAAATTAATTGCCAATGACAATATTCAATTAGAAAAATCAATAGTATACATGCATATTCCAGCTGATAACAAACTTCCATTTGGTTGTGTTTGGGGCAAAGTAACAGACGCTGTACCAGGATATCCAGTAGTAGTTCAGATTTATCAAAATGGTAAACCAGTTTATTTTGCCCAAGTAGATATGAAAAGTGATGGTTCATACGAACACTATTTTAGAATTAAATCTGTAGATGGTAATAACGTGATTAATATTTTCCAGGGAGATTACACTGTTGACATCTTCAAAACAGTTTATGCTACAACTGCTCCAACTACAACCTAAGAAAGTTTTCATAATTTCATCTAATACTGTAATAAAGCGGGCTCGGAGGGCTTCGATCCCTCGACCTGTAACTTAGGAGGCTACTGCGCTATCCATGTTGCGCGTCAATAAGACTCTGCGCTACGAGCCCAGAAAAAATCAGTCTTGTTAACAATTTAAGCGTAATCAAGATTTGAAACTATCATCTGTCTGATTTGATTCCAGGTTGGATCATTCAGACTGTTCCATTTTTCATAAAATACAACATCTTTCAAATCAAGTCGTGGAAGCCAACCAGCTGCTTCTAGATCTGGTTTTTCTGCAAACTTTGAAACATGACCCAGACACAAGTATGCAATGGGAACAACATGTTCTGGTATTTCAAGAATTTTTTTCAGATCATCATTTGAAAGTATGCTGACCCAACCAAGCCCAATGCCTTCTGTTCTTGCGGCAAGCCAAAGATTTTGTATCGCACAACATACACTGTAAATTCCGGTTTCAGGAATACTTGATCTTCCTATTACAAAGGGACCAAATTTCGTAGGATCATATGTTACACAGACATTTATTGCCGAAGACAAAATTCCTTCTAACCTTAAGGAAAGATATTTTGTCTTCTTTGGATCCTCGACAAGAGTTGCAGAGCGTTTTCTTTCATTATCAAACGATTTTTTTACTTTCTTTCTGGTCTCAACATCTTTTATCAGAATAAAGTTCCATGGCTGAGAAAAACCGACAGATGGTGCATGATGCGCCGCATTTAGAATTTTAGACAGAGTCTTATCATCAATTGGCTTTGGTATAAAATGAGATCTCACATCACGTCTTGAAAAAACTGCTTTGTAAAAACCGTTTTTTTCATCTTGGGAGAATTCTTCATTCATCAAACACCCACCAGTAACAATGCATATTATTCTTGTTTTCTCAAATTAAACGTTAATAACGCCTACAAGAAGAGTCGTATTTTAACGGGCCGATCGTCTAGTTGGTTAGGATACCGCCCTGACACGGCGGTGGTCGAGAGTTCAAATCTCTCTCGGCCCATCTGTTTTTATTCTATAATTTTATGTTTAGTATCAGTGCCCAAATTTACTCAAAAGGAAATTGAATTTTTACAAAATAATGAAGCATGTAGAATAGCAACCTCTCATGATAACATACCACATGTTACTCCAGTTACATATTATTTTGAAGATGGTTTTTTCTATCTGGCAACAGATTATAATACAAAAAAATATTCCAATCTTAAAAAAAATAACAAAATAGCAATAACTGTAGACATTTACATGTCTGGAAAACATAAGGCTGTAATCGTACAGGGAACGACAGAATTTATTGAAAAGGGATCAGAATACAAGCAGTTGTATGAAATTTTTTATAAAAAATTTTCATGGGTTAGAGATAATCCTTGGAAAGAGGGAGAAGCGCCCTTTGTTAAAATAAAACCAAAAACAAAGACCAGCTGGGTCTAAACTAGCCAAATGTAGATTCAAAATCTCTTGTAATTAGAGTCCACGCCGACTCTACGGTTACCTGACCTGTTACCTTGTAGCTAACTGGCTGACCATTTATGATGGATTGGTATTCATTAGAAATTTGATCAGTATCCACAAGTTCAAACGTATTGGTAAATGTCACTGTGCTACTGGGGAACAGTGGCGCTCTTCCAGCCATGGCAATGTCCTCAGTACTATAATGACCACTTCCAAGATGCTTACCATTTACAAACAAATCATAATTGATAGAAGGAATGGTGGATGTTATAGTAGTAGGATTTGTTACATTAAACAATACTTCAAGATGAGCTCGATTGTTTATCTTGTCTACATCAATTAACTTTACGCCAGCCAAATCTATGTTTATTTGTTTGAGAGTATCTTGACCCGAGTTTGCAAATAAAACTAAAGAAAGCATCAAAACTCCCAATCCAGCAAATGCACTAAATATAACAACTCGACCTCTACTGACCAATTCAACAGCTACGGGTTCTATAGAATTAAAAAACCTTCTCAGGATCCGAATAGATATTACTTGTAATAATAAAATATACTGATAATGCCAATTTTGGATGCCATACTGATGTGGGCACATCTCGTTTCTGCTTCTATATGGGTAGGAGGCTCAATTTTCATTGGAATTGTTTTGGCACCATTATTGAAGACAATCTCAGAATCGGTAGAAGAAAGAGTAGCAATAATGATTCGGGTAGGAAGAAAATTTAACAAGATTGCAATTCCATCCTTAGCAATTTTGATTTCCACTGGACTTTACAGCTCATCTAACATTCTGAGTAGACCTCAATTCTTGTTTTCTACAAATTATGGAATAATACTTGTAATAAAGATAATTCTTGTAATTTCTTTACTTGTGATGTTTGCTATTCATGTTAGGATAATTCGAACTGAAATTGAGAAAAAGATTGAATCAAAAGAAATGCTACCAGAAATAGTTCAAAAACTTCGTTCAAAAATAATTTCTCTTGGCAGAATTATGGTCTTTGTTTCTATAGCTATATTGCTTATGGCAGCACTACTGCATTCAGGCATATGAGTTTCCTTTTATTCTAACCTCAAAACCATCATCTAATTTTCCTATCCCATATTTGCAGTTTATAATTTTTGAAGCGACAAAGAGGTTTGTCTCTAAGTGTTTCGTAATTTTGTTTACTCTAAAGACCGAAGTCTCATTAATCAAAGCCAAAGGAATCACAAGCATATCTGAAAGAAAGTGATCCACTCCTAAATCTGACTCAAAAAACCTGTTTGCCACAATCTGTCCAATTCCTTTCATGTCTTTGTTATATATCGCATCAGAACCAATAATCGAGCTGTCATCATGCGCAAAAGCCAAGAGTGAACATCCTTTGTCCAATGCACGCTCTTCTTTTATCTCATAATCGCAAGACAAACCTTTGCTTTCAAGAATATTTTTGGCTTCAATTACCTCATTTTCAACTGATTCTTTTGAGATCATAGAATATGAACAAAGAAGTTTTACTTTTTTTATAGTTCTTTTTAGTAGAGAAACAGGTTTGATTTTTTCATAAGGTAATACTTGTACATCTATAAGTCCACCGCCTTTTGGGTAATATCCGCGTTTTTTGATATTCATAGAAAAATTAATTCCAATTCTAGAATATGCTTCTTGTAAAATAAATTTGGTATAGTTACTTGTTGGACTCCAAGCAACATCAGTTCCACCAATTATTGATAATTTTAAATTTTTTTTCGAAATAGCTACTGCAGGAATTAAAACTTGTAAAATTAATGGAATGCTTCCAGCAGTTCCAACATTTTCGTTTAAAATAGCATCATTAATCGTGGAAGGGAAATATCTGAGCATAGTTGATCCAACATGTAATCCATCTACTTTAGCATTACAAATTTTTGCAAGAATTTTAATTCCAGTAATATGCTGTGGTCTTAAACCGGAAACATCTCTGCCCTTACGTATGTTTTCAATTTCTACCGGTGTTCCAGTTATTGATGAAAGTGTTACCGCAGTTCGAATTATTTGTCCGCCGCCTTCACCGTATGACCCGTCTATTTTTAGTGGTTCCATAAACAATTGAATCGCCTAGCCGTATAAGTAATGATAGTTTTTTAAAGAATTAAAATCAATTTTTATTATGAATGGTCTTTTAATTGGTAGGTTCCAACCTTTTCATAAAGGACATCTTATAGCAGTAAATTTTGGACTCTCTCAAGTAGAGAATCTTTGGATAGGTATAGGCAGCTCAAATAAAAACAATGAAAAAAGAAATCCATTTTCTGCTGATGAAAGAAAGGAAATGATATTATCTTCTTTAGATAAATCTGTCTTAAACAGAGTTAGGATATTTTACATTCCAGATGTAAATGATCATGCAAAGTGGACACATCATGTTGATTCTATTGTACCAAAGTATGATGTGGTATTCTCAAATGATAATTTTACAATAACACTTTATCAAAAACGTGGAATTAAGATTATTTCAGTACCTCTATTACAAAGGGAAGTAATCTCTGGAACCAATATTCGTGAAATGATGGCAATGGGAAAAAACTGGATGGAACTTGTGCCAGAAGGAACTAAAAACGTATTATTAAAAATAGATGCAGAAAGACGACTCTCAAAAATTCTGTAATTATAAATAGTGGTTCCTAATCGTTAAGATTGGAGAATTTATTTGGAATATTTGGTTATGTTGCCTGGGCCAACAAACGTTCCCGAAAGAGTTACCCGTGCAATGTTTACTCCTACAATAAATCACAGGAGCAAAGATTTTGTTAAGTTATACACTGATGTTATAGAAAAAACACAAAAGGTCTTTCAAACCTCACATGACATTGTTGCATTAACTGCGTCAGGAACTGGAGCAGTAGAAGCATCAGTTGTAAATCTAATAAAAAAAGGAGATAAAGTAATAATTCCTGTAAACGGAGAATTTAGCAGTAGACTAGCTACAATGCTAGAATGGCAAGGAGCAAACGTCATCAGACTTACAACTCCTTTTGGAGAAAATGCAACTTTTGATCAAGTAAAAGAGGCCTTTGATAACAACAAGGACGTAAAGGCATTCTATGTAGTCTATAATGAGACATCTACAGGAACACAAGTGAGATACTTGGATAAGATCTCGAAACTTACCTCAAGAAATGACTCATACTTTGTAGTTGATGCTGTCTCAATACTAGGCGGCGAAGAATTACCTGTAGACAAATGGGGAATAGATGTCTGTATTGCAGCAGGACAAAAGGCAATGGCTGCACCTCCTGGAATTTCACCAATATCAATTAGTCCAAAAGCAAAAAAATACATGATTGCAAATCCACCCCCAACTTTCTACTTTAACTTGGCAAGATACTTCAAATATTATGATGATACAAAAGAGACACCATTTACGCCAGCACTCCCATTACTTTATGCATTCAGAGAAGCACTTGACATTATTCTAGAAGAGGGAATGGAGGCAAGAATAAAAAGACATAGAGTCTGCTCTGATGCATTTTATTCCGGTCTTAGTGCAATGGGTCTTAGTCCATTTGCAAAACAAGATGCTAGATCTACTGTTGTAATTGCACTAAACTATCTGCAAGGACTAGAAGACAAAACATTTAGATCAACACTTTCAGAAAAATTCCGGGTCCTTGTTGCAGGCGGATTTGGTGAGTTAAAAGGAAAAGTATTTCGAGTAGGATGCATGGGTGAAGTTCACAAATATCATGTCATGAGAACAATCTCTGCAATCTCCTCAACTCTTGATATGATGGGATACAAGACAAACCCAGAAGCACTCAAAGTAGCTGAAGAAAAACTAAAAGCGCTTTAAACTCATGTTAACTTAATATAAGGAATTCCAAGCACCGATCACATTGACTTTCCAAAAAGGTACACTAGTTTTAGTGGATTACACCGCAAAGGTAAAAGATACTAACGAAGTTTTTGAAACAACTAGAGAAACTGATGCCAAAACAAATTCAATTCATGACGCTAATAGAAGATATCAACCAAGACTCATTTCAGTTGGAGAATCATGGGTTCTCAAAGGATTAGATGATGCATTATTTAACACCAATGCTGGCGACAAGCTAACTGTAGAGGTACCACCAGAGAAGGGATTTGGAGCAAGAGATCCTGCTAAAGTTCGCATGATTCCACTTCGAAAACTTGGTGATGACGCCGAAAAAGTTTCAGTTGGTGATACAATAGAAATTGATGAAAGAACAGGAATTATTAGATTTATTGGATCTGGTAGAGTTCAAGTTGATTTCAATCATAGATTTGCTGGAAAGACAATACTTTACGATGTTAATGTGATAAAATCTCTTAACACTGATGAAGAAAAGATAATGGGTCTCTTAAAGAGAAACATACCTGTTGATGATTCAAAGCTGAAATTTGAAGTAAAAGGCTCAGAACTTAATGTTGCAATGCCAGACGAGATACTTATGGCAGAAGGACTAAGTACAATAAAACGCATTATAGCAAATGACATTTTCAAGTTTGTAAATAATCTAGAAAAGATCAACTATATTGAAACGTACAACAACAAGAAAGCTGAAAAACCAGAAGCCAAATCCGCTGAAGCAAAATCGGAAGAAAAACCAGTACAACCAAAGGCTGCCTAAATTTACAAAACACCAGTACTTTTTGCTAGCGCAATAGCTTTTTCTTCAGTCATTTTTACTTGGTTTAAAATAGTATATCGTTCAGGTCTGAGTGATTGAGCAATAGTAAGAGCTTTTGCAAGAATTTCTGGTTTTAGACCAATTTGTTTTGCGGTAGTTGGGGCTCCTACGTTTTTTAGCATTTGAACAATTTTTTTCCAGTCTTGACCTTGCAGCTTCGCAATCAAGATAGATCCTATACCACATTTTTCTCCATGTAATCCAACACCAGACTCTAGATAATCAATAGCATGAGAGAAGAGATGTTCTGCACCAGAACAGGGTCTGCTACTTCCAGCAATACAGGCAGCAACACCAGAACTGATCAAAGCTTCTACTATCATTCTAACATCTGGTCTTTTTTTGAAATTCTTTGAATTTTCAATTACAATTTTTGCACTCATTGAAGCAAGATTTGCAGCATAGGTTCCAAAATATTCTCCAACATTATCTCTTGCAAGCTCCCAGTCTCTAACTGCAGTAACTTTGGCCATCAAATCTCCGCATCCACTAGCTAGAAGTCTTTTTGGCGCTTTCTCTAGGATCTTAATATCAACAAAGACTCCAAGTGGGGCTGTTGCAATAACGGAATATGGTTTTTCTCCACGTATAGAAACAAATGGACTTGCAATTCCATCATGTGATGCTGAAGTTGGGATGCTAACAAAAGACTTTTTCAAAGTAACTGCTGCCATTTTTGCAATATCTACCGATCTTCCTCCACCAATTCCTATTATCAAATCACTATGATCTTTCCTAATTTCATTTAGAACTTTTTGTACAGATTTTACGTCATTACTTATACTTGTATGCCAGACGTTTTTTATTTTAGAAGAAGCAAATGAATTTGCAACTTTTTTGTATGTTATTTTTTTTACATGATCGCCAGAGACAACTGAAACCTTTTTTGGATTAGCTAGATCAGCTATAAACTTTCCAATATCACCAATATTATTTTCTCCGATGACTATTTTTCTTGGAAGCTCCATTACATGAGAAGGCATAGATTTTTGATGAAATCTCATTATTTATCAATCTCCCGTTTTGCTCAACACAAAGTTATTTAAACGGGTGTTTTCCTAGTCTAAGTATCTTAAGTTAAGGAGAATGTTATTTGTCAGACTATGTTGAACAACACACATTACATGGAACAACTACGGTAGGAATTTCCTGTACCGACGGTGTAGTATTGTGTGCAGACATGAGAGCAAGCGCAGGTTATTTCATCGCAAATAATAACACCATGAAAATACAGCAAATTGACAAGCATGCAGGAATGACGATTGCTGGCGGTGTTGCAGATGCGCAAAACGTTACTGACATGCTAAGATACCATTCTAATATACACAGAATAGAAAAACAAGAATATCTTCCGATAAAGTCTATTGCAAAACTTGCCTCGCTGATATTCTTCCAGAACAGATACTATCCATTTATCGCAGACATACTTGTTGGCGGATATGACAATCTAGGACCATCACTATACAACATAGATATGTTTGGCTCCCTCGAAAAGAAAACCTTTGTGACAACAGGAAGCGGTTCTCCAGTTGCATACGGTCTTTTAGAAAATGAGCATCGTGATGGACTTAATGTAGAGGAAGGAAAGATAATTGCTTTACGAGCTGTAAAAGCTGCAATAACAAGAAACATTGGAACTGGTGACGGAATAAACGTCGCAATCATAGACAAGAATGGATATAGACTCTTGACAAAAGAGCAGAAGAAAGCCATCATTACACTTTAGTGAATTTTAATTGCAAAGAAAACAACAACAACGTGAAATATCGCCATCCACAAACATAATGGGTACAATACTGCAAAGTATCCCAAAAGAAGCTGATGTTACCAAAATAGATTATGAGGGCCCAAGAATTGCAATCTATACAAGAAAACCCCGTTATCTGATGGAACACAACGAAGTAATCTCAAACATGGTAAATGTGATAAAAAAGAGAATCGTTGTGAGAACAGAAGAATCTATACGAAAATCTGAGGAAGAAGCAAGACAGATTCTTACTCAATCAATGCCGAAAGATGCAGATTTGCGTGGCACATTTTTTGATACTGCAATAGGCGAGGTAACACTTGAAGTAAAGCGACCTTGGCTTTTGTATAATACTGAAACATTCAACATGGCTGATGTTGTTGAAAAGATAGGTTGGAGACTGCGAATAAGAAAAGCTACTGCAAATCAATCACAAACAATACAAACCATAAACTATAACCTAAAGATTTCATCTTCGGAGAGAAGTAAGCACCTCAAACAAGTTGGGGAAGAAATTTTCAGACCAAAACTTTCAGAAGATGCCGAAGTTTCTCTTCTTACATTGGGCGGATTTAGTCAAGTTGGTAGATCTTGTATGCTTTTGACAACACATGAAAGCAAAATTTTGATAGACTGTGGTGTCAATCCAGGTACCAGAAATGCCCAAGAAGCATATCCAAGACTTGATTGGACTAATATCACACTAGATGAACTTGATGCAATTGTAATCAGTCATGCACATCTTGATCATACTGGATTCTTACCTGCACTTTTCAAATATGGCTACAAGGGACCTGTCTATTGTTCTGAACCAACTTTACCAATGATGAATCTAATTCAGCTTGATGCAATCAAAGTTGCTGCCGCCCAAGGCAGAGTTCCACTATATTCTGAAAGAGATGTCAAGCAGGTCATGAAGCAAACAATAACACTTCCATATGGAACTGTAACAGACATTTCTCCAGACATCAAACTTGTTCTTTCCAACGCAGGTCATATCTTGGGTTCTGCTTCGTGTCACTTTCACATAGGAAATGGTGATCATAATTTTGTCTATACTGGAGATCTAAAGTATGGCAAAACGATGCTTCTTGAAAGTGCCTCTTGGAACTTCCCACGTGTTGAAACTCTTCTGATAGAAAGTACCTATGGTGCAAAAGAGGACATACAGCCATCGCGAGAAGAGGTAGAGGCCGCATTTATCAAATCGGTAAATGAAACGCTAAGAAATGGTGGTAAGGTACTAATTCCAATACCGGCAGTTGGCCGTGCACAGGAACTTATGATGGTAATAGATCAATACATGAAGTCAGGGCAAATAGTAGAATCTCCTGTATTTATGGAAGGAATGATCCAAGAAGCAACATCAATTCATGAGGCTTATCCAGAATATCTTGCACGTGAATTACGACAAAAGATTTTGGAAACAGATGATAATCCATTTGATTCTGAATATTTCACAAATATTGAACATGCTGATGCAAGAGAAGAACCACTACGTGAAGGCCCATGTATTATCATTGCAACATCTGGAATGCTTGAAGGAGGGCCAGTCTTGGAATATTTCAAAAACATTGCACCCATTCAGAAAAATAAAATTTTGTTTGTTTCATATCAGGTTAATGGAACCCTCGGAAGAAGAGTGCTTGATGGTTCAAGACAAGTTTCAGTTGTTGGAAAAGAAGGAAAAATAGAAGTAATTAACATAAACTGTTCTACAGAAAAACTTGATGGATTTAGTGGTCACAGTGATTACAACCAACTGATGTCATATGTACACAAACTGCGACCAAAACTACGAAGAGTAATTGTAAATCACGGCGAAAGAAGAAAATGTGAAAATCTTTCTGCATCAATTCACAGAATGTTTAGAATCACAACTGTTTGTCCTCAAGTACAAGAAGGAATAAGACTACTTTAGATCGTACTCTGCTTTCCAGATCTTAACACCTGGAGGAGTAACAATAATTCTTTCTTCTCCTAGTCTTGCAATGTCTGCGTCATGAGTTTTTGCAATGGCATAAATTTCTTCTACTACTTTTCTTAACTCATCTACATTTTTTTGTGCAAGTGGGGTTACCCTTAACACCAAAATCATGTTCTTTTTAATATCCTCTTTTACGGAATGCACATCACTAGTGTCTCTTAGTGTGATGGCTTTCAAGTAAGTGGGTGCCTTTTGGGTCTGCATACAAAGTAGATGCGAAGTACTCCCTCAAAAAGTCTTGCTAGTCAATTGCATTTCACAGACTAGCTTGCACGACTAAATTCTGTACTGCAGATAAGAAGACTCGTTAACTGGCATTACTGAAATTTCTGACTTTACGTCCTTTTTCTGTGATACCACAACACTTGGGACATCTTTTGGTGCATCAGAATATCGTAGTGTAATAGCTGTAGCTAATTCCAAAAAGTTTTGAGAAATTTCTCCTCGGATTAATGAAATAGGACCTACATGATCTTTTGTTTCAAGTAACATATCGCCATCTAATGCTAAAGCTTTTAGCATTTCGTTTTCATCTTGGTTTCTTCCAACAATGAATTTCGTTTTCTCATCAAATCTGAAATGTCTTCCAATTTTTAATAGATCAATATCATTAGTAGTTGGTGTTTGTACATGTTTGAAAAGATCTTTTGCCCTAATGGCAAATTTTGGATCTGTTAAAAGACAACCGCCACCTGCATTTGGTGGATTTTCAATTCCAAATTCTTGTGCCATCCTTAATTGATCCTTTCTTGATCGACCCCTTATCTTTCCAAGATCTTCTCTTTTTATCAAACCGTTTAGTTCTGGTTCTGTAGGTGGAAGCAAAGCTGCTGAAAGTGGTCTTACTATTTTTCCTTCAAGGCCAGACTCTTTTTCAATTGTTCTAAGAGCTGGACCGTGTTGGCTCATTGGTCTTTGACCTAAAACTTCACCTGAAATTATAAACTCGGCTCCGATTTCTTCCATATGTTTTTTTCCGGCCTCAAACATCATTGCCCTGCAATCAATACATGGATTCATTCCAGATCCAAACCCATGCTTTGGATGCTTTAGCATCTCGATATATTCATCTCCAAGATATACTGTCTTTAGATTTACACCTAGATTATCTGCAGTCTCTCGTATTTCAAAACCACATCCTCTTCCACAATCAAAATCACAAAATGGAGTTTTGATCGCTACTGCTTCTACCTCAAATCCTTGCTTTTGCATCATCTTGATAGCTAGTCGACTGTCAAGACCACCTGATAATAATGCAACAATCTTCTTTTTTTCTTCCACGAAAAATCACTTGTTTTCGGATATCTAAACCTTCCAGCAAACATAAATTGAGAATTTGTAGATTTTGTGTATTGCAAAAACGCAGACAAAACCTTCTGAAAATTTGTAACAAAATAGACTGTGATAGTATAGTGGCGTTTGAGCCTGAAAACCTCTATTACATGACTGGTTTTTGGGGTGAAGCGATAGGAATACTAGACAAAAATGGTATTACCATTGTATCTCCGGAACTAGAGATGGGACGTGCGAAGGAAGAATCAATTGACTGTAAGATAGTAAAATCGGAGCGTGGCAAAGGCTCGCTTTCTACTCTTATTGGACTACTAAAGGGCAAGAAGGTTTGTACCGATAGCAACAATTATGATGTTATCCAGACACTCAAAAAATCCCTTTCTAGTGTAAAATCAACTACAGCGCCGTTTTATAGTGCAAGGGAGGTAAAGGATCTGAACGAAATTAGCATTATAAGAAAAGCATCTTCAATCTTGGATAAAATGTATGAGCTTTGTGTTGATGAAATCAAAATAGGACAGTCAGAGTCTGAGCTTCAAACAATCTTGATGTCATATGCAATGGAAAAAGAAGCATTTGCAACTGGATACAAATCAACTCTTAATCCTTTGATAATAGCTGGTGGACCAAATAGTGCATTGCCACATGCACAGGTGACAAAAAGAAAATTTGCAAGTGGTGACATGATTGTAGTTGATCTTACCCTACGATATAGGGGATACATCTCTGATGCGACAAGAACATTCGGACTAGGTTTTATTTCAGCTGAGGCAAAACAAGTCTATGAAATTGTAAAACAATCACAAGAAGCTGGTCTTAAAGCTGTCAAACCAAAAGCTTCTTGTAAATCAATAGATGATGTTTGTAGAAAAATAATTTCAAAAAAAGGATATGGAAAATATTTTATTCATTCTACTGGTCATGGAATTGGATTAGAGGTTCATGAGATGCCATATTTGAGTCCGTTAAGCAAGACAAATCTCGAAAAAAATATGGCAATAACTGTGGAACCCGGAATATATCTTCCAAAAAAGTTTGGTGTAAGAATTGAAGATTCTGTTATAGTAAACAATAAGGTAGATATCATGCACAAGTTTACAAAAGATTTGATTGTGATCTAAAACTAGACCATTTTTACGAACAAATTATTCCTTTTATATAGCAAAAATATGCAATAGAAATTACTTCAGGTTGATATTTGTCTTTCAATCTCTTTTCTAATAAATCTAACAATCTCTGATTTCTTTTTCCAACCAGATTGAATTATTTTTTTTGAATCTACAATAATTATATTATTGTAATTTGGATTTTTCTTATATTTTTCTAATCCTATGTCGTTAACAATTATAAGTTCAGCATTTGATTCCTTTAACTTTTTTCTTGCAAGACTGATCAATTTCTCTTTAGAGATATTGGTTTCTGCCTTAAACCCTACAAGAAAAACATCTTTTTGAATTTTTTTAATTTGATTTATGATTTTTGGAACTCGTTTTAATTTTAGGACAATCCTATGAAGATCACTCTTGATCTTCGTCTTACTTGGTTTTTCTAAAGTGTAATCAGAAACTGCTGCAGCCAAAATCACAATATCGAATTTCTGTTTCATCTCTTTTCTAACAACATCTGACATTTCTCGACTTGTTTCAACTCTAATGACTTTGGCACCTTTAGGTGAGGCTTCTATTCCTGGTCCATAAATGAAAGTGACTTTGGCACCAGTAGAAACAAGCTCTGACGCCAACAACACACCAGTCTTGCCAGAGCTCTGATTTGTAATAACACGTACTGGATCGATGTATTCAATGGTAGGACCTGCAGTCATGAGCACCTTTTTTCCTCTCAAAATAGACGAAGAACCAAGCTTTTTGAGAACAAAATCAAGTACCTCGTCAGGTTCAGCAGCTTTTGCCTTGCCCTCAACAAAGCTTGGTGCAATAAAATCAATTTTCTTTTTGAGAAATTCTATATTTTTTGCTACTGCAGGATTTTCATACATTGCCTCATGCATGGCAAGTGCAATAATGATTGGTATCTTGGAACCTAATCCAACACTTAAAACAGTAGATATTGGTGTGTCATCAATTCCATTTGCTAATTTCCCAAGTGTGTTTGCAGTACAAGGATATACAACAATTAAATCAGATTGTTTGTAATCTGCAACCTTGATGTGCTCAAGTTCGCCGGTAAGTTGTGTAATAACTTCATTTCCTGTTGCCCACTTGAAATAGCTTGGCTTGATTAGGTTTGTTGCAGCCTTACTTGCAACACAGATAACATCTGCACCATGTCGCATAAACAGTCTTGCTAATTCAATTGCCTTGTATGCAGCAACACTTCCCGAAATACACAAAACAATTTTTTTTCCGGCAAATTCTGTACCATCAGAGCCTACAATATCAAGTGATGGATGCTTATCCAATTTCTTTTTTCAACCTTTCAAGCTCAGATTTGTCCATAGAAAAAGAGTGTTCATTAGCTGGAAACTTGCCGGAAACTACATCATTTTTGTAAGATGTAACAGCCTTTACAATTTCACCAGAAAGCTCAAGATATCTTTTGGCAAACTTTGGTTTTATTTTTTCATATAATCCTAATACATCATGAAATACAAGCACTTGACCATCACAATCTGGCCCAGATCCAATTCCTATTGTTGGAATTTTTATGGAATTTGAAATAATCTTCGATACTTCTTTTGTTACCATTTCCAAAGCTATGCTAAAGGCCCCAGCTTTCTCAAGTATTTTTGCAGCCTCGATTAGCTTTACTGCAGCATCTTTAGTCTTTGCCTGAACCTTGTAGCCTTCTTGTAGAGTGGTAGTTTGAGGTTGAAATCCAATATGCCCCATTACAGGAATGCCAACTTCGACTATTGCTCTCACGGTATCTTTTACCTCAAGGCCGCCTTCTAGCTTGACTGCGTCTGCTCCTGCTTTTATCAACTTGCCAGAATTTTCTATTGCCTGAGATTTACTTGCTTGATATGACATGAATGGCAAATCAGCAACAAGCATTGCATTTTGCCTCCCTCTTGAAACAGCTTCTGTAAAAAAACACATCTGCTCCATTGTTACTGGGATTGTGTTTTCATAACCTAACATAACCATTCCACCACTGTCTCCAACAAGCAAGATGTCAATACCTGCCTTGTCACAAAGCTGAGCTGCGGTATAATCATACGCAGTAAGAACTGTGATTTTTCTAGAATTTTTCATTGATAGAATGTCTCTTACAGATTTAGGCATGAGACATTCTCCAGAGATTTTTTTTCACTAAATTGATTGATTCTAACAGGTTTTTCTTGTTGTCAAATCTAGTTTTTGAAAGATTTTTTTTCTTTATGTTTTGTTTAGAATAATCAATTAGAATTTTCATTCCACGAATAACATTGTCTACAATTGTGATATCAGCCGTTTGTGCAGTTCTAGATAGGGGGTTTAGATCAAATGTGATTATTTTTTTTCTAGATTTTTTTAATGCGATTGTCCTGTCACCATCTTCAAGTGGTACCAAAACAACATCTGCAGAAAATATTCCGCGCTCATCAACAATTCTTCTTGCACTATCTATCTTTGGAATTGTTCTAGAGTATTTGGGATCTAATCCCAAGATCTCCTTTGCACCATTTTTTTTCAGTACATTTGCAATGTTTTTCTTTCTTTTTTCAGTCCCATAGAACAAATTGACCTCGATTTTTGCATCAACTATCTTTGCAAGCTGAATAATCTCTTTTGGACATAAGGCAGCAAAGTTCCCATTTACAGATATGACAGGCCATTTTGCCAAAATAAGGGCTTCTGAAGCAGCTTTTATGGCTTTAAGGGCATATTTTGAGGTCTTTTCCCCTATGAGATAGTCAAACATTTCACCTCTTCCATGAGCCAAAAGACCTTCTTCTACTACCAAACCTGACTTGTATCCTGAAACTAGTTTTTCTCTGATATGTAGGGATGCAGCCCTAGGATGTGATTTTGGAATTAACACTAAGAAACCCTTGCTCCGCTAGTATCAATACTTGATTTGATCATAATACCGTCATTATATTTTTTCAAAATCTTAATCACTAGTTCTTCTTTTGATTTGGGAATTAAAGTAAAGACAGTTTCTCCAAACATTGCAACACCACATTTGAAACCATTTTTTTGAAGATCTTTAATTACAGTATACATCTTTGGTGTAATCACATTAACATATTTTGCAAATTCCAAAGACATGTCTAAAAATTCCTGATAATCTCTTGATCTGATTAGCTTATTCACCATCTTTCCACCAAGGCCATTTATTTTTGAAAGATCATTTTTAATGAATTTTTTAGTTGAAATAGGGGAAAAACATATCATTATTGCTGAAGAATCAATATGAATTTTTCTTAGTGATCCAATGCCTGGTGCACCTTGTTTTGTTCTAATCTCAAAACCTCCATGGTATGAAGATAAAACAGTCCCAAGACCAGTTTTACAAAAAATTTCTGCTTTGTGAGCTATCTGTCCAATCTGGGTTCTAGAAAGATTTGTTTGTAATGCTTTGTTTAATGCAAATGCCAAGCTTAGTGCAACAGCACCACTTGAGCCAAGTCCATAACCAACTGGAATTTCAATTTGATGCTCAACATCCACAAAATAATTTTCTTTTACAAGATTGAAAAATTCACCAATTACAAACTCAGAGACTTGGGTGTTATCTGATTGATATCCTGTAACTTTTATTTTAAAACTAGGTCTTTCAGAACTTGAAACGTTGACACGCGTAGTAACACCTTCCTTTATACAGAATCCTGCTCCAATAGAACCTTGAAGCTCAGGTCTTTTCTCTTCCATCTCAGCTTTGAAAAAACCGGTAATATGACCTGGACAGAAGGCTATTGCCTGCATGATTAAATTTAAATTTGAGTAAAATATAAAAATGATGATTAAATTATTTATATTGATTTAAACTGACTAAATTTATTCGGCGCCTACAAAAAATTGGTAGCAGTATTCTGGTTTCACTACCAAAAGAATGGATTGATGCAAACAAGTTAGAAAAAAGTGATGAAGTTGAAATAGAAACTGGTTCAGACAGTCTTTCCATTACTCCATCAGGAGACATCAGACAACCAAAGGAAGTAACAATATCATATCCTGTTTCAAAAGAAGAAAATGTTATTGCAGATATCACAGGTGCCTATCTTCTTGGATATGATATAATCAAGATCAAGGGCAAATCAACCATTTCAATTGAAGACAGAGAAAAGATCAGAACGTCAATGCGTAGATTGGTTGGCATGGAAATTGTTGACGAAGACTCGGCAAATGTAAATGTGCATTTTTTGTTGGATGCAACTACACTTAGTCCAGAAAAAATTCTAAAACGTATGAGCTCAATTGCCCTTGGAATGTTTCGTGATACATTAAACACATTGACATCTGGTGACAAGACTGTACTGCAAACAATGGTAAACCGTGATGACGAAATAGATAGACAATATTTCCTACTTGTAAGATTGATTCGAAGTACTATGGTTGACAAGAAACTTGCCCACGCATTAAATCTTGAAAATATTGATATTTTAGATTACAGAATCGCAGCAAATCTTCTTGAAGCTGCAGGTGATACTATAGTAGATCTTGCCAACTCGCTTACAGGTTTATCATTAATGCCAGCTGAAATCAAAAAGATCTATGATGTTGCAAAGGAAATTGAAAAAATTCATGAAAAGTCAATTGAGGCATTCATTAGTCATAATAGATCGCTTGCAATTGAAGCTATAACGCTTCATAGGAAATACCATAAGAAAATTTCCGAGATTCGTTCCTTACTTGAGACAAAAAAACAGACCTCAATTGATCTGTTTGATATTGTATATTCCTTTGATAGGATTGCACGCTGTTGGAATGATATAGCTGATCTTGTAAAGCCAGTTTACACATAATCACAATTCAAACGTCATTTGTATATGTGAAAGATGTCCAAAATGTAAAGGACAAGAACTTAACGTTCAATTCAAGACAATAGACGTCTGAATCGTGATCAATTTATTTAACCTCATAAAATACATGATGAATGAAATTTAATCAATTTTTTGTCCTTATTACTGTCTTTATTGTTATGACTGGAATTTGGGCTATTGCACCAAGTGTTGCTCATGCAATGACACCAATTCCAACAAAAACACCAACGGATCTAACTGCTACAGCAGTCTCTCCAACTCAGATCAACCTTTCATGGAATGCACCAACACAAAACTATGGAAAAACTATCATTGGTTACAAAATTGAACAAAGATTAAGCGTTGGTAACTATTTTACATTAGTAGCAAACACAAACAGAATAATTACTACGTATTCTCTGACTGGATTGACAACTGATACTACTTACACTTATAGAATATCAGCAGTTTACTCTGATGATTCTAGTACAGATCCCTCAACTGCAGCATCTGCAACTCCAACCATAACATCTACACCTCCACCAACTCCGTCACTTACATCACCAATTACAAACGTAAAATTTGACTTTATACCGTCTGATGGAACTACATTAACAGCTGTTATAATAACACAAAGTGATTATCAGCAATTACAATACGAAAAAAATTCTAGAAGTGTAATCTCTAATGCGTCACCAACAACAGAAACAATAACTAATGATTTGGCTGGAATTCTAATATACCAGAATTATCATTTAAGTCCAGCTTCAGTACCTGGACCGCTTATGGCAAAAGCAGTCTCTCCAACTCAGATCAATCTTTCTTGGCTTCCACCACTAGAGAACTACGCACAAAAAATAATTGGTTATAAAATAGACTTGAAACGAGCTCCAGGCGACTATGTCATAATAGATGACAATACAGGTAATGACACTACAAAATATTCATTAGTGGGTCTGAAGACTGGCACTACTTACACTTACAGGGTAGCAGCCATTTATTCTGATCATACTACTAGTAATACATCAAACGAAGCTTCAGCAATTACACTCCAATCATTACAGCCTATACCTCAACCTACACCTCCACCAACTCCAATACCTTCACAACCTACACCAATACCACAACCTGTAATGAATGTGAAATTTGATTTTATAGCATCTGATGGAACCACATTAACATCTGTCATATTGACACAAAATGATTATCAACAATTCATAGTCATAAAAGATCCTAGAAGTATAATTTCTAATGTAACAGAAACAACAAATACTATAAACAATAACCTGTCAGGTCTTATTAGATATCAAACAATTCATTCTACTCAAACTACATCTCCACAACAGACATACAACTATACTCCACCAACTCCAAATAACACCAGTAGTCCTAATATTGGACTATTATGGGGCGTAGCTACATCAGTAATAGCATCTGGAGTAATAGGTATCATAACTTGGCTTGTTAAAACAAAAATTGCAAAAAAAATAGCAAAAGAATACTACTTTACATTAGAAAAGATAATTGAAGATGGAACTCTGCATATAAGAATTAGAAACAGTAGTCAGACAATAGAAGATTGTATTATCTTATGTGCTGGAGTGGCATGTGTTTGGACTGACACAAAAATAGATAAACCAAGGCACGTCTATGAGGGCAGTATTTCTGTAGTCAAATTGCCTGATGAATTTGGAAATAATCCGTTGATTAGTGTCAAGAGTGGCAAGAAAGTTCTAAAAAAGACTCAACTTGATGATATGGCTCATGGTTAAATATGTCTAAATAATAAAAATTAATTAAAAAATTGGGGTTTATGCGTTTCTGTTCAACTTTCCATCTTTGTTGAATAAGCTCTGGACTTTTGCATCTGCAAGATTGTATTTGACATTCAAGTCCTTGTTGATGCTTATCAGTTGATCTTTGTGGACTGTAGCTTCATTATTGTATGCCTGCAAAGCCTCTTGCATAGTACCACCATTTCTAAGCACTTGACTCATTGCATTTCTTGCATTCTGGATCTTTTGTTGCATGAAATTAAATTGATCCCAGAAAAGACTCTGTGCAGAGTTGTCTACATGTGTTACAAAACCAGCATATGCATTTTTCGGAACAGTTAGATCATTTCCATTATTCATACCAGCAAGATCATTTTGTAAATATGCATTTGCAATTTTACGTTGTTGCTCTATGAACTGGTTTTGTTGATCTACTATTTGTTGTTTTTGTTGTATTGCAGCATATCTTTGTTTGAATAATTCTATGTTTTCAAGAATTTTCATATCTGTCGGATTGTTTTTTATGGCATCTGTAGCTAATATTGTATTGGTGTTACTTGCTCCAGTATCAGCCCAAGCAAATCCAAAATTTGTTACAACTATTAGCACCGCAAAAACACTTGCAAAAACACATAGTTGACTTGTCTTATGCATTTTCTTACTCTTGTCATCATTTTGCATTTCTTTATTTTCTATGGTTTCAATCATTCTATTTTCACCTCACTGGTTTCTCCCGACAACCGAACGTTGTTTCGTCCGAGTTTCACGGACTCATCAGGGGATTGTTTGTATTCTCCTGTTATCATAAGGACCGTAGCACTACTTCCAGCACATTTATCAAACCGTTCTTAACATCGTCTCGAAGGATTGTGCGGATGATTTTGTGATATTTGTTACCACATCCTTCAGAGTGTAAGAGCAGATGTCTATTGCAAAAGGCACATCCACAAGTCACACATAGTTTTGTACAGTTTTGTGAACATATGTGGCATTGCGATTTTTCAATGCGTTCAATTGTTGGTATTGATGTCATGGCCACACTTAGCTGAAAAATTATAAATCCATTAGAACACTTTTTGCAACAAAAAATCCAGAAATGTACTTTTGTGAGTAAGATGTGGTGCGTAAAAACATTAGTTCAACATTTTTGCGACAAAAGTGTAGTAAATATTTTTAACATAAGTATGGCAGCTTATGAGTATGGTAGGTAGGAATACAGATAGTTCTGACAATGTAATACCTGTGAAAAACATGACCAAGAACGGGATAAGTCCTCTTGACTTACTTATTCTTCATGTATTACAAAGTGGTGCGACTCCTGATACAGCAAACAAGGATCTTGAAAAATACGGCTATGTTCTTTCACGTGATAATGTTAAAAATAGAGTAGATGAACTCATAAAAAAAGGCGTTATTTTAGAACACAACAACGAAGAAGACAGTAAGAAAGATGACAAAATAAAGTGGATTCTAGTAGATCCAAGTAAATTATTTGATAACCAATGGTATACTTTCATAAAATCACAGAATCCGCTTTTTGAACGAAGAGTAATTCCGTACTCTGAGATGTATAGTAATTTAGTCGAAATAAGTAGAGAATATGGTGTAGTGACAGCGATAGACCTTGTTCAGGGAGAAGGTCAAAATTATGATTTTATCCTAAGAATTGCTACAAATGAGCTAACTCTTTTTGAAGAATTTATAGAAAAAATCAGGTCACTTGGATGGGTTCATTCAGTTGATAGTAAACCCATTCACGTACTTGAAGGCGTAGGGCTATCCAAAAATAGTCTGACCAAAGTGCATACGAATTATTTTTACGAACCGATAAAAATTCCTGACTTTGAAACGTATTTGAAGAGTATAAAACAAGTATTTCGTACTTATGATACTTACATAAAAGAAGAAGGCTCTTCAAAACAAAAAATTGCCAGAAAAAAAGACAGTGATGATGTTGCTTGAGCTACAAATGATGATATCACAGCTTCATAAAAATTTAATAGCAATGTGTCCAATGTGTAGTTCTTCTTTAAAATTTAAAAATAAAAATTCGTTATTAGAACATGAAGAATTAGATCTTAAATGTATTAGATGTGAATCAACATATTCTTTTAAGAATGATTATCTGAATTTGTTACCACTAAAAATAAGAAAAGAAATTTGTACAAGAGGAATTTTAGAGCGAAAAATTAAAGATAAATTTCACATGGGTCAGCTTTCCAAAAATGAACAGGATCTAGTCAAAGGAATCCTTGCCAGTAAATACATGGCAAAACAATACTTTAGAAATGTAGTTCATCCAACACAGGCAGCATGGTCAGCTCGCTCTTACGAACGATTTGAAGATATTTTCATTGTAAATTATCTAGATAATCTGTTGAAGAACAAGCAAGTTACTTTTATTGATGCTGGTTCTGGCCCAGGTAGATACCTCATATTGTTAGGATCTAAGATTAGTATTAATTCATGCAAGGAATTGAAAAGAAATTCAGAAACTGCTACCCTCTACAAATATGATGGGATGTATGACAAGAATTTGTGCAATATTATTGGAATTGATTATTCGGAAGAAATGACATCCCATTCTACACGATTACTAAAAAAATATGGGCTTGGTCAATATCTAAACAAGAGAATATTTCCGATCACAGGTATAGTACAAAACTTTAATCTTAATCAACAAGAACTTGATCAAACCCACAAAGTAATTGTATGCACTTTTCAAACATTGGGTAATCAAGAAAATATGGATTTGCAAGTACAATTACTAGAATCAATGAAAAAATTAGCCTTGCCGCATGGTACAATAATAGTTTCAGTTTTTAATAAAAAACTCTTCAAAGATTTTGGATTAAAAACCTTCTATGGAAGAGAAGTGAAGCAAACTGTTGGAGAAATAATAAATTCAAAACAAGATCAAAATAATTCTATACTTCGAACAAAAAGAGGCATTTATTCAAAATGGTTTTCAAAAGATGATCTAGAGCAACTATTCAAAAAAGCAAAAATATCCACCTATAAAATAATGGATGAAAACTCGTTACAATCTGTCACAGGTTATGAACAATATTTGAAGATAGAAGAACAACGCAAAGATGTATTTCCTAGAGCAATTATAGGAGTGGCTCAAATAGGTCGAGAAGATCATTTGGGTTAAAAAAGATTCAATCCTCAGTTAATCAGATCTTTATTGATTAATACTGTTTATGATTTTGTATGAACAGAATGAGATTCTCAATATCCGTAGAATTTCTTATCAATGGCAGAAATCAAAAAAGCTGCAAAAGCATTTTTACAAATATGTTTAGAAAATAATTTTAAACTAATTTTTTCTTCATGCTGTATGCCAAAACTGCACAAATTGTTTTAGAATCAACAATTTTTCCAGATAAGATCATTTTTACTACTTTTTTAAAATCAATTTTTACTACTGATAGTATTTCATCCTCATCTAGCTTTAGTTTGCTGGATTTTTTAATCCCAGATGCAACAAAGCAGTGAATAACTTCAGTATTGTATCCTATTGACGGATAATATTTTATCAGAGAAATCATCTTCTTTGCCTCATAACCAGTCTCCTCCTTTAATTCCCTAAAAGCACATGTTCGTGGATTTTCCCCTTTGTTACATGTCCCTGCAGGAATTTCTAGTACATAACCGAGTGGAAAACGATGCTGTTTTACTAAAATCACTTTACCTTTTTCAATTGCTAACATTGCAGCAGCACCTCCGTGCTCAATTATCTCTCGACGTACTTTGCGCTTGTTTATTGAAACATCATAAAGACTCAATGAGAGAACTTTACCATCGTAGATTTTCTTCTTCATGGTGGGCATTCTTATGAATCTAAAATCAATTATGAATGTATCTGATATGAAAGATGAAGTCTTTTTGAAGTTTTTACCTCTTTGATACTATCCATTACCCATTTTTGTGGAAATGAGATCTTCTTTGGTATGAAAAGATCTACAGAACGCACTCCCCCAATTTTTTGTATCAATTGAGTCAGCTCATCAAGCTTGAAAATGTTGTCGCTATAAAAAAATAATACAATCTGATTCATATTTACAAAAGGTTTTTGCAAAAATGCTTTTCCAAATTCTTTTTCTAGGTTTTGTAGTGTTTTTTTAACATTACCTTCTACCCCAACAAGAATTGCAAATGGAATGTATCCAATCATTTCTTTAGGATTGTACAATAGTGTGAACTGTATTGCCTCATCATTTTGTAACTTATCAAGAGAACGCGCTACAGTTTTTGTCGATAGATGAGCTAGATTGGCAATATCTTCAATTTTTAATCTTGGATTTTTTAAAAGTATTTCTATAATTTCAAGATCAGTCTTTGTCAAGTCAGATCTTATGCCAGGATTTTTTGCTTCAAAAATTGATAATACCCTAACGCCTTGTAATATTTTTTTTGCAAGTTCCATTTTTTGATTAGGATCTCCTTTTACAACTATACTACAAACAGTCACACTTCCAACACATGGAACTACAAAAAATGGTTCTCCAATTAGCTTGACTTGATCTAAAATGTATTGCAAATCAGTTCCTGTTGCAACAAAATAGATAACACTATATCCCAAAACAGGTGGTTCTATTTTTAGGGCAAACTCTTCAATAATTTTTTTATCTAACATTTTTTGGATTCTTGATTTTACAGCTCCACCAGATATGCCTACATTATTTCCAATTTGTCTGTCTGGCATTCGGCAATTGTTCAGTAAATGTGAGAGGATATGTATGTCAATTTTGTCCATATGTGTTACTCCTATCCATATATTTGGTATAAAGCATACAACTTGAATATATAATTGTCGTATTTATAATAAGAACTAAGTTAAAACATTAAATATCAGACTATTTCAATAACTGTATGGATTATAGGGCCAAAGTAGGTTTACGTTTTATTACTAGACGTAAAGGCAGTCTGATTGCAGCAAGTCTTGCAGTTTCAATTGCTATCTTGGTAGTACAGGTAAACTCTGTAATTTTCCAGGGTTTGTATAATGCAATTATACGTGATCAGATAAACTATAGATTTGGACATGTCTATATTACAAGAAACGAGAATTTCATAACAAAATCAGATAAAATGTTGGTAAACTGGCTTGAAAGAATTCCATATGTAGAAGCTGCTGCGCCACGGCTTGAATCTACCGCATCAATAAATGCAACAGGATCTGGACAAACAGTTAGAGATTATGACGTTCCTGTAATTGGAGTGGATCCAGTTTTGGATACACAAGCATCAACAATGTATACGACAGTTGGAAATGGACAGTATGTATCTTCAAGAAATTCTATTGTCCTTGGAGCTTTGGTAGCACGAGATCTTGGTAATCCACATGTAGGTGATAGCATAAAATTAAAATTCAAAGATAGAAATGGCCTTGATCAACTAAAACGATTCACCATAGTGGGGATTACACAAACTGCTGGTTCTGTTGGTCTTGATAATAGTGTTATAATGAACATTGATACTTTACGAGAAATATTGGGTAGACCACATGAAACACAATCAATCATGGTTAGGTTAAATGATCCAACAAAAGATCAAGTAGTCAAAGATCTTTTTCTTAATGCATTTCCAACTCGTTCAGACAACTTTAAAGCTCAAACAATTGAAGAATCTGCCGAGCAAACACTCAGTGGATTCAGATCAGGTATTGCATTAATTAATTTAGTTGGGTACTTTGGTATGATGTCTTCTGCTTTTGCTGTTGTGACCATACAAATGATGCAGGTCACAAGTAAGACACGTGAGATTGGAATAATGAGAGCAATTGGATCAAAAAGAAAAGATATTCTAATGATTTTCATCTTTCAAGGAATGGTGATTGGTGCTATAGGTGCAGGTCTTGGCACTGTTTTTGGTGTATCATATACGGTTTATGCAAAAGAAACACACTTGACATTCCAAGGCAGCTTGGCCTTAGAGGTATCTTACAACTGGCTTGGGATATTACAGACAGACATTTTGGCATTTGTACTTGCTATAGTAGCATCAATTTATCCTGCCTACAAGGCAACGAAACTACAACCAGTGGAGGCCATGCGATTTGGCTGATTTAGTTCTAGAAGTACGTAATGTTGACAAGATATTTGGTGAAGGGGAAACTGCGGTCTATGCATTAAAAAATGTGTCATTTTCCGTAAAAAAAGGAAAATTCATTTTAATTGTAGGCAGCTCTGGTTCTGGCAAATCAACACTATTGAACATGATTGGACTTTTAGATAGACCTACAAATGGTCAAGTCTTTATCGACGGAATAGATCCTTCTAATCTAAATGATAACCAGATTTCATCATTTAGAAATTCTAAACTTGGATTCATTTTTCAATTTTCAAATCTACTTTCAGATTTAACGGTTCTAGAAAATGTACTTCTTCCAAGACAAATACAAGGAACTGACACAAATGCAATTGAGGAAGCAAAGTCATTGCTAAAGACAGTTGGCTTGGAAAATCAGATGAATAAATATGCAAACAAAGTCTCTGGTGGTCAAGCACAAAGAGTAGCAATTTGCAGAGCTCTTATCAATAAACCAGCAATAGTTTTAGCTGATGAACCAACCGGAAACTTGGATTCGGTATCAGCACAGACAACTGTTCAGTTAATGAAGTCTCTTAATAAAAAACTGGGACACACCTTCATAATAGTAACACATGATCGTCCGCAATTTGGTGATGTTGATAAAATAATTACAATCAAAGATGGTAGAATTGTTGATGATGAGATGATGGAGGTTCCAACAGTAAATTGATCTACAAAACCATTGTTATAGCTACCATGTTTCTATTAGGACAAATAATAATCCCAAGCTATGCAAGTGCTCCAGAACATCTTGCACCAGGAGTATCACCTTTTGAACATGCATTTAATGACATAAAATTCCTTGACGCATATTTTGGAACATCTTCAGGAAAAATCGAAGTACAACCAGACGACAAGAATGTACCATTTACAATCGTATTCTCAAATGTAGGATCAGAAGATATATCTGGAATAAAGGGACTGCTTAGTTTACCTGTTGGGTTTTCTCCAGCCATTGCTAATGCTAATGCTAACCTAATAGAGGCAGACAACACGCAAGTTGCAACAAGCGGCTCATCTTTTTTCCTGACATTCTTTGTTAATGTTGATAAAAATACAAATGTCAATTCTTATACTGGAACAGTTCAGGTATCCTATTCTAGAGTAAGGGAAAATGGATCTCATACCAATTACTTTGACTTTGCCTTTAAGGTCCCAGGAAAAAGTGTTCTAAATATGAAAGCAGAAAATCAATTCATACAGCCTGCATCAAACAATCAGATCACGGTTCAAGTCTCAAACGACGGTACAGCAGGCCTTAACAACGTGGACATTACACTCAATCCCCAATCAAATTCTACTATGGGTTCATCTAATTTACAAAATGTCGTAATAAATCAAAACCACTGGAATATAGGAACTGTCGCCGCCCAATCCTCAAGTACATTTTCATTTAATATTTTTGTACCGCAGGATATTACAGGTCAAACTTTGCACATACCGTTGGGTATAACATACTTTGATGGGCAGGGAAATCAAATAACAACTTCTAGACTAGTAGATCTAATTGTAGGACCGGCAAGTTCAACGTTTGTTGTCAGACTCTCAACCCCTTCTTATCTCATGATGGGAGTTATGCAAAATCTTACTCTTGGACTAGAAAATCTTTCCCCATCTAAGATCTCTGACATATCCATTACACTTGTGCCAAGCTCTTCAGATCTTAAAATTCTACAGGATCCAAGGTGGTTCGTAAATGAAATAAATCCGCTAGAGAAAACTACATTGAATATTCCTGTATTTGCTGATCAAAATATATCGAATCAAGCTGTAAACTTTGACGCTAACATCCAGTATACAAAGGATGGTTCTACAGTAATTGAAAAGCAGAGCTTTGCTACATATATCAGACCAGTAATAGATATCTCAGTTTATGGAGTAGATGTGCTGAATATTGGTGGCAAGCAAAACATCATTGGCAATATTCTAAATCAAGGAAACATCAAAGGACAATTTGCTACTGTAACTATAGAATCGGTTGATAATTCAAATATCAAAAAATCAGTTCAGTATATTGGAGATATAGATATCGATGCTCCAACTCCATTTAACATACCAATTGACTTTACAGGTAATCCGTCATTTGGAGAAAACAAAGTAGTTGTTACTGTGACGTACAAGGATTCGCTTTTGCAACCACATACAATAACACAAGAGAATACCATAACCTTAGCAAACCCAACACCTCAAACAAATGACACTTCTCAACTTCAACTCATTATTCTTGTCGCTATAGCTGCTGGAATAGGAGGAATTGTATTCAAAGTACGTAAGGCGAAACTTCCAATTACAAAGAAAGTAATTGAAAATACAAGCTAAAGTTATATTTAGTACAGGTGATTTTTGTTCATGACTTGGGATGAAATTGAGGTCCCAAAAGAAGTTAGACCTTTTATGCTTGAAGATGCCGAAGAAACAAAACTGGGACAAAAAAATGATGCAGACAAACAGTATAGATATGGTAATTTACACATACGAGAATACGGCGACAAGTACCTAGTCCATATGGATGAGATTGATCCACGCAAAGATCCGCTTGGTCATCTTGTAGTGGATGCTCCGGAGGTCTTGATTGGTCTTGCATCAGCATTTTTTGGAGGAAAACAGGTTGCATCACAAATCTACAAAATACAAAAAAATTCAAAGATTGCAAAAGGTACCTCTTTGTTTGGAGGTCTCTTGGCATCAGTTGCACTTGGATATCTGGGATATTCTCTTACTAAAAAGATTAAAAATTTTTAGGAGGAATCTGCTATTTCAAAACTTAGAACAATAAAGATTTTTCTCAAACTCTTGCCTCTTATTTTGATTCTAAGAAAAGATAGAAGAGAGTGGGTTAGAAAAGAGGGCAAAAACATTAAAGTTGAAAGATATCAAAAAAATGCTCGTAAGGTTCTCAATACTTTTGTGTCACTAGGTCCTGTTTACATAAAATTGGGTCAATGGCTTTCTTCAAGAGCTGACATCTTGCCTCAACCATATATGGAGGAGCTTGCAAAACTTCAAGATGAAGTACCAGCTGCTCCTTTTGATCAAGTAAAACCAATCATAGAAAAAGATCTGGGACCATTAGAACAAAGCTTTGATCATGTCAATACCACTGTTGTTTCCGGCGCTTCACTTGGTCAAGTATATCTTGCCAAAATTAAGGAAAAGGACGTAATTATAAAAGTAAGAAGACCAAACATTGACAAAATTGTAGAAGAAGACATTAGGGTTCTCAAAAAAATTATTCCGTTTGCAATGAAATTTGTAGATCCCAATCTACGATATTCAGCAGAAGCAATGCTTGCACAATTCATAGAAACAATACATGAGGAAATGGATTATAGAATTGAATCTCAAAATCTAAAGACAATAAAAAGAAATTTTCGTTCAGATCCTAAAGTAATAATCCCTTCTGTAATAGATGATCATTCCACAGAACATGTACTTACTATGGAATACATTCCTGGAATAAAGATAACCAATGTAAAAGCACTTGATGAGATTGGGTTAGACAGAGCGCAGCTTGTAGTTAAAGTACACAAGGTATTTTTTACAATGCTTTTGCACCATGATATCTTTCACGCTGACCCCCATCCTGGCAACATATCTGTGGCTAATGACGGTTCTTTGATTCTATATGATTTTGGAATGGTAGGAAGACTAGATAATGAAACTCGTCTCAAACTAATCAGACTGTATCTATCCCTTGTTGAAAAAGATCCTCCACGAACTGTCAGTGCCATGGATGAACTTGGAATGCTGCTTCCTGGTTACAACCGTTTTGTAATAGAAAAAGGGATTGCAATGTCAATTCAGGCAATGCATGGAACCAAAGTGGACAAAATGGAAGTAAGAGCTCTAATGGATCTTGCAAATAAGACAATGAGCAGATTTCCATTTAAGCTTCCAAAGCATCTAGCACTTTACATGAGGATGGCATCTATACTTGAAGGAATTTATCATACTCACAAAGTCAATTTCCGATTTATCAATGTCTTACAAAATATTTTGGAGGAAGAAAATCTCATCAAAGACGCATATGTTGAAGAACTGAAAATTTCATTTGGTAAATTTATAAAATCAATCAATGATGTAATTGCTATTGCACCTGAACTCAAACAATATCTTGAAGAAAAAAGAACTGCTCAATATCAACCGAAAAAATCATCTAGAAACATTTTGCTTTCTGGAAGCATACTTTCCGCAGCTGTATTTGTTGGCTCAACAATACTTTATGGAAACAATCAACTTGTAGGAGAGCTTGGAATGATTGGTTCCGTAGTTATAATTTTAGCAGCAGTTTTAATGCGAGAACACTAGCTATTCTATTGTAATATCTTTACCATGTTTAACTGGAATCTTTAGAGTAAGAACACCGTTGTGGTATTTTGCAGAACCCTCAAGATCTTCACCTTCATTTACATCAACTGGAAGTCGGATTTTTTTATCAATTGTATGTGGTCTTTGATGCCAGATTACCGTTCCATCATGATCTGTTTCTCGTGTCGCATTAATTGAAAGGATATTTCCACGTATTCTTAATTTGATATCCTTTTTGTCAAAGCCTGGAAGATCAATAGTTACTATGATATTATCATTTTCAAGCTGTATATCCATTGGTGGAAGTACAAACTCATAAAATTCTCTGGATTTGTTGCCTATTTCTTTCATGACTTCTTTTGCCATATAACGTACCAAGCCCATTTTGATATAATAAAGTCTTTTTTAGTTATAAACCTTATAGTAGATTCACAATTTATCTACTTCGTAATTTAATTACAATCAAATGATTATAGTTATTGAAGGATTTGATCAAGCAGGAAAAAGAACTCAATCCGAACTTTTAGCAAAATTTTTGAAAACAAGAAAATTAAAATGTAAAATTTTTAGCTTTCCTGATTATACTACACCAATAGGAAAAGAAATCAAACATTACCTGAGTGGAAAACAAAAATTTCCTCCCCAAGTAATACATTGTTTACTTGCTGCAAACAGATGGGAAAAATTAAAGGAAATACAAGATACATTATCAAAAAATTATGTTTTGATAATGAATAGATATTATCAATCTAATTTAGTCTATGGCAAGGCAAATGGGCAAGATCTAAAATGGCTTTTAAATCTTGATTCAGGTCTTCCAAAAGAAAATCTGGTAATTCTTCTTGATGTAAAATCAAAAGATTCATTTTCACGTAAAAAAACTTTACGTGATAAATTTGAAAAGGACAAAGAATTTGCAAAAAAAATAATTCATACTTATAGAACATTAGCAAAAAAGTTTGGATGGAAAATAGTAAATGCTTCACAAACTCAAGAACAAGTACACAAAGCTGTCAAGGAAATAGCTCTGAGATATATAAAATAAAAAAATGACAAAAAAATACCTAGAAATTGTTGATCCAATTCATGACTTTATAAGAATTTATGAATCTGAAATTAAAATAATAGACACTCCTATTTTTCAGAGATTACGCAGAATAAGACAACTGGCAGGTGCTCATCTAGTTTATCCAGGCGCACAACATTCTAGATTTGAACATTCACTTGGAGTAACACATGTTGCAGGTCAAGCAGCATTAGTACTCAAAGATAAAGAATTTTTGAATTCAGATGATGTTGCAAACCTAAGAATGGGGGGTCTCTTACATGATCTCGGTCATGGACCATTCTCTCATTTATTTGAGGAAGTTTTACAAAAAAGAAAAAAAACATCACATGAAGAAATTGGTAAGAAAATCATACTACAAACTGAGATTGGAGATTTGTTATCAAAATCTGGGTTTGATAAAAAGTTTCTAGCTGATCTTGCCTTTGGAAATTCCAAACATCAATTTATGAATGAAATCATATCTGGAGGTCTTAGCGCTGATATGATGGACTATCTACCACGAGATGGATATTTTACTGGCACAGAACATGCTAAAATTGATTTTAAAAGAATAATTCAATCCCTAGATGTACATGAAAAAAAACTCTCACTTGATAAATCTGCACTCTATTCTTTTGAATCTATGATGATTTCAAGATATCAAATGTTTAAGGCTGTTTATTATCACAAAACTGTGCGATCTGCTGAAGTTATGTTGCTAGAATCAATGAGTCTTGCAGATAATGAACTTGATCTTACTTCTACTGATCTTGATAATTACATTAAATTGACTGATGAATTTGTAATTTCAAAACTAATATCTCTTCCAGAAAAATCCTCAGATCTTAGAAGAGCAAGACAGCTTGCAAAAGATTACCAAGAACGTAGACTACTCAAATGCGTCTTTGAAAAGATTCTTGCACGTCATGATCTAATAGGTAAAATAAAAACATTGGATGTAAAAAAACAAATCTCTAAAAAATCCAAAGTAGATGAGTCAGAAATTTTTATTGATGTGTCCATGACTCCGTCCATTCCTCTTACACCTTCAAAAAAAGAATCAGAATCAATAATACTTACGTCAAAAAAAAATACACTTTCTAAGGAAGCATATGAACTTCCAATATCAGAAATACCTCTCGTTTCTGCAATTTCTGGATTTATGAACATCTTACGAGTTTATACAGCACAAAAAAACAGAAAAAAGGTTGAAATTGCAGCACAGATCATCCTTGGTGAAAACAAATTATGAGAAAACGAATTGTCATAAAATTATCTGGCAGCTTGTTTGGGATGGAGGATGAAAAAGTACTCAAGGATTATGCCACATTTTTCGTTAGGATATCAAAGATTTGTCAACCAATTATTATCGCAGGAGGGGGCAAAATTGCAAGACATTACATTTCACATGCAAGATCCTCTGGTGCAGATGAATCTACCCTTGACGAGCTTGGTATAGAAGTATCACGGCTTAATGCTAAACTTTTGATCTATGCAATACAGAATAAAGCATATCCACATCCTCCAACCAATCTAAAAGAAATTACACACGCCGCAGATAGCGGATTAATAGTAATAACGGGTGGTTTGCATCCAGGTCAAAGTACTAATGCAACAGCAGCACTTATTGCAGAAAAGGTCAGAGCGTCTATATTTTTGAATGCTACAGACGTTGATGGAGTCTATGATTCAGATCCTAACAAGAATAAAAATGCAAAAAAATTCAAGCGAATTGAGCTGAAAAAACTTCGTAATATGCTTGTACATCAAGAATCCATTGCTGGTAGTTATGACTTGATGGATATTGTTGCACTCAAAGTAATTGAACGATCCAAAATCAAAACACGTATCATAAAGGCAGATGTTAAAACTTTAGAAAAAGCAATCAAAGGGTCTCCTGAAG
This sequence comes from Nitrososphaerota archaeon, assembly GCA_013287585.1. GTDB lineage: Archaea > Thermoproteota > Nitrososphaeria > Nitrososphaerales > Nitrosopumilaceae > TA-20. Next base: position 62,095 of record JABDDN010000001.1, read on the forward strand.
GAACTGAAATTATACTAACCTGACTTTTCCTGTAAATTCTGGTATACCTGCAACGATTGCTTTTTTCATAATTTCCTTTGCCTCACCTTCGTTCAAAGTTTTGGATTGGGCCTTTGTGTATCCCTCATCATCTACTATTACTGTAATCCAACCATCTGATTTTTGAACAATAGCTACTAATTCCTGCTCGCCCACAGGCACAAACTTTCCTTCTGATTTTTTTACTGTGAGTGTAAGCATAGCAAAACCTGCATGGGAAAATAGGTTCATCTGAGATTTTCTTGCTCTTTCTTGTCCTATCTTGATAGCTTGATGGTATTGCACAAAATTACCTTCCAAACTTTGACTAAAAGTCTTTGCCGCTTAACATTTATGTAAAGAATAAACCCTATCAATAAACTTGGACAAAAAATTATTGATTGGTGCTGCAGTTGGTATACTTATTGCAATAACAGTTGTAGTTGCATTGCTTCCTAGCTCTGGTTTTCTGAAAAATTTTGTTCAAGAAAATCCTCAGGTTCCTGGAGGATTAAAGGCAGCATCTACAGAAATAAAACCGGTTATTGTCTCTATTAATAAAACATCAGTATTATCATTTACTAATAAAGAATCAATCATAGATACAAAATTTGATGTTTTAAATCCAAATGGTGTTACAGTTATTCTGGAAGCAATAACATATGATCTATACGAAAATGGTGTCTTGGTAGGGCATGGTCAAATTGGAGAAAGACTTGAAGGTGCTTTGGAGAGTTCAAACTATTACACACTTATAGAACACTATACGAACCAACTCGATGGTAAAGTTATTTTAGAAAACACTGGTAATAATCCTGAACTTTGGTCTGCACTACAAAAAAATGATACAAAATGGAGCATTGTGGGTCAGGCATTTTATAATACAAACACTGTTCTTAGCGGTCAACCCGGTTCAATTGGGTTTAATTCTACTCAATAAAACTAATTTACAAACAATTCTTAGAATATAAAACTTGGATTTCAATTGATTTATTCTTGAAATTTGTTTTTTACAATAAATAAAAGATTATTTTGTTGGGTTGTATCTTGATCTGATAAATTTTACCAAATAAATGAAGCCAAGAATAATCCATGCAATCATCATCCCAGTCCATATGTACAAGATTCCAAGATCCACCCATGCAACAAACTGAGAGGGAATTATGATTTTTAATTGGTACAATGGAAAAACATAGGAGTTGAGATCTTGTGTATTCTGATAGATCATCATCGTAGTGCCACCTGATATCTTGTTGATAATCTGAATGATAGCATGCCAGCTAACAAAAAATGTTATAAAAAAGAAAATTGTTTTTCTGCCAATGTGTTTTTTATATCCTCTCTTTTCTAATCTTGCAAGTCTTTCATTTACTCTGTTTAATTCACTTCGTAATTCATTTATTGGTTCATTATCGGCTGATATTCCAATTTCACGCCTTTTAGCGGAATCGACGTATGTTGAAATTAATGTATCTAAATATTTTTTATCAGATGCAAAGAGAGGTTTTCCATCCTGAAGCGCATTTAAAATATAGTTTAGTCTACCAACATCTCCTTTTCCGGATTCTATTAAATAAACAACTGATCTGATTAAATCACTTGACATTTACTTTTCCTATGACCTTGTAGTATGTAGCCAATAGGAAATGACCGTCCATAATAGTATTAGATAAATCTATCAATATTATCAAGCTCTTTTGGGAAAGGATTTCAATGTTATTAAACGGATTAGCCTACGCTCTTAAGGAAATTAATTATTGGTTCTTTGTCTGAATTTGCTAATGAGGCAAACCCTTCCAAAAGCTCCCTTTGAATTATTATTGCTTCATCAAGAGCATCTCTAACACTATTTGCATCAAACGGAATTAGATGATCAATCTTTCCAATACTATATGCTTCCACGTATTTTCGAAGTATTGAAGAAACAAAGATTGGTGCAACATTCAAAAGTAATAGCATAGATTTTTTGAAATCTTTATCTTTTGAATTAGAATTCTTTTCAAAAAAATGCTCAATTATTTTTCCTCTTTCATTTTCCATCTCTTCAAGAGATGCCGCAACAAGTAAACCGCCTTCAGTTAATTGATAATATGGTACACCTTCTTCTTGTAATGCTTTTGGTCCCCGTTTTATCGGCAATCTTCCCGCTTCTTCTACAATTTTAAGAGGAAGCAAAATTTCATCCAAATCCCTAAAAATTCCAGAATAGATATTTTGCCAAGTTGTTCCGTTTCTTTCAGCAAGTTTGTGAGCTATGGCAGTTCTTGTTTTTTTGGTAGGAATAGTTTCAAGGGCAAGATGCATTACTATTCCTCTTTGACGTATTGCTTCTCCTGTAAGCTCTTTACCTTTAGTCTTGAAGGTCTGAAAAACCGATAATTGTGGATTTGGCATTTTTTGTTTCATAGTAGCTTCTTTAGGTTAACATACTCACTGTTTTGGTCGAGATTCGATTATTTCGTTTAAAAAAATAATGACCTGTAATGCTCATAACGTGCTAATATCTTGATATGCCCAAATATAACAATATACGCTTTTACAGAATATTAGAATAATTTAATACTTTTTTGTATTTTTCATAATATGTTGAAAACTTTGTAGTATTAGTTGCAACACAAAGTTTAATTTTTTCACGAAGGAAATTTTTTTGCTATCTACATTTAAACAGGTTAACGTATCTCTTAAATTGTAATACAATCTGAAATGAATTTACACCACCTAGTTTACAACTAATTTATGTTGATTAATGCAAAAGATGTTCTCAAAATGCTTGATGATCCAAAATTGATTCTAATTGATGCAAGATCGTACAAGGATTATTCTGAAGGACATGTACCTGGAGCAGTTAACTTGGATTTTTTTTACTATCATTGGTTTGATACTAGTAAAGATGGCATGAAAGCATTTAACATACAAATGAGAAAGCTTCTTTCGATTCTAGGCGTTACAAAAGAAAAAACGGTTGTATTCTATGATGATGTTTCTGGAATGAGCGCATCTAGAGGAGTTTGGCTTTTAACTTATTTTTCGCATAAGAAAGCTTTCATGTTAGATGGAGGAATAAAAAAATGGAAAAGTCTTGGATTTCATATTGAAATTAAAACAAATGGATTCAAACCTGACAAATTCTCTGGCAAAGTTAACAAAAATGTATTTGCTGGATTTGAATATATTAAAAAAAATTTAAATAAAATAAAACTTGTAGATGCAAGAACACAAGAAGAATTCAACGGTGGAGTAATTAGAGCTGCAAGGAAAGGTCATATTCCAAATGCAATAAACATTGATTGGATCCTTAACATAGAAAAAGATGGCACCATGAAAAAAAATGAGTCTCTTTTCAAGCTCTACAAATTATCCAAAGATGATGATATAGTGACATACTGTCAGGGTGGATATAGAGCAGCAAACTCATTTTTGGCTCTCAAAAAACTTGGATTCAAAAACGTCAAAGTATATGTTGGTTCATGGGGAGAATGGGGAAATAAATCGGATCTTCCTGTGGAACAATAACTTATCAATTTAATTTTTGTATATATTCCAAATCTGGTTGGTAACTTTCTAGAACTTTGATTCATCCTGAATTTAGATCCAATCTTTGATTGAAAAGTAATATTTTTTTAAAAAAATAGATTAACCATTGTAAAAATTAGCTTAATATAACCTCGCTAAATGAGCCATACATGATGATGCTGAACAGACGTTCAAAATTATCCGCTATTATAATAGTTGCAGGTATAACGATCGCACTTTCTACATTCTTTACGACCCCAGCATTTGCGCAATCCGCAGCTACAAGTTCAGGTTTAACAAAGCCTTTGCTAGCAATTGCAGCTGCAATTGCTATAGCTGGAGGTTTGATAGGTACTGGTAATGCACAACAAGGAATTGGTGCTGCTGGTATGGGTATTATAGCTGAGAAGCCAGAAAAATTTGGTCAGGTATTATTCTTCTTTGTCATTCCTGAAACACTGTGGATCATCGGATTCGTGCTAGGAATCATTCTGTTACTTGGCATACTGTAGTGAGAATTTGTAATGAGCATAGAGACCTTTCTCCTTGAGATAGAGAATAGGAAAAAAAGGGATCTTGCAAAACTTAGCAAAGAACTAGATGAGAAAGGAACTGCTATACAAAACCAAAGAGATGCACAAATTAAAGAAATACAAAAACATTTTGCAAATGAGGCAAAATTAAAATCTGAAAGAGAATTAGCAAGAATAATAGAGTCAGCTAGATTACAAGCAAAAAAAATCATGTTCGATGCCATTAACGAAAACTTGGAATCTGCATTTGATGTCATCAAACAAGAAATCAAGAACTATGTAAAATCACCACAATACAAAAAAATATTAGAGACCATGGTGAATACTTCAAAAAATAAATTAGATCAAAAAATTACGGTTCATTGTCGTGAAGAAGACTGTGCAGTTTTCAAAGAAATGGGGGTTACCATTGGTTCTACAATTCAAACTTTGGGTGGAATAATAGCAGAAAATAATGAAGGAACAAAAGAAATAGATCTAACATTTGAAGAACTTTTACGAACTCATGAAGATGAGGTAAAAGGTTTTCTTACGGAGAGAACATAATGGGAACCTCACAATATGCATCTTCCTTTGGTAGATTGCAAGCAATATCTATGAATTTTCTTACTAAAGATATGATGCAGAATCTGCTAAAAGCAAAAGATGATGTTGAGATGGCAAAAATCCTAGAGTCAACATGGTATGGACCAGAGATTGAAAAAGCTGCATCTGTTTATCAACCTTCAGAAATTTTAGAAGTTGCATTGAATCGATATCTTGTTCAAATCAATAAAACGGCATTAGATGCAACACCATTTAATGGAAAATCTGCAGTTAGGGCCTATTTGTCAAAATGGGATATCTACAATATTGAATTGATACTTTCATCAAAAAGTATGGGCAAAACAATTACTGAGACAGAATCATTCCTAGTCTCTAGTCGTAACGTACCAGCAGGAATTTCTGCAGGTAATATTACCCATGATGAGATGAAAACCATTCTCTCACAAACAGGTGTAGATGGTGTAGTAAATCAACTTGTAAAATACAACTATGGTCCAATCTTAATGCAACACTTGGAAGAATACCAAAAAAGTGGTGATCTTGGTCCTATGATGTATGCATTACAAAAATTTTATTATAAAGCATTACTTGAATCTCTAAAATTCTTCCAAGGAGATGAAGGTATGATAAGGGAATTTTTCAGGGCAGAGATTGATAAGAAAAATATATTAAATCTTATGAAAGGCAAAGAAGCGAATTTGGATAAAGAATTAGTTAGCAGACATCTTATCGACGGGGGAAGAATCCAAATGAATGAGCTATTGGATATCTATGGAGTAAAAGATTCTGCAGAAATTGCTGGAAGAGTGGAAAATCGCTTTTCTCTAATCACTGCGTTAACACAATACAAGAAGACAAAAAGTTTAATTGATTTTGAAGTAGCACTTGACAAATTCATAAACATTCAGTATGTCAAAAAATTGAAAAACATCGCACTTTCAATTGGAACAGTATTTTACTTTATAATTAATGCGGGATATGAACGTGAAAACATTAAAAGGATCGCCTATGGAAAACGTTACAATTTATCAACTGAACAAATAAGTTCAATGTTACTAAGTGAATAAAAATGTCTAAACAAAAAACAGAATCAAGTGGAAGGATCGCGGTAATAGGAGAGCGTGAGCTAGTCATTGGATATCGACTTCTTGGAATGGACGATACATTTATTGTCAGTAAGGATGATGCTAACAAAACATTGCAAGAACTTTTTTCATCTGGTAAGTTTGGTTTAATTATTGTAAGCGAATTTGTTCGTAACTTACTTCCAAGTATATTTAGAACAAAGATCGAGGCATCCATCGAACCATTGGTGTTATTCATGCCATCACTACAGGGAAATATTCAAGAAGAATCAATATCTGTATTAGCAAAAAGGGTATTGGGGATTAATATTCAAGGAAGTTGATGATGAGATGACAGATGGAATAGTTTCTAGAATTTCAGGACCTGTTGTTTTAGCAAGTGGTCTTGAAGGCGCACAAATGTTTGATGTCGTACGAATCGGTGAACTTGGTTTAGTAGGAGAAATAATCCGTTTAGAAGGTAACAAGGCTACCATTCAGGTGTATGAAGATACAACTGGTTTAAGACCAGGTGAAAAGGTCATTAATACAAAACGTCCGCTTTCATTGCAGCTTGGACCAGGACTTTTAACTTCAATTTATGATGGTATTCAAAGACCACTTGATGTACTAAGAGCACAAAGTGGTGACTTTATCAGCAGAGGAAATGTTATACCAGCTCTTGATCAAACAAAAAAATGGGATTTTATTCCAGTAAAGAAAAAAGGTGATCATGTTTTCCCAGGTGAAATTATTGGTGAAGTCCAAGAAACTCCATTGATAATGCACAAAATAATGATTCCATATAACATTGAAGGTGAACTAACAGAAATATCTGAAGGAAAATACAACGTCAATGAAATTGTAGGGTCTGTTCAAACAAATAGTTCAAAAGTAGAAATTGGTCTTTCAAGTTGGTGGACCGTTCGTGTACCAAGACCTGTACTGCGTAAACTTCCACCAGAAGAACCATTGCTTACAGGTCAACGTGTTTTGGATACATTCTTTCCAGTTGCAAAAGGTGGAACTGCTGCAATTCCAGGACCATTTGGAAGTGGAAAAACAGTCACCCAGCAACAACTTGCTAAGTGGGCAGACAGTAATGTCATTGTCTATGTAGGTTGTGGAGAAAGAGGAAACGAAATGACCGAAGTTCTTACAACTTTTCCAAAACTAGAGGATCCTAAATCAAAGCGTCCATTGATGGAACGTACAATTCTTGTTGCTAATACTTCAAACATGCCAGTAGCTGCACGTGAAGCTAGTATCTATACCGGGATTACAATGGGAGAATATTATCGTGATATGGGATATGGTGTAGCTTTGATGGCAGATAGTACATCTCGATGGGCTGAAGCATTAAGAGAAATTTCAGGAAGATTAGAAGAGATGCCAGGTGAAGAAGGATATCCAGCATATCTTGGAAGAAGATTAGCAGAATTTTATGAAAGGGGTGGAAAAGCTGTTGTTATATCTCCAGAAGAAAGGATAGGTTCCTTGACTTTGGTTGGTGCAGTTTCGCCTCCAGGTGGAGACTTTTCAGAACCAGTATCACAAAACACACTAAGAGTTACAAGAGTTTTCTGGGCTTTGGATGCAAGCTTGGCATCAAGAAGACACTTTCCATCTATCAACTGGCTCACAAGCTATTCATTGTATGCTGATAACATGGGTGAATGGTACAAAAATAATGTTGGAAACGATTGGGTTGCCCTAAGAAAAGAAGCTCTAGAAATTTTACAAAGAGAATCAGAATTGCAAGAAATTGTTCAATTGGTAGGTTATGATGCATTACCAGAACCAGAAAAAGGAGTTTTGGATACTGCACGATCCATCAGAGAAGATTATCTGCAACAAAGTGCTTATGATGAAGTTGATACATATACATCAATTAAAAAACAATATCTTTTACTTAGAACAATTTTAGAATTTGGTAGAAAAGAAAGTGATGCAATAAAGAAAGGCGCAACATCATCAAAGATTGGTGCATTAGAATCAAGAAAAATGATTTCAAGAATAAAATGGACCAAAGAAGATCAAGTAGGCACATTGGTTGCTGATACATTTGATACTATGCAAAAAGAATTCAATACTCTAATGATTGAGGTGACTACATAGATGTCTGGTGTAGCATTCAAGACACTATCAAAAATTGCAGGTCCACTGATATTTGTAGAAGGCGTAGATAATGCAGCTTATGGCGAAATGGTTGAGATAAAACTTCCTAACGGTGAGCGACGACAAGGACAAGTCCTTGATACTAGACAAGGTTTGGCTGTGGTTCAGGTCTTTGGTCCAACTCTTGGCATGACCACCTCTGGAACTACAACAAAATTCACTGGTGAGACTGCTATGATGTCAGTTTCTGACGAAATGCTTGGGAGAGTATTTGATGGACTAGGAAATCCTAGGGACAATGGACCAAAAATAGTATCAAAACAAAAAGTTGATCTTGTAGGTTCTGGTATCAATCCATACGCCAGAGAGGAACCTTCAGAATTTATCCAAACAGGAATGTCAAACATTGATGGAATGAATACTCTTGTACGAGGTCAAAAGCTTCCAATATTTTCTGGTTCTGGTCTTCCACATAATTTACTTGCGGCACAGATCGCAAGACAGGCCAAAGTTCTTGGTGGTTCTGAAAACTTTTCCGTTGTGTTTGCTGCAATAGGAATTACAAGTGAAGAATCAAACTTTTTTATAAAACAATTTGAAGAAAGTGGAGCTCTTGGAAGAACCGCACTGTTTCTGAACTTGTCATCTGATCCTTCTATGGAACGTATACTTACTCCTAGACTTGCTCTAACAACAGCAGAATTTCTTGCTTATGAGCGAGATATGCATGTCCTTGTCATTATTACCGATATGACAAACTATTGTGAAGCATTAAGAGAAATTGCTGCAGCACGTGAAGAAGTTCCAGGAAGAAGAGGATATCCAGGATACATGTATACTGACCTATCATCTCTTTATGAAAGAGCTGGAAAGATAAAGGGCCGACATGGTTCCGTAACACAAATTCCTATACTTACGATGCCAGCTGATGATATTACACATCCTATACCAGATCTTACTGGTTACATCACAGAAGGTCAGATAGTAATGAGTAGAGACTTGCATAGATCAGGCATTCATCCACCAGTAGATGTCCTAACAAGTCTTTCACGTCTGATGAATCAAGGTATTGGAAAAGGAAATACAAGAGAAGATCATCGAGGTCTTGCAGACCAACTTTATGCAGCATATGCACAAGGTAAAGATGCAAGATCACTTGCAGCTATAGTTGGTGAAGAAGCTCTAAGTGATTTAGATAAGAAATTCTTAAAGGTGGCTAACAACTTTGAGAGAAAATTTGTCGATCAAGGAATGGATGAAAATCGTTCAATTGAACAAACTCTAGACATTGGTTGGGAACTACTTAGCGAACTATCTGATTCAGAAATGAATCGTATTAAACCAGAGTTCATTGCAAAGTACGGAAAAAGAACCACGCCGGGTGGTGCATAGACTTTGCCATCAGTAATTAACATTCGTCCAACTCGTCTTGAATACATTCGTACCAAGCGAAGAATTGTTGTTGCTAACAAAGGATTGAAGTTACTGAAACTAAAACGTCAGGCATTAATTCTAGAATTTTTTAATGCAAGCAAAACTGCTGCTGCATTAAGGAGTGGTTTACAATCTGAATTGGTAAAAGGCTACCAAAGTATCAGATTAGCAGAGATGCTTGCGGGTACGATGAGACTAGAAAATGAAGCAATGAAGATTCCACAAATAAGTAAATTGCAAATTCAAGTAAAAAATGTAATGGGAGTTAGTATACCAAAATTACAAGGTGGACAAAGTAATACTGCTATCATTGAGCATATATTGGAACTTCCTCCTTCAATTAATGAAGCAATAAAGGCATTTCAAAATGTTCACAAAATGGTGCTTGATGTTGCAGAAAAAGAAACCACATTACGAAAACTTCTATATGAGATTGAAAAGACAAAACGAAAATCTAATGCAATAGAAAACGTTTTCATTCCAAGATTGCAGGGTGCTGTTAAATTTATCATATTCAGACTAGCTGAGATGGAACGTGATACATTCATCATGTTAAAAACAGTAAAACGTAAGATGGGTGAAAGAGAACAAGAAAATATTCAAAGGGAGAAAGAAATACTTGCCAGTTAATTTTGCAAATCCACAACAAAGAAAATTCTATATGATCATAAGGGCATTTAAAATTGGAAACATCCTTGGTACAATTACTATAGCACTGTATGCAGGAAAGCATTTCTTAGGAGTATAACATGTCAACTCAAGAAAAATACGTTCATTCTCTCAAACAAATTAAGGAAGGCGAAGAAAAAGCATGGGCAGAAGTTCAAAATTTCAAGAAAAAAGTAGCAGAAGACATAAAATCTTTTCAAATTGATGCTGATAAGGCCATTGCAGCAGCAAAGGCACAAGGAGAAAAATTAGTTGAAACAAGTATTGATCAAGCAAGAAAAAACGCTGAAATTGAAGTAAAAAAAATTATTGAAGAAGCAAAAACAAAATCAAAAACCATATCGTCACAAATGGATGAAAAAACTATTCATGGAATTCTAGATATTTTATTAAAAGGTGTAGAATAATGGTACTCAAACCTGTCCCAATGACTATGATGGCAGTACTTGGTTTAAGAAAAGATAGGCAAATTGTAATTTCTGTTTTACATGATATGGGCATAGTACAATTGGAACCATTATCTAAAGACGTAGCTTCTATGCTCAAAAATGAACGTGATAATGATCTTTACAGACAAGTTTCAGATCAACTCCTTAGAATTAAAGCATTCAAAACAGTTCTACCTCCTAACCCAGTTTCAAGTTGTCAACGTTTTCCAACAATTGACAACTTGATGCAAGCAGCAAAATCAATCGATATAGATTCTAAAATAGCTTCTCTAGAAAGAGAAAAAGAAAATCTCCTAACTAAGATAAATGAAACTGAAAATAACATGAAACTAGTTGAAGAGTTTTCGTTTTTCCCAGAAGATTTCAATGTACTCCAGTTAGTATTAGGACACTCTTACTTTGGCCGTTTAGATTCAAAACAATTTCCATCTTTTAAGAAAGCATTAGAAACAAATAATCTGGATGTTTTCCTTTATTCTAAAGAAGAAAAAGAAATTACTCGCATTGTTCTCATTACATTTCCTAACTTTCCTCCTCATGCCCTTGCTACTGCTGTTCAAGAGTATAATGTCAAACTTGAAGCGGTACCAAAACTCAATGGAACAGCGATTCAATTAAAACAATCATTAGGTATTGTTCTCAATGAACTAACTCAAAAATTAAAAGAAATTGATAGACAACTAGGAGAGATTTCAAAAGAACACTATGCAAATATTGTCTGCATTGAAGAACAGCTTGAAATAGAAAACAGAAAACTTGAAGTCATTGACAATCTAGGAGTCACATCTGACTCTTTTGCTCTAGAAGGTTGGGTTCCAAAATCAAAACTAGAATCAGTCGAAGCTAATCTAGACAAACATACCAAAGGAACAATTGTTTATGAACTAGAGACTGAAGAAAATCCACCAACACTATTTGCAAATCCAAAAAGGTTCAAGTTGTTTGAGGCTTTTATTAGATTCTATTCTTTACCACAAGGTAAAGAATTTGATCCTACATTAATTTTCGGTCTTATCTTTCCGGTCTTTTATGGTATGATGGTAGGGGATGCAGGATATTGTCTTTTTATCCTCCTTGTTTGCAGATGGGTAATCAGAAGAGTAGAGGGTGGAAAACGTAATCTTAACATCATGCCAAAGCCTTTGAGAAAGTTTGCACTTACTATATTGAAACCCAGACAGATGGTAAAATTGGCAAAGGCAATGACTCCTGGTGCTATTATTGGAATTATTTTAGGATTCACATTCAATCTATACTTTGGATTTCATCTCAACGGCTTTCTGTTTAATTATATAAACACGACACTTGGTATGCAACTTCTTCCTGCTAGCGGAGCAATCTTTAATCCCATTGTAGGATTACGCAGACTCTTGCTAATCAGTGGATATATCGGTCTAGGCATGGTAACATTTGGCCTAATTCTTGGAATCCTCAATAGCCTAAGAGAGGGCGAAAAGAAACATGCCATTGGAAAAGTTGGCTGGTTGGTATTTGGCTGGGGTGTTGTGATGACAGGATTAGCATTAATGCATCATGGACACATCAATCCAATTCATCATGTAGAGGGAATTGGTTACGTTGGATTGCTTTTGGGTGGAATTGGTTTAATGTTTGTTGGAGAAGGTCCAAGAGCCATTATGGAGTTACCGTCCATAGTAAGTCACATACTTTCCTACACAAGAATTGTTGGAATTTTACTAGCTTCAGTAATACTAGCTGATGTAATTGATTTCATTTTCATAAAAACACTACATCATTCAATACCGTTTATTGTTCTTGGAACAATGATTCTTTTCATTGGTCACATATTCAATATAATAATTGGAGTTTTTGAACCTGGCATTCAGGGAGCAAGATTGGTTTACGTGGAATTTTTCTCCAAATTTTATCATGGAAACGGTAGAGCATTTAGACCATTTGGAACTATGCGCAAGTTTACTTATGATCAATACGAATTGGAAATAAAAGAAAAAACTAAAGTCAAAAATAATTCTGTATCTTGAATTAATTAATAATATTTTAATTCGTTTACATCTAGAGTTCTTGTGCAATATCTGCATCTAAGAACAAGACCAGTTTTATCAACTACATCCATTATCGGCTCAATGTCTTCACCACTATTTGTTATGCAGTCTGGATTTGAACATCTGAATATTCGTTCAATTTCATTTGGAAGAGTTACTCGCCTTTTTTCAACCAGTTTATAGTCTTTGATTATATTTACAGTAGCTTTTGGTGCAATCAGTGCAAGCTTGTTAGTATCACCATCTTTTAGAAATCTATTCTCAACTTTTATGATGTCTTTCTTTGCAACTTTTGAACTAGGCACATTTAGTGCTATTGTTATGACATTACCATCTTTTCCATCTATCTCAAGTGCATTTAGAACTTTGAGACCTTTTCCTGCCTCAATGTGATCAATTACAGTACCATTCTTGATTCGTCTTACTATGAGATCAGACTCTGACATTGGAATACTTTGTATAGTACTCATATATATTATTGAACGAGAATGAGCAATTCTTTTTTCCAAAAAGATATTGTCTCAATCCGTGATTTTGACAAGAAAAAATTTGAGACAATCTTTGATGCTACTGATAAAATAATTAAAATGAATCCAAGCGAGCGTCGCGAACTTGCTAGAGGAAAAACTTTGGGATATCTTTTCTTTGAACCAAGTACAAGAACTAGATTAAGTTTTGAAGCTGCAATGGCATCATTAGGTGGTACATCAATAGGTATAGCTGATGCTTCATCTTCTTCAGCCAAAAAAGGTGAGAGTCTTGCTGATACTGTAAAAATAATGTCACTTTACTCTGACGTTCTTGTACTGCGACATCAACTTGATGGGTCTAGTAGATTTGCAGCTGAAATATCAGAGAAACCAATGATAAACGCAGGAAGTGGAACAGAAGAACATCCAACTCAAGCAATATTGGATCTTTATACAATTTGGAAAGAGAAAAAACGAATCGATGGTTTGAAGATAGGAATTGTTGGTGATCTAAAATATGGCAGAACAGTATATTCATTACTTTATGCACTTGGCAACTACAAAGTAGACGTACATCTTATTTCGCCAACAGCTTTGAAAATTCGCGCTGATTCTACTTATGAAATTAAAAAACGATTGCCTTACAAAGAATCAACAGACCTAGAAGAAAATCTGGATGAATTTGATGTTCTTTATGTTACAAGGATACAAAAAGAAAGATTTGCAGATGCTGAAGAATATGCCAAAGTTAAAGGTAGCTACAAGATTGTGCCTGATATGTTGAAGAAAATGAAAGACGATGTCATAATAATGCATCCATTACCACGTTTAGATGAGATTTCGCATGATTTGGATTCTACAAAACAGGCAAAATACTTTAAACAGGCTGAATATGGTAAAGATACACGTGCTGCACTTCTTGCCCTTATTTTAAATGAAAATGGGTTTTAATTCGTTAAAATTTAAAGAAATATGTTACGAGTAAACTTTAACATGTTAAAAATTAGTAAAGTTATGGGGTTGTATTAGAAGATGACATATGATAATGATCTAGTAAAAAAGGCGTTAGTTAGTCTTGTTATAGAAACAACCTTACTTGAAATTGGAAAAGAAACGTATGACAAGGTTGTTCGTGATCTACATAAAAAATATCATTGTTATCTTCCAGACTGCTATGATCATCCTGAATATCTTAATGAAATACTCAAGGATTTGTATGGTAATGCTCACAATGTTGTTATAGAAAAAATCAACAAACAACTAGAGGAATTTTCATATCATAACTCTATATCACATTTTGTAAAAATCTTAAATCAATAATAATATCAATTTTTTACATTGTAACAAGCTTTACGTGATCCATTTTCCTGTTTGTTTGAAAATCTCTTGTCATCACTTCTACCTTTTCAGCTTCACCACGTAACAAAAAGAGCTCCATGCACTTGTTCCCATCTATCTTACTATGAAGATGTGTACCTATTAGATCTTCATGATTATGTTTGATTCCTGTAACTATCTGTTCTGATTCTTCATCATGAACCACCATTAATATCGCATGGATCAAACCAGAAAGATTAGATCTCTGTTTTTCTTCTGAAATAAGTATCCTAAGACCAGCTCTAATTATTTCAGATCTTCCGGAAAATCCCATGGATTTTTGTAATTTATCTATTTCTGATAGAATTTCATCGTTTAGTGATATGGATATAATTGGCATATTGGTATTATTATTAAGTATTTTATAAGTTTAGCAGTAATTATTATTAACTTTTTATAGATTTATTAATAACAATATAGATATGTTAAATATGAAATCAGGCAAGAGAGCAGCTATAATTGGCGGGATAATTACATCTGCCATAATCACAGTTTTTGCTGTATCAATGAATGCCAATATTTTTGATCAATCAAAGACCCAGCAGAATTCGGTCCAAAATATATCGAATACAACCTCAAAGCTCAAAGTTGCCGCATCTTTTTTTCCATTATATGAATTTGCAAAAAACGTGGGTGGTGATAAAGCTGAAGTTTATAGCTTTCTTCCAATTGGAAATGAACCACATTCATGGGAACCCAGTATTCAACAGATTGAAGAATTAAAAGGAACACAACTTTTTATCTATAATGGAGCTGGCATGGAAGCATACATTTCAAAGTTTATGTCATCAGGAGAATTTCCAAACATGACATTTGCCAAGGCTACAGAAGGCATAACTCTGTTAAAAGCAGATTCTGCTGAAGACGACAAAGAGATTTTAGCTCAGGGAGGAATGGATCCACATGTATGGAACGATCCAGTTCTTGCAGAACAAGAGATCACAAATATAAAAAATGCTATGAAAAAAGTTGATCCTACAAACGCTCAATATTATGAGAGTAATGCAAATGCATACATTGCAAAATTAGTTGTACTGGATAACAGCATAAAATCTGGACTATCAAACTGTAAAAAAAATACTTTTGTATCATTTCATAATGCATTTAATTATTTTTCAAGTAGATATGGTGTACACGATGTCTGGATAACCGGCATAGCACCAGAAGTAGATGTGCCCCCACAGGATATACAAAAGGTAATCCAAATTGCAAAAGACAAAGATGTGAAAGTAATATTTTCTGAGGATTTAGTTGATCCCAGACTTGCCAATACATTAGCTAATGAAGTAGGTGCACAGGTTCTGGTACTAAGTCCTCTTGAGGGCATAAATCAGACCGAACAGCAGGAAGGAATAACATATCTAGATAAATGGAATCAAAATCTACATAATCTGAGAACAGCTTTAGAATGTCAATGAATGCATTAGACGTAGAGAATGTTTCGGTAAGTCATAACGGAGTTCTGGCAGTAAACAAGATCAGCTTTAGTGTTCAAGAGGGAGATCTACTGGGTATTGTTGGACCAAATGGTGCAGGCAAAACCACACTGTTTAGAGCTATTCTTGGATTGCAAAGTTATCAGGGTAAAATCAAGTTGTTTGGATATGAAGGAAATCAGTACACTACATTACTGTCAATGATAGGTTATGTTCCACAAAAAGTAAATTTTGAACCAAACTTTCCTGCAACTGTTTTTGATGTTGTTGCAATGGGAATTTTATCAAGGAAAAAGTTAGCTAAAGGCGCTGCATTGATACAAAGTTGTGGGTGTTGTTGGAACAGAATATTTCAAACATCTAGCAAAGATAGTGAAAAAATAGAAGAAGCACTCAAGATTGTAGGATTGGAATCATTCAAGGATAGGAGAATTAGCGAACTGTCAGGAGGTGAACAACAACGAGCCTTTATCGCGAAAGCTCTTGTCAAAGAACCATTATTGATGATATTAGATGAACCTGTAACTGGAGTAGACATGGATGTGCAAAATAAATTCTATTCAGTACTTAGAAAAATAAACAAGGAAAACAAGATCACCATAGTATGGTCTTCACATGATCTTACTGCAATTTCAGATTTAGCAACTAGAGTAGCATGTATGAATAGAGACTTGTTCTTCCATGGTGAAAAGGAAGAATTTTTTGCAAACAAAGATCTGCTTAAAACATATTCAGAATCAGCGATGCAAATGCATATGCATAAACACGATATGTGATTTACATGAATCTGGATATTTTGTCGTATGGTTTTATGCAAAGAGCTCTGCTTACAGGCATAATGGTATCAATTACCTGTTCAATTATAGGCCTATTTCTGGTATTGAAAAGATACTCTCTTTTTGGAGATGCTCTTTCTCATGTAGCATTTGGTGGAATAGCTCTTGGATACTTTCTTAACATATATCCAATCTGGACCGCATTTGCTGTTTCTGTTTCAGCTGCTCTCGGTATGACAAAACTAAGAAAGAGTACCAAAATATCAGGAGATGCTGCCATTGCAGTTTTATTATCATCAGGCTTTGCCATGGGCGTATTACTCATTAGTGCATCACATGGGTTTACTATTGATCTTTTCAGCTTTCTGTTTGGAAGTATCTTGTTAACAAGTATGCAAGACACATTAACAATTTTAGCAGTAAGCTGTGGTGTAATTGTGACATTAATTGCAATTAGAAAACCAATGATACATTTTACATTCGATGAAGAACAGGCAAAAGTTCATGGGATACCTATTGAGAAATTAAATTATCTCTTTGTAGCATTAGCGGCAGTTACTGTAATTGCAACAATGCGATTAGTTGGAATTTTATTGATATCTGCACTCATAGTGTTACCAAACATAACCAGCATAATGATGGGTAAAGGATTCAAAAAGACAATGATGATTTCTATCTCTTTATCAGTAACTGCAGTAGTTGCTGGAATAACAACATCATATTATTTCAATCTGGCTCCATCAGGAACTATAGTTATGCTTATGGTTGCAATGTTTGTAGGTACATTGATAGCAAAACATGCTGGTTTGTTTTCAACAAAAATATTAACAAATGAAAATAATTCACTAAGCAGTAACTAACTCATTTCTTTCTGATTACATTAATCAATAAATCATTTGTAATAAACTACAAATTTTGTAAATTTTGAAAACGAGACTACAACCACAAATATCATGAAAAGAACTATCAAACTAAATGGAAATTCAGGCACTCGTGTAGGGTTTGAAATAACTGATGACATTTCTGCACCTGCAAAGCTATTACCCTTTATGTTTTCAAATGCTATTGTGATTGGACCTGTGGCATTTGCTGGAATGGGTACTGTGATATTATTGCCTGCATCAGAATCAGAGGCTACGCCAGATTTCTGAAAGATTGCTTTATGATTTGCAATTAATGAAAAATCATAGCCTATATCACTAACTGTCTGATTTATGAGATAAGGATCCAGAATTTTAAAGTTAAATTTAGTGTCAGATCCTGCTGTGATTTTTGGTGGGTCCCAACTCAAACTAATCTTGAACTGTGCATTTCTTGTAAATTGTACTATGGGAAATCCAGTTTCATTACTTGGTAATAGCGAATAATCCATTTCTGTTTTAGAAGTTTGTTGTTTTATCGCCAAATCTGATAGTTCCTGTTTGTATAATATTAGATGAACTATTCTGTCATCAGATGAATAATCATCTATTGTAATAGCATTATCAGGTAGTTTGATTCCATTGACATATGCATCATATTTTGTAACTAGAAAATCCCCAAATGTTTTTGGAATCTTGAGCTCTTGATGAACAACTGACACATTATTTATGTTGCCCTCTGACCAATCAAAAGGCATTGCAAAGTCTATAGATTTTTTTTCTGAATCGTAATGGAAATTATTAATCTGATCATAGTATGCAATAACTGTTACATTCTGATTACCGTAATCTTTATCATGAATTTGGTATTGGTTAGTTTCTGGAATAGATATGGCAGCATTGTATGACTTGCTGATTTGATTGTCGTACGAACCAATTGTTAATACGTTAATTTTGAATCGGTACAATCCGCCAGAATTAAAGATTGGACCTTTTATGTCATACTTGCCACTGTGTTGATCAAGCAAGCCAGAAAAAACTGCTCCTTGCTCATTAATTGAAATGTCTCCAGATTCTTGTGGATATGAAAAAATTAGAAAATTTCCGCTATCACTTTTAAAAATGTGACCAAAAAGAGCTTTGTCACCTTTAAAGGCAGATATTGAAACTGTGACATCAGGAAGTGGTTGTTGATTAGCTGCGTCAATAACAAAGAAGTTCATTTGTGTACCTATATGATAAGCATCTATTGAGAATGGTGTAGAGCTAATTGACAAAGTCACATTTTTATTTCCAATCATTTCAGGTGGTAAAGTTTCACTTGCAAGACCATCTCCATATGCTGATAAAAATAAAAGACCAGAAGATCCAAAAACAATTAAAAGTAGAAAATATTTTGTATACAAAGATATCATATTCTATACTACAATTAATTTCTCTACCATAAATAAACACTCTAATTAGTTCTCAAAGTGTACGATATCTTAAAGAGAATTGAAAATATCTGCTAGGCGATCTGCTGATCTCTCTATTAATGTTGGATGATATTTGTTAATTGCATTCTGAACTATCTTTTTGTTTTTTATACTAAAGACTTTTTTTAGATCAATTATTTTGAATTCTACAAGATCGTCATTTATGAGTTGACTGAGATAAGTAGAAACTGTAGATTGAGATTTTTTTACTTTTTCAACTATTTTATTAAAGACAAGATCTGTTTCAAGTAAAGATAACAAAATTTGTCTTGGAGTTTCTTGTCTAAGACTTTTTATCAAAACCGATTCCTCATTTGTAATCCCAAGCGGGTAAAATCTAGTTTTTCTTGAACTTCTTTCTACTTTTACAACCCCAATCTTTTCTAATTTTCTAGTATGATAGCTTAGTACACCATTTTTCATGCCTGTTTCTCTCATCATCTCACGAAATTTTATTCCAGGGTTTTTTTCAATAAGATCAATTATTTGTAAATCTCTATCCATCTCAATCTCTCCTAAATACGCTTAATGCGAACATTCCTAATGTACCAATCATCAAAATATGTCCCAATTCAGCTGCTGAGAATTCTCCAAGATAGTAAGTATATTGCCATGCTGCATCTATTACGGAAAACGATTCTGATACAACAAACATAGAAAATGCAATCATGGTAAACAAAAGTCTTCTAGTTCTATTCTTTAAGTATGCAAGAGCAGAAATAATACTTAGGAAAACTGCAAAACTAATCCCTGCAAGATGAAGTAGTATGTGGAAAACTTGGAATTGATGAGATATGTGAGGTAGTACAACAGGTATAGCTAAAAGTCCAACTACCACAAATATCACTATGCTAAGTAAAGTGGATTTATTTTCTAATATCTCACTATATCTGAACATGATTAAAATTAGCTCCTCAGAAATTTAAACGAACTGGTACAAAAGTAGAACTAGTATTAATTAAATTAAATTTGTTAATCCGTATTTTTCTTTACTTGTCTTATACTATTCTTTAGATCTGTAACACTTTTTGAATAAAAGAATGCAACAATGATTAGTAATCCTGCTATTGAAGGAGCTGCCACATCAGCATAGCTGAAACCTAAGCGTGGGATTCCAATAGGTAAATTATTTGTTTGAGAATTATCTTGTGTTAATGCAGGATTCACACTTGTTGATATGATTCCAAGCGCATTTGCTCTTTGCTCTGCCATGATTATATTGCCTTGAGAATCTACAGTTATCCATTGAACCCATGTATTTTTTGTTGGAATGTCAAATTCACGGAATTGGTCTGTTCTGGGATCCATTACCGCAATTTTATCAAATGTATGTTGTGCAATCCATAAGTTATGATAATTATCAAAGACCATTCCAAGTGGTAAGTCGTGTGAGTCTAAGTCTAAGGTGATTTTTTTGAAAGTCTTTAGAAGTGGATTAAAAACTGAAACTGCATAGCCATCGTGTTCTGAAACAAAAATTTTACCTGTTACCGGATCAGAAATTATTCCTGTAGGAGTAGCAAGTGTGACATTTTTTTCTGTAGGTGCATATTCATTAATCTTATAATTGTTGGGATCAACACTAGCTATCTTTCCTATTCCTTCTGCAATCCATATTAGTCCAGATGATCTGTCTATGGTAATTCCTAATGGCTGTGAACCATTTCCTAGATTTATTGAAGTAAAGTTCTTTACAGTTGGATTGAATTTCAATACTACATTGCTAGCTGCATCAATTAACCAAATGTTGTTCAAACTATCAATTGTAATACCAGAAAGAATACCTTGAGTTGGAATTTTATAGACTTGATTAGAGTTATCACTTGGATTATAATTTCCAATTATTTCTGATATTGGATCTGTATACCATATTTTATTTCCATAATCTAACGCTAAAGCTGACACAATGTTAATCCCATCGATTTTATGTTCAACGTATTTTGTTGAATTTAGATCAAACTCAAATATTCTGCCACTTTTGATAGCAGAATCACCTACCCAAACTACATTTCTGCTGTTATCATACACCGGATAGAAAGGCAAACTGTTATTCCCAGGAATTTTAAATTCTTTAATGTTGGTTGTTAAACTATCCAATTTTGGTTTAACCAGTAAATCATCATAAGATGCAACAAGATTAAGTGAATTTTCCTTATTTTGAATCCCCTCTATTCGTGCATTCCAATGTCCTGGGAATCCAAATGCAGTGTTTGCAGAAAATATTCCTGTAGAAGTTTGTTGTGCATCTATCGTAATTGGACCTATTCCCTTATCGACCTGTGTTGATCTCAATTGTACTGATTTCATATCTATTGGATTTTTGTTTGAATCTAAAAATGAAATTTTAAAATCATTATTACCTGTAGAAAATGGATTAATTGTTAGTACTACTCTACTCCCATTTTCTACAAATTTTGTTTCTGTCAATGAATTGTTAGATATTGTGTTATCTGGTGTATCGAGAGCAAAGATATTTTGTTCCTGTATTGATTGCAGCTGATTTTGAAATTCACTTGATGGTACTCCAGAATCGACAAGTACGGCCACTGAAGCAATTAATGCTATACCAATTATGGATTCTATTCTTGTGGTTTTACTAAATTTAGATAAAATGGTTTTTGATTCATAGCTTCTCCCATCTGTTTTATTTTTTGAAGTTAAGATCGTAGTTGTGTTGAATGCCTGTTTTTGGATTATCAACTGATTATAAGCTCCTATGGCTATCATGGATGCAGCAAGAGAAAGCTTGACGATTAGTATTTTGCCATATGTTGATGCCAAGGTCAAGGCAAGATTATTCTCTAGAGAATATAGCAAAAATGGGCCAGTAATTGCAATTGCACCAAGAATTGTTATTGTAATTGTTGAGAACCTAGGAATCAAAATTGATAGGACAGGAACACTGATATTTTGATCAACAAGTTGCTTTATCTTTGGCATGAAAATAAACGCAATATAGATTACTCCGCCAATCCAAAGAGAAGCAACTACACTATGTATGAAATCTAATATTAACGGTAATATCTTACCAGTGGCTGCACCATGACTGATTAAACTTGTAGTTGCAAGCACTATCAAACCAATTCCAAACAATCCTAAAACATTGATCTTGGACGGAATTGTATTTGATTTTTTTATCTTGTGATACATGGCAAAAGATAATCCAAACAGTATGGATGCGGCAATCATCCTGATAATCCAAATACTTCCAAATTTCGTAGATATTGCATCTAAGATTCCTGCATTGATCGAATAGGCTTGAACAGCAATCATGGCAAAACCAGAGAATAATATGATGATAGAACCAATCACAGCCAGTTTTAGCATACTTGCATCAATTCTTGTTCTAGTTTCTGTTAACGAGTTTGCTAACCATGGAGTTCGTGATATCGGTCCCCATAACCATAATGTTGCAAATGAAATTCCAACTACTATGACTTGACCAACTAATGCAGGAAATCTTGCAATTGCTTCTGGAATGGAGATCTCTTGATAATTACTACTAGTAGGATTGACAAAATTTTGAGGAATTGCTTGACCTATAGCAAAAACTATTGCATTTTCGGTTACATGACCATCTGTTTGATCAAGAACTTTGGTAGTAATGGTATAAATCCCATCTTTAAGTCCAGAGGGTAATGATACACTTAATGCAGTTTGATCATTATTGATGTAATGCTGATCCTTTTCTTGTATTTCACTTCCACTGGAATCCAAAACTTTTAGCTGACTATACCTGATATCTATAGGATCACTAAAATATACATCAATCTTGGATGGCTGGGTAGCGAATGATTGTCCTTGAGCAGGATCACTTTTCGTTACAAAAGCGTGCGCATAAGAATTTGGAATGTTTGGAATTACAAATATAGCAGATAAGATAACAACAATAATTAGAATAATTTGAAATGATAATTTGCCACTAAATTTAATCATGTACATTAACAGTTAAGCTGATTTTACTATATGGCTCTTACTAAGATTCTTAACCAACAATTGAATTAGAGTTTTTAATGTAAAAATATTAAGAATTAAAATTCAGAATGATTTTTTTCTTTTTAATATCGGCTATGTTCGACATTTGTACTAGAAAATATTTAAGCGAGGGAACGATCCGCATACCGTGAATAAAAGGGTCGTAGCAATTTTACTAGCAGGCATAATCTTTTCTGGTATGATATATTCTCATCCAGCATTTGCTCATAATTTTGGTGGAGATGAAAGTGCATCATTTATCGCAAGAAACTGGGAACTAAGAGCAGAGATGGTAGGAATAGAACAGGATCTTTCAAGCCAGACAGATGTTTCTTGGCATATTAGCAAAAGTGGTGAATACTGGAATGCAAATGATACTAGAGAAATGGGAGAAAGAAATACATTATTAGCAAAAGAAATTCCATCAACACTATCAGACATTTACACTGCAGCTAATGTAACAAAGCCAGATCCGAATGTTGTAAAACAGAAGGTTGACCAACTTCTGGGATATCTTGATGAAGCGATTCCAGTAAGAATTGACAAAGATAAAACTCAAAATGCTACTGTGCAAATAACGGCGGTTAATGTTATGGTAAGAGAGACTTTGGAGCATTATGGTGACGCTCTGAATTCTACTTTTAGTCTTAATGACATGTCGAATATGAACGCGACAAACATGTCAGGCGGTAGTATGTCAGGCATGTCAGCCCAAACAATTGTCAATAATGCTGCGTACACTAGTGCCAAACTTACAGCAAAGTATGCACAAGACTATTTTGACAAAAATGTTAAGCCACTAGCGCCTGCAAGCTCATCTGTTCAGGTACAAAAGATAGATTCCACATTAATGGATCTTAATCAGGAAATTGCTAACAAGGCAGATCCTAATAGTGTAATGATGACGGTTCACATGCAGATGCACCCTGCAATGATAACAGGCTTTGGTCTTAAGGAAGCATCCGTACCAGAATTTCCAGTACCAACACTATTGGTAATAATTTCTATTGTAGGTGTGATAATGATCACACGATTAAGACCTCAGTTAAGACAATAAATATCACATCATATACTTGAAACTAAAATGAAAACAAGAATAGTAACTCTTGCATCCGTTTCTATTCTAATATTACTAGTAATTTCCGTTTCTCCCTTTGTCATTAAACCAGCTTCTGCACACATAACAAAAGTATTTGGTAATTACCTTGTAACAGTAGGGTGGCAGAATGAACCCGTCTATAATGGATTGTTAAATGCACCTATAGTAGAAGTGAAAAAAGGTAGTGGAGACAGTGCAAAACCTATTATCAACGCTCTAGCTAATATGCAAATCTCGATAAAGTATGGTTCAGTAATAAAACAATTAGATTTTGTTCCTAGTAGCACAGCAGATGGACAATACGTCGCTCCGTTGATTCCTACAAGAATTGGCTCTTACAGTTTGATAATGAAAGGTACTATAGAAGCTCAAAGCATTGATACTGAGATACCACTAGATGATGTTGCAAGCATAGATACTTTGAATTTTCCACAATCTAGTTCTTCTGCAGATACTTCCAATATAGGACAAGTTGGAACAATCATCAATCAACTAACAAGTGACATTGAAGATGCAAAAAACAATGCAAATTCAGCTGCTCAAAGTGTTGCAAACGTTGGTAAATCCTTTCAAGAAGTAAAGGATACTACTGATAAATTATACATGATAAGCATGGTAGGAATAGGTATTGGTGTTGCCGGAATAGTTATAGCCGTATTTGCCATTTCGCGTAAAGGTGAAAAAATTTGATTTTTAATAATAAACTACTAAAATTGTCTTTCGTATTGGTTTTGTTACCACTCTTAATTTTGCCTGTATCTGGACAAACGCAATCGCAACAAATCAAACTAACAAGTGGTGGAACCATAAAAGTTGGATTCTCTACAGATCCTGCAAATCCAAATCCAGGAGACCAGACCAAACTTAAAATCAGTTTCATAAACAAACAAACAAATGCGATTCAACCACACATTGACTATAGAGTTACAGTAACAAAAGGACAAAACCAAGTTTTTGGAATTCCCATTACACATGTTGGAGAAGAAGGCGCTGTCAGCATTCCATATCAATTTCAAGATGCAGGAGACTACAAAATTACAGTTAGTGTAGAGGGCATATTATTCCAACTAATTCCACCAGAGACGGCAGTATTTTCTATCACTATTGGTGGATCACAACCTATACCAACACCACAACCAAAAAGCGGTTGTCTTATAGCAACTGCAGCATTTGGGTCAGAGCTTGCACCACAAGTACAATTCCTAAGAGAATACAGAGACAATACGATCATGACAACTGTAGCTGGTTCAAGTTTTCTTAATGCATTCAATACTGTTTATTATTCATTTAGTCCTACAGTAGCTGATGCAGAAAGAACACATCCCCTTTTGCAAGAAACTGTAAGAGCTGGAATATCTCCACTTCTTGGAATTCTTCAAATGGCAAAATTCTCAACAATTGGAAATAACAATCTTTCAGTTATACTGTCAGGAATAATGGCATCATCATTGATTGGTGCAACTTATCTTTGGCCTGCAGGTCTTGCAGTCAAGTCTGTTAGAGAATCGAAGAAACCAAATTCAAAAATTATAATTGCAATAATTTCTGGAGTGTTGTTTTTGACACTAATCTCAGTTGTTACGAATAATCTGCAGTTTATTATGATCACAACATCTGCAACAGTTTTGACATTTGTGGGACTAGGTGCAATCTATTCTTCTTGGGCAATTACAAAATTAATGAGAAAGGCAAACACGTTTTTATAGTCCACAATAATTAGCAGGATCCATGAAGTCAAAACTAATAGGTTCGCTATTCGTTGTTTTGACTCTAGTAGTTGGCATTATGGCATTTGCCCCATCTGCATTTGCAGATGAACAAGTCACTATCGCAAAAGGTGCTGGTGGCTCGGCAAATGCAGCTTGTGTAACAGCAAGTAATTGTTTTACACCAAATCCAGTAAATGCATCACCTGGTGATACAGTTACATGGACAAATACAGATACAGTCATGCACACAGTAACAAGTGGGAAAATAGAAAATACAACAGGCAATATAATAGGTGCTGTTTTTGACAGCGGATATACCCTTACTCCTGGAAAGACATTCTCTCACACATTTACAGCTGCAGATGTAGGAACAATCAACTATTATTGTCAAGTTCATCCTTGGATGACAGGAATGGTAACCGTAGGAGTAGCTAGTACACCAACACCAACAATTAACGCAACTAACAGTACAACGTCACCAGAATTTGGTCCAGTTGCATCATTAGTTCTTGTAATTGCTATAGTTAGCGTGGTAGC
>JABDDN010000001.1:88276-181892 GCA_013287585.1 Nitrososphaerota archaeon
ACACCAACAATTAACGCAACTAACAGTACAACGTCACCAGAATTTGGTCCAGTTGCATCATTAGTTCTTGTAATTGCTATAGTTAGCGTGGTAGCAGTTACTGCAAAGACTAGAGGATTTCTGAAACTCTAAATCCTTCATTTTCTTTTTATTTAATACCAGTTATCGTAAGGATTGTTCATATTTACGACACGAAATAGGCATAACTGCCAGAAATACAAATACTTTTTTATCACTTGAATAAATAGCAGATCCATGAAGTCAAAAATAATAAGTTCATTCTTTGTTGTTTTGACTCTAGTAGTTGGCATTATGGCATTTGCTCCATCTGCATTTGCAAATACTTTTACCGTAGTAAAAGGTGATATAAGTAATCAAGCTTGTGCCACGACAAATATTTGTTTTACACCAAATCCAATACAAGTATCACCAGGTGATACAGTTACATGGACAGACACAGGTACAGGATCACCTCACACAGTAACAAGTGGAAAACAAAACGATAATACAACTGGTTCTATCTTTGACAGTCAATACCTTTCATCTGGACAGGCATTTTCTCACACATTTACAACTGCTGATATAGGAACAATCAACTATTTTGACGAAATTCATCCATGGATGACTGGTCTAGTCATAGTGAGAACAGCTAGTACACAAACAAACAATTCAACAACTACACCAACAATTAACGCAACTAACAGTACAACGTCACCAGAATTTGGTCCAGTTGCATCATTAGTTCTTGTAATTGCTATAGTTAGCGTGGTAGCAGTTACTGCAAAGACTAGAGGATTTCTGAAACTCTAAATCCTTCATTTTCTTTTTATTATTTTTATAATGCCTAACATTACTTTTGTAATAGAATTTTAGATCTGATTTAGGAGCTTGTTTGGGGCTGTATTGTAATTAATGATATAGCGTGATCATCTATGAGAGTACCAACTCCAACTGAAATATTTTGTATTCTAACTGATATCATTCCTAGATCATTATCAGTAAGATTATACTTTTGTGCAAGAATGTTCTTTACCTTGGTTTCAGTATTTGATAACTCATTTAGACTTGATGGTATTGAAATATCAAGTGTCTTGCGAATCATTTCTTTTGGAATTTTACCTGAATCGTCTTTAATTATGTAAAATGAGATCTTATCCACTATTACCTCATGTGGAAGGGTTGGAAGCGCATTAGCGGTGTAAAATACTTGAACATTAAGAAGATTGATTTGATCTCCTGATAGGTTTTGTAGTGTTATTCCTTTTTCTGGTTGTAATGTTGAATCTAATGGTACATTAATTATCACAAAACCCTCCACAAAATTTTCATTATTGTTTCCAAGTAATTTTCTAATATCTTGACAAGTAAGACCTGTTGATGTTTCAGAATTAAGATTTTTTAAAATGGCATTAGAACTTGGTCCGTCATTTAATACAGCATTCCATAATATAGAAATCTGGTAGTTTTGCTTGTTAAAAATACTAAGGTCTGTATCATAATGACCTGGTCTTAGAGGTCCCTCATCAGCATAAATTGAACCGCATTCAAATTTTGCTGTATATGTTATGTTATTTACAGGATTGCTTGTTACCTGACTTATTCCAGAAAGAACATTAGTAAATGTTGAAACTGCAGATGAATCTTTTACTTGTATTATTTTTGAAAGCTTGTCAGCATCGTATCCCGTTGGTGCATTGATTTGAGAAATTGTATAGTTTCCATTTTTTACGCCAGTTATGGTAATTATTCCGTCTTTGTCTTTTTCAGAATCTAGTGCAGAATTATCCTTTATGGTAAAAGTTCCAGAATTTCCTAATGGATTTGGTGTGATAGAATATTCAGCACCGCCAAGTAGAACACTGTTATTTGTTAAAGTGATTATAGTTATTGATGAGCTTTGTGCAAAAGCAAAATTTTCTGTACCAAAATTATTAAAATTCAATATAAAATAAAAAACTGAACCAACTGCAAAAATGCTAATAATAAAACAAATTTTTCCCCATTTTTTCATTAGTTCCTTTCTTACCTGTCATTAATTTAATGTTAATGAGAATCATGGCTAAGAATTAAATATGATACGTGTAAGGTTTTTGTTAATGCAGTCCTATGTGACTAAGGGTATCTTATCTGCAATTTTTGTAGTTACACTTCTTTCAGTTTTTGGCTTAATGACCTTTCATAAAGTGTATGGTGATGGTTTTGCAATGGAAAATCTCCCACCCGCCTCTGTTGGAAATATGAAGGTAAGTCTTTTCATCCAACTTACTCCATCCGTAATAACTACAGATACTTCTATACCCAGAACTTTAGTATTAAGACTGTTTGACGCAAACACAAATCAAACAATTGTGCACGATTCATTTATAATCACAGTAACAAAGGCATCAAACGAACAACTTCTAATGAGAGATACCTTTCACACACATACTGGAATCTTGACACTGCAGATTAAACCAAATAATACACCAGGAGTTTGGAGTGTAGAAGGAGATAATGATCCTGTATTAGGATGGATGACGCAAGGTGATGTACCAATACCAGTAAATGCCCCAATACTTTCAGAAGGGGGATTGTACCATATTCATATAGAGCTTATTTCATTCAAATTCGATCAATTAACATTTAATGATACAGCCATACCAAAATTTGATTCATATCTTAGTGTAGGAGACATTTCAAATCACACTATTACGTATAACAACAATAATTACAACTCTGAAATAATTTCATACTATGACAAAATCAATAATGACTTTAGCTTTGATCCATCAAAATTACAGATTTCGTATTCTATGCCATTTGACTGGAATACAACTAGATTCCAAGATCGTCCAATTTTTGTACATGAAGAGATTCATATTCCAAAATCATTCAAAGAATTTACAAGCACACCAACATATGTTGCAAATATGAATGGAAATCCAATTACTGGCAGAAGACTCATTGTTGATCCATATTCTTTGGGTGATACTATAATAGCACATATTTTGTTGAACAAAATTGATATTCAAAATTTTGCAAAAACTATGTCTCCTGGAACAAACACAATGGACTTTCAACTTGCACCAGCAGCTTCAAATGTTCAGACTTCATCTAGTGTGCTAACTGATTTTGGAGGATGGGGAATTAATCTTGGTTGGTCTCCAACTCAAATTACTGCAAATACACAAAACAGTCTTAAATTGACATTTTTTGATGCCTTTACTGAGAAGCAAGTAACAGGTGATGTAAACTATGATATGAAAATATTAGATAAAGATGGTAACACGGCAATTTCTGAGACAGGTCTTAAAGCAAAGGGCGGTATTGATACTCAATCAATAAACTTGCCAAGTAACGGAATTTACAGAATAGAAATTAACATAAAATCTATAGTTAACAACGGTATTCCTGATACAAGTAGAATAGGAATAGGCAGAGGAGATCTTGTCATCCCATCTACTGTAAAAGTACCAGAATTTGGTCCAGTTGCATCATTAGTTCTTGTAATTGCTATAGTTAGCGTAGTAGCAGTTACTGCAAAGACTAGGTTACGATAGAAATAATTTCTGTATAAAATTTAAAATTCTACAAATATTATTATACAAAATAAAAGTTAATTTATCATCCTTGATTCCACTGCGTGATGAAAATCCAAAACCTGTAGGTTACAAACCTTATGTTACTTATGCGTTAATTGCAATAAATGTAATTATATTTTTTTGGGAGATTTCAGTTACTGGACAGTTCTATGAGTTTACAAATCAGAGAGCTGAAGAAATTTTTCTTAACTATGGCACTGTTCCATCAGAAGTAACTCATGGATTAATTGATAAAAATTATGGAGTAATATCATCAATTTTTAGTTCAATGTTTCTCCATGCAGGAATATTACACATTGGAGGAAACATGCTATTTTTGTATATCTTTGGTGATAACATTGAATACAGATTTGGAAGAGGGAAATTTCTTGCGTTGTATATATTCTGGGGAATAGTTGCAGATTTTATACACATATTATCCGATCCATCAAGTGCTGCTCCTGCATTAGGTGCATCAGGAGCAATTTCTGGTGTACTTGGAGCATATCTTATGATATTTCCTAATGCAAAAGTAATGACTTTGATGTTCTTTGGATTTTTCATTAGAATTATTCGTATTTCCGCAAAGTGGTATCTTCCGTTTTGGTTCATATTTCAAAATGTCTTGCCAGTAATTGTTGGTTCAAGTGGTTCTGGTGTTGCCTTTTTTGCCCACATAGGTGGATTTTTGGTAGGTCTGCTGACAGGCTTTCTCTACAAAAAAACACACAGCTCAGAATTCACGTATGGCACAAGATACGGATGGAAAGATTACAAGTAAGATAATCTTATTTTTTAATTCTATCTTTGATGAAAATAACTCCTCCCAATACCAGAACTATTATTCCAAATTTACTCATAATTAAAAGTGAATAACTCAGAGATAGTAGTTCCTGATTTACATCATTGATTAGGTGTGAATGATTTGGATTATTTGTAAATATAGAGTTTAAGAGTGCATTTCCAAGAAAATTACCAACAAGCAACATGATTGCACCTATTATCAGAACAATGTAACTGTATCTCACAATATTACTATTCTATATTATGGTATATCAAGGAATAAATTCTACATGACTTATCGAGAACACATGCCATTAATTACAATCTCAATGTATCCTGGCAGAACACAAAAACAAAAAGAGGATTTTGCTAAAGCAATAACAAAATCTGCAGTAGAAATTCTCAAGACCAAAGAAAATCATGTCATTGTAGTCTTTGAGGAAAATCCCAAAGAAAACTGGTACATGGCTGGAAATCCTCTCTAAACTACATTTTTATTTTAACTCTGTCTACAAAATTCATGACAAAAGTTGCACTTGTACAATTAAAAGCAGATGTTGATAAGAAAAAAAATCTAAAAAAAATCCTTTATTACATAAACAAAGCTGCAAAACGTGGAGTAAAACTATGTGCATTTCCAGAATTTATGATGTTCCATACCACATCTTCTCAATCGCCAAAAGAGCTTGCAAGTTTAGCTGAAACAATTAATGGAGAATTTGTTCATTCAATTTCAAAATCTGCAAAACAAAACTCTATTCAAGTAGTAGGAACTTTTTATGAAAAAAGTCCAAAAACTGATCGAGTATATGACACCTCTTTTCTTATTGATAAAAATGGCAAGGTATTATCAAAATACAGAAAAATTCACCTTTATGATGCACTTGGTTTTAAAGAATCAAACAAGCTTTATGCTGGATCTAAAATTGTAAAACCAACTAGAACAGCAATAGGGAAAATGGGAATGATGATTTGCTATGACTTGCGATTTCCTGAAATATCTAGAACGCTTGTATCTGCTGGCTCAGAAATTCTTGTAGCACCATCTGCATGGGTAAAAGGTGAGATGAAAGAGGAACATTGGATAACTATAAACAAAACGCGCGCAATTGAAAATGGCTGTTATCTTATTTCACCAGATCAAGTTGGTAACATATACTGTGGACGAAGTGTGATAGTTGATCCGTATGGAAAAATACTATTGGATATGAAAAAAAGAGAAGGAATTGGGATTGTTGACATTTCACTTGACAGAGTACGTCAGGTAAGAAAAAATTTGCCGCTCTTAAAAAATAGAAGAACAGACATCTATCCAGATTTTAAGATTTAATTTCTCTTGTTTTACATTTTATATTTGCACACTGTCTTGTCCATTTTTGTTTTCTGGAATATCTAAAAAGAACAATTGGCCATGAACAAAACTTACATAAAATTTTAGTTGTACAAAGCATTCCTCTTTGTATAAGTGGCGATGATGCTCTACATCCATTATAATAATTTGAACATCCAATGAATCTTTTTTTTGTTGTACGAGAACGTATCACCATAAGCTTTCCAATACGACATTGAGGACATTCAACTAATCCATTTACTGGTGAATTTGTTCCAAGTATGACGTATTTCTTTTTTCTTGAAGACCAAGAAAGATATCCATTTTTATCATAGTATTGTTTAATCTCATTTTTCATCTTTACAATTTTTCTTTCATTAATTTTGACAGAGTTTCTTGAATCTGCTGTTTTTCTCTTTACTGAGATCTGAATCTGAGAATTTTTTTTTCCTTGCATCCCTGTCATATCATGATCTTGTAATTGAACATTAATGAAGAATTTTTATAGGGAATCTAGTCAGCGAGATTTGTGGAAAAAGTTTGTGTTATTGGTGCAGGCAGCACAAAATATGGTAAATTACAAGATAGCATTACAGACATAGCAATTCAGGCATCAGTTGACGCTATTGAGAGTGCAGGAATAGAACCAAAAGAAATTCAGGCAGGTTACATTTCTAATGTATTTGGTATAGCAGATAAACAGGTTCACTTGGGACCAGTTATTATGAGTGATCTTGGTATTCCAGAAGTTCCATCTTTATCAATTGAATCAGCATGTGGGAGTGGATCTGTTTCATTTCGAGAAGCTTATGCAAATGTTGCAGCTGGATTTTATGATGCAGTTTTAGCAACAGGAGTAGAAAAAGTAACTCATACAGGTACAGAATGGACTACAACATATTTTTCATATTGCTCTGATTTTTTCTATGAAGGAGGAGCAGGTGCATCATTTCCAGGACTCTTTGCGTCAATGGCAAGAGCTTATCTAGCTGAATTCAAAGCGACAGAAGAAGATCTTGCAATGGTTGCAGTAAAAAATCACGATAACGGTTTATTAAATCCAAAAGCACATTTGAGAAAAAAAATTACAATTGATGATGTTATGAAATCCGCGGTTGTTGCAAGTCCACTTAAATTATATGATTGCTGTCCGTTTTCAGACGGAGCTAGTGCAGTGATTATATGCAGCGAAAAATTTGCAAAAGAACATACAAAAAACTATATTCATGTAATAGGATCAGGTAGGGGAGGTTCTCCTGCTGCATTACAAGGAAGAGAACACATTACAACAATTCCAAGTACAAAGATCGCTGCTCAAGCTGCATACAAGATGGCAGGAATAACTTCAAAGGATATTGATTTTGCTGAAGTACATGATTGTTTTACAATTGCAGAACTAGTTGATACTGAAGACTTGGGATTTTTTGAAAAAGGAAAAGCAGTTGAGGCAGTACGACAAGGAATGACTAGACTAAATGGAGCTATACCAATTAATCCATCAGGAGGATTAAAATCAAAAGGACATCCAATTGGTGCTACTGGAATTGGACAGGTAGTTGAAGTCTTTGATCAGTTAACAGGAAAAGCTGGAGAAAGAACAGTAAAAGATGCTAAAATCGGTTTAACACATAACTTTGGCGCAACAGGTGCAAGCTGCGCTGTTCACATATTCAAAAGTGTATAAATTGTTAACAAAAGAAGAATTCATCAATAGTGCCAAAGAAGGTAAGGTTCTTGCCCGAAAATGCACAAAATGTGGGCATTTACACCTAGTTACCACCTATTTCTGCCAAAATTGTGGAAATAAGGGATTTGAAAATATATTCATTGAGGGAAAAGGCTCAGTTGTAACCTATACCATAATAACGGTTCCACCAGACGGATATGAAAAATACGTTCCATATGCTTGGGTGGTAATGAATCTAGATGGTATAGATCTTCGAATTTCGGGATTTATGTCAAATATACAGTCTCCGGCAGATCTTCCACTTGGGACAAGAGTAAAAATTGCTGGATATGATGAACGTGGAATGTTGATTGAAAAACTGTAAATCAAATTTATTAAACTGATTAAAAAAAACACAAAACAGTTCTTTTATAATTTTATCCGAATCTGATCGCATGTCAGTTGATGTTGTATGCGGAAAATGTGGTGCTAAAATTGCAAATATGCGTATGTTAAAATCTGTTAAAGAAGTTATCAGACCATACAACAATAAATGTCCTTCTTGTGGCCAAACACTTTCATCTTCTGAGTTTACAGTGGATGTACAGAAAAACTGATCAAAAATACTAGTTTAAGGATCAATTTAGTCACAAATCTTATTTACCGATACTATCTAGACATGCCATGGAACTGAGTGAGGACTTTGGCGAGCAAAAGCGAGGAGGCATTTTACAATCAGCATCAAAACGTGTAAGAATGATCTTTTCGGTAATGGCAAGCCCGAACAGGATAGATATTTTACGTATTTTAAATTCAAAAGGACCTCTTACTTATTCAGAATTAAAATCTCTTGCGGGATTTAAATCAAAAAAAGAAAGTGGTAAATTTGCATACCACTTAAGAAAACTACTAAGACAATCTCTAGTGGCTCTGAATAAATCAGAAAGACGTTACACTATTACAAATTTAGGAAAACTAGTTCTAAGTCTTGCTAGACAAATTGAAGAACGCTCTATAATAGAGAGCGGCAAGATGTATGTCAGAACCTCACATGAGTCAATAGAGGAGTTTAACTCACATAAGATAATCCAGTCTCTTGTACGTGAGGGTAGCCTTCCACTTGAACTTGCCCAAAAAATAACTGAAGAGGTAGAAAACCGCATCTACAAATTCCAAACTTCATACCTTACTGCCTCATTGATACGTGAAATGGTAAATTCTGTCCTTTTAGAGCAAGGACATGAGGATTATAGGCACAAACTTGCTAGATTTGGGCTTCCTGCATATGACATTCATGAAATGATAACAAATGTGGATGGTATTCATAATGGTGTGGAGGGTCTCCTCTTTAAGACTGGTCAAACCGTCTTTGGAGAACATCTGGTTCTAAACACACTACCAAAAGATGTTGCTGATTCACATCTTTCAGGAGATATTCATATAACAAATACTGGAATATGGTCACTTTTACCAGATACAGTATTTGTAAACATTAAGGAGCTCTTAGAAGATGGTATAGATCTTCGAGGAAAATTCCTTGGAGTAACTAGAGTGCCTCCAATAAATACATTAGATGAACTTGCTACATCATTATCGTTACTCACTTCGTTATTGTTTAGAGAAGCATCACAGGAAGTGATAATGGATGGATTAGTAACAATTTTGCAAAAATATTCAAAAAATCTTGGTGAAGTAGAAGAAAAGATTACAAGTGCATTTACAGCAACATCAACTGCTCCAAGATACAGTAAAAATGGTACACTTGCTTCCTTTAGAATCTCACTTGGAAGCGATTCCAAATTAATAGGTGTAATACTTGATAGTTACAAAAAATATGTAAAATCAACACCTACTCCTTCAGTTGGTATTATAATAGACTACGAAAAAGGCAAAGTCAGCGAGTTTTCCGATATACTTTCTGAAATTATTGCATTAGGAGGGCGTGTAAGCTTTTCAAAAGGTATTATATCGAATAAAGGAATCTTGCGAGGAGATGCAAAAACCACTGGAACTACAATTAATCTTCAGTCACTTTCAATTAATATGCCTAGACTTGCATTTGAATCCAATAAAGATGAAACATACTTTAGAGCACGTCTTGCACTCTTGATGAAGCCTGCACTTGCAGCAATGTCACTTAGGAAGAAGGAAATATCAGATCTAACTAGACGTGGACTTAATCCAATTCTTGCAAATAATACCCAATACATGCAAAAGGGCTCAGTTACCTTAGTAGTTAATCTGATCGGCTTAAAGGAGGCAGTATTTGGAATACTTGGATATGAAAATAACAAGGCTGGGCAAGAAATATTCTCTAAGGTCATAGCAACAGCAATGGAAGTAGCAACCAAGAAAGGAAAAGAGATGGGTGATAATGTTACCATATCTATGACTGAAAGCGATGCGGCAGCACGATTTTCAGCCTTGGATGGAGAAAAATACGGTAAGATGTCTGTTCTTCAATACGTAGAAGGCGAATCATATTCTGAAGGAATAGTGCTAAATGCTCCAGAAATAGAAGGAATGAATCTAAAAACAGATAAAATTGTTGAGGCTAATCACATGTCAAAAGCTCTTAATGGTGGATTGTTAGTACAACTAAAAATCCCAGATAACGCAGATGTAGCAATAATAAAAAAGGCTATAGAAAAAACAAGTGAACTCGTAAGTTCATTCAGGCCAATACGAAAGGTGCATATTTGTAGTAACTGTGGCCTAAAGGAAGAAAAGCTTACTGACAAATGTCCTACTTGCAAATCACCCTACATACTTGCCTAAAATTTTCTCAAGCATTGAATAGATCTTATTAATATTTACGAATAACATTTTTTAAAAAATTGTAAAATACGATCTTATTTACCTGAAATTTAGATTAATTTTTTGAAGATTTATTTAAGTTCTATACCGATCTAAAATTATGAAAATAGTAATGGTGTCAACAAAGTTGATCCAAAGTCGATCTTTGGGAAAATATTTTTTGCCTCAATCTTTATTTAACTCCCTTTTCTTAGGTCTGCGGGGAGTCATTTGACAGATTTTTCACAAATAGAGAACTCGATCATTGAAGTAAAAAAACGCGACGGTCGAGTGTTAAATTTCCAGAAGGATAAAATTTCAAACGCCGTATACAAGGCTTTAGTTGCTTGTGGTAGGCCAGAACACAGCTTGGCTGATAAACTGGCAGATCGGGTAATGGAGAAACTTGTTAATCAAGGTTATTCTGCTACTGGTGCACCAAGCGTAGAAGACGTACAAGATATGGTTGAATCTACTCTAATAGATGAAGGACTTGGTGAAATTGCCAAAGCCTACATACTTTACAGACATGAACGAAGAAAACTTCGAGAAGAAAAAATGAAGGTTCTTGATTCCAAATCTCTTGATAGTGTAGCAAAGAAGTTTGATCTTAACTGCCTGAGAGTTTTAGCATCCAGATACTTGATGCGCAATAACAAGGGAACAATAATTGAAAGTCCAGGCGAGATGTTTGAACGAGTAGCAATTTTGGTTGGAATTGGAGATCTACTAAAGGACTCTTCCATATTTGCGGTAGAAGGAGGAAATGCACAAAACATAGAAGAAGCTTCACGATATCTTGATAAACTTGATGATTTTGATTACAAATTCAAAATTGGCAAATATCTTCTTAACAAATGGCATTTCAGATCATTAATCATTCACTACATGGACTTGGCCAAGCGTGGCCAGATGAAAGTAGGCATGAAAGAATTTCTTACCATGCTTGCAGCAAGAAAATTTGATCAATATGCCGAGAGAATCTCAGAATATTATGATCTGATGGTCTCACAAGATTTTCTACCAAACTCTCCTACTATGATGAATGCGGGTGGTAGACTAGGCCAGCTCTCAGCTTGCTTTGTGCTTGCCATGCCTGATGATATGGAAAAAATAATGAAATCGTCTTCAGACGCAGCATTAATTTTCAAATCTGGTGGAGGGGTAGGCATCAACTACTCTGATCTTAGAGAAGAAGGTGATATGGTAGCATCTACCTCTGGTGTCGCATCTGGTCCTGTGTCATTTATGAATATCATAAACACAGTAACTGAAGTTGTCAAACAAGGAGGAAAACGAAGAGGTGCGAACATGGGAATTATCGAATCATGGCATCCTGATATTGAAAAATTTGTTACTGCAAAAACAAAACCAGGTGTTTTAGAAAACTTTAACGTAAGTGTTGGAGTATGGGAAGATTTCTGGGACGCACTTGTAAATTCAAAAGATGGAAAATATACTCTTCGAAGTCCGCGTGATAACTCTCCAGTGCGAGAAATAAATGCACATCAATTGATTGATCTAATTGCACTTTCAGCTTGGAAAAGTGCTGAACCAGGTCTAATCTTCTTTGATCTTATTAACAAATACAATGTATTTGCAAAAGCTCGAGGTGGACCAATACGAGCTACTAATCCTTGTGGAGAACAAAGTTTGTATCCATACGAATCATGCAATTTGGGATCTATCAATCTGGCAAACTATGTTAAACGAAAAGCTGATGGACAGTATGAATTTGATTGGCAAAGATATGAAGAGACAATTCGAAAGACAACAAGATTCTTGGATAATGTTATAGATGTAAACAATTATCCAATTCCTGAAATCGATAAGGCATCAAAGGATTCACGCAGAATTGGACTTGGTGTAATGGGAGTTGCAGATCTTCTCTTTAAGCTACGAATTCCGTATAATTCGCAAGAAGGTTATGAATTCCAAGAAAAACTTGCTGAAGCATTAACTTACTATTCTATGGAAGAAAGCGTAGCCTTGGCAAAAACACGCGGCGCGTTTCCATTATGTGAAAAAACAGAATTTCCTGAAGGAAAAATACCTGTGGCAGGATATTACGAAAAACCAAAGAATGGTTGCTCATACGATTGGGATGCATTAATTAGTAAAATCCAAAAGCATGGTATTAGAAACGTACTGACAACCACAGTAGCTCCTACAGGTACTCTATCAATGATTGGTGATTGCTCAAACGGAATGGAACCAATGTTTGCTTTAGCATTCGAAAAACGTGTAACTGTTGGAAGATTCTTTTATACAAACAAAATCTTTGAAGAAGTTCTCAAAGAACACGGATTGTACAATGATCAAATCCTAGAAAAAATCGCAAATAACTATGGTTCATTGAAAGGAATTCCAGAAATTCCAGAATGGATGCAGAAAATATTTGTTACAGCAATGGACATACACTGGGCTGACCACCTTATGGCACAAGCTGTATGGCAAAAGTGGATTGGAAATGCAATCGCAAAGACAATTAACATGCCATATGATGTAACCGCTGAAGATATCAAAGCAGCATATCTGATAGCGCATGAGCTTGGACTCAAAGGAATCACGATATATAGAGATGGTTCAAGACATGAACAAGTCTTACACATGACTGGTGACAATGTACAAAAAACATTCCAAGTTACTCCAAGTCAGTATGTGACAGATTACGTTGCAAAAAATGTCACAAATCCATATCTAAAAGCACAAACCGAAAAAGCGTTGCAGATAAAGATTCCAGAAACATCAGTACAATCCCCACAAGTTCCACTTACTCCCGAAGAGATGGAAGAAAGACTATGCCCAACATGCAAGAACAACTTGGTCTTTGCAGAAGGATGCAATGTCTGCATAGAATGTGGATATAGCGGCTGTACATCAGGATAGAACGACATCCAAACTCTTTTAGTATCTTCAATTACTGAAACTATTGTTGAATAAGAAAATTCTACGTGGTGCAGTAGCTGGAGGAACTGCTGCTGTAATTATTGCGATAGCATTACTATGGATAGTACCACAATCACAACCATTGATAACGCCGCCACCAATTATTAACCAAACTATATCGCATAACATCAAACTTGGTTTGGTTATAATGCCTCCAACACAAACTCCCACTCTTGCAGAAATAAAAAGTGCATATCAACAAGCTGCGTCAACAGGAATTGGAAGAAGTAATGTCTATCTTATTTGGCCAAATATAGAGCCACAACAAGGACAGTACAACTGGAAAACCTCAGATATTCTAATGGGTTTAAACAGAGAACAAAATCTCAATGTAACACTTTACTTTTCTGTAATTAATGATCGTGTCCTAGGCCCATTCCCAAGTTGGATGGGTAAACCGCAATTTGATCAAAAACTTCAAGATGAAACTGTACAAACTCTTGACGCAGTCTTATCTAGATATTACATAGTAGATCACGTCATAATTGGCGGTGATGTTGATGGGTACTTCAGAGATCATCCTAACGACATTCAAAATTATGCCCAGTTCTTTGATGGGGTGTATTCCAAGCTTAAAGCAAAACATCCAGATGTCAAATTTGGGAATTGGTTCTCACTTAATTCAGTATTAAATCAATATCAAACAGATATTGTTGGTAAACTAAACCAAG
The DNA here is from genome assembly GCA_013287585.1 of Nitrososphaerota archaeon. Taxonomy (GTDB): domain Archaea; phylum Thermoproteota; class Nitrososphaeria; order Nitrososphaerales; family Nitrosopumilaceae; genus TA-20. The sequence goes on from JABDDN010000001.1 coordinate 102,032, forward strand.
GAGATTTTGTTGCCTATTCATACTATCCAATAGATTCAACAGGATATGAACCGCAAAGTCCTGAAGTAGAAGGTAAAAACTTGCAAAAAATGATAGATCTTGCAGGAGGTAAAAAAATTGCCCTAGTTGAGGTTGGCTGGAGTACAGCAAAATCCATTAACGGAACAAAAGATGACCAAGTAAAATTCATGAAAATAGTTTTTGATTTTTACAGAAAAAATACTTCTCAATTTGAGTTTCTAACTTGGTATAGACAATATGATAGACCTGTAGACACCTGTTACAACTCGTTAAACACGTCTACAGTGGGCTTTGGTAATGCTATAGTGTTAAACAATACTGCAGCATTACTTTGCAATATGGGATTAATTGACGTAGATAAAAATCTAAAACCTGCTTGGGATGAATTAAAAAACCAAATTCAACTTAGCCCTAATTCTTAATTAATAATAAGGAATCCGTTGTTTAGTTGAGATACATAGCATTTGTTATTATGGTATTTTTACTTGCAAACTTGATTCCTGCATTTGGAATTTATGAACTTCCAACAAAAAGAGAACAGGATTTATACAATCAGTTGCTTGCCGAGTTTACAAAACTGGACATTCAAAAAAAGGACGTGAATGATGTAATAAATACATTTGATAAACCTCTTGTTGTAACTTTTCCATGTAACTCTACTGATCTCAATAATCTTGTTGTAAATGTGGTTAAGACTAAACTTGCAAGATTTGATGAGACTCAAGCTCACCAAGGTGATCTAATTACAGGCGGGACATACACTTGGCAGTGTCAAATTACAACACAAGAAGGAAAAATCACTAATGAATGTAACAATGAATTGAGACTAAATCCTGATCTTCTTACCAATGGTACAGGCATAGATCCTAGAGTACATCAAGTCGAAAACTTGGTTATCCTTTACCATGAGTTTTTACATGGTCAGCTTATGATTGACGCAATAAAATCATCTGACAAATGGAAACAGGATGTCTGCAACAAATCGCCTGATGGAAATATTGATTATTCATATGCTGATGGATCTCATAAAATAATTAATCCACTTCAAACTCAATTTGCATCTAAACTTGTAGAAAATGAAGGGGGACAATTAATTATTAAAGAAATTTTGCCATCAGAAACAATCAATGGTACATTTTCTGTAGGTGTATTCACCAAACAAGATTATCCTCAATATGCTAATGGGATTAGAGTAACTTTACGGGGTACAAATATTGCTGATACAATGTTTTCCTCTACAGGTACTGATGTTACATTAACCGGCCATCTAGTAAACAAGACAACATCAGGAATTGCATGGTTTTACATTTTTGAAAGCCAAAACCAGACTTCTAATACTGAAATTAAAATAATACCATCATGGGTTAAAAGAACAGCCGGTTTATGGTCAAACGGAAGCATTACAAATTCTGATTTTCATAAAATTATAGAATATTTCATTCAAGAAGGCATGGTATCATATTCTGAAACTGGAAAAAATTATGGTGCTGGTAAAATTCCTGAATGGTTTAAAAAGAATGCTAGTTGGTGGTATGAGGGATTGATAGATGATAGCACGTTTACAAATGAAATTCAATATCTTGTTTCAGTTGGAATTATTTCTTGATAATTAACAAAAAATGCGGTCGCCGGGATTTGAACCCGGGTAACGGGCTTGGAAGGCCAGTGTACTAACCAAACTATACTACGACCGCTTAACACTGCCAATCTTTTAGCTACATAATAATTCTTTTTCATATTCATATAATACACGAGAAATGATTACATGAGCTTCAAGAGGATTTTTATCTACTGAAACAAGATTATTGATCTTTTTTACTATTTGATCTGAAAAGTTGCCTTTAGGGAATCCTCCAACTATAATACATGAATCTTTACTAATCATTTTTGCAAGTTTTTCATAGGAACTTGCAGCTCCCTTTTCAGAAAGACCGATTATTTCTTTTGGGGCAATCTTGTCAATTAACTTGCCAAAATCCATCTTTTTCATTTCTAAAAGTTTCTTTCCACCTTCTTCTATTATTCCAGTAGAGTATAGCTTTTCAATTAATCCAACAAATCTATGATAAGATTTTGGTAGACGTACATTCTCTCCCAAAAAAATTACTTTGTCATCTATTGTATGTACATAGATTCTAAGCTTATTTTCAAAATATAATGGAATGCTACAAGCTTCTAATAGACAAAAATGAACTAAATCAGGTCTACCTCGTTTTATCTCATTTTTGATCCCTTTCATTGCTGCAAAGTGCCAAGATACATCTAAAATTACTTCGGATGGTTTTTTGTTTACTCTTTTACTATATGCTATTACAGAATTATGATTCTGTAACTCCTTTGGAACTAGTTCCAAAGCAGATTCGACTAGTATGAGCGAAAGCAAGATGTATTTTAAGAGAACTGATATTTATTTAACTAACATGAAACCAGCACTACGACAAATAGCATTAGAAAGGATGCAAATTCTAATTAAAAATGCTATATCAAATGCACGAACAAATCCTAAACTAGCTCAGAGACAAGCTAGTATTGCAAAAAAACTAAGCACAAAATACCGAATTAGAATGCCATACGATATACGAATTAATTTTTGTAAAAAATGTAAAAAATTCATCGCTCCTGGAGTAAATGCAAGAATTAGAATAGGAAGGTCATCTGTAAAATCAATTCGTATTACTTGTGGATTTTGTAATCATACCTATAGAAAAATCATTCAAAAATCAATTACAAAAGGTCAATGATTTATAAGACGAACTTGAAATTTTCAATTTTATGGCAAAGGCATATGATGTACCAGCAGATGTATTGATCAACAAATTATCAGAGATTCTAAAAGGAGAGGATATTGCCATCCCAACTTGGGTTCCATTTGTAAAAACAGGAGCACATGCAGAAAAGCCTCCACAAAAAAACGATTGGTGGTATACTAGATGTGCATCACTTCTTAGGAAAATATATCTTCATGGTCCAGTAGGTGTAAAAGATTTGAGAGGAATGTATGGCGGAGCTAAAGCAGTAGGATACGGAGGAGCTCATCACAGAGATGCTGGCGGAGCAATAATTCGAACAGCTATTCACAATTTAGAAAAATTGGGTTACCTTGACAAGGTGGAAGGAAAAGGCAGGACAGTTTCACATGAAGGAATGAAAAAAATCGATCGAGTATCTACAGAAATCTTAAATGAATTAATCACAAAGAATCCAAGCTTAAAGAAATATTCCTAGTGGTCTTATGAGCGAGCCAAATCCAAGTGATGAGAGAAGGCCTAATGATGCAGAAGTTGCATCAATGAAGGATCAAGCATTAAGAACAATACTTTCACCACAAGCAAGATTGCGTTTAACTAATGTAAGAATGGTAAAACCAGAACTTGCTTCTATGGTTGAAAACTATCTTATTGGCATGGCATCTCAGGGCAAATTAAATACACAAATTACAGACGATCAATTAAAACAAATTTTGCAATCAATTCAACAACCAAAACGTGATTTCAAAATAAATCGCCTATAGATACTAGGGAAAATATATTAGGGGTAAATTAGGCGAAACCATCTATGAAAGCAGTAGTTTATGAAAAGTATGCTCCAAACGATGATTACAAATCAATTCTACAAGTTAAGGATGTAGCTGATCCAAAACCAAAATCAAACGAAGTAGTTTTCAAAGTAAAAGCTGCAGCATTAAATTATAATGATATTTGGGGAATGAGGGGAGTACCAATTCCAGTACCATTACCTCACATTTCAGGTTCTGATGCTGCTGGTGAAGTAATTGCAGTTGGAGAAGACGTAAAGAATTTCAAAGTTGGAGATAGAGTTGTTTCACACTCTAACATGTCATGTAGGGTATGTGAAGCATGTACAGATGGTCGTGAATTTGATTGTCTTCAAAGAACAATTTGGGGATTTCAAACAGGTCCATTATGGGGAGCTTTTTCAGAGATAACTCATCTTCCAGAAGTAAACATTGCAAAAATTCCTGATGGTGTAAGCTTTGATGAAGCAGCAGCTGCATCGATGACATTACTTACGGCATGGCACATGCTGGTTGGAAGAGCAAAGATACGACCAGGACAGACTGTCTTAATCATGGGTGGTGGTTCTGGTGTTGGTAGTTTTGGAATCCAAATTGCAAAACTTTACAATTGTACCGTTATTTCTACAGCAAGCGGAGACAAATTAGACAAGCTAAAACAGATTGGTGCTGATTTTGCAGTGGATCACAGAAAAGAGGATTGGAGTAAAGAAGTTAGACAAATTGCAAAACCATTTGGTGGCATAGATATATCATTTGATCACATTGGTCAAACTCATTGGAACTCACAACTTACCTTGCTAAAATATGGTGGAACGCTAGTAACATGTGGTGCAACCACAGGTTATGATGCAAAGACGGATTTACGACACATCTTCTTTAAGGGCACTAATATTCTTGGTTCAACACAAGGAACCAAAGCAGAATTAGAACAAGGTTTGTACTGGATGGGTAAAAAGAAAATTAAGGCTACTATAGATTCTGTGTTTAGCTTTGAAAACGCTGCTGAGGCCCATACAAAAATGGTAACAGGTAAAGGTCTTGTTGGCAAAATCTTACTGAAACCATAAACTAATCTCTATATGACAAGACTTTTACGCAGTCTTATTTTTGTACCAGGCAATAATTCCAGATTTTTAGAAAAGGCTAAAACTCTTTCAGCAGATATCGTATGTTTTGATTTAGAAGATTCAGTCCCTAACGAAGAAAAGGAGTCTGCTAGAAACCTAATCAAAGAAGCCCTTGGCAAACGTTCTGAATACAAAGCTGAAGTTTATGTAAGGACAAACTCACCTGCTTCTGGAATCATTCCACAAGATTTGTCAAAGATAGTTCAAAAAGGAATTGATGGCATAGTTATTCCCAAAGTAAATAACGTAGCTGAATTAAAAAAAATTATAAAAATACTTGTTAGTTTAGAAAAAAAACGTAAACTAAAACCAATTGAAATTATACCATCAATAGAGTCTGCAGAAGGAGTTGTAAATACATACCATATAGCATCATCAAGCAATAGAATATCTGTTCTTGTCTTTGGTGTATTTGATCTGCTAAACGATCTTGGTATTGAGTATACAAAACAACCAGAGGGTGCAAAATATGCAAGAGCAAAAATTCCTGTAGATGCAAGAGCTGCAGGAAAACACGTGATAGATGCAATTTGGCAGGATCTTAATGATGAGAATGGTCTAGAAGAAGATTGTATAATTGGACGAAATTTTGGTTACGTAGGAAAAAGCATTATTCATCCTAATCAAATTCCTACAGTACATAAAATATTCTATCCAACCCAAGCCGAAATAGAGTGGGCAAAAAAGGTATGCCAAACATATATAGATTCTACAAAGAAAAACAAAGGAGCAACTAAAGTAGAAGGAAAAATGATTGATGAAGTTCACTTCAAGAGAGCAAAGGCATTACTTGATTCCATAAATATCTCACTCTAAATCATTTTATATCTAATAAACACAATCAATCAAGTGTTTACTGGTATAATAGAGGGACAGGGAATTGTTAAGAAATTTGATATTAAAACACAAAATCGTAGCGCAGCAAAAATGGGAATAGATTTAGGAAATCTTGCAAAAGGTCTTCAGATAGGTGATAGTGTTGCAATAAATGGAGTCTGCCTTACGGCTACACATATTTCAAAAAAACAAGCTGAATTTGAAATAATTGGTGAAACTTTGAAGAAAACAAATCTAGGAATGATAAAATCAGGAGACAAAGTAAACATTGAACGTAGCTTGAAAGTTGGCGAAAGAATGGAAGGTCATTTTGTACTTGGACATATTGATGGTACTGGTAAAATTATAAAAATAGAAAAACTATCAAAAGAAATCAAATTCTGGATTGAACTTCCTAAAGATTTAGCTAGATTTGTAGTAAAAAAAGGATCAATTACAGTTGACGGAATAAGCTTGACACTTATTGATGTGCTCAAAAATAAAATTTCTATTTGTATAATTCCACATACAATGAAAATTACAAATCTTGGTTCAAAAAAAATTGGCGATAAAGTTAATATTGAAACTGACATACTGGGAAAATACGCAATTTCTAAAGATTAGTTGTTTACTACTTTTGTGGTAACAACCACTTTTGTAGTAAGATTTATAATCATTACAACAAGCTTCTTAATTATGTCCTTTGAAGAGGCAATTTCCTCCCTACGTAAAGGTGGGTTCGTTTTACTTCATGATGCAAACAAGCGTGAAAATGAGGTAGATATGGTAGTTGCAGCAGAATTTGTGACACCAGAACATATCTCAAAAATGCGTCAAGATGCTGGTGGTCTGATATGCTTATCCGTAGATCATTCTTTTGCAAAAACTCTGGGACTAAATTATATGCATGATATACTTTCTAATGCACAAAACATTGATAATCAATCAAAAAAAATGATTATGGGAACCGCGCCATATGGTGACAAACCATCATTTTCTATTTCTATAAATCATACACAAACATATACTGGTATAACAGATCGTGATAGAGCGTTAACCATAAACGAAATGGCAAATCTTTACAAAAATACAAATGGAAACAAAAAAGAAATTTTCGTTTCTTCATTTAAGACACCAGGACATGTGCCTCTTTTGATTGCATCCGAAAGATTGTTATCAGATAGATTGGGTCATACTGAAATGTCCGTCTATATGACTAATCTTGCCGGTTTATGTCCTGCTGCAGCAATATGTGAAATGCTTGATTCTGAAACACATACAGCTCTTTCAATTGAAAAAGCTAAAAAATATGCGAAAGAAAATGCAATTCCCTATTTTGATGGTAATGATCTTGTAAAATTTGTCAAGGAGCATTAACTTTGAACATTGCAATTGTTGTTTCAGAATTTAATGATGAAATCACTTCTAAAATGCTTGACGTAGCAGTTGGAAAAGCAAAAGATCTTAAACTAAACATAAAATACATTTGCAAAGTTCCGGGCGTATTTGATATGCCAATTGTAATTGATTCCTTGTTGAAAAAAAAGGAAATAGATGCAGTAGTAACCCTTGGAGCTGTAATAAAAGGACAAACAAAACATGATGAACTTATTACAAATGCTACAGTTAGAGCCATAACAGAACTTTCTATAAAATACCAAAAACCAGTAACCTTAGGTATAACAGGCCCAGGCATGTCAGATAGGCAAGCACAGGCACGAATAAGGCCTGTAGCAGAGAGAGCTGTAGAAGCTGTAGGAAAGATAGCTGAACAGTTAAGGAGGATATGAGATGATTCAACTTACCATAATCAAAATCACAGGATATGGACCGTGGACACTTACCTTGGGCAGCGATAGAGAACACAAATTACAAATGCTTCAATCTTCCATTTATAACGAAATACAAAATCTTTTTTCAGAAAAAAACTGTCTTGTATTTTCTAATAGATTTGATGAGCTTTTTGCAGTTACAAATGGTTTGTCTCTAGATGATCATATTGAAATTCAAAAAAAATTAGCAAAATCATTTGATCTACAACTTTCTATGACCATAGGATATGGTGATTCTCCATTTGAAGCTAATCTGAATGCGGACAAAGCAAGAAAGTCTAAAATAATTTTAGAGAAGGAACATAACATTTTTGGTTATGTAAATGGTAAGGCAGAACAATTAGTGCAGATAATGCATATGGATGTAGATGGTTCTACATCTATTTCAGCAAAAAAATCACCATATGAGATTTCGTCACTTATGTTCAAATTATATTCAGAAATGTCGGAATTTTTCTTAACAAAAAACTGCCTTACATTCTTTATGGGCGGAGACAACTTTATGATAATTACTTCAGGTGATGGAAAGGATCATGCTGTAAAATTCTTGAACTTGATGAAAGAAAAACATGGTATTGCATTAAACTGTGGAATTGGAACTGCAAATACTGCACGAGAAGCTGCTAAACTTGCAACAAAATCTCTTGATACTATTAGAGAACTCAGAGATTCTGGTAAAAATCAGCAGCGAGTACTTGAGCTAACATGCTGATAAAAAATGTCAGTATTCTTTACGGAAATGATTTAGATTATATTAATAGTACAAACATCCGTATTTCTGGCCAATTTGTAAAGGCAATAGGCACGAATCTAAAACCAGACAAGAAAGAAGACGTCTATGATTGTGAAGGACTGCTCATGATTCCTGGATTCATTAATGCACATACTCACGTTGGTGATTCAATAGGAAAAGATGTAGGTCTAGATTTTGGGGTAGAAGAAAAAATTCATCCAATTATAGGTATTAAACAAAAAATTCTAGCAAATTCTACGACATCACATCTAACAAGTTTTATCAGAAATTCCTGTCTTTCAATGATAAAAAAGGGAATTACAACTTTCGTTGATTTTAGAGAGGGGGGTTTAGATGGAATTAAACTTTTACGTAATGCGACCAAAGGACTTCCAATTAGATCCATAATTCTTGGTAGAATAAATTACTACCAAGATTTAAAATCAATTAAAAAAAATACTTCATTACCTGAATCAAAAAAAAAGGAGCTTAGTGATCTATTAAAGAAATGTGATGGAATTGGTGTAAGTGGTACCAACGAGTTTAGTGATTCTGTATTAAGATTTTATTCTCAAGTGTCAAAAATTAGGGCTATTCATTCAGCTGAAACATTAGAAAGCTGCATGATTTCTAAAAAGATAACTGCAAAAACCGAAACTCAACGTGCTTTATTGCTTAAACCAAATTTTCTAGTTCATATGACACATGCATCAAAAAAAGATCTAATACTTGCATCAAAAAATGATACCAGTATTGTTGTGTGTCCACGTGCAAATGCTGCGCTTGCTGAAGGAATTCCTGACGTGAATCTGATGATGAAAAGTGGTTGCAATTTAACCATAGGAACAGATAATGTAATGATAAACTCACCTGACATGTTTAGAGAAATGGATTATCTTTGGAAAGTCTCTATGGGATTACAAAAAACTAGACTAAATCCGAAATCTATACTCAAGATGGCTACGGTAAATGCCGCAAAAATGCTTCAACAAAAGAACATGGGTACAATCCAATCTAATAGCTTGGCTGATTGCATTTTTATCAATAAACATGCTATTGATTTAGAACCAATGCATAATCCTCATGCTTCTATTGTGCATAGAGCATCTGAAACAACCATAAAAGCAGTAATGTTTGGAGGCAAAATAGTAGATGGTAAAATCTAGACCACATGTGATACTTAGTGCAGCAATGAGTATGGATGGAAAAATAGCAACGAGAACTGGTAACTCTAAACTCTCTTCAAAAGAAGATCTGATACGAGTTCATAAACTTAGGGCAAGTGTGGATGCAATACTCGTAGGAAAACATACTGTAATGATTGACGATCCCCTGTTGACAGTAAAGTATGTGAGAGGAAAGAATCCAATACGTATAATTTTAGATTCTACGGGCTCAATAAAGTCTACTTCAAAAATAATTAAAACTTGTAAAACAATCCCCACAATAATAGCAGTATCAGAAAAAATAACTCAAAAAAATATTATTCGTTTAGAAAGAGAAGGGCTTGACGTAATAAAATGTGGACAAAATAAAATTAATCTTAAAAAACTATTACATATCTTAAGAAAGAAAAACATAAAGAGTCTTCTTGTAGAAGGAGGTGGATTAACTAATTGGTCTTTCATAAAAGATGGATTTGTTGATGAGATCATTGTTACAATTACTCCGTATGTTCTAGGAGGTAGTAATGCAGTTTCATTATTTCAAGGAAAAGGATTTGATAAAATTTCAAATGCACCTTTGTTAACACTAAAGAAAATCAGTAGAGTGAAAAATGAACTTGTATTACATTATACAATTTAATGTTTAAGATCTTCTCGTAGCTGATCTACCTTAGCTTGTAATGATTTCTTGAGCTTTTCATTTTTAGTTATATTGACAAGCTTTCCACATGTTGGACATTTAAAAGATAGATCCAACGCTTTTTCAAATGTCAACTTTTGACAGTCTTCTGTTCCACAATGATAGAATTCAGCCGAGTTTTCATAATCTAGTCTTTGTTGTAACCTTTCAACGATTTTCTTTTTCTGATTTTCAATAAAATTATCAACTTCATCTTTTCTTGCTCTCCACCTGTAGACAAACCAGCCTTTTTTCTCATCCTTCACTCTAATGCCAGTTATCAGAGCTTTTCCAAAAAGATCGTACAGCACCTTTCTTACTATGTTAATTCTAAGACCTGTAGAACTTGCAATTTCTTCATCTGTAGCATCTTCCGTATTTAAAAGAGAACGTGCAACTTTTAGATATTCGTCACCGCCAATTAAAGCGGTTATTTTTATAAAAGGATCTTCGTGCTCATTAGTCATTGTCGTCATTGATTTAGATTCTATATTTAATCAATTGTTTTATCTAATACTTTTTTTCCCTTTTTTGTAGGAATAATTTCTCGTTGTGCATTTACATGTTTTTTTAAGAACTGCCTTCCATCTAGGACTCTATCAAGTAAAACTGCCAGTGCACTTATTTCAGAATGAGGTTGATTACCTATTGCTACATTATAGTCTGCAATATCGTATACTTCCCTAGGTACCTTTTCTGCCCCAACAACAACAAGAATTTGTTCCTCTTTTCTGATCTCATCAATAACAGAATTAATGATTTCACCATACATCGTTAGGTGTACAATTTTGAAAGATTGATTCTTTTTTGATTTCAGCATTTTTTTCCAATTATCTATTATTTCGACCTCAAAATCACCTCCCCAAACTCTATTGATTTCCGATATTGTATCTTTGATGTCAGGATTGACTTCTTGCATTATGATTTTTGTTGCTCCAAAGGCTCTTGAAACAAGAGCGACATGCGTTGTTACTCTATCATCACGTACGAGTCTCTGGCCTATTCTGAGAACTTCAATCTTCATAATTTATCTCAATTTCTTTTTTTATGATTTCATTTTTTTTCTTTATCGCAGGTTCATTTTTTAAAACAAGCGACAAAAGTTCCTTTAATTGATCTAAGTTTTTGCCAGTTACTGCTGAGATGTATAGCCATTTTTTGTTTTCTTTTAATCCAAGAATGTCAACTTTTGACAGAATTTCATCATGTGATGTCAAGTCTGATTTGTTTAATGCGAAAATTATCTTGTTATAATCTACACCAAGTTCTTCTAATACTCGCATGCAACTCCGAAATTTCTTTTGTAATTCCAAAATTGGATCGCTTATGTCAATTACAAGTATTACTGCATTAGTGTAGGTAAGCTCTTCAAGTGTTGATTTGAAAGCCTCTATCATATATGCGGGAAGGTTACTAATGAACCCAACAGTATCTGAAATTAAAACATCATTTTCGGTGATCTTTATTTTTCGTGTTGTTGTAGAAAGGGTTGTGAATAGCTTTGGATTTTCTTCTCGTGTTTCACCCGTTAATGTATTAAAAAGAGTTGTCTTTCCAGCTGATGTGTAACCAGCTAAAGAAATTATCTTGAATCCAACTCTGTCTCTGCCCTGTCTGTGTAGCGCGCGTTGTTTTCCAGCTTTTACAAGCTTGGATTTAATGTTGGTCATTCTATTTTTTATGTCATTGGTATAGACATCTACTTCGAATTTACCAATCCCCATGAATCCTGGTTGTTCTCCCATCTTTGCCAATCGTACTTTTTCTTTTGCTCGTGACATTTCATATCTTAATTCTGCCATCTTTATTTGTAATTTCGATTCTGCACTTGTTGCATTACGCTCAAATATTTCAAGAATCAAAGCCTCTCTGTCCAAAATGTTTGTCTTTAATTTCGATGCTAGATTATAATTCTGACTGGGTTTGAGTATTTCATCAAATATGATGACATCCGGTTTTTTTGAACTAACAAATTCTTTTAATTCTTCAACCTTACCTTCTCCAAGACCGTATTTTGACTTGTTAAGATATTTGTGTTTGATTATTTTAATAACCTGATATCCTGCTGTATCACAGAGAGCAAGTGCTTCCTTTACGTCATCTGCTCTGTCATATGTAATAAGAATTGCAGAATCTTTCATTACCATAAAAGATGTGGATTCGTATCTTATTGCTTTCGCAGTGTTTTTTCTATAGTCATATTCATGACAATTTCTGCAATATCGCTTGCATACTCTGAAATTCTTCTGATATTTTCACCCATTCTTCTTACCCTGTAGATTTCCTCATCATCTCTTAATGATTTGGTACTCTCTAGCATCTTTTTTTCATATTTTGTAATATCACCGGTTCTTTCTACAGTGAGTTCTGCTTGGACAAAATCTCTCTTGAATAGTGATAAGCAGGCATCATCAAGCACAGATAGTGCAAAATTATTCATTTCGTGAATAGTATCCAGTACAGATTTTTTGATTGGTTTTTTAAATTCCAGAAGGTCTTTGACTATAGCAGTAGCATGATCCCCCACACGCTCTATGTTCTTAACAATAAGTCTGTATCCTAGACAACTTCTAGCATTTTCAATACCCATGTCTTTTAACATGTGTTCGTTTTGAATTGCAATCTTGAGTTGTCGTATGATATAAAAACTAAACCTATCTACTTCGTCATCACTGTTTATCACTTCTTTTGCCAAATCAAAATTTGCTTCTTCATGTGCCAACAACGCATCATTTTGCATGGATTTTGCAATGATAAGCATCCGTTTTAACGCTCCATCTACTGAAAGCTCAAACAAATTTATCAATACCTGGATGGTAATACCTTCTATAGAATCTGCAATGATTTCAGTTCCCATTAGAATTCCTTTTACTGCGTCTTTTACTGCATTTCGTTGATCTGGTTTTAATCTTCCTGACTTTGGTTTTACATTTACGGTGCTAAAACCAAGTAAGTAAAGTGAAATAAGTTTTCGAACAATTGCCGAGCTTTTATCCTCTGGTTTTATTTCAAATGTTGCTTCCTCGGTGTTAATTGATTTTGTATGATGTTTTAGTGGTGTGATTTGTAATGTCGTTGTACCTTGTCTTAAAACTGTAACTTGATCACCTTGTTTTAGACCCATGTCAATTATCCACTGTTTTGGTAATGAAACAATGTATGATGATTTTCCTGTGAACTGTATCTTGCGCATTTCTTCATTAGTTCCCATACCTCGCATAGTGTTTGCCATTCTATATAGTTATTCAAAATTACTATATAGTAATACTTGGCGTGCAAAAACAATTAGAACCCAAAACTTGATTATGTTAACATTGGATTCGACTCTTAAAATTAAACATACTTTGGATGCACTATTTGGGATTGGAGTTTCAAAACATCTCCCAAAAGAAATCAAAATTACTTACTCAAAAAGAACAGGAAGAATACAGCATGTCTACAAAAATGAAAAACTTCTTTGTACTTTGCGAATAGATGGAGGGCTTGCAATCACACCTTACTTTGCACAATTGCTACTAAAAAGTAAGAAATTTAGAGAAAACTGTCTTGAAGTAGATGATGATTCCAAACCTTTTGTGGAAAATGGTAGTTCTGTTTTCTGTAAACACGTTATATGGTGTGGTAAGAACATCTTGATCGGGGCTGACGTGCCTATTCTTTACAAAGGTACAGTAATTGCAGTAGGAAGAGCAATCCTCTCTTCTAGAATGATGAAGTCTCTAAAACGAGGGGTAGCAATCAAAGTCAGAGATAGTTTAAAAAGTCCAGACTAACCAATTGATTACATATGATGCGTGGCGGAAATCGTGAAATGCGCAGAATGCTAGACAAGATGGGTCTGGAAATGAAAGAAATTTCCAATGTACAAGAGGTAATCATCAAAACTGACAAAAAAGAAATCATAATAATAAAACCATCTGTATCTGAAATGAAGGCAAAAGACAATTCTATATTTCAAGTGATAGCAGAAAGTTATGAAGAAAGGGAGCTCGAAATACCAGTATTTAGCCAAGAAGATATCATGCTTGTAGCTCAACAAGCTAACGTTTCTCAAGAAGCTGCAAATAATGCTCTCATAGAGGCTAAAGGAGATCTTGCAAGAGCAATTCTATTACTTACAACAAAATAGAATACAATATCTTTACAAGATCTTTTGAGATATACAAATGAGAATTATTGCCATTAATATATTGCATACCATTTTTGGTTAAAATTAAATGCGGAGTGCGGGATTTGAACCCGCGACCTTCAGCTTGGGAAGCTGACGTCGTGCCGGGCTGGACTAACTCCGCCAATCCAGATTTAAGACCTAACATTATATAGTTTAATTACAAAAAATATACATGGATGCAAAATGTCCAGAGTGCGACAAAGTAGCCGTACTTGATGATGAGATAACAAATGTAAAATGTCCTCATTGTGGATTCGAAGCAAATTATGATGATTATTTGAAATTAATGAAAGAAAGAGTTGGTGGCATGGTAGAAAATTTTAACCCTGATAGAACTGGATTTTAAATTACCAAAACGAACCTTTGTCAGAACAATCAAGATGCGCTCCACAATTTGTACAAATCATATGACATGCCTGCATTGAGATCATTATATTTTCACACTTGGGACATTTGATTTCTTCTTTCATTGTATAGTTTTGTATTTCATAATTTTAAAAGATTTAGGTACAAAGATTAATTAATAGTGTAAAGACTTTTTTAAAATACTTGGCAACATTTAAGCTTACAATATCTGATAAAAAAGGAAAATCCATCACAAGAGAACTGAAAGAAAAAGATGCAAATCCACTTTTAGGTCTGCAAATAGGAAATGAATTAGATGCAGCAATTGTAGGTCAAGCTGGTAAGATCCGAATTACTGGTGGAAGTGATAAATCTGGAGTTCCATTGAGAGAAGATATTCATGGTGGAGCACGAAAATATATCCTATTATCAAAAGGGGTTGGTTTGCGCGATGCTGAAAAGGGACAACGTTTTCGTAAACTTATTAGAGGAAATACCATTACTGAGGAGGCATATCAGATAAACTGCTCCTTAGATGGCGAATTAAAAATTGATGAAGCCGCACCAGCTCCAACTGAAGAAAAAAAGGAAACAGCAGATAAACCAAAAAAGGCATAAGTTAACATAGGCGATTTTTAAAACTTGAGTGTGCATTGGAAAGAAACACTTCCTGATTGGTATATTAAAAAATATGGACATCAACCATGCGTTAACATCGGTACTGCTGGGCATGTAGATCATGGAAAGACAACACTTATCCAAGCTCTTACTGGCATTTGGACTAGTGCACATAGCGAGGAACTAAAACGTGGAATTACTATTAGAGTTGGTTATGCTGATGCAGCATTTTACAAATGTAAAAACTGTCAA
Organism: Nitrososphaerota archaeon; assembly: GCA_013287585.1. Classification (GTDB taxonomy): domain Archaea; phylum Thermoproteota; class Nitrososphaeria; order Nitrososphaerales; family Nitrosopumilaceae; genus TA-20. Next base: position 117,330 of record JABDDN010000001.1, read on the forward strand.
CCTCCTTTAGGATATTCGGTTACACCAAAATGCAATAACTGCGGAAAGGAAAGTGAATTAACAAGGGTAGTAAGTTTTGTGGATAGTCCAGGTCATGAAAGTTTAATGGCAAACATGCTTTCAGGCTCAGCTCTTATTGATGGTGCCTTACTGGTAATAGCAGCAAATGAAAAGGTGCCACAACCACAAACTAAAGAACATCTACTTGCACTACAGACACTTGGAATTCAACAAATCGTGATTGCACAAAATAAAGCAGATCTAGTTTCATACGAAGATGCAATGACAAACTATTCTGATATTGTGAAATTTGTTAAAGGCACTAATGCTATAAAAGCACCGATAATTCCAATCTCGGCACAATCAAAACTTAACATTGATGCATTAATTGGTGCCATAGAATCTACAATTGAGACTCCTAAAAGAGATGAGTCAAAACCAACCGTAATGCATGTGTTACGTTCATTTGATGTTAACAAACCTGGTACTAAAATAAAGAGCATAAAAGGCGGTGTTATAGGAGGAAGTGTGATTCAGGGATACTTCAAAGTAGGAGATGAAATTGAGATAAAACCTGGTCTTGCCAATGAGAAAAATGGTAGCTATGAACCAATCATTACAGAGATCTCTTCTCTTGGAACTGGTGCGGGACTTGTAGATGAAGTCAAACCTGGTGGTTTAGTTGCAATAGGTACAAAACTTGATCCATCAATGACACGAAGTGATTCACTTATTGGTTCTGTTATTGGAAAACCAAATACATTACCAGAAAATTCTTCTATTGCAAAACTAGAGATAAACCTCTTTGATACTGCTGTAGGCTCAGCTGATGAAATAAAAGTTTCATCTGTACAAGTAGGTGAATCATTAAGACTTAGTGTAGGAACTGCCCCAGTTCTTTCAAAAGTAACCAGTGTAAGAGGCGAAAGAATAGATGTACAATTCAGAAGACCAGTCTGCCTATTTGAAAAAGGTAGGGTAGCGATAAGTAGAAGAATTCAAGAAAGATGGAGATTAATTGGAGCAGGTGTTGTAGTTGGTTGAAGTTGTCTGTGACACTAGTTTTTTAATGATTCTTGCATCAAAAAATGTCAAAAATATTTCAAATCTTGATACCGAGATTGGAGCAATCGAATTTATCATTCCTGATATGGTTATAAATGAACTTGAAAGACTTTCAAAAGATATGAATCTTAAAAAAAAACTTCCGCTATTAATGCATTAGAAATAATAAAAAATTTTAAAAAAATTTCAATTTCAGGAAATGATGTAGATGATGCTTTGGTATTATATGTAAAAAAACATCATGGAATCATAGCAACGGTAGACGTGGAATTGAAAAAAAGAATAAGAAATTTTGGCTCTATCATTTCTCTATCTAATGATAAAATTGTTCTTGAACCGAGTAAGATTTAACTCTAGCAAAAATTATTGTCTAAAACATGTTTGAATACAAAGGAATTAAAATAAAATGGTATGGTCATGACACATTTACACTAGAAAAATCAATTACCATATGTATAGATCCATACAAATTATCTAGATCTATTCATCCAGATATTATATTAATTTCACATAATCATTTTGATCATATGAGTTTAGATGATCTAAAAAAAATCTCATCTGATAATACTATAATTGTTGCTGCAAAAGAATGTATTGAACAACTTACTAAAATTCCTTCAAAAGAAAAAATAGGTATTAGTCCAGGACAAGAAAAAATAATATACAATATCAAAATCAAAGCTGTTCCTGCATACAACATTGATAAGATTAATCCAGATACTAACAAACCATTTCATCCAAAGGAAGACAACAAAATTGGTTATGTTATAAGTATAGGTGAAACATCAATCTATCATACAGGAGATTCGGATCTTATTCCAGAAATGAATGATCTAAAACCAGATATTCTATTTATTCCGGTAAGTGGAACTTATGTTATGACTGCAAAGGAGGCTGCAAAAGCAGTAGAAAAAATAAAACCAAAGATAGCGATTCCAATGCATTATGGCACATTAGTTGGTAGTGATGTTGATGCAAAAGAATTCAAAGATACAGTAAAGTCATGTGATGTACACATTCTTACAAAAGAGTAATAAGCAGAGTAAATTTCACACATTTTAGTTGATTTCAAACCTCAAATTATTTAAAGTTGGAACTTTTGAGTTTCATCTACACCATCTTCTGATCATTGGAATTCTTGCAATTTCATTTTCAATTTCTGTTATGGTACGTTCACAAGCAGCTGACTATGGTTTTCAATTAAATGAATTTGATCCTTTCTTTAACTTTAGAGCAACACAATATCTTTTAGATCACGGTGTAAACGCTTACGTTCACTGGCATGATACCATGAGCTGGTACCCAAATGGTAGAGATGTATATTCAACATCTCAAGTTCCTTTGCATTTTACAGCAGCGTTTTTATACAAAATTTTTGGTGCTGGTTCCAGTCTTTATGATTTTACAATAATATTTCCTGTTGTTTTTGGTTCACTCACAGCCATTATCGTATTTGCACTTGTAAGAGTTATGGGAGGTACAACAGCTGGTCTTTTTGCATCATTATTCTTTGCAATATCTCCACCAATAATAGTACGAGGAACAATAGGATGGTTCAAATCAGAACCTCTTGGACTTTTTTATGGTCTATTAGGTCTTTACCTGTTTCTTAGCGGATTAAAATCGCAAAACCGTAAGATTGCTTTTGGAAAATTAATTGGTGGAGGCTTGTTTTTAGCTATTGGTTTTGCTTCATGGGGTGGTATTGAATTCTTCCTTATGCCGTTAGCATTATTCATTATTGCTCTTCCATTTTTTAGAAAAGATCACAAATTCTTGCTATGGGCCATACCTCTCTTTGTTGCTGCGACATTGGCGGTTTCGGGTGGATTTGCAAGACCTGGAATCAGTTTTGTATTAGGAATACGTGGATTTGCACTTATCGGACCAACAATATTTCTTGTTGCAATGATATTTATTCAAAAATTTAGCAGGGAAGGAACAGCATTACGTAATAGTTTGGCAATTTTAGGAGGATCTATTATAGCTGGCGTTGCAATAATTTCATCAAATATTCTTCATGCACCAAGCTTTCGTTATCTTAATGCAATAAATCCATTCCTTACATCTCAGGATGCTTTGGTTGATTCTGTTGCAGAACATGCTACGCCAAATCTTATTCAAAACTTTACCTATTTTTCAACTCTGATGTTATTTGCTGGCTTGGGAATTTGGCTTATTTTTAGAAAAAGATCTGAGAATCAAAATCCTTTACCAATAGGAATTAAAAATGAAATGACTGTCTTTGCTCTAATTATTGGCATTGTTGGAGCTTATGCAGGAGGAACTTTTGCAAGATTAGATCTTCTAACTGCTACTTCTGTCATTATACTTGCATCAATTGGGTTAGCTGTAATTACATCTGAAATCTTAAAGAAACGAACACAAGTAAAACCACCTGAAATCTCAAAAAAAGGAACACAAGGAAAAATATCTGATAATTCAAAGAAAGGAACAACACAAGGTAAAAAATCAACATATGCTTTAGGAATGTTTGCAAGTATCTCTTATGTAGTCATTATAGTAGCTTTACTTTTAGTACCAACTATTTATCCAGCAAACGGAAACTGGATCTCAGTAACTAAATCTCCTCCTACGATTCTTAATGGTGGCTCTAATTATGCAATTTCTACTAATGACTGGCCAGCAACTTTGGACTGGATAAAAAATAATACACCGCCAAATTCTGTTATTGCATCATGGTGGGATTATGGTTATTGGATTCAAACATTAGGGGGAAGAACAACACTTGCAGATAATGCCACTCTTGATACAAACACAATTGCTAAGATAGCAAAAATATTCCTAAGCTCTCCTGATGAAGCATGGAGAATGCTTCATGATTGGGGTGCTAATTATGTTCTTGTATATGTAGTAGGACAAGAATTTTCTTCAAATGGACAACAACTTTACGTGCTTGGAGGCGGTGGAGATGAAAGTAAAAAACAGTGGTTTATGAGAATTGCAGGGGAAGATTCGTCAAAGTTTCTCCAAGATGATCAATTTACGCCAACCGATTATTTTTGGCAAAACACTTTGTTAGGAAAAATGTTTCCATTTACACCAGTGACTTATTTTGATCCAAATACTCATGTACAATCAGCCACTTATCAATCTGGATACATTGGTGTTTATTCTAAAACAATCAAGTACCCGGTAGATGGCAATGGTCCATTAAAGCTTGTCTACTCATCACCAAGTCTTAATAGCAATAGTTCTGGAATTATTTCAGGAGTTCTACTATATCAAATAAATCCAAACTATGTGCTGCAAACAAGTAATTCAAATATTCCAACACCTCAAGTTAATTCTACAACTGTAAATCCAACGACTGTAAATCCCACAAGTGTAAATCCAACAAGCGATGTAGGTGTCATTTCTACAAAATATGGAAACATTGTCATTAAATTCAGAGATGATGTTGCTCCAAAAACTGTAGCAAACTTTGAAAAACTTGCAAAATCTGGATTTTATGATGGAACAATATTCCACAGAATAATTCCAGGTTTTGTTATTCAAGGCGGTGACCCAAATACGAAAAATGGTTCACGTGATACTTGGGGAACAGGTGACGCAGGGTATACAATTCCACCTGAATTTAGCACTCTTAAGCACGTAAAATACATGGTATCAATGGCACGTGGTCTTAGCATTAACAGTGCAAGCTCTCAATTTTTCATAATGCTTGGTGATGCTCCGAATTTAGATGGTAAATATACAATATTCGGCCAAGTGATTTCCGGACAAGATGTAGTTGATAAAATTGGAGCGATTAAAACAGATCCAGCTACAGACCAACCAATAGATCCTGAAGAAGCACGTATGAGTAAAGTTATCATTCAATCTCAAGCGACACAATCTACAACATCTCCTACAAACACATCCTCAACTGGTTAGATACAAAATAAGTTATTTGTAACGATCAGAAATTCTATATCTTGCATATTTATCATCTGGAGAATATTTTCCAGGATGAACTGTTACAGTTTTGTTACCGCATTTTGGGCAATCTTCTTTTAGTGTATATCGTTTACAGTCAGGACATTTACGCATCTGAAATCGCATGTTTATCCCTCACGTGTTTTCTTTGATTCTTCCCTAGTGAATTTGAAGGTACCGCCTTTCTTTTCTATGGCATCTTGAATTTCTGAAAGAATCGGTTTTAGTTCTTTTTCAGCTGTCTTGAAATTTTGAGCAGAAACAGTCACTCTGTATTTTGGAGCCCCAATGTAGATTACTTCTACATTGACTCCTTTATTTTCAACAGCATCAAGGAGTGCTTTTTTTATGATTTCAACGCCATTAGGTTTGGTACATGTGATTTCTAATACGCCACGTATCTCGACGTGAGGTACTTGGATCTTTGAACTTATTTCTTCTATAGTTTTTAGCACTTTAGTAGACAGATTAAGACCGTCAAGAACAACTATTCCTTTTGATACTATCTCTGAAAAGGCATCATAAACAGAATTAAATTTGTTTATCAAAACATCTTCTATTTTTTCAGCCTCTGTTTGTGAAAGTTCTGCTTTAGTTTTTAAACTATCAATTAAGACTTTTTCTTTTTCTTTCTTTTTTAACTCAAGAAGTTTTTTCTTTTTCTGATCACTTGAAATTTGTTTTAATGATAAATCAATTTCAGATCTTGCTGTATTTACTCGTTTTACTAAAAGGACTTTTTTTTCTCCAGTCTTGAGAAACTTTTCTACGTGTCTGATCCAGCCAGTTGCAATTTCTGATATGTGTAAAAATCCCTGAATGTTATTATATTCATCAAGAGTGACATACGCTCCCTGATCCATAATTTTTGTAACTGTAGCAACAATAATTTCGCCAACCTCTGGGAGTTCTTGTACAGCTGTGGTCATAGTTTTTCAAATTTTTGTTACGTAATTTAATGTTGCTGGTTAGAAGTCTATACCTTTCTTGGCTCGAATACCTGCTTTGAAAGGATGTTTTATTTCTCTCATTTCTGTAACAAGATCTGCAACTTCTATAATTTCATCTCTAGCGTAATTTCCAGTAAGAACTAAATTCAACTTAGGTGGTTTAATTTTTATTAAATCTAAAACATCATCTAATTTTACTAGATTTAGATTGATTGCATAGTTTATCTCATCAAGTATAACGATATCATATTTTTTTGATTGAATCTTTTCTTTTGCTATGCGAAGAGCCTCATCAGAAATTTTTTTATGATCTTCGATTGGGCTTTTGTCATCCATAATTCCAACAAAGCCCTTGCCTATGGCAGTTAATTCAAACTCTGGCTCTAGCCTCTTTGATGAGGTCATCTCTCCGTAATGCCAAGAACCTTTGATGAATTGGATCATGCAAATTTTGTGATTATATCCCACAGCCCGTAAGGCCATTCCAAGCGCAGCCGTTGTTTTGCCCTTTCCTTTGCCTGTGTATACTATTACAAATCCATCTTTTCCCATCAATTTTTGGTTTCAAGTGTGAACTAAAAAGATTCGGATCAAAATTGTCTATAATTTTGCAACAGAAAATGTGTAGTTTATAATCATCAAAGAAAAAATGTTGATTGTTTGACAAGAGAATATGATTTTGATATTGTTATAGTAGGAGGTGGTCCCGCTGGTCTTTCTGTAGCATGGTCAGCTGCAAAAAAAGGTGTACATGTAGCTGTACTTGAACGAGAAGAAGCAATAGGGCATTCAGTTAGAACAAGTGGTGTTACTTGGATAAAGGAGGCAAAATCTTTTGGGATTCCGTCTGATTGTTATAATCCGATTAGAAATTATTCGTTTTATTCACCAAATAACCATATAACAATAAAAGGAAATGAACCACAAGCTGCAGTCTTGGATGTAAGAAAAACTTATCAGTTTCTTGCATATCAAGCAGCAAATGTAGGTGCAGATATTTTTGTTAGAACTAATGTGACTAACATTCTTGAGGAGAATGGAAAGTTGGTGGGAGTCAAGGCTACATCAATAAAAGATGATCTTGTTTTTCATTCAAAACTTGTAATAGATGCAAGCGGATTTTATTCGGTAATTGGGAAAAATACTGGTACTGTATCACAATGGAAAAGATTTGGTGTTGGTGCAGAATTTGAAGCATATGTTGATAACATTGATCCAGAAACATGGCATCTCATGGTTGGACAACAATATTCTCCAGCCGGTTATGCTTGGATATTTCCATTGGGAAAAAATAAAGTAAGAATCGGTGTTGGTGTTGGAAAACCAGAATCACAAATTGATCCAACTCAAAGACTGCTTGAACTAGTTGACAAAAAGCCAGGTCCTATAGGAGATCTTGGTAGAATTGTTCCAATAGAATTTCATTATGGACTAATTCCAAATGAAGGATTAACACATACCACTATTGCAGATAATCTCATACTGGTTGGTGATGCGGCTGGGCAGGCAAATCCGCTTGTCTTGGAAGGAATTCGATATGCAATAGAATTTGGAAGAGTAGCAGGTCAGGTAGGTGCAGAAGCAGTTTTAAAAAATGATACATCAAAAGAATCTCTAAAACCATACGAAGAAAACTGGAAAAAGGCAATAGGATCCAAGATAAAAGCTGCAGTCAAAGTGCAAAGCAGATGGCTTGGTCTATCTGATGAAGAATGGGACAAGGAAATTTCTATAATCCAAGAGCTCTCAGCGGAAGAATTTTTGGATTTTGTAAAAGCTGACTTTAGTATGGGTAATTTGGTCAAACTTGCAACACACCATCCGAAACTAGCTGTCAGGCAGCTATTTGATATGGTAAAAAGTATAAGATCTGAACAGTAAACATCCATTTAAATAAAATTCCGTAATATTGTTGAGAATTGAAAATACCCGGGATTGTGCTTGCTGGAACTACAAGCGGTGTTGGCAAGACCTCAATTAGCTGCGCAATAATTCATGGAATCAAAAAAAAGGGATATTCTGTACAATCATTCAAGGTTGGACCTGACTTTATAGATCCTAGTTATCTTAGTTCTGTATCTGGCAGACCTGCGCGAAACTTGGATCCGTGGCTCATGGGTTCTAGTGGAGTTGTTAAAAGCTTTGTAAAAAATTTTGATTCTGACTTTTCTGTAATTGAGGGTGTTATGGGTTATTATGATGGATTTTCTGGCGACTCGAACTATTCCAGTACGCATCATGTAGCGTCTATTTTAAAAACTCCAGTAATTCTTGTTTTGGATGCAAGCAAGACTGCACGATCAATTGCTGCAACTGCACTTGGGTTTACGAAATTTCACAAAAATTCTAGAATTTCTGGTTTTATTCTAAACAAAATTGGCAGCAAAAAGCATGAAGATCTTTGCAGGCAGGCACTTTCTTCATTGAACATTCCTATTGTAGGCGTGATTCCACGCAATCCTGAACTTGTCATGGAGTCAAGACACCTTGGATTAATTCCAATCTCTGAGCAAAAAGAACTTCAATCAAAGATATCAAAGATAGCAAAAACAATGTCAGGTTTTATCAATATTGAGAAAATTATTCAGATTGGAAATAAGGTTCCATCTTTTGGCTTGATTCCTAAAGAAAAAAATCCAAAACAGAAAACCACAATTGCAGTAGCACTAGACGAGTCTTTCAATTTTTACTACCAAGATAATTTGGATGCCCTAAAAAAAGAGGGGGCAAAGATAGAGTTTTTCAGTCCTGTATCTGATTCAAAGATGCCTGAATGTGATGGAATCTATATTGGCGGTGGCTTTCCAGAAGTGATAGGCAGTGCACTTGAGAAAAACTCTAGAATGCAAAAAAACATCAAGACATTAGCCGAGTCTGGAATGCCAATTTATGCAGAATGTGGTGGATTGATGTATCTTACCAAATCCATTGATTATGGTTCAAAGAAATTTAAGATGGTAGGACTTTTTGATGCTACTACAAAGATGCAAAAAAAACTGAAATTAAACTATACCAAGGCTAGAATAACAAAAGATTGTCTTATTGCAAAGGCTTCAAACACAATCCAAGGACATGAATTTCATTTTTCTGAGATAGAATCAGTATCCCAGGACTCCAAGTTTGCCTATGATCTTTCCATTGGTGTTGGTATAAAAAACCAAAAAGATGGCTTAATGCAGTACAACACATTAGCTTCATATATGCACATGCATTTTGCACGACCTGGCATTGCAAGAAATTTTGTTCAAAACTGTATAAAACATCATAAAAGATAATTTATGAAGGAATTTTACGTTGTAGTGATTCTTTCCGCCTTTTAGAATGATATTATTTTCTCAGCTTGTCAAATCGTTGATTGCACACCTTTTGTTTTCTCTTTTAAGATCTTGAATAACGCATTAACTATTGCAGATGCACAAGGACTTCCTCCCTTGCGACCCTTGTTTGTAATGTATGGTATGTCAATTGTTTGAAGCTCTTCTTTTGATTCTACTGCACATACAAAACCAACTGGAATGCCAATCACAAGAGCTGGCCGTGTCACATTTTCCCTTATCATCTGAATCACTTCTACTAGTGCTGTGGGAGCATTGCCTATTGCAATCACCCCGCCATTCATTTCTGAGGCAGCCATTCGCATAGATGTCTGGGCACGTGTCTTGTTGAGTTTTTTTGCTTCTTCTACAATTTTTGGCTCAGATATGTTACAAATTGCCTTGTTTCCAAACTCCTTCAGATTTTCCTTGTTTAATCCGCCGATGACACCATTTACATCTACTATAATATTGCAGCCATTTTTCAAGGCATTAATGCCGCTTGATATGGAATTTTTATGAAAAACAATCATGTTTTGTCGTGCAAAATCAAAATCTGCAGTTGAATGAATTACTCTTCTAACTATTGGCCATTCGTCTTTTGAATATGGATGAGAATCTATTTCATTTTCAATTATTTCCATGCTCTTGTCCTCAATTGATTGGCCCTTTTGAGTAATCATTTCTCAACTTCCTTTGCTCTTTCTATAACTAGATCTATCAATTTAACATCGGTACCAAGATGTTTTGTTATGAAAATATTTTTAATTCCAGATTTTTCCATTGCTGGATTTAGATCCTCATAGATATCTCGTTTGACATGTGCACCTCTGTGCAAAAAATATGGAACAATGATCAATACATTTGGATTGTTTTTAACACAAACATCTATTCCTTGTTTGATGCTGGGCTCTTCTATTTCTAGCCAACAGAGAGATACATTTCGGTATGAGTTTCGTAATCTGTCAACAACATATTGTAACGAGGTTTTTGCATTAGGATCCTTGCTTCCATGACCAATAAGTAATACATCTATATCTTTTCTTGAAAATGTGATTTTATTTTTTGCAATAATATCATCAACTTTAGCATGTACAATATCTGGCAAGGATTTGTGTAAGGTGATCGGTTTTGCAATTTTGATCTTCATTTTACTTTTTAATATCATTTCAATTGCCTTGTTTACTGCTAATTTGACTTTTTTTCCTGGATACAAAAAATATGGAACAATTGTCAAGGCATCTATGTCTTGTTTGAAGCAGTTTTCCATACCTTCCTCAATAAAGGGTGGAACCACTTCCAAAAAGCAATAATCTGAGAATTGGTAACCTCCGAATTCTTTGACTTTAGAGCAAATGTATCTTAATTCGTCCTTTACCTCATCTTCTCTACTACCTCTATCTATTAGTAATAACCCTCTTTTCATTTTGTGATTCTCGCTATTGCTACAGTTAAGTTTGGTGGAAATTTCTGCTTTTCAACCACTAGTTTGCCGCCAGAGCTTCGTAGTGCTGAGGCTTCTGAAACACTCGGAGTGCCCTCAAAGGCTTGCACAGTTTCTGATGGATTTGGTATGGCAATTTGGGCAAGCTGCTCTTTTTCAAAATAATCCACTAGAATGTTCCACTCCTTTGCAAGTCCTTGTAATCCTACTACATCTGATTCTTTTTTTATTGATGAAAATCTTGCAATTGATTTTGGGCTTAGATTAAATTTTTTCATACAAAATTCTACTCCTTCTTTGATTGTGTCTTTACTAGTGTCCCAATGTAGGCCTACTCCAACAACCAAAGTCTTTGGTCTGTATACCACAGCGTTTTTTAACAATTCCTTATCTTCGATTTCTTTATCAGAAATTATCAAGTATCCTTTAGAATTAGAATTTTTCAACTCTTCAAAGCTATTGTAAATGGTTACATTCTTTGGAAATTCTTTTTTTGGGGTCCACCAATCCTTTTCGCCCGCATCTTGATATACTCCGATTTTTTCTTCATTTACCATAAATGCACTAACTCTGGTTACAGTAGAATCGTCATCTATTTTCCAGCCAAATTCTTTTCCAACCAAATCAACTGCAATTGTTTTATTGACATCTGCAGCAGTAGTGATTACAGATGTTGCATCCAAAACCTTGGCAATATCTTCTGTAAGCTGGTTTGCACCACCCAAATGTCCTGAGAGGGTGCTTATTGCAAACTTGCCAGTGTCGTCAATGACAACTACTGCAGGATCTGTCTTTTTGTCTTTCATGTGAGGCGCTACTAGTCTAATCACTGCACCAAGTGAGAATATGCATATGAGAGCTTCATGAGTTTTGAAGAGATCTCCTACTTTTGCTGTAGTAGAGTCTTCAAACCAGTCTATTTGTGAGTTAGTATTTGAAAACTTGGATGGCGCAAAAATTTTCCAAGAAGGAAATTGTTTCTTCAGAGATAAGGCAATAGAAATTCCATTTTTTGTAATTGCAAGTATGGCTACTTTTTCCATGAGTTAAATTTTTTTAGAACTAAAGATATCTGTTACTATCTAGGATATCTTCCTATTATTTTACCATCAAAATCAAACATTATGACATCAAGTTCAAACTTGGCTTCAGAATGTTTTCTTAGTTGATTATAAACTTCTGAGCAAACTGTATCAAAAAAGCCTATAATATTTTCTTTTATGACGATTTCATAGACATGTCTTGCAGTATTTGCTTTTTTTATCTCTGCGATGGTTTCATTTTTTGTATTACATTTTTGTGCAAGTTCTGATAGAAACTGCATGTCAACTTTGGAGCCCTTGACATGAGTCTGTTTTATTCCCATTGCCATTTTTGTTAGCTTTCCAATAAAACCTGCTACATGTGCTTTTTTGATTGGTCGCTTTGCACATTGTTGAACTGTATATCCTGAAAAATCTCCCATCTGTACAAAACAATGATCGGGAAGTTTTATGATCTCTCTTGAAAAATCTTCGCTCCTCCCACCTGTTGTTAATACGACAGTATCGTTTCCCATTGCAACTGTAACATCAAGGCTCTGTCTGATCGAAGCTGCAAAAGAGGCAGTAGAATATGGTATCACAATTCCACTTGTGCCTAAAATTGAGATGCCTCCAATAATACCAAGTCTTGGGTTATCAGTTTTTGTTGCAAGCTCCTTTCCTTTTGGAACTGAGACAATCACCTTTACACCGTTTTTTTCAAGAATTTCTTTTCCTATCTCTTGAATGTTTTCAGTTATCATCTTTTTTGGAGTTGGATTTATTGCTGCAGAATTTATTTCAAGACCAAGACCTGGTTTTGTTACTCTGCCTACACCTTCTCCGCCATCAATTTCTATTTGATTTGGTTTGTCAGTAAGTAAAACCTGTGTAATTATTTCTGCACCATGTGTAACATCTGGATCATCTCCACCATCTTTTATGACTGAACATCTTGCACTATGTTTATCAAATTGACAATTTGAAATTTTAATTTGGATCTTAGATTTTTTGGGTAAAGTTATATCAATAATATCTATTTTTTTTTGACTTAAGATTGATAAGATCCCTGCTTTTGCACCAGCAGTAGCACATGTTCCAGTTGTAAAACCAGTCCTAAGTTTACCTTTTAGTTTTACCTCACTTTCCATAAAAGAAATTAATTTTTTTTATGTATTAATCTTTATCAAACTACTTTAAAATCTCAGAGAGAATTATCCACACTGCTACTAGACCAAGGCCAACATACAAAATTACATGCGTAGAAATCTGTGAAGGTGCTTTTTCTTGATTATGACTATAGCTTTCTGGCACATTGACACCAAATGGATTCTGAAAGCCTGCAAAATTTACTCTGTTAAATTGTTCCTCGGTTACTTTTTTATCATATTGTTTCCAAAATTCAGTATAGGTATAGGCTATATCGACTTCTGATCTTTTGCTTTTCTTTTTTTCTTCTAGTTTGAGGATTTGATAAGCTTCTATAATTTGCTTGAATTTTTCATCATCTTTTTCGCCTTTATTTCTATCAGGATGATATTTTAGTGAAAGTCTTCTATAGGCACTCTTTATCTCCTTTTGAGATACGCCTTTTTGAACCCCTAAAATTTGGTAACAATCAGCAGTGTTCAACTAATACTATCTTACCATACCTTTAAAATTAATTTGTCGGATACATTTTGCAAGATATGAAGCATAAAAATTCACTAAAGGTAGCAATAACTGGTGCAAATGGTTTTGTAGGCAAAAATGTTGGAAAGGCATTAGCAAAAAAAGGAATTTCTGTAGTTGGGATTATACGTAAAGGCAAAGGATCTTCTATAATCTTTGGAGATGTTGTAACATCAGAAGATCTTTCTGAAGACTATCTCACTTCAAAACTGTATGGATGTTCTGCTCTTTTACATTTTATTGGTAAGGGAAAACAAACAGTTGATTCTGACTACCAAAAAGTAAACGTAGGTATTACAAAAAATGTGATAAAGCTGTGCAAAAAAGCTAAAATTAAAAAAATAATTTACATTAGTGGGTTAGGTGTAAGTAAAGATACCACATTTGGATATTTTATTTCTAAATTCCAAGCAGAGCAGGAAATTATTAATTCAGGTTTAGACTATACAATTTTCCGTGCGTCGTACATAATAGGTAAGGATGATTCATTGTCTAATTTTCTTTTTAAACAAATGAAAAAAGGAAAAATGATGGTTCCCGGCTCAGGCAGATATAGATTACAACCAATTTTTGTAGGTGATGTAGCAGAAGTTGTTTTCCAATCAATTACACAAAAAAAATTTTCAAACAAAATTATTGATCTTGTGGGTCCAAAGATGGTAACATTCAATGATTACATTAGAGATTTTCTTCAAGGGAAAAAAATTCCCATCAAGAATATCAATTTAGAGAATGCATATCATGCTGCATTAAATAATCCTAAAACGGATTTTGGTATAGATGATTTGAATATTTTAATAGGAGATTATGTCGGAAATCACAAAAAATTGAAAAGTATGTCTAGAATTGAATTTAAAACATACAAAGATGTCTTAGAGACCTGCTGCCTTTCTTAGTACTTCGGCCTTGTCGGTTTTTTCCCAACTAAATTCGGACTCATTTCTTCCAAAATGACCATAGGATGCAGTTTTCCTGTAAATTGGACGTTTTAGTTGTAATTGAGATATTATTGCAGCAGGTCTCATATCAAAGTGTTTTCTGACTATATTTTCAATTTGTTCCTCTGGAATCTTACCAGTATCAAATGTACTTACCATTAAAGATACAGGTTCTGCAACACCTATTGCATATGCAACTTGAACTTCACATCTTTCAGCTAAACCAGCAGCTACTATGTTCTTTGCAATGTATCTGCACATGTAACATGCTGATCTGTCTACTTTTGATGGATCTTTTCCAGAAAAGGCTCCACCGCCATGTCTGCCCATTCCTCCATAGGTATCTACAATAATTTTTCTTCCTGTAAGACCTGCATCGCCAGGAGGTCCACCAATGACAAATCGACCAGTTGGATTAACATGAACTTTGATTTTATCATGCCAATACTTTCCACAAACTGGTTTGACTACTTTTTCAATTATCTCTTTTTTTATTTGTTCATTATTTATTTCTGGAGAGTGTTGTGTAGCTATTACTATGGCCACAACTTTTTTTGGTTTCCCGTCTTCATATTCTACTGTTACTTGTGATTTTCCATCTGGTCTTACCCAAGGAAGAAGTTTACTTTTTCTAACCTCTGCAAGTCGCTTAGTAAGTTTATGAGCCAGCATTATTGGCATTGGCATCATTTCTTCAGTCTCATTTGTTGCATATCCAAACATCAATCCTTGATCCCCCGCACCTTGTTCCTTGTTTTCAGTTGATGAAACACCTTGAGATATGTCAGGACTTTGTGAATGTAACGAAACTAGGACACTACATGAATCTGCATCAAAACCAAACTGAGGATCATCATAACCAATCTCACGTAACGTTTTTCTTACTATATCCTGCACATCGAATTTTGCTCTAGAGGTCACCTCACCGGCAACTACTACTATCCCAGTTGTAGTCAAGGTTTCAACTGCAACTCTTGATTCTGGATCCTGCTTTAGAAATTCGTCTAAAATTGCATCAGAAATTTGATCACAAACTTTGTCTGGATGTCCTTCCGTTACTGATTCTGACGTAAAGAGGTAAGTTCGCCCCATTTTCAAAAACCTGTTTATTTAAAGTTCATTTTCTAATCTGATGAAAAGAACATTATTTCCTCTTACAATAACTCTACCGTAATTTGCAATCACTTTACCATTGCTTATTTCTTCAGCATCAGTCATAATCAAATTCATATACGAATCAACGTTATTCATTTTTCCTTTGTATTCTATTTCGCTTTTCAGCCTAACAGTAACTTTCTTGTTAATACCTTTCTGTAAAGTTGTCAACGGTCTTTTTGGCTGCGCTTGCGACAAACATAAATCACTTGTTGACCACTGCCTGAGATCGGGAATAAAAGCCTTCCCGATCTTGAATAGTGTTTAAGATTCTTTAATTTGTGGTGTTCTGTAGATTAGAGATTTGATGATTACAACTGGAATTGAGAAGCTGGATGAACTCCTTGGGGGTGGCATAAGAGGTGGACTGATTACTGATATCTATGGTCCAAGTGGATCAGGTAAAACACAGTTATTACTACAGATTTGTGTAAACTCACTAGCGCATGGTGGAATGATTTTGTATCAAGATGCCACTGGTAGTTTTAGACCAGAAAGATTGATTGAATTTCTTAAAGCAAAAGGAATGGATCAAAAACTTCTTGATAAAATGATTATTGGAAGAATAACAAATACTGCAGAACAACTAAGTTATGTGGACAAAATATTAGAAATTGAGAATTTAACTCTCGTTGTAATAGATAATGTTACTGATCTATTTTCTTTTGAATATTCAAAGGAATCAAACTCATTGGCAAAACATGTTGCATTTATGGAATATATGCACAAACTGGCATATGTTATGATAAAAAGGCAGATTCCTGTAGTTGTGACTAACATAACTAGAAAATCAGACGATGAAGAAAGAGAAAGTTTGGATCGATCGATAAGTATGTTCACACATCAAAAAATCAAACTAGAAAAGATTGGGCAAAAATACACGGCACAAGTTTTTCCATCATTTGATGGCAAGAAAATGACTAATTATATAATTACACAGACAGGACTAGAAGATTCACCTTAAGATATTTATCACTGTAAATTACTAAGGCGCTCATGGCAGGCATTTTTGATTCTATACCAATTATCACAGTAATTCTATTTGGAATTGGATTGGTGGGCGTTATGATATATGAACGAGCTAGAACAAGACAGAGTCAAGAACCAGAACCAACTAGCTGATCTTTCCCTTACAGACAAATTCCGTTCTCTAGGTTTTGAAAATTTAACTGATATTCAAAAAAAAGCAGTTCCAGTAGTATATCGAAAAATAGATTCATTGATAGTTGCTCCTACTGGCTCTGGTAAGACCGAATCTTCAGTGATTCCAATTTTTACTCATCTTGCAAATTCAAAAAAAATTGGAAAAATAAAGGCATTATACATTACACCGCTTCGTGCACTAAATCGTGATGTCTTTCGAAGAATAATCAAATACGCAGAAAATGAAAATCTTACTATACAGATACGACATGGTGATACAACTCAAGCAATTAGAAAAAAAATAACAGAATCACCTCCGGATGTTCTCATTACGACTCCTGAAACTATAATGATACTTTTAACACAACAGAAATTATTGAATGCTCTTTCGGAGCTTGAGTGGATAGTAATAGATGAAGTACATGAGCTTTTAGGAAATGAACGAGGATCTCAACTTTCTCTTAGTCTGGAAAGACTCCAGATTAATTCCAAGTTTCCAATAACTAGGGTAGGCCTATCTGCAACAATTGGAAATACTAATGAATCTGCCAAGTTTGTTGTTGGGACAAAGAGAAAATGCAAAATAATTCAAGATAATTCAATAAGAAAATATGATGTCGAAGTCAAATACATTGATGGAACCATAACTGATGTCGTAGATTTTATTGCTGAATATGTAGAAAAAAATCATCCTGACTCACCAGTTTTGCTTTTTACAAATACACGTGGAGAATCAGAATATCTAGCTTCTATTCTAAAGGAGAGATCTACTTTAAGAATAGAACTACACCACGGATCACTGTCTCAGGAAGTTAGGGAAGAAACAGAGGAAACACTCAGACAAGGAAAACCTGGAATCGTAGTTTGTACTTCATCACTTGAACTTGGACTTGATATTGGGTCTGTTGAATTAGTAATTCATTATGGATCTCCAAGACAAGTTTCAAAATTAATACAAAGAATAGGAAGAAGCAAACACAACAGGGATTCTTCTGCAAAGGGATTAATCGTAACCAATAATCCAGATGACGAATTTGAGACACGTGCAATACTTGATAGAGTGAAGGAAAAATCAATAGAAGATCAAATTATTCATGAAGGAGCACTGGATGTACTAGCTCACCATCTAGTTGGCATGACGATGCAATTTGGAAGCGTTCCAGTGGATTTAGCAATGAAGATCATTATGCAAGCCTATTCTTTTAGGAATATAACAATAGAAGAACTCTTCTCAGTACTTGATATTTTGCATTCTAATTCGATCCTATTTTTTGATAAAGAAGAAATGGTTTTTAAGAAAAAGGGAAGGGCATTTCGATATTTTTTTGAAAATCTTTCTACCATACCTGACATTTTAAAATTTAAGGTCTTTGATACTGCAAGCAAGAAGATTATTGGAAGTTTAGATCAAAGATTTGTAGGAGATTATGGAGATCCTGGTAACGTTTTTGTCCTTAGAGGAATGCAATGGCGAATACTAAATGTTGACGAAAGTTCACTAAAAATTAATGTTGAACCCGTAAGTGCAGCAGGAATTAATGTACCTTATTGGGAAGGCGAAAGCATACCAGTTGACTATACCACAGCACGAAAAGTTGGTATCTTTAGGACTAAAACACAGATGGCTTCACCTGTAATATCTAATAAAATAATTGAAAATCTTAAGCTAGGAATTATTCCGGATGAAAAAACCATAGTGGTAGAATCACTTAGAGCTCGTAACACAATAGTTATGCATTCTTGTTTTGGAACAAAAATTAACTCGACTCTTTCCACACTTCTTTCTACAATGCTATCATCTAAGACAGGATATTTGGTAGATTCTAGATCTGACGCATATAGAATTATGATGTCATCTACTGGCAGAATATTACAACTAGCTTTGTTGAATATACTTGAAGATGAGTTTGATTTGTCATTTATTGTAGAGGCGTCACTTGCTGGTACACATAATGTGAATTGGCGTACTTGGTGTGTAGCTAAGAAATTTGGTATTGTAGGTCGTGGTTCTATTTATGATAGAAAATCTGCTAGGTTTCTTTATGAAAAATACTCAAAGACACCGCTTGCAAAAGAAGCGTTACGTGAGCTATTTCATGATAAATATGATTTAGAAAATACATTAGAATTATTAAAGAAAATAAAAGCAGGAGATATTCAATTTCATTGGATTGAAGTAGAAAGCTTCTCTAAACTTGCAGAACCTATACTTGATCATACCACAAAATATTATGCAGCTCCGGCAAACATTGACCAAGGAATTTTAGATCTTGTTAAGACTAGGCTATTGAAAACCAAACATAGACTTGTTTGTGTACGATGTGGAAAATGGGAAAGAGTAATGGAAACAAAAGAAGTAAAAGATTCACTTGCATGTCCTTATTGTAAATCTAGACAGATAACAGCTACATTTTTTTCTGATTACGATCTATCTAAAATAATACAAAAGAAACATTCTGGTAAAAAAATTACTACAGATGAAAATCATAAGTTTGTACGTGCATGGAAAATTTCTTCTCTTATTGAAAATTTCGGTAGAACTGCACTTGTTGTTCTTTCAGGATACGGTGTTGGTGCTGATACAGGTGCTCGTATTCTAAGAAATATGGTAGGCGAAGAACAATTATACAAGCAAATCTACGAAGCAGAAAGACAATACGTCACAACTAGAGGTTTTTGGGATTCTTAATTTTTCTTTATAATGCCTGAAAATGGAGTCAAAAAGAGTTCAGTTCTGCCTTCCAAACCAGCTTTTGCAGTTACACCTGTTACTGTGATTATCTCGCCTTGGGAAAACTGGTCTAGTAATCTGGCTTGGTTTCTCCAACCTTTCAACCATATTTGTCCAGTATCATCTTCAATAAACATCTCTGAGAGAGATACTAATTCACCTGTTTTTGTTTGAATTTCACGTCTTTCTGGATTCTTTAGAATAATGGATTCGATACAATAGATACTATCACTTGGCTTAAGATCTCTAATTTTAGTTCTTATCTCTGAAATGGTTGGCATTCTATCATCATCTATTTTTCTGATAAATGAATCTCCTTCTAATGTTACTGAATTTCCATATACTTTGGTTGGCATGCATTCTATTACGTCGCCAACTTTAAGATCTTTGGAAACTCCGGTTGAATCTACAATGTTTAAAATTTTCTTATTTTGTTCCATTCCTAAAATCATCATATTTCCAGAATCATTTTTTGTCATAGATAAAATTCTGATAATTATTGGTTGAATCTCTTTTGTACCTTCGATTTCAATTACTGTGCCTTCATCACCGTGCAGTTCTAATCCCTGTTGTCCCATCTTGGTTCTAACTCCAATGAGTCTAGTCTTTGCGCCAGTTGTAATCATTTTTGGGAGAGATTTTTCATCAGTATTCCATAGTACAACACGTGCATATGTTCCGTCTTTTCCTTTGATTCGTAAGTGGAGTGCTTTGCCTGGTTGACCTTTAAAGTTTGTAAATTCAGAAATTCTAACATTACCATCTAGAATACCTGAAACTACCAAGTTTTGCTGGTTTTCTTTTATTGTACTAACATCATCAGTAATTGAATCAAGAGATGGAATATCATTTTGCACATCACCTGTCTCAATATTTGAATTGGAACCGACATTGATTATGGGATTGCCAGTCATGTCAGATTTTACATAAGCTTTGATTATCTTTACTAAATCACCAGGTTTGAGGTTTTCTATTCCTGGAAGGCTTGCTTTCTCATCCCATAACTTGACTTTTGCTCTTGAATCTGCATCATAAACCGTCATAGTTCTAAGGAGAAACTGAGAGCCGTCTTTTCTAGAAAACTGTTTAGCTGGATAAACATTCATCACTCTTGTTTGAAGTGTAATTTCTTTTGCTCCCACGTATAGATCCTTAAGACCCATCTCAACTTTCAATTGCTCGTTTAAGGACACTCCAAGATCTGATGCTATGAGAAAGAGAGCTCCTTGATCTGTCAGATATCCTGCCCCGATCTTTTCTTTCTTTTTTTCAATCATTTCCTGTATGTCTGATCTAGAAAGATCAGGTTTTTGTTCTAGAAGTTTGTTTAAGAGAGACTCAAATTCGGACAAGTTACTGTGTGTTAGAAAGTATGTATTAATAAAAATTTCATTAGCTAAATTAGTGGGAGAATAAAATATTCTTTAATGCCCTGTATTGTGACAAATTCGCTCTCTAAATCATATGGATCAATTGTGGCAGTAGATGGAATCGATCTTTCTGTGAACTCTGGTAAAATTTTTGGCTTTTTGGGACCAAACGGTGCTGGAAAAACCACTACAATCAAACTACTTACAACTCTGATCGCACCAACAAGTGGGACTATTAATATTCTTGGAATGGATGCAATCCGACGTCCTCTTGATGTACGAAAAAAGATAGGTGTTGTTTTACAACAACCAAGTTATGAACCAACATTAAGCGTAGAAAAATCACTGGAAAAATATGGTATGATGTGGAATGTTGAGAGAAAGACAAGAAAAGATAGAGTAGAGGAACTTCTCTCTGCTTTTGATCTAGAAGAAATAAGAAAGATAAAAAACGATGATCTTTCAATTGGTCAAAGAAGAAGAGTCCAAGTTGCGCGTGAGTTTATGCATGATATGGAACTTTTGTTTCTTGATGAACCCACAGTGGGATTAGATCCATCTGCTAGACGTGGATTGCTTGATTTTATTAAAAAGAAAGTTAAAGAAGGTCTTACAATATTTTTCACAACTCATATACTAAATGAAGCTGAATATCTGTGTGATGAGGTTGCTATTATTAACAAAGGAAAAATAATTGCAATAGACACTCCTAATGAACTAAAAAATAAATTCGGTAGAGAAAAAACAATTAAAATCCGTATACCTGAAACAAAAAAAGATGTACAAGGTCTTTTAATTGACGTAAAAGACTATGAAATTGATTTTAATTCTGGAACAAATATAACAATTCGATCAAACGATTCTGAGGAAGTATTATTAAAAATTCTACAAATCTTAACGGCAAACAATATTTCCATAGAGAATTTATCTGTAATGCCTACAACTCTTGAAGAAATATTTCTTACAGTGGTGAAAAATTCTAATGCATCCAGTAATTAGATTAGTAAACAGAAATCTCACTATTTCTCTTAACAAGGGTTTTTTGATCTGGCAGATTGTTTTCCCTCTGATCTATATTTTTGTAGCTGGTTTTGCTTATACAGCTTTGATTCATTCAGTTCCATTTGGAAACAAATCTCTAGACTATCCAGCATTCATAGCTTCAGGTATGATTGGCTTTAACATAATGAATAGTACTCTCATATCAGGAATTATTATTTGGAATGACAGGAGACATGGAATGTTTGAGCAAATTCTTGTCGGACCGTTCACCAGATCTCATTACATCTTAAGTAACATTTACACAATTGGTATTGTTGGTTTGATAAGTGCAGCTCTTATCACTGCTGTTGGATATCCACTCTTCTTCAAATCTGTTGAATTTAACTTCTATACTATACCACTTGTAGTTTTTGCTTCAGTTACTGGTTCTATCCTTTTTGGCTCTATAGCATCTATAATTTCTACTAGACTACAATCCAGTGAAGGATTCAATGTTGTTATTAATACCGCTTTTCTTTTTTTTGCATTCGTAAGTACGGCATTTTATCCTGCACAAGGAGCACCAGAACCACTTTCAACTGCATTTTATCTTAATCCACTTACATATCTTGTAGATGTTGTAAGAGCAGGAATGTTTGGAAATTTTAGTACTTTTGTTGGAATTGAGATGATTGTTCTAGTTGTTGTAGCTTTGATTTTATTTACAATATCTACTAAACTTCTTTCCAAACTTGAAATATAATTAAAAACATAATGTAGTTTAAATTCCAATAACTAGTAATTTGTTTAATGGAAATAAGGAAAAGAAGCAGCCTCTGGTTTCTCTTACCTATTCTCTTTAATATTATAGGAGGAGTCATTGCTTATTTTATAATAAAAGACGATGATCCAAGTAAGGCAAAAAATTGTTTGTGGCTTGGCATAATATTATCTGCAATTTCCATTGCAATTTTTTTGATTCCTTTGTTGATTGGGATATCATTATTGCCACACTGGCGACTTGTTCCAACAGGACCTTACATGTAGTAATTTTGAAAATAAAAAATAGCCCGGCCCAGATTCGAACTGGGGTCAAGGGCTCCAAAGGCCCCTATGCTTGACCGCTACACTCGGTGGATTTCTCCTCTACCGGGCTTCCGGGCGTTGAATCTTCCATTAAGTTCCCTTATATGTTATTCAGTACATTGTTTAAGTTTAGAATGATTTTCTGAAGGTTGTTTGTACTTGAATGCTATTGAATGGTTCTAATTGCAGTAAGAAGTTTAGAAATAGGATCTTCCATTGAATTTAATATTGTTTTTGCTTTTTTTCTAAGATTTTGATTGTCAGATTTTAAAATTTTCTTAATTAATTTTATAATTATTTTTGGATTTTTTTGTCTTCTTACTAGACCGATTCTCACAAGATATTTCTCTATATGGTTAGGAACAGCATCATAAGAAATTGTTGGAATTCCCATTAATGCAGCTTCAGCAGTCATCGTGCCTCCAGAACCTATGAAAACATCAGTAAATCTAAGAAGCGCTTTACCATCTATTACCTTGTCCATTACTATTATTTTGTTCCCAAATTCTTTTTTGAGCTGATTTATGTGTGGTAAATATCTGCCTAAGACAACTATATTACAATTTGAGAATTCTTTTGCAATTTCATTTATAATATTTGTACTAGGGTTTTTTCTATTCTTAATGTATGCAGCTTGGGATTCTTCAACTCTTACAAGAATAGTCTTTTTGTCCTTGAGATGAAAATTATTCTTTGAATAATTTTTTGATTTCTGTTTTACTATTAATGCAGCATCTATCGATCTATAATGTATGATGTCTTTTTCTGTAATTCCATATCTGACAAATTCCTTTTTTGGAATTATCCATGGAATTAGAAGTTTTTGTACAAATGGTACAGAAAGTCTCATAACTGCCTCTGCATGGGGTGAATCAGAAAAGGCAATGTGTTTGATACCTGCTCCAAAAGAAATCCTTGCTGCTTCTGGTGAACAGAAGCTAATAGTTAGATCTGGAGCGAATTTTCCTACTATTTGTGATAAATGTAGTGTTCGTTCAAGACTGGCCTTTAATTTCCCAGATTTATTCGATCCGCCATGTTTTCCAACTAATACAATCTTTACGTTTCTAACTTTGGCAAGCTCTACAACCTCGTAATAGTTCCTAGAAGTACATAGAATCTGATTATTTTTACGTAATTTTTCGATCATAGGCTCAAAAAACAAAAGTTGTTTTGGAGTAAGTATATCAAACCAGATTTTCAAACATTTTTGATAGAATTTCAGCATGGAAAAAGTTTTTCTTAGCCTTGTCTCCTAGCTCCAATGATTTGGTAGCTACAAAAGTTGTTGTTTATGGTCTTAGTACTGAGGGCTATTCTATTGCGTGTCAAATGGCAATTAAAGGCGCAGACGTCTTTATTGTCGATGAATCTGCTCATATGGCTATTTCTCTAAAATCGGAGATTGCAAAGACCTATCCTGATGTCACTTCCTTAAAAGAGGACGAACCGTTACTTGGAGTAGAACCAATCGACGTTGCAATTTCTCATTCAGAGTACCTCTTTTTTGCACCAAGGATCAGAAAAACTGGGCAAGAAACAAAAATGGAGATTCACTCTAAATTCAAAGATGCTACTAGTGCAATGAAGAAAGGAGGTTCTGTCATTTATAACCTTCCTACAGGAATTGGAGGTAATAATGAAACCATATCACTTTTAGAACATGTAACAGGTCTTGAGATGGGTAAAGGTATTTCATATTTTTATTATCCACTTGGCGCAAAAAACCAAACTCCTGAAATTATTGGTTCTTTTAATGGTAAAGTCGATGACAAACTTGCAAAGCTACTTGCTATTGATAAAAAAGAAAAAAAGTTTGTAGCGATTTCTTCATCAGAGCTTTTTCATGCAATAAAAATTCTTTCTCAGTTTTCTGGTTTGTCAAGTATACTTGAAGTATGTAAATTTGCTCAGGAACCGACAACAAGAGCAGATCTCATGTTCACTGAATTCAAAGATCTCTTTTTAGATGATATGACAAATGGACTTTATGATTTGAGATCACTTGGAACCTCAATTGAAGGAGCAGGTACTATGATGTATTTAGTTAACGGAAGTATAAAGGGTATTGAAGGTTATGTTAAGAGACTCATAGACGAAATTCGTTCTACACTTAAAAAAAATGAACTCAAAGCAAGCAGAACTCGAGTGACTATTCTTTGGACACTTGATTCCTATGAAATGCGTGGTGATAAAGTAGACATGCTAAATTCACTTGTTACCAAGTTACGTGATTATATTGGGGACGTAGAAATTCATCAAGGCCCTACCTTTGATTTATTTCATAGTGATAAAACAACAATTGTTGTAGCATGTTCAAAATCAGATTATGAGAAAATTAGTAAGAACAATAAAGACTCTGATATCATAATCATAAAAACAAATCCATTGTGTGAGATCCTGTAATAAGAGTAAAATTAGACGAATTTTAATGGATTTAGTTTGTCTGAAGAAAGCGATGAAAAAATTGAAGTAGAAACTGATGGTATATCTGGTGACTATACATCACAAGAAAAAATTATTGACGAGTTAAAAATACAACTCAAACAAGAGCAAGAAAAAGCAGCATCTTATGAGAAAAAACTACAGTATCTTCTGGCTGATTTCGAAAACCTGAAAAAAAGAACAGAATTGGACGTTCAAAGTAAAGTAAACTCTGCTTTAGATTCAATGATGTTAAAATTTCTATTAATATACGATGATTTTATCAGAGCAAAAGATGCACTTGTCAAGCAAAAAATAAACACTGATGGGCTATCTGCCATTCTAAAAAACATGGACTCATTTTTGTCAGAAAATGATATAACTCCTATCGAGGCAATCGGAGAAATTTTCGATCCTCAATTACATGAGGCAATATCTGTAAAAGAAGATCCATCACTTGATGACAACACAATTACTGCAGAGATTCGCAAGGGATATATTTTACAAAATAGAATTATTAGACCTAGTTTAGTAGAAATATCAAAAAAAACATAATAGAATTGTGATAATAATATGGCAAAAATTATAGGAATAGATTTAGGAACAAGTAATTCTGCTGCGGCAGTAATGATGGGTGGTAAACCAACGCTCATTCCAGCAGCTGAAGGAACGACCGTAGGTGGTAAAGCATTTCCATCTGTCGTTGCCTTTACAAAAGATGGACAGCTACTTGTAGGAGAACCCGCAAGAAGACAGGCTGTCACAAATCCAGAGGGCACAATTGTAGCTGCAAAACGAAAGATGGGTAGTGACTATATTTTCAAAATAAATGACAAGGAATACAAACCACAACAAATTTCCGCATTTATTTTACAGAAAATAAAAAGAGATGCAGAGGCATTTGTTGGCGAAAAAATTGAAAAAGCAGTAATCACAGTGCCTGCATATTTTGACGATAATCAAAGACAAGCAACAAAGGATGCTGGTCAAATAGCCGGACTAGAAGTTGTTAGAATTATCAATGAGCCAACAGCTGCATCACTTGCATTTGGTTTGGATAAAGCAAAACAAGACATGAAAATTTTGGTGTTTGATTTGGGTGGTGGAACACTTGATGTAACCATTATGGAAATGGGTGGTGGCGTTTTTGAAGTGATGAGTACCTCTGGTGATACACAACTTGGAGGTACTGATATGGATAAGATCATAATAGATTACATCGTTGAAGCTTTTAGAAAAAACACTGGAATCGATCTCTCAAAGGATAATGCGGCGATGGTTAGAGTAAGAGAAGCTGCAGAAAGGGCAAAGATTGAACTTTCTTCCGTGATGGAGACTGATATCACTTTACCATTTGTATCATATGATCAAAACGCTGGTCCAAAGAATCTAGAAATGAAACTTACCCGTTCAAAGCTTGAGGATCTCATAAATCCAATTGTAGAAAGATGTAGGCCATCAATGACAAAATCTTTGGAAGATGCAAAACTTTCACCTTCCGACATTACTAAAATTGTTCTTGTGGGAGGACCAACACGAATTCCACTAGTCAAAAAGTTTGTTGCCTCTGTTTTAGGCAAGGAACCTGAATCTGGAGTTGATCCTATGGAAGCAGTAGCATTAGGTGCTGGAATACAGGCAGGTATTATTGCAGGAGATGTTACAAGTGATATTGTACTCCTTGATGTTACTCCACTTACTCTTGGAGTAGAAGTACTTGGTGGATTACGTGAACCGCTAATTGAAAGAAACACTACCATTCCTACATCAAAAAGCAAGACCTTTACTACTGCAGCAGATAACCAAACTGCCGTAACAGTACATATCGTGCAAGGTGAAAGACCAATGGCTGCTGACAATGTTTCTCTTGGAAGCTTTAATCTTTCCGGAATTCCTCCTGCTCCAAGAGGCATTCCACAAATTGAAGTAAAGTTTGATCTTGACGCAAACGGAATACTCAATGTTACAGCAAAGGATCTTGGTACTCAAAAAGAGGCAACGATAACAATTACTGCAAGCACCAAACTTTCAAAAGAAGAAATTGAAAAACTTAAAAAAGATGCTGAAGTTTATGCAGATCAAGACAAGAAGAAAAGAGAAGAAATTGAAATCAAAAATGAAGCCGAGAACTTTATTTACACTACTGAAAAATTAATCAACCAAGATCTCAAAGACAAAGTTACACAAGAACAAGGAATCAAAGTTACAAATGCAATAAGGGAACTAAAAGATGTACTTGACAAGGGTTCTGCAGAAATTAAACCAAAACTTGATACACTAAAAACTATAGTTAACGAAATCAGTACAGAACTTTACAAAAAAACCAGCCCACCATCAGGACCGGGTCAGTCTGGAACAGGATCTCAAGGAGGAACTGGTGATGAAAGTGCAGGTCAAAACGCTGCTGGCACTCAATAATTGATGATTTATACTTGAGATTAATCAAAATTCGTTTATGAGCACCAAGCGAGATTATTACGAAGTTTTAGGAGTACAAAAGAATACTTCTCAAGATGAAATAAAAGCACAGTATAGAAAATTAGCATTAAAATTTCATCCTGATAGAAACAAATCTCCTGATGCGGGTGAACATTTTAAGGAAATTTCAGAGGCATATGCAATTTTATCTGATACTGAAAAACGAAAACTCTACGATACTCATGGTCATGCTGGTGTTGACGGAAGATATAGTAGCGAAGATATTTTCCGTGGAGCTCGCGTAAACTTTGAGGATATATTTGGTGGATTTGGAGGAAGTGGATTTGATTCTATTTTTGAATCCCTTTTTGGAAGAGGAGGATTTGGTGGAGGAGGATTTGGTAGGGAAAGAGGAGCAGATCTTGTCTATGACACCACAATTACGTTAGAAGATGTTCTTAAAGGAAAAAGAGAAGAAATTGATATTAGAAAGGATATTGATTGTGAAAACTGTAAGGGCTCTGGCTGTACTCCTGGGACATCTATGCGAACCTGTACAGTTTGTAATGGTCATGGTCAAGTAAGATCATCTAGAAGTACAGGCTTTTCGACATTTGTTACAGTTCACCCATGTAACACTTGTAGAGGTCAAGGTAAGATAATAGAAAGACCTTGTAGTAAATGCAAAGGAACAGGAAAACAAAAAGGAACAAAACATCTCTCTTTTGACATTCCACCTGGTGTGGATACTGGTGAATACACAATCAGGGGAGAAGGCGAATCTGTACCAAACGGTGTAAATGGAGACCTGATTGTCAGAATTCGAGTAAAACCACATGAGAAATTCAAAAGAGATGGCACGGACATATTTTATGATCAAAACATTTCAATGATTGATGCCACACTTGGCAAAACCATAATGGTACCTACTTTAGAAGACATAGAAAAGATATCTGTGGAAGCAGGTAGTCAACCAAATACGATAATCAAACTAAAGGGCAAAGGACTTCCACATCAAAATAGCAGAGGAAGAGGAGATCAATACATTAGACTTGTTGTTAACATACCAACCAAGATTGACAAGCAACAAAAAAAGATCCTAGAAGAGCTGAGGGATACTTTTGATTAAACTGGTGTAAAAATTGAGAATAGGTCTTGATGTAGATGGAGTTCTTGCTGATGTGATTCAGTCATGGCTGTCTTATAACAATAAAGTAAGGACAATAATAAACAAATCAGAAATTTCTGAATGGGATTTTTGGAAAAAATTTAAAATAGATAAATTTGATTTTTACAAAGAACTTTCAATGTGTTGGGCATCTTGGGAAGATATTCCACCAACAGAAAATGAAATTTCTTTGGCAACTAGAGATCTTTCGAAACTTGGTACAGTAGATATTGTAACAGCAAGAGAAGAATCTACACATATCCATGTCAAAAACTGGCTAAAATCAAAAGGAATTGCTTACAATAACTATGTTGGAGTGCTAGAAGGAATAGAAAAAACTAAACTTGATTATGATATATTCATTGATGATTCACCAATAAATGCAAAAAGCATGCTTGATGGAGGAAAATCCGTAATACTCTACACACAACCATGGAATCTAGGATTTGATGATTTGCGTGCTAAAAGAATCTATAAACTAAAAGACGCTGTTTCTGCAATAAAGACACTTATTCAGGAATCTTAATTTTTTCGTTGCGGGGGTTGCCTAGCCTGGTCAACGGCGTAAGGCTCAGAACCTTATCTCTTAGGAGTTCGTGGGTTCAAATCCCACCTCCCGCATATTCATCATTCATTTTTCAAAACGAGATTGCATGATAAATTTATAATCTATCCTACAGTTGTTTGTCTATTGAAAAAGATTGAAGCAGTAATAGCTCATCAAAAGATCGATACAGTAGTAGAAGCTCTAAAAAAAATTGGTGTTGGTGGTTTTACAATACTTGATGCAAAAGGATGGGGAAAAGCAGATAGATCTCAAATGACAGGTCAACGAGGTACTTCAAGCTACACTGCAGGTTTCAATATAAAAAATTATATCATCATTGTAGTTGACGACTCGATTGTAGATAAAGTGATAACAACAATAGTTGGTGCAGCAGGAACAGACTCACCAGGAGATGGAAAAATCTTCATCAGCACTGTTGAGGATGCTATAGATATAGGTAGTAAGCAAAAGGGAATACACGCAATTTAGTTAATGATAATTATTGACTAGAACCTAGTTTACGTTTTATTTTTTCTTCTAATAACTGGTTTATTTTTTGGCCATCAATCTTACCACGCATAGTTTTCATAGCGATTCCCATTAGTGGACCAATTGCTCTTAATCCCTGTTCCTCAATCATATCAAGGTTAGTCTCTACTAATTCATCCAATATTTTTTCAAGATCTAAAGAATCTATTTTGTTTATAGATGCTTTTTCCATTGCTTCAAAAACTGTGTGTGTTTTACCTGACATTATGCTTTCAAAAATTATCTCAAGTGATTCTTTTGCAATTTTGCCATCTGCAAGTAAGCTAAAGGCATTTTTAATTTCATTATTTTTTAATAACATACTATCCAATCCACGCCTTTCTAAGTTTGTAATAGTTCCACAAAGAACTGAAGCAACAAAATTTGGAGAAATTCTATTATCTTTACAAATAGATTCAAACAAAACTAGATAATCTGAATCAAAGATCTGAATAGTAAGCTGTGGATTTAATTGGTATGTTTTTTGCAATTCTGATATAGTTTCCTCCCATGACTTGGGTATCTTTTTTTGTATTTCTTCCAACTCCTTTTTTTCTACAATAATGGGAGGAATGTCAGTTTCAGGATACATTCTTGATGCACCAGGTCTTGGTCTCAAAAACACAGTTTCACCAGTTGATGTTGCTGCTCTCGTTTCTGCAGGAACACCATTCTTGGCGTCCTCTATTCTTTTTATAATTGACTCGATTACAAGATCAATTTTTTGTTGTTCTCCAGCCAAAATTAAGAATCCATCCTTTAATCCTGAATCTAATGTCTTTTTGACTTGTTGAATCTCTAACTCTTCTATTCCATAATTTGGAAGCTCATCAGAGTGAAACACGCCTCCAAGTCCAAAAAATCTTACTAGTTCACCAAGCTGTTTCCCAAGTCTTATCCCCTCATATGGTTCAAAACCAAACATTCCTGCAAAATTTTTAATCCTAACTGCCTTTACTGTTGCACTCTCTTTGAGTGCTTTTTGTATAACTTTTGATTTGCAGTTTTTGAAAATCTCTGAAACGTCTTTTACATCTCTTTCTTTTGCTATTCTTTCTGTTTCTATCTCACGTAACTTTTCTGCTATGATATTCAAGCCATGCTGTCTCTTTGCTTCATATTCTATGACTTTTTCAAGTTGGTCAAGTTGTTGTACTCCCTTTACTTCAACCACATTTCCTCCTTGTATGGAGACATTGACATCTTGTCGTATGGATCCTAAACCTCGTTCAACTTTTTTTGTGGCACGTAAAAGCCGACCTAAACTAAGTGCAATTTTTCTAACCTCCTCAGGTTTGCCAGATACAGGATCTAAAGCAATCTCTACTAACGGAATGCCAAGTCTATCCAAACTATATTCTCTTACATCAGTGGTATCGATCAGAAGTTTTGCTGCATCCTCTTCCAAACAGATGCTTTGTACGCCAATTTTTTTTCCATCCACTTCGAGATAACCACCTTGTGAAATAAGCATAGTTCTTTGAAAACCTGATGTGTTAGAACCATCTATTACCAACTTTCTCATCACATGAATTTCATTAAAGATATTTGATTTTAAGGAGGCTGCAATAATCAATGCAATTTCTTTTGTTTCAACATTCACATCATGAGGAGGTTCCTCATCCTGTTCTACAAGGCAACTACTTGCAGGATTTGCATGATATACTATGGTTTTATCTTTACTACGTTCAAAAATGGCGGTAGGATCAAATTCACCCAGTTCACTTTTTGCAAGTCTGAGTTTACGGAAAAATTTTATTGGATATTCTTCTGATTCTATTGGAGGACAATTACAAAATAATTTCTTTCCTGTTGCAAGCTGTTGATGTATTTCAAGACCAACTTTGAGTCCAATTTTGTCTATTTGAAGTTCAGACACTTCTGATTTATCTATTCAACTTGTTTTAAAGCTTAGTCTGAAAATTCCATAGCTATATTTTCTTTCATAATTTTTTCCATATCCTCAATGGTTTTTGAATTACCAAGTGCCCACATTGCCTTTACAAGAGCAGTTTCTGGAATCATATTTCCAAGTGGAATCATTCCTAAATTAAGCAGATCTCTGCCGCTTTCATAGACAGTCATTCGTACCATGCCGTCTATGCATTGAGATGTCATTCCAAGAAAGAGCCCTTTCTTTTTTGCTTTTCCTACGTATTCGTACATAACTTTCCCAATATGTCCAAGACCGGTTCCCTCAAAAATTATTGCTTTGTAACCTGAACTGATGATATGATCTAGTATTTTTGGATCAAGTCCTGGATAGTATTTTACTAAAGCAACATGTGTATCAAAATTAATCTTTGGAATATAGTCATTTTTTATGACATTAAACTGTGGGTTCTTTTCGATTTTGTCTTTTTTTACAATAAAGGCAGGGGAGCCACCCATTGTTTGAAATGCATTACGTTTACTTGTGTGATTTTTACGTACTCTTGTTCCCCAATGACAAGCAACATCATCATCACTTGTGCTATTGTGCATTACAACATAAATGCCTCCGGTATTACATTCTACAAGAAATCTTACTGCAGAAATTAGATTAAGTGCAGCATCAGATGATGGTCTGTCAGAAGATCTTTGTGAACCGACCAGAGCTATAGGAATTGGAATTCCTGATAAAGAAAACGATAGTGCAGCTGCCGTATATTGCATAGTATCTGTACCATGAGCTATGATTATCCCCCTGTATTCTGATTTTACATGAGTGTTAATTTTTTCTGCAATTATTTTCCAGTGTTCTGGAAGTAAATTTTCAGAATATTCTGAAAAAAGTACTTCAGTGTCTATGTTTGCTATTTTTGAAAGTTCTGGTACTGTAGCATTAAGTTCTGCGGCTGTTAATGCAGGAGTTACTCCACCAGTTCTATAATCTATTTTACTTGCAATTGTGCCGCCAGTAGAAACAAGGAGAATTTTTGGCAGTTTTGGATCGACATGCGGCTGTACCATGGTTTCTTTTTTTGTATTCACTGAAGATTCTATTCCAATTTTTTTAATTTTATCTATTTCTAAGCCTATGTTGTATCCACTTTTCAGCTTCAAAACTATGTGTTTATCATCATTATACTCATAACGTGGCATCAAAATTCCAGAATAGGTAGAATCTGTTTCAACGCTGACAATATTACCTACCTGAAGATTGTGTTTTTCTAAAAATTCAAGAGATTTTCCCTTGTATCCGCTGTGATTAGACATTTGATTGGATTAGATGTGATATTTTATTAAAATTACCTGTAGTAAGGAACTGCGATCTTTTCACCAATCTTGAGTTCTTTTTGTGTCCTGACTTTTCTCACAGCCTCTTCAAAGTGCCTCATGGTTACCTTGGCTTCAGAGGCTTTCTTTTCAGCTTCTTTCTGATCTGGGTATTTGTCAAGGAACTCATGTATAACAAGAGAAACTGCTGTATTTGCAATGGACGCAACATCTGCTCCGCTAAGTCCATCTGTGGAATCTGAGAGTTTCTCCAAATCTACATAGTCTGGGTTTTTACCTGCTTCAGATTTTGGTTCTCTGTCTATTGGAATTTCTTTTGTACTGATCTCTAATATCTTCTTTCTACCTTCCTTGTCTGGCATTGGTACAAGAATTATCTTATCAAATCTTCCTGGTCGTAATAGGGCTGTATCTATCATGTCTGCCCTGTTTGTTGCTGCAAGGACTACTACTCCATGTAAGCTCTCAATGCCATCAAGTTCTGTCAAAAGCTGACTAACAACTCTTTCAGTAACTGCTGTTTCGCCACCTACTCCTCTGACAGGAGCAATAGAATCAATTTCATCAAAGAAAATTACACAGGGAGAAGCTTGTCTTGCTCTTCTGAATATTTCTCTTATTCCTCGCTCTGATTCACCAACCCATTTTGATAGTAGCTCAGGACCTCTTACTGAAATGAAATTAGCTTCACTTTCTGTTGCTACAGCTTTAGCTAAAAGTGTTTTTCCAGTTCCACTTGGTCCATGTAGTAATATCCCTCGTGGCATTCTATGTCCTAATTTAGCGTAGAGAGTTGGATACTTCATTGGCCACTCTACGGCTTCTTGTAATTCACGTTTTACATTTTCTAATCCTCCTACTTCGTCCCAACTTACATCTGGATTTTCAATGAAAACTTCACGCATTCCTGACGGTGTGACTTCTCTTATCGCATTTTGGTAATCGTCTCCAGTTACTATTAGTTTGTCAAGGGTTTCGGGTGGAAGTTTTTCGTCTTGAAGGTTTAGCTCTGGTAATAATCTTCTTAGGCATTTCATTGCAGCTTCCTTGCATAGATATTCCAAGTCTGCACCAACATAACCGTGGCTAATTCCAGCAATTTTATCCAAGTTTACATCATCACTTAATGGCATGTTTCTTGTGTGAATCATGAGAATGTCTTTTCTTCCCTTCTTGTCTGGTACTTTGATCTCAATTTCTCTATCAAATCTACCAGGTCTTCTAAGGGCAGGGTCTATTGCATTTGGTCTGTTTGTTGCTGATATGACAATCACTTTGCCTCTTGCCTCTAAACCATCCATTAGGGAAAGTAACTGTGAGACAACTCTTCTTTCAACTTCACCTGTTACTTCTTCTCTTTTTGGAGCAATAGAATCGATTTCATCAATGAAAATTATAGAAGGCGATTTTTCTTTTGCCTCTTTGAAAATTTCTCTTAGTCTTGCTTCACTTTCTCCATAAAATTTGCTCATGATTTCAGGACCGGATATGCTGATAAAATGAGCATTACTTTCATTGGCAACTGCTTTAGCTAATAGTGTCTTACCAGTACCTGGTGGTCCATAAAGCAAGACACCCTTTGGTGCTTCAATTCCAAGTTTTTCAAAAATTTCTGGATGTCGTAAAGGAAGTTCAATCATCTCTCTAACTTTTTTAATTTCATCAGTTAAACCTCCAATGTCTTCATAGGTTACTTGTGGAACACCGCGTAGTGTTTCTCCTTTTTCCGCGATGTGAAATACTGTTTTTTGAGTTACAAGTACTGCATCTGCAGCTGGTGTTACACCAATTACCTGAAAAGTAAGTCTGCCTCCAAAGTATGGTACCATAACATTATCTCCTTTAATCAAAGGAACACTTTCTAATGCATCTGCGAGATATCTTTCATCTATTGGAGGAATTGCTTCTAATGGAGCAACTACAACTTTTTCTGCAGCTACTGCTTTTATCTTTCGAACTGCGACAGTGTCACCAATTGCTATTCCGGCATTATTTCGTACAAGTCCGTCTACTCTGATAATTCCTTTTCCTTCATCTGATGGATAAAGTGGAAGACATTTAGCTACGGTTCTTCGCTTTCCTTTAATTTCTATAACATCACCAGTTGATGCACTAAGTGAATCCATAGAATCATAATCAATACGTGCCACTCCTCTCCCAACATCACGAGTATATGCCTCAAGTACTTTAAGGGAAAGTGCATTTTGGCTCATGGATTAAACAGACTAAAACTAATTTTTATACCTTTGTCGTCATTTGTTCATTACAATATTGATCACAAGCTTAAAATTTACAATATAAAGCAGATTTGTTACTTTGGGTAAGAGACCACTAGTTAGAAGACGTGGCCGAGGAGGAATGCAATTTCGTGCTGCATCTACTGGCAAGTTACTTCCAGCAAAATATCCACGATTTGCACTCGCAGAACAACGAGAAGGCGAAGTCATAGATCTTGTTCATGAGACAGGTCGCGATGCCCCTCTTGCAAAGGTTAGATTTGATAATGGCGCTGTTTCTTATTTTCCATCAATTCTTGGTACTAAGATTGGCTCAAAAGTACAATTTGGATTAAATTCAAAAGTTTCTTCAGGAAATGTAATTAGTATTCAAAACATTCCAGATGGAACTATCGTAAGCAATGTTGAAAAACACTTTGGTGACGGCGGTTCTATTGTAAAATCAGCTGGAACTTATGCCACTGTATTTTCTCACAGTTCAGAAGGAGTTACAATAAAACTTCCATCTGGAAAATTTACTACGCTCAATCCTCAAAATAGAGCCATGATTGGAATTCTTGCAGGTGGTGGTACTGGTGACAGACCATTTATGAGGGCAGGTCCAGCATGGCGAAGAAAACGATCTAAGGGTCACAAATATCCAATCGTAAGAGGAGTTGCACAAGCAGCTTATGTACACCCACACGGAGGAGGAAGACACCAACACGTAGGTAAAAGTTCTACGGTATCAAGAAATGCGCCACCAGGACGCAAAGTGGGTAGCATAGCAGCTAGAAAGACTGGTAGAGCACGAATCAAAGAAAGACAATAATTTTTAAAAAAAATCCCCAAAATTAATTAAGACTTTAATGAAAATATTTGATGTGTCGCAGAAACGCGTTCATATATTTGTTAAAGGAAAAGTTCAAGGAGTTTATTTCCGTCAGGGAATGAAAGATGTTGCAGAAAAGAAAAACGTGACAGGTTGGGTAAGAAATCTTCAAGACAAAAGAGTAGAGGCGATTCTTGAAGGAAAAGACAATGATGTAAATTCTGTAATAGAATGGAGTCACATGGGACCACCAAGTGCCATTGTAGATTACGTTGAAATTATAAATGAAAACTACACGGATGAATTTTCAAAATTTGAAATCCTGATCTAGTGTATTGTATTATATGCATCAAGGAGAAGATTTTTTACATCATCAAGATTTTGATCAGCTTTTATCTCAATTTCTTTTTGCAGTTCCTTTCTATCTCTTCTTATTTTTATTAAGATAGAATCACGCTGAGGCTCCATATCTGCAAAGAATCTAAAAGTCATTGATTTACAAAACACCACCCTGTGCATCCGTACGTCTTCAACTACATTTTTTCCAAGAGACAAACAATATTCTCTTAATGAGTCAAATACTGGCTTCATTAAAGGAGAAATCTGTTTCTTAAAATCATCATAGCTTCTTGCACGTCCTGAAGAAATTAGATCCACGTTTACCGCATTGATTAGGGAATATTTAGTAGTAGCTCTACCAGTTCCAGTCTAGGCAGATAGTCTCATTTCATGTCAAGCAAGATCCGCCACGTAGACGACGCAGCGTGGATACTCCGCCTTAGGATTGCTCCCTCCCGGACCTCATCCCTTTCAGCAGTTCGGTCTTGGAGACTATCCCTTCGGACAGCTCCAGTCCTGTATCCACCCGCTTCGGCGTGATTTCATTTCCGCAAGTCAAGCGAGTACTATCCATCTAGAGATTTACCCAGCAGTTATCTGATCTCTGCGTATAGCCGGTTTCAGATTTGGGGCACGGCTAGCGCCCCGATCTTCCCTACTACCACTTATTCTTACAATCAAATCTTATATTTGCATTAGGATTAGTCACGCTTTAGATTTACAAGTATACTACAGACTGAACATATATCTCCAGTACACTCACTCCCACAATTGGAACAAATTTTTCTTTGTTTGTAGTTAGAGTCTTTAACCACTGAAGAAATCCTCATTATTGATTTGTACATGTTATTTTTAATTCCACTGTGTTTATTTTCCAAAGAATTCAAAAACTCCCGTATCTCTGTTCTTATTCCCTCATTCATATGAGGACATTGTTCTGATTGGAAAGGAATCTCATTTACAAACGCGTAAAACACAATCTCATTTTCGTATATATCACAAAATGGTTTTATCTTTCTAGTTTTGTTGGATGATGTATCAGGATCCATCCAGCCTATCTTGTTTGTATCTCCAGATATTATATTAATGACAAAAGTCTGAAGAACATCATCTAGATTATGACCTGTTGCAATTACATCTACACCTAAATCTTTTGCACCAAAATCAATTGCCCGTCTTCTTAGGGTTCCACATATAGAACACGAAGATATTTTTTCATTTTCTCTAAGTTCTAAAGATTCCTCTAAAGTTATATCAAAAAGATCTTTATATGAAAATACTTTGTATTCTACTCCAATATTGTTGCAAAAATTTTTTACAATTTCCAGCGCTTCGTCTCTATAACCAGGTATTCCTTCATCTACTGTTATTGCTTTGATCTCAAAATTATGCGATTCGGACATTTTTTTAAGCACGTGTAAAAGAGAAAGCGAGTCTTTTCCTCCTGATACTGCTACGCCAATAACATCACCATTTTTTATCATGTTATATTTTGATATTGCTCTTGTTGTTTTTTGTAATATGGAATTTGAAAAGCAATTGGCACAAAGGTTTTCTCCAGAATATTTTCTGGAATATGCAGCTACATTGTCACATCTGTCACATTTCATATTGGATTTTTTTCATACCTAAATTTAATCATATATGATTTTCAGAAAATCTGTAATTCTATTTTATATTGTAATAAAACCGGATTTGACTACTGATAATGCTATGTTAAGTCCAAACAAAGCCAAAGTTAGTGCATAAACTGACAACATGGTAATCTTTACTGCTTTGTCTGAGATTTTTTTCTCAATTATGCTTTGGATGAATTTTCCGCCATCAAGTATAGGAAGAGGAAGCATGTTGAATATGCCGATAAAAAATGAGAGCATCCAAAGCCAAAGAAGAAACATGAATACTTCTGGGCTCCAATGGATGTAATATGGTACAACTGGTTGATATGCTGGAAACGCAGCTCTTAAAATTCCAAGCATTCCCTTTTGTGGATCAACTGTTGAAGGTGTAGGAATAACAGAAATTTGTGAAACTTGTCCTTCTCTGAGTATTGATACTGACGCAGTTTCTCCCGGTTTCAAATTTACTTTTTGAAAATCTTGTGGATTAACAATAGGTATTCCATTAATTGCAGTAATGATGTCATCTTTGAGCAGTCCCGCTTTTGATGCACCTGATCCTTCAGTTACTGAAATTATTGGTACACCTAAAGGTTCGTGGTAAAATGCACTACGAATTGGATCTGGCATTAATAATGCAAATGAGGGATTGAAAATTAGCAGTCCAGCTATGATGAATGAAAAAAGAACATTTGATGTTGCTCCGGCACCTATTACTCTAAGCTTTGAAATCTTACGTGACTTGGCAAACTCTTCCTCATCTGGTTCTACAAATCCTGCAAATAATGCAATAAATACAGCAAAACCGCCAGTTTTAATTTTTATTTTTTCTAAAGTTGCTACAATACCATGTGCACCTTCATGAATAACAAGAACAATTGGAACAGCCAGCAAAAAATATGCAATGTTTGGTCCTGATTGGATCGTGACACCTGGTATTAGGACTGTCATAGCAGCAAATGACTCTGGCTTTACAAAGAAATTGGAAAGATTGGATATAAGATACCAAAAAGCAAATCCCATCATTATGAAACCGGCAATTACACTTGTATTAGAAAATAGCCTTGTTAATTTTTGAGTTCGACCTAAAATCCTAGTTAGAACAACTTGTACCTTTTGATTTTTGTATACTATACTATAGGGTTTTATCTCAAAACCATGTTTATCAAGCTTGGAAACTTTTGCAATCGTGAATACTATTACCCATATAATCAAAACGTAAATGATAGAGTTCTGCGTCAAAAAATTATATGCCAAGTTAATTGATACTCTTTTTAGTCAGGGCAAATTTATCGGTTGCTATGGGAGCAATGATAATAATCTCAACATATCCTAACAAGAAATCTGTTCTAAAAACTGCAAATGTAGTGGTACAAAAACAGCTTGCTGCATGTGTAAACTTTACTAAAATAAATTCAGTTTACATATGGAAAGGCAAGATGGAAAAAACAGAGGAATTTCTGGCATTTTTTAAAACAACAACTAAAGCAAGTTCATCATTAAAAAGTGAGATCAAAAAATTACATTCATATAAAGTACCGGAAATTGCAGAGATAAAAATAAATTCCATAAACAAGTCTTATTTTGATTGGCTAGTGCAATCAACTAGGTGGAACAAATCTCAAAAGTGAAATAATTCCGCCCAATGATGAAACTCTTAATCCCACATCCGTTGTAGAATCAACTGCAAATACATTGACTCCTTTGCTTTCTGCTTGATTGAGAAATTCTATTATCTTATCTTCATCCTGTTTTTCAAAAACTTTATCTGAAAAAACAAGTGATTCTACAGCTCCTGCATCATTTGCCTTTGTGGTTTCATCAAAACCCATGGTAAATTTATTGCTCTTCTTGTTGACTCTAAGCATTACTTCATCAATGATTGTAGAGACTTTGGCAATCTTGCTTTGTGCCATTACTTGTTTCATGGCCTCTGATTTTATGAAAGTGTAAATTCCATCCTCACCACCAGAATCTATGCCTTCAATAACTTGAATTTTATGTTTTTTGCCAATAGGCATATCTGCAAGAAAATTTCTAAATCTATTTTTTGTCTCTCCTGGTCCAAATATTATTATGAGATCACCCTCTCGTATGGAAGTAGATATTGCACTTTGAACATCCTCAAAAAAAGTCTCAATGTTAAATTTTGATTTGTATCTTTTTCCACTTGCTCCAGAATACATGTTTGGCATTAGCCTAAGATGCGTACCACTCAGTCTTCCTATTCCACTATCACCTGTGTCTATAGCTACAAGTAAGAAACTATGATTTTCTTTTTTTTCATAGATTAGTTTTCTTTCAATATCTGCCCAATTCTTTTTTGCTAAGGTAAATGGTTCTCCAATCTTAAGTGCCAGAGAATGATGTGATCCCTTTTTAACTGATTCACTGTCTGATTCTATTATTGTTCCATGAGCTTTTAGTCTATCTACCACATCATCAATAGAAATTTTTTCAACTTCTAATGCAACTCTTATTTTAACTCGTTCGCCTCTATCGGGTCTTGAAAATTCCTTTTCTTGCTTTATTGCACGTGTAGTGTCTCCAGTAAGTCTATCTCCTTTTTTTATTATTCTTCGTAATGTAAATAGATCGTCTGATTCTTCTGGAATTAACGCTACTGAATTTTCATCAATTGATTTTGCGATCATTTTGTAACTTTAACATTAAAAAACAAAAATAAAAAGAGGTTTAGTTAGTTAATTCGCTTGTTTTGGCTTGCTGTTTTTCTCCAGCTTTTTTTCTTAGATAATTTTGGACCCATTCTTGCGTAATAACGCCTGCTTCTGTCAAGTTTACAAGTGTATTGGTAGATGCATCACCAATTACTTTTCCACTATTTCGCCTAATCTGACGCCACTTTAAGTTGGTGTTTCCACTTTTTGATGAATATATTATTCCTAAAACGTCCTTTGCATTGACAAAAGTCATGTCACGAATTTTCTTGAGAGTTACCTTGTCTGCAGCTTCGACATAAATAAGCCCAGGACTTTCTTCACGTTCTGGAAATACCTCGTAATCCTCAAAGTAGCTTTCAGGAACGAAAGAATTGCATGTGCTAAGGATCACAAACTTCCTGAAACTTTCAAGGGAGCACGCAGCATCTATTGCGACCATATAATCTAAATTCTGACCTCTGCCTTTTATCAAGCTTCTTGAAAGACTCAATTAGGAACAATGAAAATTAGTTGCTGCAGGCGTTGATGACCAAATCCCTTTGATTTGATGAGAAGGATCTTGAGTTCTGAGCCTGCACTAAATATTTATCATAAATATACAATCATGATTGATAATGAATTCGGTTACAGAATATCTTACATTCAACGTACCTTCAAGAAGAGGATTTGTGAACATAACATCACAGGTTGAAAAGATTGTTCAAAAAAGTGGAATCAAGGATGGTCTTTGCTTGGTAAATGCAATGCACATAACATCTAGCGTGTTTATCAATGATGATGAAACTGGATTACATCACGATTGTGAAAAATGGCTTGAGCAACTAGCTCCGCATGAACCAATAGATCAATATCAACACAACAGAACAGGTGAGGACAATGCTGATGCGCATTTAAAACGACAGATCATGGGAAGAGAAGTTGTTGTAGCAATAACAAAAGGAAAACTTGACTTTGGACCATGGGAACAAATTTTCTATGGAGAGTTTGACGGAAGAAGATCAAAAAGGGTGCTTGTTAAATTAATTGGAGAATGATTATGAAAGAGAACCACGCTTTTGACTATCTTCTAGGTTTGATTTTAGCTTGAAACTCTCTTCATGATTTTGAGGACCGTGATCGCACTTTACACATCCAACCTTAAAGCCATTAGCATCTTTGACATAAGTTTCGCATCCACAGAAACAGGTCATGATATTACGAATCAATACTGTGATATAACTTATTTCAAAATTAATTTTTACAACACTTACCGCGTGGAATATCATGTGTGTGTGGACATTGTCTTGGATGTTTTAACATAGTACAAAGAGCATCTGTGAATTGTTCATTCATGTGATGTTCAATTCCGCAAACCATCTCTTCGTCAATATCGACCTTAAGTGCACTGTCCATCAATACTTCAAGCAATCTACTATTTCGCATCATGTTAGTACCTACCTGTTCACCACTTTTGGTAAGAGATACTCCAGTTTTGTTATAATTTACAAGCTTTGACTCATTTAGTTTTTTTAACATTTGTACAACACTTGGCTGCCTAACGTTTAACATCTTGGAAATGGTGCTTATTTTTACAGGATCTCCACTTTCTTTGATATGCCATATAGCTTTTAGGTACATTTCTACATGTTCTGCTTCTGCAGTGCCAACAAATAGTACTTCATCTTTTTTCATATTATATTATCACAAATACTTACTTTACGTCTTTTGATTCTTTTAATAAATATTCAAAATATTCGCGTGCAAAACCAGCTAAACCTGAATGATCAGCCCAGATTGCAACTGCTTCTGCAGAGGCGCCAAGATCTTCTCCAAGTAATATTACTACATATCTCTTGTCCGATATTATTCCGCCTCCAAAAAGTCCTTTTTTCACCTTTACCTTGG
Source organism: Nitrososphaerota archaeon (assembly GCA_013287585.1). Taxonomy (GTDB): domain Archaea; phylum Thermoproteota; class Nitrososphaeria; order Nitrososphaerales; family Nitrosopumilaceae; genus TA-20. The sequence goes on from JABDDN010000001.1 coordinate 160,014, forward strand.
CTACTCTTGACAAAGATTTGAGAGTTTCAGAATCAACATCTTCGGAAACTAGTATTGTTATTTCAACTCCTTTGTCGTGCAATGATCTGAGTTTTGGTAATGCCTCCTTTGCCAGGTTTTCTGCAACCTTTGGTATGGCAATCAGTACTTCGTTTCTACACGAGTCTACCATCTCTAAAATTTTAGAAGCAATGTTTACTACTCCGGAAAGAACCCAAATGTCAGGCCTTTCACTTGTACCGCTTTGTTCGTAAAGCGGTGTAAGTTCTTTTAAAATAATAGATTCATTGTTTTTAAAATCAGATTCGAAATTTTGTCGTGAAGTCTCTATAGCAGTTGTGGGTGGCTTTGCAAAATACTGTGTAGGTCTAGAATCGTCAGAACCAATCCATCCTTTTTCTTCCAATGTGCCCAACACCTCGTATATCTTCGAATATGGAACGCTTGATTTCTGACTTAGATCAGAGGCATTTATCTGACCTGTTTTCAATAAGGCAGAGTATACCTTTATCTCATAACTTGTAAGACCTATTTTTTCAAGTGCTTTACGTGTCTTATCTGAAAGACTCATCTCTAAGGATCATTAGGGACATTTTGTTATATATGTCAACTATGGCTGATTGTGCCTAGTTCTCACGCAAGACATGTCTGTCTACCAATTCATGTGGTGTATAGTAGGAAATTGATTAAATACTCATTTTTTAAAATATGCGTAGTTAAGCATGGAACTGATACAGATATCCAACCAGAAGGTACCTACATTAGGAAAGAAGGCTACGATAAGATTTACTCAAAGCATCTGTCCAGACTGTAACATGATACTTGATGCAGAAGTCTTTGAGAGAGACAGTAAGGTATTCATGACAAAAACCTGTCCAACGCATGGTGAATGCGAAGAACTCTATTTTGGTTCTTATGATATGTACAAGAAATTTAGTACTTATTGGATGGACGGAAAAGGTGCACATGCTCCAAACGTAATGATTGACAAATGTTCATGTCCAAACAACTGTGGTTTATGTTCGAATCACTTGTCACACACTGGACTGGCAAACATGATAGTAACAAACAGATGTGATCTGACATGTTGGTATTGCTTTTTCTATGTAAAGAAAGGTCTTGAAGGCGCATACATGTATGAACCTTCACAAGATCAAGTGCGAGCAATGATGAAGACGTTAAGAGCAGAAAGACCAATTCCAGGAAACTCTATGCAGATTACTGGCGGAGAACCAATGTTACGAGAAGACATTGTTGATGTTATAAAAATAATGAAAGAAGAAGGCGTTGATCATATTCAAATGAATACAAACGGAATTAGATTTGCTTTAGATCCAGAAGCAATGCGAGAAGTAAGACTAGCTGGTGTCAATAATCTTTATCTAAGTTTTGACGGTGTAACTCCAAGAACAAACCCAAAGAATCACTGGGAAGTTCCATACGCATTAGAAAGTGCAAGAAAGACAGGAACCACGGTTGTCTTTGTTCCAACAGTTATCAAATCAATTAATGATCATGAACTAGGTGGCATTATTAGATATGCACAAAAGAATCTTGATGTTGTACACGCAGTAAACTTCCAGCCAGTTTCATTGACAGGAAGAATGGGCAAGAAAGAACGTGAGAAATACAGAATCACAATTCCTGATTGCATACAAAGAATCGAAGAGCAAACAGGAGCGGAGGTCACAGTTGATGACTGGTTCCCAGTCCCAAGCTGTATGCCGCTGACAAACGTTATTGAAGCATTTTCAAGTAAACCAAAATACGAGTTATCAATTCACTTTGCATGCGGTGCTGGTACTTACATCTTCGAAGACCAAGATACCAAAAAATTCGTTCCACTAACAAAATTCGCAGATATTCAAGGAATGTTAGAACTCTTTGAAGACAAGGCAGACGAAATTCGTTCTGGCAAGAACAAATACTTTACAATGCTAGAGGTTGTGAAAAAACTCTCAAGCTTTGTAGACAAAAAGAAACAACCAGCAGGCCTTGATCTAGCAAAGATGTTTAGCAATATATTGATGAAGAGATCATTTGATTCTGTAGGTTCATGGCATGTCAAAGGACTCTTCTTAGGCATGATGCACTTCCAAGACAAGTATAACGAAGATCTTGAAAGACTGCAAAGATGTGACATTCACTACGTAACACCAGATCTTAGAATAATTCCATTCTGTGCATTTAATGTAATACCAGAGTGGTATAGAGATAGAATCCAAAAGAAATATTCTACATCAGTAGAGGAATGGGAACAACGAGTTGGAGCAAAACTAGAAGATGGTCTCTATAGGGGAATCATGCGAAGAGGATCAGGCGACGAACTTGCTGCAGGCTGTGCAAAAAGCCAAATGTTCCACGAAGCTTCACAAGCTTTAATGTAAGTCCTTTAACATTTAGGAAATATAAAATCAACATAATTTCAGATCACCAAAATACTATAAACTGCCTTGTAGGGTAATATTCCATTGACAAGTAAAATTGGTGTTCTATGATAAAATTATTGTTTATTGCTCCAAGATATACCGGTGGCATTGGAGGACATGCAGCTAGAATTGCCAGAAAACTGAGAGAACAAGGGTTTGATGTGAAATTGATGCACGCTCCTCACATACCGATTAAAAATCTAAAGAATCCAAGCTTTGCGATATTAAGCACACTAAAAGCAAAGTTGGATAAAGAAAAATATGATATTGTTCATGCATTTAATGTTCCATCAACATTTGCTATGCGTGCTGCAAAGGCAAAAAAGAAAGTCTTGTCTGTACATGGAGTTTATGCTGATCAAGTAGGAAAAATTCATTCAACTACAACAAAAAAAATGGTAGACATTGCAGAGCCAAACATGCTAAAATGGCCAGACAAAATTACTACTGACTCAAAAGCAGTACAAAAAGCATACAAAGACAAATTAGGATTTGATTTTGAATATTTGCCTGCTCCTCTTGATACTTCGTTATTCAAAGACATTCCAGATGTTCCAAAAATTAAAAATCAAATAGCATATGTTGGCAGAGACAGTTTTGAAAAAGGAATAGACATACTTCGAAGCATTGAAACACAGATCAAAGGAAAAGTAGTATATTGCACTGATGTTTCATGGAAAGAAGCAATGATGACTCTGAAAGCATCTGATCTTCTTGTAGTTCCATCTAGAATGGAAAGCATTCCTCAAGTCATCAAGGAAGCATATTACTTTAGAGTTCCAATTGTTGCAACAAATGTTGGTGGCATTCCAGAAATTGTTGCACATAATGTTACTGGCATACTTGTTCCACCAAATGAACCAAAAAAATTGGCTGATGCAATCAATCAAATATTAGAAAACAAAGAATTTGCAAAAAAGTTAGCTGATGCTGGTTATGATTATTTAATGAAAAATTTTACATGCGATATATTGATGCCAAAATACGTTAATTTTTATGAAAATCTTCTTAAAAACTAATTTTTCATGATTTGCTGTACTGTCTCATTTAACCAGTTTTCAAGTTTTGTTTCAGCCTTCCAACCAAGTAATTTTTTTGCTAAACTAACGTCTGCTTGACTATCTTTAACATCACCCTCAAGAGGTGGACCATGAACTGGTTTTATGGCAAGACCAGATGCTTTTATGATGATATTTGCTAGATCATTAATTGATAATGCTGCACCTGTACCAATGTTAATAAAAGCAAAATTCACTTTGCTTTCCATAGCCATTAGATTTGCTTTTGCTACATCTCTTATATAGACAAAATCTCTTACTTGCAAACCATCGCCATTAATTATTGGAGCTTTACCATTTGCAATATTTTCTAAAAACTTTGTAATTACACCTGCATAAGCAATATTTTGTCTTGGTCCATACACGTTAAAGTATCTTAATCCTATGATATGTACTCCTAATTTTGAATATTTTTCTGCAAGATACTCATCTTCTAATTTTGTATTGCCATACGGATTAAGTGGTTTTCTTTCAGCATCTTCTCTGATTGGAATTTTTTTTGTATCACCATATACACTTGAACTGCTTGCATAGACAACTTTAAAACCAAATTCTTTTGCAAGCCTGAAGATGTTTTCTGTACCAGTCACATTAACATCATGATATTCTTTTTGTTTTGTAAAAGATTCTTGTACTAGGGTAAGCGCAGCTTCATGAAATATACCGTCAGCATTTTTAACAACACTTCTCAACTTCTCATAATCTAAAATATCCATATCCAAAATTTCTATTTTGTTCCTAAATCTTGATAAATTTTCTAGCTTGGCAGTATGGAAATTATCAATCACCGTTACAGAATGATTTTGTTCTACCAGATGTTCTACTATATGACTTCCAATGAATCCTGCCCCACCAGTTACTATAAAATTCATATTGAATGCTTTTCTAGTCTCATCTTTAAGTTTTGAGAGACAAAATTAGACACAAATTTATATAAACTCAGAAAAGCCAATCATGTTCTGTTAATGATAAAAAAAGGACTGAGTTGAAAAATTGAGTCAAGGAATTTCTAAAAACATTATTTCACTGACTATTGATGAAATCAGAAATTATCTAAAATCCGGACAAATAAGAGTTTCCGTAGTGGGCATAGGGAGAATTGGTCTTCCAACAGCTCTATCGTTTGCACATTCTGGTTTACCTACTATTGGAGTTGACATTAATGCCAAATTGGTTCAAATGATAAATTCTGGTAACTACCCAATAAGGGATGAACCTGGTTTTGATAAAATATTTGAAGATGTAATTAAAAATAAAACATTCACTGCAACAACAGACATTGGCGAAGCAATTCCAAAATCTAATCTTATAATTCTGTCACTGCCTACTCCAATGGATAAAAACAACATACCAGATTACTCTGCATTAATATCTGTTGTAAAAAGCCTCAGCAAATTACTAAAGCCAGGTTCGTTGATAGTGGTAGAAAGCACAATTGAACCAGGATTTGTTGAAAATGAATTAATTTCACTTATTGAAAACAATGATCAAAAATTAAAAGCTGGCAAAGATTTTAGCATAGCCACATGTCCAGAAACTGCTAATCCTGGAGAAATACTAAGCGATTTTAAAAAATTACCTAGACTTGTAGGTGGAATAGACACAAGAACAACTGATATTGTCTCAGAAATATATGCACATGTTTTTGGTGTCGAAATGATAAAAATGTCTGATTGCAAAACAGCTAATGCTGCAAAACTTACTGCTAATGTGTTTCGTGACATTAACATTGCATTTGTAAATGAACTGGCGATTTTATTTGAAAACCTTGGAATTGATATAATTCAAGTCCTTGAAGCATGTGATAAAAAATACAACTTTGAAACTCATTATCCGGGCGCAGGGGTTGGTGGACCATGCCTACCCGTAAATTCATATCAAATCCTAAATTCTGCACGAGGTATGGAAAATAATGGTATGTTAAGGATAATCAGAGCAGCTAGAGAAACCAATGAATCTATGCCATATCATGTTGTTGAATTACTTGCTGATGCATTAAACGAAGCTGGCAAATCAGTAAAAGGCAGTACCATTGCAATATTAGGACTATCTTACAAACCAAATGTACGGGATATTCAATTATCGCCAGCTGAAGCAATAATAAAAAGATTAGATCAACTTGATGCAAAAATAAAAATTTATGATCCTTATTTCAAATCTAGTGAAATATTTTCACATAAGACTGAAGATGATCTTGTAAGTACAATAACAAATGCAAATGCTGCAATAATTGTTACTGCACATAAAGAATTTCGTAGTATTGAACCTACGTTGTTTGCAGCCAAAATGAAAACTCCGGTTCTAGTTGATGCTAGGGGACTAGTTGACGTTCATGCCGCAAAAAAAGCTGGCTTGATTTTCAGAGGCATTGGACGTGGGGGAGTTTAACCAAATCAAAACTGCATCAATAAAAAATATTCTTACTCTTAGATACGATTCTACACAAAAAACTTTTCTACCAAAATTAACATGGAAAGATTTTGTAGAAAAACCAGTTAGCGAACCTTCTATCCATATTGAAAAAACTATACGAAATACTATTAAAAAAAATTTTAATAATTCGAAACTAAAGGTTGCAGTTGCTCTTAGTGGTGGTATAGATTCTACTTTAATTCTTAGCTTGCTAAGAAAGACATGTCCTCATCTTGATATTGATGCAATTTCTGTTAAATTTGCTGACAGTATTGATGAATCAACATACGCAGCAAAAATAGCAGAAAGATTTGAAGCAGATCATCATGTCATATATATAGAAAATTACCTCAAAGAATTACCAAAAGCAATCAGCATCATAAAACTACCTTTTTGGGACTTGCATTGGTATTATGTTGTCAAAAAGACAAAATCTCTCTCAAAGACCCTTGTATCTGGAGATGGTGGAGATGAGCTTTTTGGAGGATATACTTTTAGATATAAAAAGTTCTTATCATTAATAAAGTCGAATTTTTCACCAACCGAGAAAGTAAAAGCATATCTGAAATGTCATGAAAGAGATTGGGTTCCTGACCAAGAGGATTTGTTTGGTAAAAAAGCACATTTCTCTTGGAATGAAATCTATAATAATTTAAAACCATATTTTGATAATCCACTTCCATCTATAGCACAAGTTTTTCTAGCTGATTTTAATGGAAAACTATTATACAATTGGATACCACTTAATAAAAAAATTCACAAACATTTTGGTGTAAGATCAATCTCTCCTCTACTATCAAAAGAATTAATTTCCTATGCGACTCATTTACCATATCAATTAAAATATGATAGTAAAAGAGATCTTGGAAAGATTTTACTTAGAAAAATTCTTCGAAAATATGTAAGTGATAGTATGATATCTAGAACAAAACAAGGTTTTTCAGTTAATACTATTAATCTATTGAACACTCATGGACGTGAACTATGTGATTATTATTTATCTGATGCAAGAATCATTAAAGAAGGATGGATAAAACAAGACTGGATAAAAAAACACCTTAAAAAACTTGGTAAGGAACCAGATGTGAGATATGCGAACAAATTTCTTGGATTATTGGCATTTGAAATTTGGTTTAGATTATTTGTAACAAGAGAGATAAAACCTACCACAACGTTGTGATTTCAGAAAACCTTAATTCTATAAATTAATATGCCTTTTCCATTACTTCCTATTGATTTTTATTTACCTGAAAAAAACTGCTATCAGAATTGAAAGGGATCCTAGTAAAATATGTGGTTTGTCCTATGTGTGGCAAAAATTTTGTTCTTAAAACCTTGAAACGAAACAATTTGGAAATAATGGAGGGTCTCTTGATTTGTGATAACAAGCATAAATTTAAGATAAATAAAGGCATTCCTAGATTTGTTGTAGATAAAGAAAAAGACTTTGTAAAAACCGAAGATGCCTTTTCTTCAAAATGGGACAAATATAACAAACATTATCATCATAAAAAATGGTTCTTAAAACAACAAAATTGGTTTGTTAGCAGATTTGGCTGGAAAACTCTCAAAAACCTTAATAATTTCTTAAAAACAAGGCACAGAATTTTGGATGCTGGAACAGGAATAGGCAACAGCGCAAAACTTTTTTCTACAAATCCTAAAGCAGAAGTTTTTGCTATTGATGCAAGCAGTAGTATAGATTTTGCTTATAAGAAATATGGAAGTATTTCTAATGTCCATTTCTTACAAGCTGACCTAAGAAACCTCCCTTTTAGGAAGAATTTTTTTGATTTTATCTGTTCAGATCAAGTATTGCATCACACCAAGGACACCGAAACATCTTTCAAATATCTTACAAAATTCCTAGAAAACAAAGGCTTGATCTCTATCTATGTGTATAATAAAAAGGGGCCAATGAGAGAATTCGCGGATGATTATATCAGAAGTCATACAATCAAAATGTCAGAAAAAGAATGTGTAGAATTCTCAAAGGATATGACATATCTTGGTAGAAGTCTTGCTAAACTCAAGAAAAAAATTACTATACCGCATGATATACAACTTCTGAAAATAAAGGCAGGAACTTATGATGTTCAACGTTTTTTTTATTGGAATTTCCTTAAATGCTTCTGGCCTGAGGATGGAAATTTTGAAAGAGGTGTTATGACTAATTTTGATTGGTATTTTCCAAAATTTGCATATAGACATACTCCAAAAGAAGTTAAAAAATGGTTTAGTGATGTAAAAGTTAAGATAACTCATTTTAATGAAATTGAAAGTGGCATAAGTGTAACTGGTAAAAAATTATAGATTATAACTAAATGTATTACAATTTTGGTTATTTGTACAGCTTGTGGAATTCAGACTCACCATATTGCTGAATCCACTTCCTTTTCAATTTTTTACCATATACATATGATTCAACAAAATATACTAAATAACTAACAAATTTTAATTTCAATGATGAATGCTTTCTATGAATAGATTTGTATCTCTTAACCATATCTGCAAAAAGATTTTCCCATTCTGGAATTGCCTTTTCAGGATCTGATTGTTCTTTCACAAACCGGTATTCTTCTTCTAACAGTTTATCCCTAAATTCTTTGGATTGTACTATTTTGTCCATTAAATTTGCTAATTCTCTCGGATCACGTGAGTGTGGCAAGTATGGAGGATTGATCTCTTTTCCATCCAGTATGATCTTTCTTTGTGGATCTGAATAATGAATTACTGGTGTTTTACACCATGGAGCTTCTCTCTCTATCCCACCTTGTATTCCTGCTCTCATTTGACCAAGTACAGCATCAGCAAATCTGTAGTATTTTGGCATGTCATCCCTTTTTATCAGTGGAATGAATGTTACTTGGGGGGGCTTTGTTTCTATGAACTTTCTTTTTATCTCCTGTTCTTGTGGGGTTCTTTCATCAAACCATTCTACTTGAAGAACCTCGAAATCAGATTTACACAATCTCAATGCTTCCCAGATTATATCGCCGCCTTTTTCTAGGCCAAACCTTTGTGGACTAAAAAAAACAAATTTGGATTTCTCTCTTTCAATAGGTTTTACGTTTTCATTATAGATTGTTATATCTACAGGAATCCTGTCTATTCTAATTCCATCTGTTCTGTATTTCTTTAAATGATTGAAATATTCTTCCGTTATGGTTACACAAGCAATTGCGGTATCAAAGACCTTCTTGTAGAACAATCTTTCTATAGTATTCATTTTATGGATGGATTCTTCTAAATAATCTACCTTTGGATTTTTCACAAAAGGAGGAGTGACTATGTCTCCACCAACAAAATACATTATGTAGTTAATTCCTGCCAAATAGGCTACTCGTGCACCAGGCCACGAATTGACTAAGCAAATATCGTAATTGTTTTTTATCTGATTAATTTTTTTGACTTGTTCTGATATCTTTAAAGAATAAAAAAATTCTACATCTTCAGCATAAGTGTAAACCGCAGGACCTCTTCGTGGAAAATTAATCAAATGAATGGTAGATCTTTTTACAAATTTTCGTAAGATGGCAATATTGTTTGCCGTATCTCCTATGGCAAGTATTCTTATTGTCAAATCTTGCGTCTACTCCTTGAATCTGATTAATTATTTGTTTTTGAGCAAATATGACTAGAAAAGAACCCTAGAACTAGAGATGTTTTTTATGATCTCTATACCAGTTCACATAACGCGTTACACCTTCAGTCAAGTCGATTTTTGGGGAATATCCGAATGCTTTCTTAGCTTTTTCGTAAGAAAGAACCATTCTTCTCAGATCTCCTGGTAATTTTGTTGCATATTGGGGCTGTATTTTTTTCCCAGTAATCTTGCTTACTGTATCAAAAGCTGAATTTACTGATGTTTCTTTATTTGTAGACAACAGAAACATCTCTCCTCCATGATCCTTTGATTTTGCTCCTAAAATTAGACAATCTACAACATCTTTTACGTAAATTAGATCTCTTGTCTGCTCTCCATCCCATTGAATAAGGGGAGTTTGACCAGTTTCAAGTTTTTCTACAAAAGTTGGAATAAGAGGCCTCCATCCCAGTTTTTCATTAACTCTTTGTCGTTCACCATAGACTGTAGCTAGCCTAAAAATTACTACGTAAACACCATGAATTTTATAATATATCTTTGAGTAATATTCTCCAACCAATTTGTTTGCATCATATGGAGTTTTACAGTCAACAGGATGTTCTTCATTGACAGGTAAAAATTGAGGATCTCCACAAATTCCACTGTTGCTAGTGTAAACTACTTTTGATTTTTTTTCCTTTGCATATTCAAGTACATTTAAGGTTCCTTGTACATTTACCTCTGCATCTCTAATGGGATCTTGTAAACTAAATGAACGAGGATGTGTTGCAAGATGAAATATGGTATCAGGATTTATGTCGTCAAGAATACTCCAATCACGATTCACAATATCAAATTTTATAATTTTGATTTTTTCTTCATGCTGTTTTATATTCTCCATTACACCATTACTAAAATTATCAATTACTGTTATCTTGATGCCTTCCTTTACTAACGAATCAACCAAGTGGGAACCTACAAAGCCAGCACCGCCAGTTACTATAACTTCATTCATTTTATTGACACACTTCCTTTTTGGAATCACCTAGGTAAATATAATCTAACAAATCATGATTTTTACATAAAACTAATCAAGCTAATGTTTGAGTTTCTTTCATTTCTTTTGTAATAAATATCCGGTACCAAATTTCTAAGGCTAGAATTGATATGAGACGATTCAAGTATCTTACATCACCGTCATCTTCAATCTTTTCGAAAGCTTTTACCACCCAATCATAATTAATAATCTTGTTATGAAATATGTTTGAAGATTTATTTAATAGATAGTTTTGGCAAATATTTTTTCCATGATTCTTCCAGTCAAAAAATAAGCTTGGAGAGAAACCAAGTTTTTCATTAGAATGTCTTACACCTAGCCTTTCAGTAATTTTTCGTAGGATCAACTTGCCTATCTGTTTTCTATGATCATATTTTTGTTCAATAGGAAGTTGTTGAGCAAAACGTATTACATCAGTATCCAAGAAAATAGAGGCCCCTACAAGATTGTAATGATTGTAAATGGCTCTTCCTGTTGGAATGAAGTCATAAAGAAGCTTTCCATTAAAATCAGCTAACATGACTTGTTGTAGTGGAGATAAAGGATTAACAAATGAATGTTTAAAATATCTGTACATTTCATTCCAATCAAATTTTATTTTATTGCCAAAAAGTTCCTGTTGATCTGGAACCCAATCTCTGTTGTGACACTCTAGGTATTTCTTAACTCTGATTATCCAGCTATCTCTATCTTTTAGTAATTTGAGGAATTTATCATATCTAAAAGTATATCCTCCAAAAAGTTCATCTGCACCATCACCAGTCACAAGAGTTTTTCCATGTCTTTTTGCTTCTTTTGCAACAAGGTGAGAATAAGTATTCCATCTTGGTTTTTTTGTAACAAATATTATCTCTGGCATGTTAGCAAACAAGGATTCCATGTGAAGGATCTTAAAATCAACTTCAAATTTTTCTGCAATTTGTTTTGCTATTTTGGATTCATCTACAGCATCCTCGAAAACAGCGCAAATAGCTAAAATTTTACGTTTAGGAAAGACCTTGCGCAACAACGCTAAACATAAAGTAGAATCTATTCCACTACTTAATGAAACACAAATTGTTCCATCTATTTTGTCCAAACTTCTCAAAATTGATTTTTTTAAAAGATTTTCACTTTGATAACCTTGTGGATCTGATATTTTTTGTTTAAAATTCTGCCAAGTAGCGGGAGAAATTAGGGGCTTATCAAGAGGATTATATCTAATAGTTAAAAAATTACGAATTTGAATTTTGTCAGGCTTGATATTCAATTATCTCACCAATTTAGACGATAAGTATGGGTCATTATGTTTCTATCATCAATTTTCAACTTAAAGCTCAAAAACATGACGTTACAAAAATCTGTTTAAAAATAATTAGTCCTTAAATAATGCTCTTTAATAGAATAAAACTGTAAAATTTGTCTCTTCGATCAAACATTATGAAAAAACAGCAAATAATTGCAGTTTATGGATTAGGAAATGTTGGCGGTCCTTTAGCTGCAGCATGGCTTAGAGCAGGAGCTAAAGTAATTGGGGTAGATATTTCTGAAAAACTATTAACTGAAATAAAAAATGGTAATTCGCATAAAAAGGAACCATTTATTTCTATAACATTTACAAGTGGATTAAAAGCTGGGAATCTGTCACTGAATTCTAATGGAGTATATGCATCAAAACAATCTCATATCAAAATTATTGCAGTTCCAGTTGGATTGAAAAAAAACAAAATTGATCTTGATGCTCTTATTTCTGTAACAAAGGATATTGCTAAAGGTTTGAAAAAAAATGACGCTGTACTTATTTCACCATCTTTGCCTCCAGGAACAACAGAAAATACTATATTGCCAATTCTAGAAAAGTATAGCAATCTTAAAGGAGAACGTGACTTTTATCTTATTTACAACCCCGAACGAATCTTTGAAGGTAGGGCATTACAAGATATTGAACAAAACTATCCAGCTATTGTTGCAGGTCTTGGAAAAAAAAGTGAAGGCTTTGGAGAAGAACTATTGGGAATTATTTCAAAAAAAGGTGTTTTAAAAATTTCATCTCTTGCAAACGCAGAAGCTGAAAAATTATTTGAAGGAGTTTATAGAGATGTAAATATAGCTTTAGCAAATGAACTGGCAAATTTTTGCGAACATACAGGTGTAAACTATTGGGAAGCAAGAAAAGGTGCAAACTCTCAACCTTTTTGTCATTTACATTATCCAGGAACTGGTGTAGGTGGTCTGTGTATACCAGTTTATCCTAGATTTGTTATTAACAAAGCAGTAGAATCTAAAATTCCTCTTAAAATGGTAGAATATGCAAGAACAACAAATGATTTTATGCCAAAAAAATGCGTAGCTGATTCTATAACATTACTCCTTAAACATAAAAAAAATCTGAAAAAATCAAAGATAGCAGTTTTAGGTTTAGGATTTAGAGGAGAAGTTACTGATTCTAGACTTTCTCCAACTTATACTGTAGTAAAGGAATTTCTAAGAAAAGGATGCAAGGTCGAAGTGCATGATCCATATATCATAGCAGATAAACTTCTTCCCACACAGGTGAAACTTTCTTCAAACATATCCAAAGTAATTGATCATGCTGATTTGATCTTCATTTCCTCTGATCATAAACTATATTCTAAACTAACTACTAATGCATTTAGAGAAGCAAAACGCCCACTCTTAATTTTTGATGGTAGAAACATCTTAAATAAAGCTAATTTCAAAAACGCTTCTATACTTACAATTGGTATGGGATAGTATATCTTAAATTATATTTGGTAAATTCATACCAAAACAATATGAATTATTCTTTTATGTATTTAACAAACACGCTTTTGATATTTTCCATCTTTAACTTTTCAATTTTTTTAAATTTTAATGATTTGCAAAGTTCATTGAATTCCTTAAAATGAATGTGTCTAACATGAAACACATCAGCAGCTCCAGATGGAACTTCCATTGATTGTTTCAACATTTCTTGTGAATCTATAGCGGGATCATTTTCTATATGCTTCATCATTCGCCTTGTTTTGCGTAAGGCACGTTTTATGAGATTTAGTTTATCATCATCTATCCAGAAAATTGCAACTCCATTTTTTTTCAAAACTCTTTTAGTTTCGTTCAAAACAGTGATGGGTTCAATAACATGATCAAAGGACGTTGCAAAACATACGAAATCAAAAGAATTGTCTTGAAACGGTAAATGCTCGCCTATGGATCTCAAAAGTATGATTTTCTCATCTGATTCGTATTTGCCAAATGAAATTAGTGGATCAATTCCTACGGCTATGCTGATCTTGTTATTATCTTGTAGATATGAAGGGACGCTTGGACCACAACCAACATCCAAAACACTGCCGGAAAAAGAACAAAACTCTTTGAAAATCTTAACATCATGTCTTGCTTTTACAGAACAATTCAAGTGGGGAAATTTATTGTAAACTATTTCTCCATTGTTTTGTAATTTTTGCCAGGTATTTAGCAAATTTTGATTAATATTATTTTTTTCATCGGTTGACATTAGATTAACAACTCATGTGAATCGTATATCGTTTTCATATTTTGTTAATAAAGCATATTCTATTATTGTGATTATGTTGAACTTTTGTTGCATTTTTATTTTCATTCTTTTTATTAATGAATTTGAATCATTAGAAGAATCAGTCATGCAATTTCTTATTTTTCGCGCTTATATTTACATATTGAATACTTCTCAATATTGTTCAGAGCTTTGAATTGCGATTCATTTTAGAAATCAATTTTTTGTCAATTTCTTTTGTGTTATGTGATCTACACTGATTAAGTAGATTGTTTCAGAAGCAGGTGCTATGACAAGAGACATTGCAACTCCATTGAGACTCCATATTTTGCCAAGTATTATGATCGTACTAATCTGTACTGCAATGTATATTATAGAACCTATTAGTACGATTCTACTTTTTTCATTTCCCAAAAATTTCGAAATATAAGTAAGGTTAATGGTAGCAGGGATTATAGATAAACTTACAATTTGAAACATTTCTACAGCTTCGACGAATTTGGGAAACAGTATTGGTAAAATTGATGGGGATAGTGTAACACCAAGTAAAGCAAGAATACTGGCAATGATCATAGTAATTTTCTTGAGTTTTTTGTTAGGATTGCCACTTGCATCATGTGGAAGCATGTAGTTGAAGGCTATACCAGGTATGATGCCTAAAAGTGAAATAAACTGTGCTCCTAATTGATAATTTCCTAATAATGCAAAACCTAGCATAGGGGCAATGATCAACTTATCAGCTGTTGTGCTAAATGTTCTAGTAATATCCATAATATAGCTGTTGATAATAAAACCTAAACGAGACTTTATTAAAGAAAAATCAATTCTCGATCCTTGAAATCCTCGATAAATTGTGATGGAATATGGAAAGAATGACAATGCTATTCCTAGGATTATACCATTAGGGCCAATGATGTGATAAAGGAATATGGCTAATCCCGCAGCTAAAATTTTCTCAGTAATTAAATAAATTGAATATTTTTTGTATGCTTTACGACCTAATAATTCGGCAGTAACTAATCCAAAAATTACATTACCTATTACATACAAACTAACACTTATGTTATTAAAAATAAAAAAAAGTATTATTGCTATTATTGTTGATGCTACAAGCGAAATAAAATAAGTTGGTGCTTGGATTTTTACGTCTTTTGCAGTATAAACCAAAAGAGTATTTCCAGCTCCAAAAAAAGAAATTATAATTCCTATTCCAGAAATTGCTATAAAATAACTAATTTCGCCATAATGTACTGTACCTAATAATCTGGCTAGATATAACCAAAAAAGCCCAAATATTATATTTGAAATTATGGTTGCAAGCCCAAAAGTGGTTAAACCCTTGAATTTTGTAAAAATATTTTTAATTTTATCTACACTATTTGTCATATTGATCAAATTTGTTATAATCTATAGAATATACCTTCAGATGATATTTGTATCCACTATCTTCTGAATCAAATACTTTTACAAGAAAAGGGTATTTTTCATCATGGTAAAATACGTCATTGAGGAAATTGGGTCTATTCTTACCTCCATCTACTATGAGATGTGTAAGACCTTTACTCTCTGACGATTCAATGTATTTATTTAGAGAATTAAATCCTGCAGTTGATATGGTCGTAACATGAAATTTCACGGAGGAACTAAGAACTGGCCATTTTTCAGGAATCTGGACTGGTGTTAAATAACTGTCTTCAGGATAATAATCATTTGTTGCCCCAGTGATCCGAGTTATTTTTTGTGCAAGACTATATGCCTCACGTTGATGCTCATAATCTGTCTGCTTTACATCTAAAAAAGCTATGGATGATAACAAGATTCCGCCAATAACTAGTGTCAGAACCATGTTGTGCTTTTTGAATTTTTCAACAAAAGATTTGATCGTAAAAATGGAAATTACACAAAATAGAGGATATAAAACATAAAGATAACGGGTTTCTTGTATTCCCATTGCGTATACGTAAAGAGGAGGTAATGATAAAATAATTATTAGAATCAGAATCATTAGTAGATTGCGATTTTGTTTCTTCATTAGAAATATGCCAATTGGGACAAAAAACACAAAAATTGGGATCATTACCCAACCAAGATACTTAAAATAATTTTCTATACCATTAATCACAAACAGGATTATTCCTATTATGCCATTTCCCTTTTGAGATGAAAACAATGTTGTATTATGTACACCAGCGTTGAAATTACCAGTTAATCCATCATAACCCATTGCTTGAATTCGTAAATATGCCATTGGTAATATTACTAACAAGAAAATTATTATTGCTATAGAATATCTGCCTATAATTTTAGCATTCTTTTTTTCAAGTATGAAGTACAAAACTGATAATGCTACAAATAAAAAGAGACCTTCTGCACGTACTAGAGAAGTCAGTGCCGCTATACCAAATGAGAGATATCTTATTTTTGTATGGGAACTAAAAAATAGAACAAGAGTAAAAGTTAATAAGAAAAAATAAAGTGGTTCAGTAATTCCTAAAACTGAATTTTGAATTATTCTGGGTTCAAATGCAAATATTGCTGCTCCTGCAAGTGAGTAAGGTTTACTAACAAATTTGTTGCATAGGAGATAAACTGGAATTATTGTCAGTACAGATAGGACAACAGAAACGATTCTTTGTAGAATCATGTAATCAAGATAATTGTTAAAATGAAAAATGGAGAAGAAAAACGAAAGAAACATAGGCCAACCATTATTGGCAAAGGAAAAGTTAGTAGGTAAATGACCTAATATGCTTACATCATTAGCATACAAAAAATAATCATTTAGTGCATCAAGTGTTAGTGGAACATCATATGGAAAATAATACAATCTAAGCGACAGTGCAATAATCCCAATTATTAGAAGGGAAAGTACAGTGTCTATCCGACCTTGAAATTGTGTAGAAATTCTTTTAATTTTACGCCAACTAAGAGTCATTTTAAAACAATATAATTTTTGGTGCCATCAAAATTAAATCATCACAATGTATCTAAATACACAAGTAAGTTAACAGTCATAACACATTCTATGAAGTCCTTTTTAAGCTTCGGCTTATACTAAACAGGACTACTGCCATTAATAAAAACATCAGACCTATTAATGTTGTACCAACGGAGATTAAAGTGGATGGTATTGAAAAATACCTAGTTTCATTGAACAATGATATTGTCGTAATGGCGAAAATCATCCCTATTGTCATAAGAACCAAACCTGGGATTCCAAGAAATCTAAGAGGATGTCGTATTGCAATTAATTCTATAAGAGATGAGACCACTTCAGCTGAATGTGAAACTGGATTCTTGGTAGATGTTTCAGATCCTGTATCATAAAGTACTGTGACTTTTTCTTCAGTAATTTTTAATCCTTTTGATGATGCATCTATTAAAATTTCTGAATCTGCACCAAAACCATCTGTCTGAATTGTTATTGTTTCGATTGCTTTTCTTGAATAGGCTCTAAATCCACTCTGTGTGTCTCTGAAAGAAAGTTCAGATGCAATATTTGCCATTTTATCCAGTACTTTGTTGCCTATTTTTCTATAGGAAGGCATTTCATTATTGTTATCAAATCTGTTTCCTATGACAATATCAAAATTTTCCTCAAGAATAGGGGATAATAATTTTGGTATATCTTCTGGTAAAAATTGTCCATCACCATCAATGGTTACAACAACATCTGCACCCAATTCTTTCGCACATCTAAAAAGAGATTTCATGGCAGCTCCTTTTCCCAAATTTTTTTCATGTTTTATCACGGTTGCTGCTGCATTTTCTGATCTTAAAGCTGTCTTATCAGTAGAGCCATCATCACACACCACAACCTTATCAACATACTTCAAAGTCCTTTTGATGACATCTGCTATCATTGATTCTTCATTATATGCTGGGATGCACGCAATTTTCAGCATGAATCGAAATTCATTTTCATCTTAAAATGTTTATGCCTTCTTGTTAGGTTATAATGATAAATAGATCACATCTTGAACATGATCTGCAAGTCATATTTGGATAATATACTTAGTAGAAAAATTATAACATTTAGTCAAAAAACCTTTTGAGCAACGAGACAATTATCTTGCTTGACTCTCCATTTCCATAAGGACTACGCTTATTTATCAACTTAGGATTCTTTATAGTTTGTTTCATTACTTTCAATATTCTATTTTTCGATGTTCCAACTACTTGTGAAAAACCATTTTTAACAGATTCTGGTCTATCTGTAGTTTTTCTTACAACCAGAACTTTTTTTCTTATTAATGGTGAGGTAGCTTCTTCCTGAATTCCTCCTGAATCGGATACAATAAACATGCTATTTTTCATTAGTTTTAAAATATCAAAGTATCCAACAGATCCTAGAAGTTTGATATTTTTATTTTCAGTTATTTTAGTAAGGAGATTGAACTGACGAAGTCTTTTTAATGTTCTTGGGTGTACTGGAAAAACTACTTTTATTTTTGTGTCAATTATAGCAGATAGTACATTTTTCATCACATTTTCATTATCTACATTCTCAGCTCGGTGCATTGTAAAAAGTACAAAATCATCTTGACTAATTTCTAAAGTAGATTTTTTCTCTGCTAATTTCATGTATAATTTTATTGAATCCATGACTGTATTTCCAGTTACAAAAATTTTACCGTGAACCATTTCATTGATTAGATTTTTCTTAGAGTAAGATGTAGAGGCAAATAGCAATTCAGATATGTGATCTATTTGAATTCGGTTGTGTTCTTCTGGCATTCTCCAATCAAAACTACGTAAACCAGATTCTACATGATTTACTGGAATTCCCATCTTTAGTGCACAAATTGCACCAGCTAGAGCCGTGTTTGTATCTCCTTGTACCATTACTGTATCAGGTTTTATTTCACAAAAGACCGTATGTAATTTTGAAATTATTTCTCCAATCTGTACTGCTGGGGATTGTTTACTAATTTTTAGTTTGTAATCGGGCAACGGTAAATCTAATTCTTTGAAAAACCTCATACTAAGGTCAAAATCATAATGTTGACCTGAAAATACTACGCTGCTATTACCTTTCAATTCTTTGATTAAAGGAGCTAATTTGATAATTTCCGGCCTTGTACCAGTTATAATCGCTACTTTCATTTACTCATAGAAAAATTTGATGGGCTATATATTCATGTAATTCTTCTCTAATGTATTAAACAATTAAAATCTCGCAGAGCTTTCTATGTTTTCCCTATTTTCTTGGAACCATTTGTATATCACTTGTAGTGCTTGAGATACCTCTGTTTTTGGGTCGTATCCTATTAGTGCTCTGGCTTTATCTATAGAAGCTCTTCTACGAATAATTCTGTCCCAATTCCTTCGTTCAGTAAATTCTATTCCGGCAGAATTCTCTGTTATTTCATTTATGGTCTTTGCAAGATCTATTATTTTGGTTTCCTTGTTGGATGCCAAGTTTATTGCTTGACCAATGATCTTGGGATTTGTTCCCATTCTTAATAGCCCATCTACTATATCTTCCACATAAGTAAAGTCTCTGGTTTCTTCACCCGTTCCTGTGATAGGCAGTTTTTTGCCATGCATTGCCCAGTACATAAAATTAGGTATTACGTTTCTATATGCTCCTGGAATCTCGCCAGGACCAATCACATTGAAAAATCTGGCAATTACAATTGGCAGCTTGTAAAAATCTGCGTAAAAATTACAATATACTTCACCTAAAAGCTTGGTTATTTGATAAGGTGTATCCAGATGCAATGATATGAAATCTTCGGTTAAAGGTAATGGTGCCTCGCTTCCATATACAGAACAACCTGAAGATGCAAAAACGACACGCCGTGGCTTGAGCATTCTACAGTATTCTAGTACCTTTAATGTTCCCTTGCCATTTACCTCTAAATCAGTTTCAGGATGATCTACTGAATTTTGATTTGCAAAGTGAGCTGCAAGGTGAAATACAAAATCTGGGTTAGTAGAGAATGCATGTCGCATAATTTCTTCATCCAAAATGCTTCCCTCAATGAATTTGACCCGTTTATCATTTGGTATATTCCATTTCTCTGCAGCAGACAAATCATCTAAGACAACTACTTGCTTTACATTCTCTTTTAACAGCGCTTTAGTAAGATTAGTACCTATAAGACCTGCTCCCCCTGTAATCAATACTGTTTTACCAGCATAATCTGGGAAACTCATACACCTAATTTTTTAGGAGCATCTTTTAAACTAATCTGTGAGATTACTCTTTTTCTTTTCCAACAAATGAGAAAACTCATTAACCATTCGCTCGGTAACCTTATTCCATGTGAAGTTCTTTTCAACGTATTCTCTACCACGCTTTCCAATATCCTCAAGCATATCACTCTTTAATAATGAGATTATATTTTTGTGAAAATCTTCTAATTGAGAGTATATGAGTATGTTGTTATTCTGGGGAAAGTCATGTAATAATCCCTTTAGAGGAGTTGCAATCACTGGTTTTCCACAAGAAAGAAGATCAAAAATTTTAACTGGTGAAAGTCGATTGGTAACATCAATTATCCTAAAAGGATTGATAAACATTAAAGCCAAACTACTATATTTTGATACTTCTAGATAAGGTACAAAACCAGTAAAAATTACTTTATCTTCTACATGGTTGTCTTTTGCATTTTGCTTGAATGATGACAAATCAGGTCCTCCTCCTACTACAAGTAACTTGAATTCTGGTATCTCTTTTACTATTTGGGGAATTTTTTCAATTATTGCATCAAGTCCTGAAAACGAGTAAACTGTACCTAAGTACATTACTATTTTCTCTTTTGCATTTATTCCAAGTTTACCCTGAAGTTCTAAATCTACAGGTAATGGCTTCATTATTGTCGAGTCTACTCCCTGTGCTATCACATCAGAGTTTTTAGCACCCATTTCGTCCACCCATGATTTCATGAAAGGAGTCTGACATAGTACCTCATCAAACTGTGGATAGATTGTTTTTTCAATATTATATACAAAACCTTTTAGGAATTTTTCTCTTACAAGTTCATGTATTATGTCAAGAGTCCTATGGACGACAGGTATTTTCAGTTCTTTACATGCTCTTACTGTTGCTTTTCCATTAGTTACAACTCCAAACAAAAGAACAACATCTATGTTATTTTCTTTGAGAATTTTTTTAATGAACCTATAGGAGTTTAGATAGGCAGATATTCTGTGGAGGCCCTTGATGGGTATGATGGGAGTCCTAAACAATGTTACAGATGCATTATCATAAACTCTGTGGTAATTGTAGATTGGTTTGGTTATGCTCTTACTAAAAGTTGTTTTACCAGGATCCGGCACGTCAATTGCAAAAGATTTGTGTCCATACAAAGAAAACATCTCAGAGAGATGATGAATCTCATATGTGACTTTTTTTAACCAATCTACTTCGTGTATTATTAAAATATTCATCATTAATCTATCTTTTTACATTATATAGAAATTCCTGTTATTTGTATAGATTCATTAACGCTTGAATTTTTTCGAAAAATTAAACCTGAATAGTTTACTCTGATCCCGTACAATCTTACTAGAACTACCAGTCCATTTTTATGAACATTTGTTTTGTTGTGTATTTACACAGTTCTTAACAACAAATAACTTACATTAAATCTAACTTTTTACATCACATAGTAATTCGCTGACTTCAATTTCTAATTTGGTCGGAAGAGAAAAAAGTATACCTTTCTTTAACTGATTTGTAATAGCTGTATCAACAGCTGAATAAGCATATCCTAAAACTACTGGTCCCAATCCACAAAGATAGTCAATGTATTCATTACCATCAACATCCATAAAATGAGATCCCTTTGCGCTTTCTGCATATACGGGAAATG
>JABDDN010000002.1 GCA_013287585.1 Nitrososphaerota archaeon
CCTTGAATTTCTGTTGCACCATCTATGTTGGTATGAATACCACCCATCATGTAATGAGATACAGGCCTTACATCAATAGGCTCCTTAGCTGGATCTATACCTGAAAACTTTAGTGAAATTTCTCTAATTGCTGGTAATTTTTTTATTATTAGTTCATTACCAAGATGTCTCAGGTCCAGCTTTAGGCAATCCACACCTGTTTCGTGCTTAAAACCACGACCTTCATTTATTTCTGTCATCATAGCACGAGACACTACATCTCGTGATGCAAGCTCCAACTTGCTAGGTGCATATTTTTTCATAAATCTATCTCCATCTTTATTTAAAAGATATCCTCCTTCGCCGCGTGCACCTTCAGTAATGAGAATTCCTGATGGCAATATTCCTGTAGGATGGAATTGAACAAATTCCATGTCTTTTAATGCCATGCCAGCTCGATATGCCATATCAAGACCATCAGGAGTAGAAGAGAGTGCGTATGTAGAATAGCTATAAAGTCTTCCAGCACCGCCTGTTGCTATAATTAGTGCTTTACCTTTTATTGTACAAAATGTTCCAGAAGAAAGCTCGATTGCAGTAATGCCACAAAACTTTTGGCCATCATGTATTATCGATGTAGTAAACCATTCATTATAAAATTCAATATTGTCAAATTTCTGACATGTATCATACAGAGTTTGCATTTCATAAAATCCCACTTTATCCTGAGCAAATGTTGCACGTGGATAACTATAACCACCAAAATTTCTTTGACCGATTTTTCCATCGTCTCTTCTTGACCAAGGCATTCCCCAATGTTCAAGTTGATATATTTCAGAAGGCATTTCATAGACTAGTTTTTCAATTACATCTTGGTCTCCAAGAAAATCACTTCCTTTTACAGTATCATAGACATGTGATTCTATACTATCTCCTTCTTCTGGAAAAAGTACAGCAGCTGTTCCACCTTCTGCAGAAACAGAATGTGAACGCATTACTTGTAATTTTGAAATTACTGCAATCTTGATATTTGAGCTAGTTTTTGCAGCTTGAATTGCAGCTCTTAGACCTGCAAGACCAGAACCAACAATTAACAGATCATGTTCTATCGTATCAACCATGTTTAGACATCTTCCTTTTCAAATTAGATAAATATGTCTTGTGAAGAATTCATACAATTTTATTTCGAGTTCTGCTGCAAAAATGGCTGATTTTTCTTCGTGCTGCTGTTCGGCTGATGAAATAATTTCAAAAACTTATTTCGAATCATTAATATATATCGCTAGTGATATCTCTAGTGATGATCTCACAATGGGTGCAACGAGTTGGCAGTTCAGTCCCAAGAGGATTCTCCAGATATTTCATACTCGAAGTACTCAAAAAAAATCCAAGTACTGGTAAAGAGATTATCGACAACGCAACAATACAAAGTGGTGGGAGATGGAAACCTTCACCAGGTCTAATTTATCCTCTACTTGGAAGACTTTTAGATGAGAATTTAATTGAGGAGACAAAAGACGGGAAATATCAGATAACCAAAAAGGGCAGATTGATTGCAGATGATCTTGAAACACTAAACAAAATTGTAAAAAACCAAATGGATGTAATGTTCAGGGTAGGTAATGTAGGCAAATTTGTAGCCATGGATCTTTTAGAACGTGTAACAAGTATAGGAAATTCGCTTAGTTCCAATGTATCCAATATGACAAAAGAAGAAACTGGAAAATACAAGAAGTTTCTAGAAGCTGAACTTCAAAAGATAGAAACTGCAGAAAAAAGACGCAGTAAAGAAATCAAAGTCAGTTAAGCCATAAATAATTGTAAATATCAATATCAATGATTGCCAAATCTTAGAAAATTACTTTTTGATAATTCAAAACCCCTTGTGGTTCCAGGTGTCTATGATGCAATAGGAGCAAAAATTGCTCAAAAAGTTGGTTTTGAAGCCATGTTTCAAACAGGTTATGGAACATCTGCAACTTTACTTGGATTACCGGATTATGGGTTTATTGGAGCAACGGAAACAACAGAGAATGCACGTAGGATTTGTAGGGCAGTATCTGTTCCTGTAATTGTGGATGCAGATACTGGCTATGGAAATCCACTTAGTGTATGGAAGCTAGTAACTGAGTTAGAAGCAGTAGGGGCAGCGGGAATTTTTCTTGAGGATCAAAAATGGCCAAAAAGGTGTGGACATATGTCAGGAAAAGAAGTCATTCCAAAGGAAGAGTATTTTCAGAAATTACAGGCTGCATTAGATGCAAGAAAAAGTAAAGACTTCATCATAGTAGCAAGAACTGATGCAAGAGCACCAGAAGGATTGGATGCTGCAATTGAAAGAGGATTTCAGTATAAAAAAATTGGAGCTGATGCAATTTTCGTAGAAGCTCCAAAATCTATTGAAGAGATGAAAAAAATTGGAAGATCAATTAAAGCTCCTCTAGTTGCAAACATGATAGAAGGAGGTGCAACACCTCTAGTTTCTTCTAAAACATTACATAAGATGGGGTTTAAGCTTATTCTATATCCGCTCTCAGTTCTTTTTGCAAATGCTTTTGCATCCATGAAAATATTACATGAACTTAGAAAATCAGGAACTACATCTAGATTAAAGAAAAATGTTGTCAATTTTGATCAGTTTAATGAGATTGTAGACCTTACAAAATTCAAGAAAATGGAAAGAAGATATGTATCAAAAATATAAAATAATAAAAAGGAGAAAAATCCTCCAAGTAGTTATCTAAGTATTGTTTCTTTTTACTTCGATTTCTATAGTAGAAACATTCCTGTCTCGCCCGTCTGTTGATTTTAGCATTTCTGAGCCGATTGTGATGTTTCCAATAGAATACCCAGCATTTTCTGTTTTACGTGCAATTATTTGTGCAACGTCAACAGCTCGCCCAATACTGAGTCCTCTTGCCTTGATAGATATTTTTGGTTGGTTTGCCAACTGAATCAGCGTTGAAGTTACATACGCCATCAGTGGTTTTTTGCCTATGTAGATTGTCTCTCTAGACTCGGACATGTGACGTTCTACATGTTAGGATAATTTAAATCTAAGAATGAAACACGTGATTCGATGAATTTTGCTATACCTTTTTTTCTGTCTTTTTTTATGATCGGATTTGGTTACGCTTATGGATACGGTGAAGTTTCTACATCGGATTTTAAGATAGTCAATTCGTTAGGAGAAGATATCAAATCACCAGTAGTAGATCAACAGCTTAGTTTGCAAACCTCACTTAAAAATATCAGTGACAAAAATATCAACTGGGCATACATTGTACAAATAATTGATTCTAATGGGGCTATAATAGATCTAAATTTTGCAACAGGATCTTTTGAAAAAAATCAAACATTAACAGCGGCACTTTCATGGACGCCCCATTCTGCAGGAAATTATAAAATTGAGACTTTTGTATGGGACAACCTACGAGATATTGACGCATTAGCCCCAAAATCTTCATTTCCCATAACAGTAACATAATTAGAAGCAAGTCTTCAAATGATTGTTTAAAAAATTTAATCATTCATTTAGTTTGTATAAAAAATAATTATCTCTTATTATCCTGTGATTCTAAAAATAAATTAGAAGAAATTTTGATTTTACTGTAAACCTTTTTGCAAAAATATAACGACATAAACTACCAGATGAGATGATTGTTTACGTTAAATTATTAAAAAAGTGGACCGGGTGGGATTTGAACCCACGATCTCACCCATGCCAAGGGCGTATCCTACTGGGCTAGACGACCGGCCCAACTTCTACAATCAGAGTGGCATTCTGATTTGCATTAACTTTTTTTGTGAGGTTATTAACGTTTAGATGGTTCAAGAAATTAGATCAACCAAATCAACATAAGATATTTAACTATCAAATACAGAACTTTTCGCGTGGTTGTGGATAATAAAGCAGTTATTACTTATGTTCAAATTCAAAAAGAAGATCTAGCAGTTTTTAGAATAGTACCAAAAGAAGGAGATGTACCACAATACAAATCGGGTCAATTCATAACATTAGGAACACATGTTCCAAGTGAAAATAAAATTATAAGAAGAGCATATTCAATTGCATCCCATCCTGAAAATAGAAAATATGTGGAGTTATACATTAGATGGGTAAGAAAACCACTTCCAGGACGTCTTACTACACAATTATTTAGTGCAAAGGAAGGAGATGAAATAATTTGGGTAAAACCCACTGGTGCTTTTACAATTGAGGAGAAAAAACCAAATGGCGAACCTGACAATAGAAGAATAGTTTGCTTGGGCGGAGGAACTGGACTTGCACCTTTTGTTAGTTATGCTCAACATCTACATGATACTGGAAGCAACAGAGAGATTGTAGTGCTACATGGAGCAAGTTATGTTGATGAACTTGGTTACAGAGATCTTTTGACAAAGATGGAGGAAGAAAGTCTTGATAGAGGTAAAAATAAGTGGAATTTCAGATACAGAGCATCAATAAGCAGACCACAAGAATGGTTTAACAGATCATGGAATGGACAAAAAGGAAGAGTGGAAACATTCTTGCAATCAAAAGATGGAGAGTCATCTCCTCTTGAGAAGCTCGTAGGTGAAAAAATTACCATTGATAATACAGTCTTTTTCATTTGTGGGTGGCAAGGAACTATAGACGGATGCATGGATGTTCTCACACCAAAGGGTTTTGTAACTGAAAGAAATAAGAGACCAGACAAAAGCTTTGAAATAAAGTACGAGTCATACGGTTAAATCAAAAACTTCTATTGAAAAGATAATATTGAATATTATTGGCGGGTCTACGGGGACGTAGGTCAGCTTGGTTAGACTGCCAGCCTCGGGCGCTGGATGTCGTGGGTTCGAGTCCCATCGCCCCCATTTATTGAGAAATTTGAGTAAGTTGTTTTTCTAGTAAAGTTTCAAACATAATTCACTAACGCGTTTGTCATTTTGTAAAATTGTATCAGCATTGAAATATGACAATATTTGTAAGAGGTATAATTGACTATTGCAATTTATCTAGCTCATTTGAATCCTGTTACAAAAGCACATGTAGAGATAATTGAAGAACTAAAAGAAAAAAATGAAGTTAGAGTCATGCCTGTTGTATTTATCAATAAAGACAAAGAGATCAATAGCAAAAGTTTTCCATTTGGATTTGAATTACGAAAAAAGATGCTTCAATCAGTATTTGGTAATTCTATTTCCATACTATCAAATTACTCATTTTATGCACCCTTTGCAAAATACATGCCACCTCTCCTTTCCCCATTTTCTTGGAGAATAAAAAAACAAATTCTAGGAGGTTTAACAGATGATTATTTCACTTATACTGGAGACAAAGCTGAAGGATTTGTGCTAAAACTTTATGGGCTTAACCCTAGAGTTGGAACAAGAAAAACCACCTCCGCCTCTTTTGTAAAACAAAAGATGTTTGAGGCAGCTCTTGGAAAAGATACAGATTGGGAAAACTATGTTTCACCAGAAGTCGTAAAGATAATTCAAGAGAATTGGAATATTGTAAAAAAATATGCAGCATCAAAGGATTGTACCTATAGAGTTCTTGGAATGAAATTTCCAAGTAACGGTTTCTGGTAGAAATAGATTAATTACAGACGGCTTCGATGTTTTATATGAAATCTTTTAACCCAGAATTTGTTTGGTTTGACGGTAAATTTGTGAAAGATAGTGAAGCAAAGGTTTCTGTGATGACGCATGCAATTCATTATGGAACTTCAGTATTTGAAGGTCTTAGAGGGTATTGGAATTCAAAAAATCTTTACATCTTCAGACTAGATGATCATATCAAAAGATTCAGAAATTCAGGTAGAATTTATTCAATTTCTTTAAAATTTACAAATAAGGAAATTGCTAGTGCAATAATTAATCTCTGTAAAAAAAATGCAGTGAAACAATCATGTTACATAAGACCATTTTATTTTGTTGGTAGATATGGCATAAACTTGCATGTAACAGAAAATACTCCTACGCACACAGCTATAGTGATATTCCCATTTGGTGATTTATTTAACAAAAATGGAATAAAAACTGGTGTATCATCTTGGAGACGAATTCATGACATATCAACACCCCCCCTAGCTAAAATGGGAGGAAATTATCTAAACTCAATTTTGGCAACACAAGAATGTAAACGAAATGGGTATGATGAAGCAATTATGTTGGATCAATTAGGAAATGTGAGTGAGGCTCCAGGAGAAAATGTGTTTATTGTAAGAAACAACAAATTGATAACCCCTCCAGCAAGCTCATCTGCACTTGAAGGAATAACAAAAGATTCAGTAATAAAAATTGCACAAGATTTAGAATACGATGTTATAGAAAGAGAGATTACACGTACTGAACTTTACCTAGCAGATGAGATTTTTCTTACAGGTACTGCTGCAGAAATTACACCTATTATTTCTGTTGATGGTAAAAAGATTGGAATTGGAAAAGCTGGAAATATAGCAAAACAGTTGCGTTCAACATATTCAGAAATAGTCATGGGCAGAAATGAAAAATACTCCAACTGGATAACTTCGGTGTATTAATTTGAGAATTATTCAGATAGGAACTGGTGGATGGGGTAAAAACCATGCAAGAATTCTATCACAATTGGGCGCACTTTGTGCAGTTTGTGATGCAGATTCAACCAGAGCAAAAGAATTAGGAGCAAAATACTCTGTAAATCATTACTCATCTTTAGACACATTATTAAATTCAGAAAAATTTGATGGTGCTTTTGTTTGTACTCCAACTTCTACACATTTTAAAATTGCAAAAACATTATTAGAGCAAAAGAAAAATGTTTTTGTAGAAAAACCCATGACATATCTTTCTCATGAGGGAGAAGAACTTCAGAGGCTTGCAGAAAAAAATAAAGTAGTTTTGACATGTGGTTATATTGAAAGATTTAATCCGGCAGTAGCTTTGGTCAAAGAATACGTTAAATCAAAAAAATATGGAGAACTCATAATGCTAGAATTCCATCGTGAAAATAGAATGCCTCTTCACATAAAGGATGTAGGGATAATTTATGATACTTCTGTGCACGATATTGATACAGCGATGTGGTTTTTTGATGACACTCCAGAGGTCGTATTTGCAAGATCAGGAAAGATAAGACATGAACATGAGGATTTTGCAACCATAATGCTTGGTTTTAAGGATAATAAAGTGGCAGTTATTGCTTCAAATTGGATAACTCCAACAAGAGTAAGAAAATTTAGTGCAGTATGTGGGGATGCCATAATATCATCTGATTTTATTTCACAAGAGGTAAAGATTGAGACTAATCACGGTACAGAAATTCCAAGAAAAGAAGTTGAGGAACCACTTCTTTTAGAAATAAAAAATTTTCTTGCCGCATCTGAAGGTAAAGAAAAAATAATAGTAAAACCTGAACACGCTGTAAATACAACAAAGGTTGCAGAAGCGGCACTTTTATCTAGTCAAAAAGGAACTCCAATTTATCTAGATCTTAAATGAACAAAAAAATGATGGAAATGTTGGCGTGTCCTATAGACAAACATTTTCCTTTAGAAATTTTTGAATCAAATTCAAAAGAACAATTAGTATTAGAGGGTGCTATATATTGCTCAAAATGTTCTAGATTTTATCCCATAATAGAAGAAATTCCAATAATGTTGCCTGATGAGTTAAGAAACAAGGATCAAGATATTGAATTTCTAAAAAGAAATCAATCAAAGTTGCCTGAAAAAATAGTTAAACAGGCATCGCCGTGGCACTTGTGATAACCTTGGTAACAAACTTTGTCTCAGAAAAAGCAAGGATAGGAAAGAATGTCAGAATATGGCATTTTGCATATGTTGGCGATAATACAGAAATTGGCGATAATGTGAAAATTGGTTCTCTTGCACATGTTGATTATAACGTAAAGATAGGAGAAAATACAATGATTGAGGGGATGGTTTACATCCCACCTCTTTCAAGAATAGGAAAAAATGTGTTCATTGGTCCTGCTGCTGCTCTTACAAATGATCCATATCCTGCAAGCAAAAAAATGGTTGGAGTCATTATAGAAGATGGTGCAGTGATTGGCTCGCGCGCGGTAATAAAAGCTGGAGTTACAGTTGGAAAGAACAGTGTTGTTGCAATGGGAGCTGTTGTTACGAAAGATGTACCCGCTGACATGGTAGTAGTGGGAGTACCTGCTAAAATCAAATATTCCAGAGAAGAGTATGATAAAAAAAAGAAAAAGTGGGAAAATAGTTAATTTTTTATCTGTTTGTGGAAGATCCAATTTTTAATTTTTGAAAGAATAAAAATCCAAACAACCACCAATATCATTGCAATAAGTGCTTTGACTCCAGAATCTAAGATTGAATCAAATTTACCATGTCCATTAATTGTCAAAGGAGCAATAATTGAAATCAATAATCCACCTCCCACAATAATTAAAACCCACATTACAAATACAAATAAAAAAATTTGAGTTCCTTTCATATTTTTACACCCATCATAAAGGCAGTCACTATTGCAAGTACTGCAGAAAAGATAGCTAGCCTAAAAATTACAAGCCCAACTTGTTTTTCTGTCATTGGTCCACCTACCAGAATCAATCTTACTAGTGTGACAGGTGCATCTTTATCGGTAGTAGCCATAAGCCTAAAGTCATCAGTATGAGTAACTGGATTTGATTTTATCTGTCTATGTTCAATTATACGTTTAACACTTGATAAAAATAGAAATGAGTTTATCACTGCTGGCAATAATGCGACTGCTGCTATTATTTCCACATGACCAACTATTGCTAAAACTCCATACATTGCACCAAGAGTAAGTGCTCCCGAGTCACCTGGAAATATCCTACTTGGAAATTTATGATATTTGTAAAATGCTAATGAAACAAATCCTAATGGAAGACTTGCAAGAGCAATGTCATAATTATGAACTATAAAGAGAGAGATGGTAAGGGCAAAACTTGCAATAGTCATAAATCCGCTTGCCACGCCATTTAGAACATCAATTGAATTTATGGTATTGCCAGTTACAGGAATCATGAAAATTACTAATGCAATATACAACTCAGGAATCCTAACAGAACCGAAGAGCGGAAACGAGAGATGCGGATCATACGTTCCGAGCAAAATAATCGGGATTGCAGAGATAGCAAGTGCAACAGGCTTAAACCATCCACCAAGAACCTTTCGATCATCTATTAGTCCTACTACAAAGGCAAGCGATGTTGTGATTAGTATGGCCAATATTTCAGCAGTAGGAAAAAAAGCATACAAAGTGAATTCAGATGCCAAAATTCCAACAAGTATAGAAGGACCTCCAGGTCTTGGCACCATGGCTCCTCCAACTCTATTGTAATCTTTTACTGTAAGATTTCTTTTTTCTAATCCTTTTATTAGAAATGGAGTTGTTATGTAAACAGAAAAAAAGGCAATAGCTGAAACTAGGATGGCAAGAATGATTTTGTCTAGCATCACCTTATCTTTTGTAGCTGTATCTTTATGTTTTCTGCAATGGTGGAACCTATTTTATCTATGTTTGCCAGTTTCTTAACTGAAATTTCAGACAAATCATGCAGGTTTTGTATACCGTTCTTGTAAAGAATTCTTGAACGAATTCTTCCTATTCCACGTATCTTTACCAATTCAACAAGTTCTTCTTTTATTCCATATGATATTCTCTGTCGCATAATATTCAATTCGTCTAGAATGTCATCTCTAGTTTCG
The DNA here is from genome assembly GCA_013287585.1 of Nitrososphaerota archaeon. Taxonomy (GTDB): domain Archaea; phylum Thermoproteota; class Nitrososphaeria; order Nitrososphaerales; family Nitrosopumilaceae; genus TA-20. The sequence continues at coordinate 9,669 of JABDDN010000002.1, forward strand.
AGCTTTGCTATCTCATATAATGAATGTACAAGCCAATCTGCATTTTCCACCATTCTATGCATATCACCAGATTCTACGCCTAAATTATCTGAAAGAAAGATCTCGCTTGATTCATTTATCCAAGCATGCATTGCAAGTAAGCTTCGTGAACAGTCATATTCTGAAATATTTTCAATTAGTTCAGAAGCATTATTCTCAAGAAGGGTTCCTACCATCTCATAGTCTTTGTTTCGCAGTGAGAATTTTGGGAAGAAATCCGCCGAGATTGTAATAAGATGCAAAAAACCAAGAGTATGATTTTTTCGTTTTGAGATTTTTTGTAATGATTTTTTGAAATAAACTGCAGTGAGCGGATCTATGTATAACATAGAGGTCTTTTTACCAAATTCAGTTGCTACAAATCTCTCACCTTTTTCTTTTATTAGATTTTCTAGCTCAAGATAATCCAAGGTTATTTGGATTTTAAATTTTATCGTAGATTTCCTGTCTTGAGAACCAGACAACGTCTCTGAAAAAAATTCTATTATTTCATTTCTCTTTATTCCAGGGTTTGTAGATATTAAGCTTAGAACATGAGTTCTTAGTGCTTTATCATCAGTTAATTTTGATTTTATGGGTTCGGGTGTTCCGTTAATGTAGTAATCAACTAACTCTGTACGATTTGAATTTCCTACAATAATTGCTTCTCCATAACTATCATATTGTGGTCTTCCAGCTCTACCACAAAGCTGTTTGTATTCCAGAACACTTATTGGTTTATTTCCTCCAAATTTTGCGTCATACCTGTTTATGTTCGAGATAATAACGCGTCTTGCTGGAAGATTCACTCCTGCTGCCAATGTAGGAGTTGATGCAATTAATTTTATTTTTCCACTTCTAAATTCAGATTCTATTGTCTCACGACAATTCTGATTAAGTCCTGCATGATGAAACGCTACTCCTTTTTTTACAAGAGTAGCTAGGTTTTTGATTAGATCAGTATGTTCGTTATCATCAAGAATTTTTTGTGATATCTTGTCTAGTTCTTTTTTTTCCTCTTCTAACAGACTCTTTCCTATAACATCAGATGCTTTTACAGCAAGTGAGGCAGAACGTGCTCTTGTTTCTGCAAACAAAATTGCTTGACCGCCATTTTTTAAAGAATCAATTCCAAGATCTACAGGTGGCCCCCTCATACTCGTTTCTATTTCAAATTTTTTTCCATTTTGCATTGTTACGACTCCTTGATCATACACACCTTCCCAAAGAGGTACAGGTCTCCAGTTACTTTCTACTAACTCAGAATCCAGCCATAAAGAAATCTCGTCTGCATTTGTTACGGTGGCACTTAAAGCAAGTATCTGAGGTTTTTGTTCTAACAGTTTCAATTTTGTCAATACAATTTCAAGTGTAGGTCCTCTATCTTGATCTCCAAGAAGATGAACTTCATCAGCTATCACAAGCGAGATATCATTTATCCATTCAGCTCCATGACGAATAATAGAATCCATTTTTTCATTAGTAAGAACAAGAATATCATTTTTTCCCAGATTTTTGTCTGTTAAATCAAAATCACCAGTTGATAGTTCTACTTGTATTTTTCTACCTAAATCAATTAATTCAAGTTTTTTAAATTCAGAAAATTTTTCTGATGCTAGAGCTTTAAGAGGACTAAGATAGACTATTTTCCCTTTTTTCTTGTAAATATGATCCAATATAGCAAGTAAAGCAATAAGCGTCTTTCCGCTAGCAGTGGGTGCTGAAACAAGGATACTTTTTCCTTCTAACAGCCCTGCTTCTACACTAGATTCCTGTGTAGGATAAAGTGTTTCATAGCCTATGGAAGAGAGAAATTCAGTGAATTGTTTTGGAAGATCAATTTGCGATACTTTCATACACGGTTATAATGACCGGGTTTTGATTCATAAATAGCTGACTCTCGTTGCAATTTTTTGAGATATTTACGAGCTTCTTCTTCTGTAAATTTGCCAGTCTTTACCAATTCTTTAACAAATGTCTTTTCTTCAACTGGTCTTTTTTCATCTCCTTCAAGTGACTTCATCACGTCCATAAACAACTGCATCTTTGATACTTCACTATGTGGTCTTCCCTGTAGAACTCCAAGATCAACTTGTCCAGTATTAACATCTACTCCAGCATCTTCAAGCATACTTTGTATCAAAAAGATAGCCCTTTCAGCATCTTCTACTTCTACTTGGGTCTTCATCAACAACCTAGCCCTTGCTGTTGCTAATCTTACCAAGCCTTCAAGCTGTCTTGGGGTTACTGTTATCATTCCTTCAGATTCAACATTTCTCATCTTCATATAATATTCTAGGATTTTTTCCTCTGCCTCTGGAGTAATTACGGGTTCAATTCTTTTAGCATATGAGAGATATTTTGTGAGAATATCCACGTCAATTAGTGATTTTGTATCAGCACCAGAAGTACGATGAAGGCTAAGAATATGCCTAGCTATTCTATTATCTCTCTCTTTAGATGGTATATCGCGTACAACAAAAATGAGATCAAATCTAGTAAGAAGAGGTATTGGGAGATTTACATTTTCTGTAATATTCTTGAAAGGATCATATTTTCCATACATTGGGTTTGCTGCCGCTAAAATCGAAGTCCTAGCATTTAGCGTAGCAACAATTCCACCTTTTGCAATACTAGCAGATTGTTGTTCCATTACTTCATGGAGTGCACTTCTATCTTCTGGTTTCATTTTATCAAATTCATCAATACATACAAGGCCCTGATCACCAAGAACAACTGCACCTGCTTCTAGCATCATAATACCAATTTTATCACGTACTACTGCTGCTGTAAGTCCAGCTGCAGTAGAACCTCTACCAGAGGTATACAGACCCCTTGGAGCTATTCTTGCACAAAATTTTAGCATTTCACTTTTTGCAGTACCAGGATCTCCCACAAGAAAGATGTTAATGTCGCCACGAATCTTGGCACCATCAGCAAGCACTCTTTGAGTAGAACCAACAATTAAAAGCAAAATTGATTCTTTAATTATTTCATGTCCATGTATGTGAGGTGCAAATGATGCCACCAACCTATCATAAATATCAGTATTTGTTGCAAGAGATTTAATTATTTTTTCTTCATCTGGTGAAATTTCTTCTCTTTCTGTACTTCTAGAAGTTTTACCACCTCTTCCTCCAAGAAATTCTATATTGTTTCCCTGTATTCGCAATCTGTAGATTCCAGTTTTTCCGCGCATTGATGGAATGTGTTCTTGTTCAATTCGTACTAGTCCTGTAAGAATTACACGATCCCCAGGTCTTGCATTATCAACTAGATCCTGTAATACTGTAACATCTACATAATGCGGTAGCTGCCCAGGTGGCAGATCTTCTGGCAATTCTTGTAGTCTTACCATTTGAAAATCTATGAAGCGGCTCTTCTCAGGACTAATTTCCAAGTCCCTATGAGTACATTTTCCATCACTACACTTCAATGGTGCATTAAACTCAAGTCCTTTTTCTTGAACTATATGAGTTTCGTGAGCGTCGGGACAAATGTATACAAGTTCTTTTGCAAGTGGTTTTATTTCAGATGATCTTACTACCATTCCCGATACACTTGTCATTTTTCCAATGACTTCGGCGTTTATCTCACGTAAGCTACGTTGTGCAGGATAGTTTGCAATTCTTACTCTAACATCATGTCTAATTTTTTCCGCATATTGTGGAAATCTCTCCTTAAGAATATCTTTTATCGCACCAGCAAACATGGTTAGAATTTCATCTGGATCAGTATTAAAAACAGATTCGATCTCTGGAACAGATACGAGATCATTATAATCAACTACAAGATATTGTATTTTCTTTGCCATCATCTGATCTATTTCGTCTACATATTTGTAAGTGCCAGATTTGTCTTTGAATTGAGTTAGAAATTCTTTTACCCGATCTGTACGATTTTCTTTAGAGTGTATTGATTCAGATTGTGCTGTTATTTCTTGTCACCTAAGATTTGTTTGTTAAAAGCAACGCTCTGTAAATGTATCGCATTAAATAATGCACGTTCTTCTATTGATAGTTTTTTTGCAAGATCAGATGTCATCTTTGAAGAGTCTCCAAGTCTGATTATTTTCCCTTGTCTTTTTCTCATAAGAGTATTTAACATACTTTCTACTTTGTCACGATCTTGTTGTGGAAGCCTTTGTATGTATGAATTTAGTTTAATATAAAAATCAGAATCAAGAGTGGATAAATCAAAGTCACCTTGAACATTTTCCTTTACTAGTGCTTGTTTCAAAGCAACAATCATGTCAGTATCCTGAATATCTACAAGTTTTTCCATTGCTAATACTTCTGCTACCCAACGTGATATGCTCAAAATTTCGCCATGTTTTGCTTCTATTGATACGTCTGGTGTATCGATCTTTATATCGCGATTAAAAGTAACTTTAACATCTTGTAGGCGATATCCAATGGTATGAAGTTGAGTCAGATCTAATATATTCAATATGCGTCAAGCATGCTCCGTTCAGGCATTTAACTAATGCGATCGATCAATTCTGTTAACAACTTGCTTTGATCATTTGATCTTAGCCGTAATTTTATTAGTGAGAGAGAAACGTTACAGCCTATGACTGAGACTTCTATGTGGGTAGAAAAGTACCGTCCCATGAAGCTTTCTTCTATAATAAACCAAAAGGAGATCATTGGAAGTCTGAAATCCCTTTTGAAAAATACCGCTGAAATGCCACATCTTATGTTTTCTGGATCTGCAGGCGTTGGCAAAACTACCACGGCATTATGTCTGGCAAGAGAAATTCTAGGGGATAATTGGAAAGATCACACCCTTGAGCTGAATGCCTCAGATGAACGTGGCATAAACATGGTAAGAGATAGAGTGAAAAAATTTGCACGTTTTTCAGGACTTGATACAAAAATTCCATTCAAATTAATAATTTTAGACGAAGCAGATGAAATGACCTCGGATGCACAAACAGCCTTACGTAGAATTATAGAAGATACTGCCAGATATTGCAGGTTTATCTTAATTGCAAATAATATATCAAAAATCATAGATCCACTTCAGAGTAGATGTGCTGTTTTCAAGTTTACAAGAATCTCTGAAGGGGATATAGTATCACATCTAGAGGAAATTTGTAAAAAAGAGAAAATAAAGTTTGAACAAAAGGGACTTGAAACCATACAAGATTATTCTGAAGGAGACATGCGTCATTCCATCAACATATTACAAGCAACAGCAAGCCTTGGAATCGTAAATGAGTCAAATGTAAAAGCAGCATCTGGCCTTACAAAGACAAATGATGTTGGTGAGATCTTGAGTCTTGCCATAGCAGGGAAATTATCTGATGCTAGAAACAAAATGATTGAATTAATCAAAGTCTATGGAATGTCAGAATCAGACTTTTTGAAATATTTGAATGAATATGCATACAAAATCAAAACCACTCATCTTTCTGAAATATTAGAATCAATAGCAAAATATGATTACAGATTAATTATTGGTGCAAATCCAGAAATTCAGTTATCTGCACTTTTAGCAGAGCTTGGAAAAATAGGAAAATAATAGCGCAGAGAGAGGGATTTGAACCCCCGCGTGCTTGCGCACATAGGCTCTCAAGGCCCACGCCATGCCGGGCTAGGCGACCTCTGCAGTTTCTGTTCATAAAAACTAGTTAAAATTTGTTTAAAACATCATACAGTTTTTGTTATCAATTATAACAATACAAAAATAAAAATTGGTACCTACTAGAAATACAAATTAAAAATAAATAAAGAATTGAAAAGTTTAGTGGTGTGCGTGTGGATTGACAGAACCTGTTTCCATTTTTGTAAAGGTTCCTGCTGCCTTCTCATGAGCTTCAAGATTTGACTGATCAACTTTGATTGCTTGTGGAGGACAAACGGAGACGCAAGCCATGCACCAAATGCAATCATGTTCTCTTATAGGATCTGCCTTGTCTGTGAAATCTGCACGATGTTCTTTTTCAGAACTTCCAGTTCCAGCAAATTTTTGATCTTTAGCTTTGACTGCTGGAACATCTTTTTCAGTTCTATACCACTGAAAAACTTGTACTGGGCAAGCTTCAATGCATGCACCATCTGCAACACAAGAATCCCAGTCTACTGCGACCATTGTGCCACTTACACCTATTGGTTCTAGTTTCTCACCACGGGCCTTGTATGAAGCGATAACTTCAGCGTTTTCAGCTGCTTCTGCCTTTCTACCTGGGCCCCACATAAAGTGGAAATGTTCACCATCTTCAAGCGCTATTTTTCCAATTGGTTTCAATCCTTTTGGAAAATCTTCTGGTATTGGCATAGGAAGTTGTCGATTAATATGTTATTTAAACCTAGACAATATTAGTTTAAACTAACTGAACCTTGCGATCTCTTTTTCATGAATATCCATGATTGCTTGATCAACTTTGATTGCTTTTGTTGGACAGACTTCTACACATGCCATACACCATATACAATCTGCCTCTTTAACTGGGCTTGCCTTATCTGTATAGTCTTTCCTGTCATTTCTTCCAGTTTCTCCAGGATTTTTGTACCATTCAAATACTTTAACAGGACAACTAAGAAGACAAACCCCATCAGCTATACAAGAATCCCAATCTACTGCAACAAAAGTGCCATGAATTCCCATTGGTTTGATTTCTTCTCCATTTTCTGCATATGCTGCCTTGACTTTTTGATCAGAAGCAGCTTCAGCAAGTCTTCCTGGACCCCAAACAAGGTGAAAGTTATCGCTTAGAGGATCTTTAAATTTTTCAATAGCAATATGGTTTTTTGGAAAATTTGAATCTATAGGCATGAAGATCACGTTATGGTTTACTTATTTAAAGTGTATACAAGATAAATTCATATCTTCACTTCCGTTGTCTTGACTCAATGGGAATTTTCAAATACGATGTTTATCGCAGTCCTAACGTAGGAATATACACTAAATGTAATGATAATTTTGTTTTTTTACCCAACGGCTTTGCAACATCAAAAGCAAAAAACCTATCAGAATTTCTACAAACTGATTACGTTTTTACTTCAGTAGCAAACACAAGATTGCTTGGACCTCTCATGGTTGTTAACAATAAGGGAATGTTATTACCACGTAATTGTTTAGAAGAAGAACTTTTACATCTCAAAAAATCAACTGGTCTTAATATAGATATTTTAGAAACCAAACATACTGCGATTGGGAATTTGATCTGTGTTAATGATAAAGGCGGAATAATGTCTCCTTTGATTCCAAATGAATTTGTAAAGAAGGTAGAAGACGTATTAGGAATAGAGGTATTGCAGAAAAGGGTTGCAGGCTATCACCAAGATGGCGCTATGGCTATTGCTACATCACATGGAGGAATTATTCATCCAAATACCGAAGAAGATGACATCAAAGTTTTTTCTGAAGTGTTAGGAGTAGAACTTGAACCTGCAACAATAAACGGTGGCTCTCCATATCTTGCATCAGGCATACTAGCAAATAACAAATCGCTTGTAGTAGGAACCTTGACGAATGGGCCTGAACTTGTAATGCTTACAAGAGCATTTAGAGTTGAAGACTAGACTTTGGATCAGATAATATAGATTCAATCGGAACTTGTTTTTCAGTTCCATCTTTCATGTCACGCAATACAACAGATTTTGTAGAATATTCTTTTGGGGCCACAATGATCACATATTTTGAGTTTGATGCCATTTCCATTTGTTTTTTCAGGGGTTTTCCACCCAGATCTGCTTCTGCACGTATGCCTTTTTGTCTTAGTTGAGACACTATGTCAAGTGCAATTTTTTGCATTTCTTCATTAATATATGCAACCCAAATCTGTGATGTTTTTGTATCAACATCAATTCCTTGTTTTTCAAGAGAATTAACTATACGTTCAACACCACCTGCCACTCCAGTTGCACCCAAATCCTCTCGTCCAAAAGCTTTTGTCAAATTGTCATATCTACCTCCACCTACAAGCGCCCCAAGATCAGATGTTGAATCAAACGCTTCAAACACTATACCAGAATAATAATCAAGACCTCTTACAATACCAAAGTTTATTCTGATATTGTCAACATGCCTATTTTTTAATGAGGTAAAGAGGAGTCGTAGTTTATTCCAGTTTTTTAATTCTTTTACATCTAATTTTTCTTCTATTTCTTCAGGTGATCCTTTAATTTGAGAAAATTCAAGTATTTTTTCTAGATCAGAACTAGAATAACCTTTTTCACTATACTCTTTAATTATTTCATGTTTTTTCTTTTTTTGAATCTTATCTACGGCTCTTAGTATGTCACCTACAAGATTTGGTGAATCAGATTGGAAGATTTTGTGAACATGTGATTCTACAAGTTCACGATCGCATATGTCTATGATTATATTTTGTAATTTTAGATTATCTAGAAATTTAGATGTAAATTCAATTATTTCTGCATCAGATTCTATGTTGGGTTGACCATAAATTTCAACATCCCATTGGTGAAAGAATCGGTATCTTCCTTTTTGTGGCTCATCATATCTCCATACACCACCAAAGGCAGAAAGTTTAGCAGGTAATTTCATTGATTTTTGTGATACTGCGTATCTAGTAAGTCCAATAGTGAAATCAAATCTTAATGCGACCTCCCGATCACCTTTATCAGTAAAATAATAAATTTCATTTTTAATAGAAGGACCACTTTTTGTCTCTATTACTGAAACTAATTCAATTGGAGACGGTTCCATGAAGTGGAATCCAAAAAGGTTTGAAGTTTGGATAAATTTTTGTCGTATATATTCAATTTTAGTGGTTTCCTGAAATTCTATATCCCTCATTCCCCGTGGTAAATCCAAATTCAAGAATCATTCTTTTTCTAATGCATTTAGACTTTCTGATTACAACTATCTGTTAGAACAACTATCTTAATTTTACAAGGGATTAATAGATGAGATTTGCATCATAAAATCAATGGCATATAGAGATTTGGAACACATGACAGATGCCTTTATCGAAGTCGCTGGAAACACACTTGAAGAAGCTTTTGAAAATGCTGGCATATCAGTTGTTGATACAATGATAGATATCAATTCAGTCGAAGAAAAGAGGCATAAAAAAATTGAAATTGTTGCAAAAGATCTTAATAACTTACTTTACAATTGGCTTGAAGAGATCATCATACTTACAATAACAGAAGGATTTGCAACAAGAAGATTTTCTGTAACATTAACAAAAAATGGCGAATATAGTCTTGTAGCAAACATAGATGGTGAAGAAATAGATTTTAAAAAACATCATTTCAAATTAGAGATAAAATCACCCACCTTTCATCTAATGGAAATAAAACAGGAAAAACCCATCATGATGAGATTTCTTCTTGATTTATAGATTAAATTATTAAATAGTATTTACTTCTTTGACTTTCTGTTGGTAGATAAAGAACTTGAAGAAATAATGAAAAAGAAAATGACAGAAATGACAACTCAAAAAGAACCAGAAATTCTGGAACTAACAGATGCGAATTTTGATAATGCTATTACTGGTGATAAACCAGTACTTGTTGATTTTTGGGCTACCTGGTGTGGTCCATGCCAATACATGCTCCCAATATTTACCAGATTATCTAAAAAATATAAAACTATCAAATTTGCTCGAGTAAATGTTGATGATGCCCAAGGGATTTCTGCAAGATATGGTGTGTATGCAATTCCAACCTTTATCATTTTTAAAAATGGTCAACTAGTAGACAAGGCTATTGGTGCAGTTGGCGAACCAGGTATTCATATGCTTGCACAGAAATATGCCTAATACCCATACATAGGATTTAGCTTTCTTTGTATTTGCACTATCTCTTGTAATACTTGGAATTCTTCAGGATTTAATTTGTGAGCAAATTGTTTGATCAAAAGCTTTACCTCAGGTGCCGGTGGAAAAGAATAGAAAACTTCCTCCTCTGATATTTGTCTGTCAATTGTTATGTTTTGGATTGAAACCGCAACTTCTTGTCCTTTTTTAGCCTCTTGAATACTTTTACCACTGTCTTGCAGTTGATGAATTACTCCTATTTTTCTTCCAGATGCATTCATTATTGGAACTTTTTGTCTTAGAATACCTACATCTATATGAACCCCAAAGACTGCAGGATTGCTTTTTCGAAATATGTATCCTTTTAGAAATGTAAATTTGCACAATGGGGTAATCTCCGAAAAAACAGCATTTTCTTCATTTGCTGTGTCTTCATCCACCCAATGAGTATAGTTATCAATTAAACTGTAAATTACTTGATCATGGAAAATTCGTATATGATTTGCATCAGCTTCATCCTGGGCATCTTGTAAAATTTTAACATTAAATGCAATTACAACACCCAGATGTCTGTCCTTTTCTTTTATTGAAAGTGCTTCAACTACATCACGTCTTGTAACAGGTCCAATATCTGCCATGGATATCGGTACGTTTTGGCGTTTTAATAGATCAGTTAAAGCTTCAAGAGAACCAATTGTATCACATTTTAGAATAACTCCTTTTGTATCTGTTTTAACAAAAACAGATTTCATCTCAGATTCAACTAATTTTTTCAGTTCCTCTACCTGAGAATCGTCAGAAGTGGCATATACAGGACTTCCTGGAAGAACACCATCAAGATCAGGCGAAGCGATTTTGACACCTGCCGCAGCCGTAACTTCATTAACAGGCTTGAATTTATCTCGTGGATCCCTCATCTCATCAAGCGGTTTTGGCAAAAGTATTGCTTTTGCTTTTGTAGCAATTACAGAATCCCTTTTTGCTAGGACGATGGTATCGCCTTTTTTGAGGTTACCATCAATTAAAATAATGTTTGCAGTTACACCTAAACCAATTTCTTCTTTGACTTCAAGTACAATGCCTTTTGTGGATTTTTCTTCTTGTTCTAGTTTTTTTTGCATGTATTGTTGGGTTAAACCGACTAACACAGCAAGTAGTTCTGGAATTCCTTCTCCAGTTCGTGCACTCACTGGCACTATGGATATTTCTTTTGTAAAGTCTTTAACCCTGTAAAATGCCTCAGAATTGTAACCTAGTATTGACAATGTTCCTACAACGTTGTAAAGTAGTTCATCAAGTGCAGTCTGTATAAATGCATCTTGTTCTTTTATTGATTGTGAAATAAATTTTGTATTAGTTTTTTTCCAACCAGAAATCTGATCTACTTTGTTTAATGCTATTACAAATGGTACTTTTCTGCTCTGCAATATTTTCAAACTTTCATTAGTTTGTGGTTGAAATCCTCTGTTTACATCAACAACCAATATTGCAATATCTGCTGCAGATCCTCCACGAGCTCGCAGGTTTGTAAAAACCTCATGTCCTGGTGTATCAATTACTAAAAGACCAGGAATCTCATCCTTTCCGCCACTTAGTTTAGCAAAGAGTGGACCACAGATATTCTTTATTGTATCAGATGGAAGAAAACTTGCTCCAATGTGTTGGGTAATACCACCCGCTTCTCTTCCTTGGACTCCAGTTCCACGAATTTTGTCAAGTAATGAAGTCTTACCGGAATCTACATGACCAAGAACTACCACGATTGGCTGTCGTATTTGCAACTAGTTTCACTTGAATACTACAGATACTTCCTTTTCAAAACTTTTCTTAGAATCGGAGGCATGAATTATGTTGTCGGTAAATCCAAGTCCAAAATCACCTCTAATTGAGCCTGGAGATGCCTCGAAAGATTTTGTGGAACCAATCATGAGTCTAGTTGTAATGATTGCATTATTACCTTCTATTACTGCTGCCACGACTCTGCCCGATGTTATAAAAGACACGAGTTCACCAAAAAACGGTTTTGATTTATGGTCTGAATAAAATTCTTCGGCCATTTCTTTTGTAAAAGTAAACATCCTTAGTTTTACAATTTTGAATCCTTTATTTTCAAACCTTGACAAAATTTGACCGACCAATTTTCGTTCCACTCCGTCTGGCTTTACAATAAAAAGCGATTGCTCAGACATTTTATTTTTTGACCTTTATTCCGCCTTTAACGTATTTGTTAGTCCACTTGAGTCTTCTTGGATCTCGTTTTAAAACAAGCATGTTTTTTTTGCACTTTGACGAACAAAACCAGAAAACAGTGCCGTCGTTTTTAACAAGCATTGTTCCGGATCCTTTTGCTACTGGCCTATTACAAAAACTGCATGGTTTTACTAGTACACTCAATTATAATCACTTTATTTTTCTAGCTTCACGTTCAGTTTCGCGTAACATCAAAATGTCAGACATTCGTACTGAACCTTTTACATTTCTTGTTAAGATTCTTCCTTTGTCTTTTCCATCCATTATTTTTACTCTAACTTGAATAACTTCACCAGCAATACCAGTTCTGCCAACTATTTGTATGACTTCTGCCGGAATAACTCCTTCACTGCTCATTTACTAGCTTGCCCACCCTTAATCTGTGAAAGCGATGCTATGATTTGATCTACTATGTGCTGAGCATCTCCTGCATCAATTATTGATGCAGCTGCAGAAGTAACGTCTATTCCAAGAGCTTTACCTAAATCTTGCCTGCTTGGAACGAATGCATATGCTGCACCATGTTCCTCACAAAGTATTGGAAGGTGTGCCACTACTTCTGGAGGTTCCACGTCTTCGGCAATAATAACAAGTTTACTTATTCCGCGTTCAATTGCTTTTGTAACCTCGTTTGTACCCTTCTTTACCTTTCCACTCTGATGGGCTACTCGTAGTGCCTCATAGATTGGACTGACCAAGTCCTCAGGTACCTGAAACTTCACATAATAAGCCTTAGCCACATGTATCACCCATTGGGATCATTTCCATCCCTAGAGTGCTTCCAATTGGTTTTAAAAGTGTTATCTGCCAAGAATTGATTTTATTTTTGACATATATTTTGCAAAAAGATCATGAAGCTTTTCTATGGAATCAGATTCTGCATAAATTCTTATTATTGGTTCCGTTCCACTTGGCCTAATCATCACCCAATTTGATTTGTCAAAGATTATTTTGATTCCATCAGTTGTATCCTTCTTTTGATTTTCTTTCATCAGAGTCTGAATTATTTTTCTTGCTTCTTGTTTTGAGCATTCAATTTTACCTTTTGTAGTAAATGATGAAGGTAAAAGTTCCAATTCTTCTGACATGTTTTTGTTGGAATGTGCAAGTAAATCTAATGCTAATGCCATAGTCATTGCACCATCTCTGACTTGATTATGTTTTCCATACATAAATCCGCCATTTTCTTCAAATCCAATCATTGCTTTTGTGGCAATCATTTCTCGTGAAACTTCTACACTTCCTACTTTTGTTCTTAAAACTTGAGAATTTGTTTTTTCTGCAATATCTTCTATTCCAGATGTAGAATTAATTGTTGTAATCAATTTTGATTTCGGATTTTTGTTCAGGATGAATTTAGAAATAAGAAGTGCGGATCTGTCACCAGTTAAAATTTTTCCATTGTTATCGCAAAAAATACTTCTATCGCCATCTCCATCAAATGCAATTCCTAGATCTGCTTTGGTTTTAACTACTTTGTTTGATAGATCCTGTAAGTTTTCCGGAGTTGGTTCAGATCCTCTTCCAGGAAATGACCCGTTAATTTCTTCGTTAATAGTTATCACCTCACACCCAAGATCATGACATAATCTTGGAGCGGTTATTGCCTGAGCCCCATTACCCAGATCTATGACTATTCTAAATTTTTTAGACTTGATTTTTTTAGTATCAACCTGTGTCTTTATTCCATCTAGATAGGTTCGGATAGCCTTTTCTTCCCTTTTTGTTTTGCCAAAATTCTTTGGGTTTATTTTCCATTTCTTTTTAAAAAAAATTGCTTCTACTTTTAGTTCGTCTTTTCTTGAAATTTCTACACCATCTTTTGCAGTTGGCTTTATTCCGTTATATTGTGGTGGATTATGTGAAGCTGTTATCATTATACCTCCATTGTAACCAAGCTTTTTTGTAGCAAATTGTAGGCACGGTGTAGGAACTAATCCAGCAATAGCACAATCAAGTCCAGCCGAATTCAAAGAAGAACATATTATTTTTGAAATTATAATACTAGAATCTCTGCCATCATATCCTATAAGAATGGGACCTTTTTTAAAAAAATTTGCGAGTGATAATGTAATTTCAGATGCAAAACCTAGCGTAAAATTTTCTCCGAATACACCTCTGATTCCATTTGTTCCGAATAGCTTTGCCATATTACCATCAACAATAGATAAATTTGTCTTAAAAGTCATGGTGCATGCGGGAGTTGCCAAGCCTGGTCAAAGGCGCAGGGCTTAGGACCCTGTCTTTTAGGAGTTCGTGGGTTCAAATCCCACCTCCCGCACCTACTGTGCTACACAAAGTTGCATTTCTTTGTGGTTTGTAAAATGAGAACCGCAAAAGTCTTTGGAGCATTCATAACAATGCCAATCACCTAAAGTTGAACATACTGTACAAATTCTTACTGGATTATTATGATCATAACTTTTTCCTCTATTACGGTTTTTTTCTGAGCCTCTAGATCTATCCATTATTTTTCCTCAGTTTTGCATAATATTAAAAAACTCAACTCATCGCTCACGCATTATAGAATTGGAAATTTATAGCATCCACGCATTTTATCACTACGAGATATCTCAAAAGGGTATTTAAGCATTAATAAAGTACGGCTTTACAACAAATTTAGAATGAACAAAACAAGAATAGAGATAACTGTAGTAGGTAGAGATCATGAGGGAGTAGTAGCAGGCTTTACAAATTTTATATTTCAAAAAGGGGGTAATGTTGAAAAAATTAATCAGAATGTAATTAGGGGTTTGTTTGGAATGTATCTTGAATCGTCATTTACACAAAAAATTAACATAAAAAAATTTAATCATGAAGTAGAACAGCTAGCAAAAAATCTAAAGATGGAAGTAAATGTACATCATGAAGCTGCACTTAGAAAGAGAGTAGCAATTCTTGTTACAAAAGAAGCACATTGTCTTCAAGCTATTCTTGAAGCTAGAACAAAAAACCAGTTAAAAGGTGAGATTATAGTAATTATTGGTACAGAAAATACACTGGCTTCCATTGCAAAAAGAGCAAAGATCCCATTTGTACTTGTTAAAGATGCTGATCAGTCAAAATCTGAAGAAAAAATACTTGCAATTACAAAACAATACGATATTGACTTGATAGTTTTAGCAAGATACATGAGAATTTTATCACCAAACTTTGTTTGGAGATATCCTAATAGAATAATCAATATACATCCATCACTTTTACCAGCATTTCCAGGGGCTTTTGCATATATGCAAGCATATGAACGCGGTGCAAAGATAGTTGGTTGTACTGCACATTATGTAACCGAAGATTTGGATCAAGGTCCAATAATTTTCCAAGATGCATTTGCAATAGATTCAGATGAAACTGTAGAATCCCTAAAAAATAAAGGGCAAAGAATCGAAGCGAAAACGCTTTTGGAAGCAGTAAAAATGCACCTAGAGGGAAGATTAGAAGTCTACTGGGGAAAAGTCCATGTGAAACCTAAGCGATCTAGATGATCGAAGTTAAAGATCTTTCAGATCCCGCTTTAAGCAAGTTAATTAAAACTAAGAGACGTGTTGCTCTCATTCCGGTGGGTTCCATAGAACAACACGGTCCTCATCTACCAGTTTCTACCGATTCAGATATTGTATCTGAGATTGCAAAACGTCTTTCAGAAAAAACGGACTTTATGCTTCTACCTACAATAAATTATGGAGTTTCATTTGAACATCACCCGCGCTTTAATCTGAGTATACCAAAGTCAACATTACGAAAATTTATTATAGATTTGTGTACATCTTTATCAAAAAATAGAATCAATCATATCATAATACTTAATGGTCATCACGGTAATCAACCATCTTTAAAAAATATTCCTGAAATAATGAATAAAATTACAAGAGGAAAAGTACAAGTTTCAGTGTTTTCCTACTGGCATTTTATGAAAAGAAAGTTTGATCATGCCGGTTTTGTTGAAACATCAATAATGCTTGCAATATCAAAAAGAGTAGCGATGAAAAAGGCACGAAAAGGATTCAATATTGACAAATATTCTGAAAAACAAAAAAATCGATTAAACAAACTTGCATCTAGATCATTTTTAGCTATAGCAAAAAATGGTGTGTGGGGAGATCCTACTAAAGCAACTGTAAAAGATGGTAAGATGATCTTATCAGAGATTGTACAGAATCTCCTAAAAGAGTCAAACTTGCCTTACTGATAAAAGCCGAAAATTACACCAATGAAATTTTAATATATACCCTCGATACATGGAGTAATAAGTGAAATAAATGTCAGTAGACATGGCAGTAAAAGTATTGGATGAAAGCCTCAACAAAGTCGTTCTTATCAAACTAAAGGGCGGCAAAGTAATTAGAGGAAACCTACATGGTTTTGACCAACACATGAACCTGCTACTTGACTCTTCAGAAGAGATCCCTTCGGAGGGCGAGTCAAAAAGTCTTGGAACCATAGTTGTCCGAGGAGACAATGTGGTAATCATATCTCCGCCACCAAAGTGATTGTATAATGACTAAAGGAACAACCTCAATGGGTGGGTATACAAAAAAGCATACTCACATCAGATGTAGGAGATGTGGAAAAAACGCATATCATGCACGACACAAACGTTGTGCTAGCTGCGGATATCCAGATGCAAGAATAAGAAAATACACTTGGATCAAATGGTATACCTAGATGGAAGAATTAGTTTTGGTTTTAGGTTCAGTTGCAGGAGCCTGTACGGCAGTTGCCATGGACAAAATCCCAAAACGAAGAAATAACAAACAAATTATCGGAACAAGTTCAACTATCAAAAGCCAGATTCAATCATTAAAAATAGAAAAAGAAATCCTTACAAAAACAATATCCAGATTATATCAGCAGGAATCTGAACTCTCAAAAGTACATCGTGACAGATTGTTACTCAGATATCAACATCAGCTTGGTATTGTAATAACTAGAATCGAGAAACTAGAGATAGCTAGTAAGCATCCAGATCTTGGACCACTTGGAGATGGATTGATAACATTAATGGATCAAAAGCTATCACATTTAGATCAAAGACTAAACGAAATTTCTTCCAAGATTGCAATTACTATTATTCCTGCACCCCAAACAAAACAACCAGAACCAATCAAAGAAATTGTTTATGAAAAACCACAAATGAAGAAAGTTGAAACAAAAACTGAGATACAAAAACCAAAAGAAGAATATGTTTCAAAACCGTTTATTGAAATTCCAATTCCAGAGAATCATAGATCAGTAGAGATTACAACGCTGACAGAGATCCCAAATAGAATTCCAGAATTTCCATTAGAGTTTGTAAAACCAGCCGTTGCCACACCAAAACAAATTGCCAAACAAGAAGTGATCAATCCAGTTGTGGAAATCGAACAACCAAAACAAGTTGAAATTCAACCATTGGAAATCCCAAAACCAGTCATAGAGACACCACAGCCAGTCATAGAAACTCCCCATCTTGAACAACAAACACCTACTGAGAAAAAAATTCAGATTCCTACTGCGTTAAAAATTCCAGAGGAAGAAAAACTGGAAGAAGATGACAAAGATATTGATAAGATTAAAAGCGAAATAATGAAAGCACTTTCAAAGCTAGAACAAGTAGAGGTAGAATAGTTGACATTAGATGATGCCATTAAGGCATTGTCAAGCGATGCATTAAGGTTGATTAAAGACAACTATGTTTTGGGACTCGGTAGTGGAAGGGCTGCGACTACTATAGTTAGATTAATTGGTCCTTATCTAAAAAAAAATAAAATCAAGATAAAAGCAATTCCCACATCTTTACAAATCAAGATAGAAGCAGAGAAAGCAGGAATACCAATAATTGAAGCAGATCAAATCGAACACATAGATCTTGTTTTTGATGGTGCAGATCAAATAGATGAAAATAAAAATATGATAAAAGGTGGGGGTGGAGCATTATTGCGCGAAAAAATTCTAATAAATACCGCAAAGAAAGTTGTCATTATTGCTGATGAATCAAAATTTGTTAAAAAATTAAACCGAAGTGTTCCAGTTGAAGTATATCCCTTTGCGAGAAATATTGCAGTAAAACAAATTAAGAAATATGGCGGAAAACCAAACCTGCGTATTATAGAAAGAGGGTATCCTTTTGTGACAGAAAATGGAAACATAATTTTGGATTGTGATTTTGGCAACATACTAAAACCAAAAGAATTGGCTACAAAACTCATAGAAATTCCAGGTGTTATAGAAGTTGGACTCTTTACAAAACCAGACATAATATACAAAGTAAAAGAAAATGGAAAATTTGATGTTTTAACTTAGAACAGGTCTAGTAACAAATTTTCCATAACCTGGTTTACCTAGTATTTCAAAGTCTTCTGCTACAATCTCTCCTCTTACTAATGTTTTAACAGGCCAACCTTTCAGATTCCAACCCTCATATACAGTATAATCTGAAAAACCGTCGAGTAGTTGACTGGAAACCTTGTTCTCTTTTTTCAAGTCAATAATAGCAATATCAGCATCTGAGCCATTTTGAAGGCTTCCCTTTTTTGGAAACATTCCAAATATTTTTGCAGTATTAACACTTGTTAAAGAGACAAGTTGTTCTAATGTCATCCTACCTTTGTTTACACCTTCACTAATCAAGATTGGCAACATTGTTCCTATTCCAGGAAAGCCGGCAAGTGCATCCCATACCGCATTTCCTGCCAGTTTAAGATTTAGTCTATTTGCAACATGATCTGTCCCTATTGAATTAACAGTACCTAACTGGATTTCTTTCCATATTGCACCTACATCATTTGATGTTCTAATTGGTGGCATTACTTTTGCCAGATAACCTTCTTGTGATTCATATGACAATGTAAGATAATGAGGACAAGTTTCAACAAAAATTTTTGTGCCGTTCTTTTTTTCATCTTTTATAGCATTCATAGCTCCTTGTGATCCAATATGTACAAAGTATAAAACACATCCAACTTTTCGGGCAATTTTAGAAATAGTTCTAATAGATTTTATCTCAGATTCAACTGATCTGCTCTCCGACCATGCTCCAAGCCCATCTTTCTTTTTTTCTTTTCCTTCTCTTATACCACATGAACACATTTTATAATCCTCAGCATGAACCAAGACAGGACATTGTAGAGATGCTGCAGTTGAAACTATTTTCTCAATCATGTCTAAATCTATTTCCACTTTTTCTTCGTCTAAGGAACTTGATCTAGGATCCATATCCATATAGACATGACCTACATCATCACCCAAGTTCATGTAAACTTTAAATGAGTTAATTCCTTTTTTTGTACAAAATTCCATTTCTTCAATTTGATTTTTCTGAAGAATTGATGCGTGAATAGTATAATCAATATAATGAGAAGTAGAACTCTCCGAAAGATGCAAATCAAGAAGCTTTTTGTATGAACCTCCCAACCTTAACATTCGCATCATTGTAGTAACTCCTCCAATAGCTGCTACTCTTGATTCTGTAATTGCAGCTTTTCCTATTGGTGAATAAACACCATAATGTACATGTGGATCTATAACTCCAGGCATAGATATCAAACCTCTAGCGTTAATTCTTGTATTACATTGTGGAACTTCAGTTGTAAAATCAACAATCTTACCATCATCAATTACAATGTTTTTTTCTATCATTCCGCTTGGTAAAAGTACATGTGAATCAGTAATTATCGTATCAAAAGTCATCAGTGATTTTCTTCAGAATCCTAGTATTATTCTTTGAGAGTAAATGAATAAAAACAGATAACATTCTTGATAACAAAAGGGCCGGTAGTCTAGTGGTAGTGATGCCGCGTTCGCAACGCGGATGTCGGGGGTTCAAATCCCCCTCGGTCCACCTCCACTGTTGGTGCAAATTGGAGTGTCTAAACCATGACGAGTAGAAATTCAAGTTATTTCCAAATGTGGCAAACCATTTTTTTATAGATCTTTCAAGCAAATAACGTGATATGAGTATAATATCCTACTTCAGAAAAAATCATGCTGAAAAATTAGCTGTTAGGGCAAAATGCAAGACAATTAATTGTGGATTTAATGGAGTTGTTCTTACATCCAAGAAAAAAACCAGACAGGAAAGTTTGAAAGATGAAATGTGTCCTTTCTGCCACAATTTTGGTCTGTTGGAATTAGTTTTGTATTAGTTTGCTATGAAAAATGACTAGTTTTACAGGATTCTAATCATGATTCAGAAATTATAACTATTTCATATGATGGAAAAAGCCTCAGCTAGGTCACGATAAGCAACATCACTAACGCCAATACTGCCATGCCGAAATCTTCGACAACAGTAATTTTTGTCAATGGTACTTTCAGGATAGTTCCCAAGCAGGCACATTGGAATTTTTCCTTCTTCCTCAGCTTTATTGCTACACCTAATCCGCTGAAGCTCATGACCAAGATCTCCGCTAGCAGAAGTGACTTTGAAGTTGGATTTAATATCATTACCAATCCAAAAAACAGTTCAATGAATGGGTAAACATATCCATATGCGAAAATTCTTCTTGCCAAAAGATCATAAGTAGAATACCCTTCTGCAAAGCCCTTCAAACCTATCAGCTTAAAGCCAGCGAAAACAAGAAAAAATCCTATCATAAAGTAAGACATGGTTGTTGAGATTGCAAAATTACCAAGTTGGGAATCCCTGAAGGACAGAATAATTGTTGTTACTGATATCAAACCAATTATTATTGCCAGAGGTATGTAATTTTTCCACGTTGATGAGCCAACACCTCCATTCTCATTATTTTTGGAAACAACTTTAGCTTTCAAGGAATCTAAAGGCACAAGTTTCATACCACCACATTTAGGGCAATTGCCAGCCTTGTCTTGTCTCACTTCTAGATGCATGGGACAAGTGTATATTTCCATTTGTTTCAATAATCGTTTAAGCAATTTGTAGGTTCTCTTTTGCTTAGTTAAAATAAAAAATTTGAAAAGGAATTTGTAGAGAGTCTTGCAGGACTAGAACCAAGATTAGGTTGACGATGATTCTTTTGTAGGCAGAATTTTGATAACAATCTTGTTTTTTTCAATGTTAATTTCTACATTTTCAAAAATTGATCTATATTTTTTTACTTGTTTTCCATCAAATGTATTAACATATCCTTGAACCATCAATAAACCGTTATCAATCAAGGTGTTTACTTTTCTATAACCAGAGGTTTGTGGCATCTCTGCAATTTGAAGGATTTCTGAAATAATTCTTGGCTGGTCTAAAACAGCATTTAGAATGTTTTTCGTATCCCTATCTCCCAAGGCTTCGAAAATTAATTTGACATAAGATGGATCTTGTATCGTAATCCAACCTGAATTTAGAGTTTTTGATTCTTGTGCAATGATATTTTTCAAAAACTGGTTCTCAACTCGTTCATGCATTTTGTGTGTTTGACTCATAATTGTAATTCATCACATGATCTCATAAGCAGGCTGGAATTTTTGTGAAAAAATGCGTTCCTTTTTGGCATTATGTTATGGATTTCCAACAAATCATAACGTAAGCAAGCCTTACAGTTTTTGAACTAACAGTTGGTACGAGTCCAAGAGATTTTGTTTATAAAGATTAATCATGCTTTGGTGCAAATTATATAAATAAAAAATTTAGGAAAGGAGTTTTGTAGCTACTCCGATAAGCTTACTGCCCTTTTGTATGAATTTTTGCTGACAAGACGTCATATCCAAACCCTCTGTGGCTAGACAAATCCTTGGTCCACCATTTTTCCAAAAATAACAATAACATACTAATGATTACCTATGAATAAAACAGGAAATTTAGAAATAATTAGAAAACATTAAGGAAAAAGAATTGTTTTCTTGATCCAATTTGAGACAACGAGTCTGTTTTTCTTATTGTGGAGTGATTACAGCTGTTGGAGGCAAGTTTGGATTCACTACTGTGATTTTCACAGAAGCACTGCTTTGTCCATTTTCATTACTAACTGTCAGTGTAAACTCTAGCACCTTTGCTTCACTAACATTAACGTCTGGTGCAAAGAATACTGGATGTGCTGTATTAGCAAAGAGTATTGTCACAGGATCTCCTCCAGTTTGTTTCCAAGAATATGTCAGATGTTTACCAGTACTTGCACTACCATCCAAGATAACTTGGATATTATTATTAACAGTTTGATCAGGACCTGCATTTGCTACTGGTGGCAATACCTGTACTGGTAATGGATTTACAGTAACTGTAATTTGACATGATTGAACATCTAATAGACCATCAGTAACATCAACTTGGAATTTAAGTTCGTTACCAGCTGCATTATAAGCTGGTGCAGTAAATGTTGGGCTTACATCAGTAGTAGATGACAATGCTACTGGTTGACCTGAAATTTGTTTCCAAGCATATGACAATGTATCGTTATCTGGGTTTGTTACTGTAGATGAAAGCGTTACTTGAGAGTTCGCACTAACTGTCATATCTTGGCATACTACTGTTGGGGTATGATGAGTGCTTACAACATTAACTGTTACTGTAGCACTTGATTTACCTCCATGTCCATCATCTGCTGTAAGCATAAACAATAGAACTTTGTTTGTATCAGGATAAATTATTGGTGCAGTAAATGTTGTAGTTGTATCAGAATAAGATGCTAATTTTACATGTGGCCCTGATGATTGTCCCCATGCATATGATAACTGATCATTGTCTGGGTCAGTTGCAGAACCTGAAAGTGTTACCTGGGTTCCTTCATTAACTGTAAGAGGAGTAGTTACAGTCACAACTGGTGGGCGATTATGATGAATAACTATAACGTTGATTGAAGTTTGATCTGTTCCACCATGTGCATCGTTTACATCTAGTACAATTCGCAATAATTTTACTTGATCTACATTAACTGCTGGTGCAACAAATGATATTATAGGATCAGTAGTAGAAGATAATTTTACCATATCACCGGCGGTTTGTGTCCAAGCGTAAGACAATATATTCTCCGGAATTGGTGATGTTGATTTTAAACCTGAAAGTGTTATGTTTGTTTGTTCAGTAACTATCAAAGTATCTGCCGGTATGACATTACCTTTTGTCAACATGAAACGATCATAATGCAAACCAAGGTATGCCATTTGTTGTATGTAATAGCAATCTGGTGTCAATTGACCGCTATCGTATTGGTTAACACATGCATCAATCGATCTATCAACACCTGTAGAGGGTACAGTTTGTGCATGTGCCATAAGACTTGGCATCGTAGCAGAAAAAACCACCATTAACGATAATAGGGTAATAGAAAATTTGTAATCCAATTCAGTAAAAGTGGTAATTTACACTGATTAAAACCTTTCTCTTTATTGTTTTGTTAGTTGAAATAAAAAATTACAACCAACCCATTTCCGATCCTTTTTACTTACATCTTAAGGGAATATTCCTGTTTTCCAGACATTTTTCCTTTTTATCTTTATTGTAGATATCATATGAAAATCATTTTGGCGTTTAATCTTTAATTTATCATATAATCTATTTTCCACAAATAGCATCCTTTTAGGTCATAAAACGTACAAAAAACAATATACAGCTACAGGTAATAATGCAAATAATGAAAGTGTTCAATGGAAAAGCAGCTGCCGAAGACTATATGTCAAATCATACATTGACCTTTTCTACACCTGAACTTACACTAACAAGGTTTGCATTTTGGTTGGGAGACATGGTGCCAGATCCTAAAAATCCAGGTCAGACAATACCAAGAATAATGACTCTCATAGAAGAGAAAGATTTTGCGCCAGTACCAATTATTGATGATGATACGTTTGTACCTACAGGTGCAGTAAAATCAGTCGGTGGCGGAATTTATGGAAGCGTACAAACTGAGACTGGTTCTACCACAAAATTCTGTCTAGAATGTGGTTTCAAGCTTTCATTGAATGCAAAGTTTTGTACTCAATGTGGAGCAAATCAAGACTAAATTTCTAAATTCAATTTTATAATAAGATCACTAGACTTTTTTCCCGCACTTTGTACAGAATTTTGCTGTTGATTTTAGTGGTGTACCACAAGAAGAACAACTTGGTCCACTGAAAGATTGTGGCATCAGACTGGGATCTGGTGTCGGAAGTGTTCCAGGATTACCAAATGCTGAAGCAGCAGAAACTATTGAAGGTGGTCTACCAGGCCCTGGCATTGTTGCAGACGAGATATGTGTAGGTGATGGACTACCAAATCCCCCCATAGATACAGAACCAGTTACTTGTGTAGCACCTAGTGCAGAACCTCCAGCAATTTTATCAACTGATTTTTTTAATTCAAAAATTACTTTTACTGCAAGAAATTCTAATGCAGAATATGCAACAACATAATCACCAAGTTTTTCAAAAAATTCTTTGTCAGACATCTTTCCCTGTTTGTATAGGTTGTTAGCATCAAGAAATGATTCATAATATCCTTGAGAGTCGTTTAAAAGATTCTGAAGTTTATCAAAAAGGAGGTTAAATGTATCTACGTCTCCAAATGACATGTAAAAAGTTGCGTTGACCGTTATTAATTATTTTAGATTAAATCTTAGGTTTAGTTTTTTATGGCTAGGCCTTCTCTAGCGCTTTATCAATCATGTTTTTGTAAGAGGACTTTGAGGCTGCACCTACTTGCTGAGAAATTACTTCACCTTTGTGGAATATAGCAAGCGTGGGTATACTAAAGACATTATATTTTGAAGCAAGCTCATTGCTTTCGTCCACATTGACTTTGACAAAGTTGACTTTTCCAGCATATTCACCGGCAAGTTCTTCAATAACTGGACCAACCATTCTGCACGGACCGCACCATTCTGCCCAGAAGTCTACAAATACTGGGATCTGTGAGTTGATTACTTCAGTTTGCCAAGTTTTTGCGTTTACAGGTTTTGCTTTTTCCATTTTTATCTAAATTAATTAATTATAATATCCCTAAATATATTGAGCGATTTATTTGTGAGTTTTTTTACCATCTACTTCGTAAACCATAATAGTGTTTACCGCCACCTGAATGTCTTTCTCCATGTTCAGATCTGCCTTCAGATCTACCTCCATATCTTCGGCCTCCGCCACCGCCTCCACCACCATAACGACTTCTTCCGGTGTATCTGCGACTGCCAACAAATCCTCTATGACCAGTTTCTCTTTTTAGTGTATCAGGAATTTTTACTTCAATTCCTAGTTCTTTGTTAAGATCTGTCATCTGTACTTTTGTCTGTCTAGCTATTGCTCTAAAATCTCCAACTGAAGAATAAGATACTAGTGTAATTGCCCTTCCTTTAGCGCCGGCTCGTGCAGTTCGTCCAATTCTGTGAAAGTAAACCATATCCTGATTTGGAACATCATAATTTATTACAAGTGCAACTTCTGGTACATCTATTCCTCTAGCAGCAACATCAGTTGCCACTAGAATGTCAGCTTTCCCTTTTTTGAACAGGAACATTGATTTATCACGTCTAAATTGTGACAAATCTCCTTGGATTGTTACAACATTAAAGTTTGCCTTGGTAAGTTCATGTGAAACTCGTCTTGTTCTATCTTTTGTAGAACAGAATACTATAGTTTGACCAGTCTTGTTTTCTTTTATAAATTTCATTAAATAATCAGTTTTTTCTCGATCTTTGATGATTAAGAATGCTTGATCTATTCCCTCTCCGCTCAAGTCGTCAGCATCTATAAAGATCTGCTGTGGATGTCTCATGTATTTTTCTGCAAGTCTGAGTATTTCTGCTGGCATGGTAGCAGAAAAGAGTGCAGTTATTTTACGTTCAGGAGCTAGATCTAAGATGAATTTAATGTCATCAATGAAACCCATGTCAAGCATTGTATCAGCCTCATCAAGTATTACAAACTTGATATCATTCAGTTCAATTGAACCTCGTTTCAAATGATCAATAAGTCTACCCGGAGTTGCAACAACAATCTCTACACCTCTATCAAGATCATTGAATTGAACATTAATGCTTTGTCCACCGTAAATGGTAACATTTCTTATTCCTGTGTATTTAGCAAATTTATTAATCTCACCAGAAATTTGAACTGCAAGTTCTCTTGTTGGAGCTAAAATTAGTGCTTGTATCCCTCCTTTTGGAACAATATTTTGTAAAATGGGTAACGAAAATGCGGCAGTCTTACCTGTTCCAGTATGTGCCTGTCCAATAACATCCTGACCTGAAAGAAGAACTGGTATTGCAGCTGCTTGTATCGGAAAAGGTTCCTGGAAATTCATATCCTTTAGTCCATCGAGTATGGATTTTTTAATTCCTAATTCTTCAAATTTTTTCAATTTCTTTCATCATCTTCTTAAGCAATGACAGAGAAAGCTCATTGCTTATTCCGTCATTATTTTCGATGTATTAGCTCAGTTTTTGCCTCTATTAACCCTTTCCAATTTATTGAAAAAAATGGCATGATTTTTTAAATTTGTATAATATTTGAAATACAGATGAGCCATTTCAAGTTAATTTTTTGTAATATTTAGATCTGAACATACTTAAATGACTTTTTTATTATCCTAAACTATGAGTAATGATTTACGATTAAAAAAATTAAGAGGTTCGGGCGGGTACATCATGGCATCTGTTACAGATGATCAACAGAGAAAAGGAAACCTCGGTGGTCCAGATCTATTTCTGGCTCCAGTAGGTAGAATAGATGTAGATAGGATTTCAAAATATTTTTGTAACACATGCGAAAAAGATTATGAAGGTAGTCCAAAGATCGATTATGAAACACCAAATGAAATTGTAGCAGACAATTTGGTCCTTTTGGAAAAAGGTCAGTATGTTTGTACAACTTGTGGTTCTATCCTTTCAGAGTACAGAAATTTTAGCAAGCCAAACGAGAGTGCAGAGGTTGGATTAGCAAAACAACAATCATTTACAAGTCAGAATATAGTTGAACCTTCTGTTCCTAGTTATACACCATCACAGGCAAGTTATCAATCAGAACTTGCTTCATCAGGAGTAACAACTTTTAATTCTATAACTGGAATATCTGTTTACGATTCTGAAGCGCGAAAAATTGGCATTGTAAAACAGATTGGGATTCAGACGGGACAAGCTGGAGTTGTTCTTATAGTTACAAAAAACGATGGAAGTGATGTAGCAATAAAGTGGGATGAAATAAAAAAAATTGGTGAAATTGTGTTATTAGGTAGAATAGAATCAAATACTACAAAATGTGATGGATGTGGTTATGTAAATAACCCTGATTCAAAATTCTGTGAAAGTTGCGGTAAAAAGACATAGACAGCATAATGTTAAGTAAGATTTATCTTACTAACTTTGAGAGTAAAATACGATTGAAAAAGCATTCTGGAACTAAAGCAATTGTAAAGGATGTAGTAATAGTTGCAGTAGGCATTGCAATCATATGGATTGGTTTACGCGTAACATTTGGAACAGAAAATCCATTTTATGTGGTTTCAAGTGGTAGCATGATACCCAATCTCAATGTTTTTGATGTCATTGTTGTACAGGGTAATGTTCCTTTCGATCATATCAAAGTAGGCGACATCATAGTTTTCAATAGACCAAATGGTCATGACAGGGTAATAGTGCATAGAGTGGCTGAGATTTTACAGAACAGCCCCCTTGTCATTAGAACAAAGGGAGATGCAAATCCAGGCTCAATTCCAGGAACCGATTTTCCAATAACCAAACAAGATTACATAGGTAAGGTAGAATATGTAATACCACAGATAGGATATGTTACAAGAATACTTACTCCTCCCATAAATTACATCATAATTGCAGTAATTATTGGGATAATGCTTGTTAAACAATTTGGAAAAAAATCGGAATCAGGGGCTCTTTCGGATAAGCCTGTTGGCGAGGATCCCAAAATATCACCTACTGAAGATTCCAAAATGCACGACTCTACAACTTCAAATGAGTTTGATAGAACTCCTGATAAGGAGTATACAAATACTAGTACAGAAAATAAAGATTTAAAAAAATAATTAATTTTGTAAAAACGATTACTAAATTTAGTTTTGAGTTTTACTTAATTTGAATACCCGCTCAAAATAATCTGCTTGTTCTACAGTAAGATCAGTAGCATCATCTTTTACACTAGCAAGATTCTTTGCAAGCTTTTTCTTATATTCAAGTTGCATTAGACGTGCAATGTTTATTCGCTGTGCTTGTGGAGATCCTGCCCCATGCATTGATTCTGTTAGGTACCCTACAGCATTTCTTCCCATGGTCATGTTTTCGATTAATCTAAGAATTCTCATTCTGTTTTCAACATCTACACCTTTTCTTCCTTTTAGGTACTTTCGAAGTATTGGTCCTGTTTCGGGATTTCTAAAGTCTTTTTCTGATGGAAGTGTTACCATAAGACCACCAGCAATATCCTGAGCTAGTCTACCTATTTCATATGGAAATCTTGTAACGTTATGTTTACACACGTTAGCAAGCATATCATCATTTAACCATGCTCCAGATTTCGTTCTATGAGCTTGGTATGAGGAAGCAATTCCTGCAGCATATATGCTCTCATTTAGATGAGTCATTTCTACAAGCTTGTCTTTTATGTGAGATACACTTGGAATTCCGTTATAGTCAGCAATAGCTGCAGCGGCCCCAATTAGTACATCTCCAAGACCCGTTTTACAAACATAGCTTCTCCTATGATAACAGGTAAATCTTTCAACAAGCATTGAAGCATATTCAAATTCACCGTTCATAAAAACATGTTCCCATGGAATGAAAACATTATCAAAAATTATCATAGCTTCCTGCCCCGAAAACTTTGCATTTCCAGAATCAATATCTCCTTCTTCCATACTTCTTGTGTCACACGACTGACGGCCATAAATATAGGTTATTCCAGGATCATCTGCTTTTACAGCTCCTACTATTGCAAAGTCTTTATCATTTTCTTGTAATCTCATAGTTGGCATGACAATTATCCAGTGAGAGTTGATGCAACCTGTCTGATGCGCTTTTGCTCCTTTTACTGTAACTCCTTTGTCATTTTTTTCTACTACATGTAAGTACATGTCAGGATCCTCTTGTTCATGTGGAGCTTTACTTCTATCTCCTTTTGGATCAGTCATAGCACCACCGATCACAAGATTTTCGTTTTGTATTATTTTTATAAAATCAATTAATCGTTTATGATAATTTGTTTTATATTTTTCATCTATTTCATAAGTAACAGAGTAAAGAGAGTTTAATGCATCCATACCAACACATCTTTGGAAGCACGTTCCAGTATTTTGTCCAAGTTTCCTTTGCATCTTATTTTGATTGACAAGATCTTCTGGGCTTTGAACAATATGCAAAAATCTATTAATTTTTTGTCCAGTTATTGATGATTTGGCAGTAGCAAGATCTTCTTCTCTTACTGCTAAATCATAAGTTTCGGCAACTGCATTAATAGAAGGCCTAATTATTGGATGATCTACCGGTTCTTTGACTAGTTCACCAAAAAGATAGACTTTGAGATTTCTTCCCCTTAGACTGTCAATATACTCAGCACCAGTCCTTATTGGCATACAGCTATTCTCTCTCAAAGCAATATAAATATTCTAAACTAGTTTTATTCAACAGTAAGAAAACACTTGGTATCAGACAAGACCAATTCTTACATCTACTACCTTACAACCTTTACCCTTTTCAAAAACTAAAACCGGATTCATATCAAGTTCTTTTATTTCTTTAAAGTCACTAACAAGTTGTGATATTCTCTGTAAACACTCGGATAATTTTTTGGTGTCAGATGGTTTTTCACCGCGAACACCTTGCAATAGTTTGTTTGTTTTTATAGAGGAGATCATTTCATCTGCTTCTGAATCAGTAATTGGAGCAAGTCTGAATGTAACATCTTTTAGAACTTCAACATAAATTCCTCCCATACCAAACATTACAACAGGTCCAAATCCTGATTCAAGTTTTGAACCAATGATTGTTTCTTTTCCTCCTTTTACCATTTCTTGTACCAAAACACCTTTGATGATAGCTTTTTTGTTGTATTTTTTTGCATTCTTAATTATTTCTTTGAAAGCAGTTCTTACTTCCTGTGAATTTTTTAATCCTACCTTTACTCCACCTGCATCTGACTTGTGAATGATTTGTGGAGATACTATTTTCATTACAATTGGATATCCAATTTTCTTTGCAGCTTGGATTGCATCTTTGTCTTTTTTAGCTAGGATACTTTTAGGAATTGGGAAACCATATGCACGTAAAACTTCTTGTCCTTCTTCTTCAAGAAGATTTTTTCTCCCTTCTTCTTTTACTTTTTCAAATACTTTTTCAACTTTCTTTTTGTTGACGGCAAACTTGTGTATTTTTCCTTCAGGTGTTTTTGACCATTCCGTAAACCTCAGCATTGCCTTTAGAGACCTTATTGCAGTTTCTGCATATCTATAATGAGGTACCCCGCCTTCTGCAAGAATTTCTTTGTTCCTTATTCCTTCATCAGAACCCATCAGGCTTGCAAGTATAGTTTTGTTGTATTTTTTGGAAACTCTAACAATAACTTCAGCAAGCTTGTTGTAGTCCAAAGTTGCAGAAGGTGTACACATTGCGATAACTGAACCCACGTTTGGGTGTGCAAGAACTTCGTTTAGTACATTATCAAATCTATTAAAATCTGCATCACCTACAATATCAACTGGGTTTCTAGAAGAACCCCATGGTGGAATGACCGCATTTATTTTTGGTCGTATGTCCTCAATGGTTGCCATTTTTATTCCAAGTTTAGAACAGGCATCTGTAGAGATTATTGCAGGTCCTCCAGCATTAGAAACTATAACTAAATCTCCTTTTGTTGGAAGAGGTTGTTTTGAAAATGCAGTGGCATAATCAAACAATTCTTCCATTGTATCCACTCTTATGGCTCCTGATTGTTTTAATAATGCATCATAAATTTCGTCGGAGCCCATCAATGCACCAGTATGCGACATCGCAGCCTTTGCACCTTCAGGACTACGACCAGATTTTAAAACAATGACTGGTTTTTTTACAGAATTAAGACGTGTTATCTGTTTACATATTTTCAAGAATTCTTGACCATTTCCCAAGTCTTCAAGATACATTACTATTACTTTGGTTTGTTCGTGTTCGGCTAGCATCTTAAGTATGTCAACCTCATTGAGATCTACTTTGTTTCCCATACTAATTACTGAAGAAAATCCAATTCCTTGTGCACTTGCATCCTCTACTAATGCAGCACATATTGCACCGCTTTGTGAGACAAGTGCTATTTCTCCTGACTTTGGAGTAACTTTAAGGAAAGTAGAATTCATCATTGTTTGTGGAGCAAGATTCATCACTCCAAGACAATTTGGGCCAATAATTCTCAAATTGTATTGTTTTGCAATTTCTCCTAATCTTTTTTCAAGTGCGGCACCTTCCTCATTTACTTCTTTAAAGCCAGCAGTGATTACAATAACACCTTTCAGTTTCTTTTTACCACATTCTTCAAGCACTGATGATACTACATCGTTTTTTGTTACAACTACAGCAAGATCAATTTCTTCAGGAACATCCAAAACGCTTTTGTATGCTTTTTTATCAAAAATTGTTTCTCTAGTTGGATTGATAGGAAAAATTTTACCTGTATATCCTTTCAATATGTTAGATGTAATAGCACGACCAACACTGCCTTCTTTATCAGATGCACCTATTATTGCAATAGATTTTGGAGAAAGGAAAACAGAATCAGTCATTTTTAATGAATTGGGATCAAATTGATTTGTATAATAAGTTTATCCGTATTGCAGAAGATAAATTGTTTGACTATTACTCAGCTTCCAAGCATCTTTCCTGCAAGATTTTCATTTCTTGGAATCCATTTTATCTTAAGATGTATGTATTTGCCTATTAAGTTCCAGGCTTCCATTGCCAAAGTTCGAAGTTGGTCACTATTAATGGCGTATTCATGATTCAGTTGGGCTACAGTATTTTTAGAATCACTGTAAATGTTTATCTCATCGTTATTTCCTAGAAATTTTTTTAAAACCATAATTATTGCCATGTATTCTGCCTGATTATTTGTTATGTTTGGTTCTTTTTGATAAAACGATTCTCCTGTCTCTTTTACAAAGAATCCAAAACCAGAATTCGGCCCACCAGAACCATCCACGTATATGTTAAGTGACATTTTTGTATAATCTTATTAATTTTGTACTCAAATTTACAATTATCTAAATCTACTGTAATGTTATCTTAAGAAGTATCAGAATACCAGCAAGTTCTGCAACATGAACTGCAAGTAAATAAGGTAAAAGAGCAACTGCATAAAGTTCCATCATTGCAAAATAAGCATATACACCTATTACATTATGCAAAAATAATAATCCAGCAAAAAATATCATTCCAAGTGGAAGTTGTGCTTTTGTTCTTGAATAAATTTTTATAAAAACTCCAACTAACACTCCCAATACAACTAGATTAGCTCCTGATACGATAGTACTTGCAGTCATTATTGGTTCCATTTAAAAAAATTCAACCTCTCTTAGCATATTTACTTTGTTCCAATTTAGTTACAATTTCATCAAATGTTTCTAAATTAACCTCTAAAAATGTAGAAATAAAAAAAGTTGCTCCATATTTCTCTCCAACTCGAGTTATGAGATTATTTTTTTCAAGAACGTTAACATGATGCTGAATTGCCTTATAATCTAATCCTAGTTCCTTGGCAAGCTGATTCGCATTAAGCGGTGTCTTTCTAATAACTGATATCAATCGAATTCTGTTCAAGCCGCCTTTTGAGCCTGTAAATACAAACCACAACAGACGTTTAGCATATGGATCACCTGCCATTTGTTAATCAGCTTCGTGTACCGTTGAATAATTAAAAGGTGTTATGGATTATCATTTTGATAATTATAAAGTTAGCATGTAGGGTATTTCTTTGTATAACAAAAAATATGTTATAACAAAAAATATGAAAAAAATCTATGAGGGAGAATTTCAAGAACTTGATAACTGATAAATTGAACAAAGTATCATAGAATTTCATGCTTGATTACGTTTATCCTTTATACAGACCGCCATCGGAGGCAAAATCTCTCATATTTCAAGTAACTTTAGGGTGTTCATTTAACGTCTGTTCTTACTGTAACATGTATCGTACAAAAGAATATGTTGAAAGATCTTGGGATGAGATTAAAATAGAAATTGATTTAGCATCAAAACACATGCAAGATACAAATAGAATTTTTCTGGCAGATGGTGACGCATTAAATCTTCCAACAGATAGAATGATTCAGATACTTGATTACATAAATCAAAAGTTTCCAAAACTAGAACGCATATCTTGTTATGCAATGCCAAAGAATATACTAGAAAAATCTTTTGATGATTTAAAAAAAATTCGTGATGCAGGGCTTACAATGTTCTATATCGGTATAGAGAGTGGTTCTGATAAAATTCTAAAAAAGATAACAAAGGGAGCCACATCTCAGACAATAATCAAGGCTTGCCAAAAAGCAAAGGATGCAGGATATACAATCTCATGCATGATAATACTAGGCCTTGGTGGAAAGACCTACACAAAAGAACACATAGATGAAACGGCCAAAGTGCTCAGTATTACTGCACCGGACTATGTAGGAACTCTTACCTTACATCTTGAAGAGGGAATAAGGGATGAATTTTTGACTAAATTCAAAGAGCCTTTTGAATTAATTGATGATGCTGATGCATTAATCGAGCTTGAAAACCTTGTAAGTAAAATGAATCCCAAAAGTCCAGTAATTTTCAGAGCAAACCATGGTTCAAACGCATATCCTATTGGCGGTACTTTTCCTGAAGACAAAGAAGCAATACTAGAAAAAATTTCATATCTTAAAGAACATCCAGAACTTTGTAGACCAATAGGGTTTAGAGGGTTTTAGTAATCAGATTTCATGAAGGCATTAGTATACGAAGAATATGCGCCTGATGATAATTATGAACGAATTTTAAAATTAAAAGAAATTTCTGATCCTGTACCAAAATCAAATGAAGTTGTTTTCAAAGTAAAAGCAACAGGTCTCAATTATGATGACATTTGGGGTATGAGAGGTAAACCAATCCAAATACCAATGCCACACATTTCTGGTACTGATGCGGCAGGAGAAATAATTGCAGTTGGTGAAGATGTAACAACTATCAAAGTAGGAGATAGAATAGTTTCACATGGAAATATTTCGTGCAGAGTTTGTAATGCATGCACTGATGGAAGAGAGTATGATTGCAGGGAACGTAAAGTTTGGGGATTTCAGACAGGACCATTATGGGGAGGATATTGCGAAATAACTCATCTCCCAGAGGTAAATGTTGCAAAGATTCCAGACAACATCAGCTATGAAGAAGCTGCAGCTGCTTCCATGGTTCTTACGACTTCTTGGCACATGCTAGTTGGTAGGGCCAAAATCAAGCCAGGTCAAACTATTCTAATTATGGGAGGAGGTTCTGGAATGGGAACATTTGGAATACAAATTGCAAAATTATTTGATTGTGAT
Organism: Nitrososphaerota archaeon; assembly: GCA_013287585.1. Lineage (GTDB taxonomy): Archaea > Thermoproteota > Nitrososphaeria > Nitrososphaerales > Nitrosopumilaceae > TA-20. The sequence goes on from JABDDN010000002.1 coordinate 44,066, forward strand.
GTTATCACTACAGCTAGTCCAGATAAACTTGATAGATGTTTGAAGATTGGTGCAGATTATGCCGTGGATCATAGAAAAGAAGATTGGCACAAAGAGGTTTTTACTATCACAAAAGAACTTGGTAAAAAGAAGAATCAATCACCTGGAGTCGATATAATTTTTGAACATATTGGAGGTTCTCACTGGAACAAGGAATTAACTTTACTAAAGTATGGAGCTACACTTGTTACAACTGGTGCAACAACTGGATATGATGTCAAATCTGATCTAAGACATATCTTTTTCAAAGGAACAAACATTTTGGGTTCCACTCAAGGAACAAAAACAGAGCTAGAAGAATCCATATATTGGATGTCAAAAGGAAAAATCAAATCAATAATTGATTCTGTTTACACTTTTGAAAATGCTGCTAATGCTCACAAAAAAATGCTTAAAGGAAACATCTTTGGCAAGATCCTAATGAAACCAGATTGAGTAAGAATAACGTAAAATTAATTTTTGTCTTTGTACAATCTTACCGATCTAGCTATAAGATTCACACAGACCAAATAAACTACAAACGATATTGATTGGGCCAAAGCAGACGAAAGGTACGCTTCATAGTTATTGATTAATAGATAATATTGTATCAGCCATCTGCATATAACATAAATTACTTCACTCAATCCTAGCGAAGCAATAATTTTTAGTAGATCTGTTTTAAGTCTAGGTTTGTCTAACTTGCCTGATTCTAAGAGATACTTCTTTCTATTATCAATATAAAAAAAACCTGAAAATGCTGCATAATAAACTGATAAATCAACTGCAAGAGTTGCTGAGCTATTGACATATTTTGCTTGAATTGAGAATATTTGTGAGGCTATAGCGGAAATTGTGACAGATGTAAGGAAGGCAAGAAAAATATTCTTGTTTAGCATCAGATATTCTTTATACTGTTTTTTCACATATTGTCTTTTTGTATGTTACAAATAAATCACATCACAAAATCAAAATAAGATTTTTGTATGATGAAGTAGGCTAATCCTTATGGTTAAACTAAGTGATCTGAGAGCCTGTAAACAGTGCCACATGGTATATTTTAAAACACCATCAGAAAAATGTGCACACTGTAACGCTTCAACACAACAAGAAGAAGTAAAATTTGATTAAAACTTCTTTCGTTATGAATTTTTGATCTTTGTTATTTTAGATCTGATATTATCATAATTTTATGTGTAATTTACTAATTTTAGTTAAATTTGAATAATTGTCTAGAAATGGTGTTTAACGATCAAATTATAAAAATTATTTTTTCACAGATCTGATTTCATGAAATTTTTCTGCAGTTAGAATCAAAATTTGAATCTTATAGAATAGTATCATTTTATATTATAATGATCTTACATCGCATTTGAATGATAATAGAAACATTAGAAATAGGAGCAATTTTTGCCTCTTGTGGTCTTCTCACATGGAAAGCAATGAAGAAATATCATCCAAAGATTGAAAGAAGGTTTCAAGAAATTGAATCTAGTACTGAACTTAAAGTGACAGAAAAAAGATTCAAAAAATAGATTCTCCAGAACTATTTAGATATCCCTATGAATTATTTTCTTCTTTTTCTTTAATATGATGATTATCTACATTTGTCTTCTTTCTTGTTACAAACGCATACCCAAAGGAAATAGAGATTATAGTTACAGCAAGAACAGGTCCTGCCCATTCTGGCAATATGTTCTTACTAGTAATGGTTCCATACGATTCAAGTGAAGCAATAGTTACGGCAGCGCCACTTAGAGCATAAGCCATGTATCTAAAACCTTTAATATTGAATATTCTAGAAAATGCAGAACGGAGAATGATGCTGTCTAAGGTATCAACAGGTATCATTCCCATTGCAAAGAATCCAGCCAGAATCAGTGCTGTTTGAATTCCTACAGTAGCTGATGCAACAGCAGACAAGGCGATTGCAGAAATTTGTGTAGCAGTATCAAAACCTAAACCAAAAACTAAACCAGTAACAAGAGCAGAACCAATTGGCCCTAGCATTCCAGTTCTGTTTAGAACCTTGCTAGCAAGTATGGCTGAACCACTTCTTCCCCATTTTTTCATTGCATAGATATTGACAGCTCCGATAGTTCCTAGTGCTATAGCTCCTATTACACCACCCCAAAATGCAAGATTGTTAATATTTGTGATGCTACCAATTACATATATTATAAAAATCATTTCGGCTAGAACAGATATCATGTGACCAGAACTAAATCCTGCCCCTACCAAGCGAGATTTTTTTGTAGCATTATGTAGTCTGACCAAATTATCAATTGCAGTTATGTGATCTACGTCAAGACCATGTCTTATTCCGAGTATGAGCATAGTTGGCATTGATAACAAAACAAATGACCAAGCATCTACCACGATGAAAAACCTCCATCAGATGTTCTTGACATGATTACAAAACTTGATAGTAATACTATTTGCATGAAAATAATGTGAAATCTTTGTATAAAAATATGCCCTTAAAAAACGTAAACTACAAAATTTCTCTCACAAAGTTATACGTAAACTGCAAAAATAATTTTGTATAACAAATTTTTATACAATAATCTCCAAATGTGTAGATATCTTTGTTTAACAAAATTTCATCGAAATAGTTGGCAACATTAGAAAATATTATCTAGTAGAGTCTTGATTACGGACTAATGGATTATCATAATTTTCATGGAAAAAACATTCCTCACATAGAAGTAAACCCAGACATGAAAATAGATGATCTTGTAGAAATTTATGCAAACTCGGGTTACAACGCAAGACAGCTTGGCGAAGCTGCAAAACTGTTCGTCAAGATGATTGAAGATGATGCAACAATATGTCTTACTATTGCTGGTGCCATGACCCCAGTTGGATTTGGAGGTCTGTTCAAATCTCTTATTGAAAAAGGATTTGTAGATTGGATAATATCTACAGGTTCTAACTTGTACCATGAGGATCATTTTGCATGGAATCTACCTGTAAAACAAGGGCATTTTGAAGTAGATGATATGATTCTTTATCAAAAAGATATCGTTAGGATAAGAGACGTCTATATCAAAGGGGAAGAAACGCTCAAGAAACAAGATTTGATTGTACAAAAAATGTTTGAAAATAACTCTATGGAAAAACCATTCACTACTGCAGAATTTGCAAACTGGATGGGTAAATATTCAAAAGAACATTCAAAACATCCAGAGAGAAGCTTTGTTGTTTCTGCGTATGATTATGATGTACCGCTCTACATTTCAACATTAAAAGACTCTTCGCTTGCACTTGATCTTGCGCCTCTTAGACTTGCCAACAAACCATTTGCATTAGATTTTGTAAGAGAAATAATTGAACAGGCAGCAATTTTGTACAATTCAAAAAAGGCAGGAATTGTAGAGATAGGCGGCGGTGTACCCAAAAATACTGCACAGCAGACAGGTCCACTATTAGATCAGATTTTAGGTCTAGGTCATGGAGGACAAAATTATATCATTCAGATTACTGACGCTAGACCAGATACCGGAGGTTTATCTGGTGCAACACTTCAAGAAGGCAAGAGTTGGGGCAAGGTAAAAGATTCTCATGAGGATGTCATTGTAGTTTATGCAGATGCCACCATAGCATTTCCAGTTCTGTGTTTGTATGCACTAAGTAAGGAAAGTCCACGAAAGCCAAAACGGTTGTACAAGAAGTTAGGACAATATTATGAGGAACTTTCTAAAAGTTATTTTAACAAAAAGAAATCAGGTAAACCATAAGCAGTGTTAATTGTTATTAAAGAAAGATTATTTTAAAGAATCAAGACCGCAGCAGCAAAGACTGTAGTCCACCTTCCCCTGGAATCTCCAATTGCACTCTGAGTGATGTTTCTAGTCTTGTATATCTGGCCAGACACTTTCCACTGTTGTCTTTTCTCATCCCAATTCTTGTCTACATCAAATGGTATTCCTAGAGATGAGGCTAACATCTGTGCGGCAATATCTTCAGCATAATCACCAGCTTCTTTTCCTGTTTCACCAAAAGAATGATATTCAGATAGATATCCCCATTTTTTCTTGTCACTTGGTTCTGATAATCCAACTGAAGCTGCCATCAGTCTATGTGGTTCATTGGATTGTTGTCGTGCATAGATTACAAATTGAACGCTGCCTGGACGTATAAGCTTCAATCCTTCTGCACGTGAAATTATTTTTGCTCCTGGTGGAAATATACTTGAAATTAACACCAAATTCGTATTTGGAATGCCAGCATCTCGTAATGCATATTCAAAACTTGTAAGCTGGTCTTGATGTACTCCTTTACCACTTGTAAGGAACATTTTTTTTGCAACTAAATCTAGCATAGCATCAGTCAGATTATAGATATATAAAATCTATCTAAATCAAAAATGAAATTTTAAGAAATTTATACTACATATAAAATTGGGAATGATGAAAGACCACCGTCCAGTAGATATATTTTAATAATAATGATGAGATGGTCGTTGCATCTTACCAAGCTTATCAAAGTGATCATGTGACTTGTTTCCTTTTGCATGAGAATGAGTAGTACCATCACCATGGGTGTGAGTGTACATGGCAGGTTTTTTCATAACAACTTCATCTACACGAATTAATAGTGACGCTACTTCAACGGCTGTTTTAATTATTTGTTCTTTTACCACAAGAGGTTCTATAACGCCTTTTGAGTACATTTCTCCAACTTTTCTCTCAATTGCATCTATTCCGTACCATGAGTGAACACTTCCATTGTTGTGTTCAGAGTTTTTGTTTCTCAATTGAGCAATTGAGTCAACTAGATTCATTCCAGAATTTCTAGCTAAGGTTAATGGAATTTCTTCTAGAGCTTCAGCAAAATTTTGAATTACGGTTTGTTCTCTTCCTTCAATCAAAAATGATCTTTTTCTAAGCTCATTTGCAATAATTGTTTCAGTGGAACCTCCACCAGCTACTATTGATGGACTGATAAAGAAGTCGTTTAGAACCATAATAGCATCAAGTACTGAACGATGATACTCATCAAGTATTCTTTTAGAAGTTGCTCTCAATAAGATAGTAACTGATTTTGGGTTTTTACATCCCTCTACAAATACCATTTTGTCATCGCCTACGAATTTTTCATAAACTTTGCCTGCAAACCCCAGATGTTTTTCAGTTATGTTATCAAGATCATTTGTTATTAGACCACCACTTGCTTTTGATAGCCAATGGAGATCATTTTCTTTTACTCGACGAAGTGATATTATGCCTGCCCTAGACAAATAGTGTTGAGCCAATAGACTGATCCCTTTTTGGGAAATTACAACATTTGTACCAGAATTGATTATCTTTTGAGTTTTTTCCTTGACATCATCATTTTCTTTTGAAATGTATGTTTGCATTTCTTGTGGAGTGTTGATTGTTATTTCTGCATCAGTTTTGGTTCTCTCATTATCAAGTTCTTCGTTAATCAAAAGAATCTTGGCATTCTCAATTAATCTTGGCATAGCAGAATTATCTATTGTTTTGTCAATAACTACTCCTCTGACTAGTTCAATATCTGATGTATTGCCAGGTTTTTCTTCTATCTTTATATCATCTAGCTCAACTTTTTTATTTGCAAAATCTGTTATTGTACAAAATGCCTCAGTCACTAATTCCGCTACAGATTTTTTTTCACATAGTATCGAAATAGCCTTTGATCGTAAACATGTTTCAGCTAATCTAATCATCACTTCTTTATTTTTATGATTAGATGATTTCGCAATTGATCTTACAATATCAAGTGACTGTTCTGCTGCTTTTTTGTATCCTGCCTCAATTGTAGAAGGAGACATACCAAAATCCAATAATTTTTCTGCTTTTTCAAGAAGAGAACCAGCTAAAACAACTACAGATATTGTTCCATCTCCTACTTCATTATCAACTGAATTTGATGCGTCTATCATCGCCTTGGCGGCAGGGTGCTCAACGTCAATTTTGCGTAACATTGTAGAACCACTTTTAGTAAGAGTAACTTCACCCAAAAGATCAATGTACATTTTTTCAAATCCTCTTGGTCCGAATGAACTTTTGATGAGATCTGCAATCAATTTGCCTGCAAGTAGATTGTATCTTCTAACCTCATCTCCTACAGAATATTGTGTATCGTCTCCAAGCAAGTCTCCTGTAGAACTCATGCAAGTACACTGGATTTAGTAATTATAAAACTTCTGATCAGCAGCTCTAAAAATTTTAGAAGCAGAAAAAATTTTTATGCAACGTCTATTGATGAATTTGAAATTGTGGGTTCTATTTTATAATTTTTTTTGGTAACACTTCTAAGAATACCAGATACAGATTCTGTTAGAGATATGATTTCAGAAACAGAATCAGCAAGTATTCTCACAATAATACCAGAATTATGAGGTAAAGACGAACAACTAGCTAAAAGAGAAATATTTTTGGTAGCTAAATTAATTTCATCTACAATTCTTTCTATTTGAATAGAACTACCAATTATGTAAATGGTGGAAAAGATATCCTTTCCTCCAAATATAGATTCAAGATTTGCTTTATCTTTATGACTCAAACTCATGACATCTGTAAATAGCATCTGACCATTCCTATGAGCTGAAGTGCGAAGGAAACAAAGATCAAAATCAAATTTTTCACCAGATGCAATCCTACCAGCAGATATAATTTCAGAGTATACCAGAACCGCATTTCCCTCAACTTCAAGATTTACTTCCTGATAAAATCGAGATGACTTGAATGGTATGATCTGATGTGGAATAAATTCCAGATAGCTTCCTTCTTGATTATGTATACTAATGTATTGAGAAGCATAACCATCCTCCATCTTGTAAATTTTGGTTGCTGATTGAGTGGTAATTCTTGCTGCAGAATTTGTACCCATGACAACATCAATTTTCTGTTCATCTCCCTGCAAAATACCTCCAGAAGATGACATCATGTAGATGTGAGCAAAATTTGGATAATCTGTATCAGGGTATATCGCTTTTTGAATCAAAAATGGTGCTTTTGACAGTAGTGATTTAATGTATGTTTTAGAATCATCATTTACTTGAAGCTCTATCTCTATGGTACCATTCTGACCTGGCATCTTTAATTTCTTGTTTACATAATTCTTGAAAATATCTGGAATTTGCGAATTCATCTGATTCGATCCTTTTTGACAATTGGTTTTTTGTCAAACAGTATTGATTTGATTATGTTTTCGGCAACAAGCTCTATGCCCTCACCTGTTTGACAGTTAACAAACACGTAAGATTTCTCTGCTCGTATTTTTTTTGCATCTCTTTCCATTACAGCAAGATCTGCTCCTACATGTGCTGCAAGATCAATCTTGTTGATTACAAGCAAATCACTACTTTCTATTCCCAATCCACCTTTTCTTGGATACTTGTCTCCACCAGCCACATCTATTATGTAAATGAAATAATCTGCAAGAGCGGGGCTAAAAGTAGTCATGACATTGTCGCCACCACTTTCAATGATAATCAAATCAAGACTAGGATCCTTTTTTTCGATCTCATCAATTACTGCTAAATTTATTGTCGGATCTTCACGTATAGCAGTATGAGGACACCCACCAGTAGCTATTCCTATGATCATATTTTCAGGCATAACTTTCAACTCTGTAGATAACGTTCGCTGCATTCTTTCTGCATCTTCCTTTGATATTACATCATTTGATATTATACAACATCTGTAACCTCTTTTTATGAGAATGGGTACCACTCTCTCAATTAGACGTGTTTTTCCTGATCCTACCGGCCCGCCAATTCCAAGTTTTGGTATTTTTTTATTTTTTAACATCTAGATTTACCTCTAAATTATGTAATGAACATTTTAGAATCATCATGCTCATGAATCATTTGAAAAATATCTGTCACAGGCGTTAGTTGCCAAAGACTGTTTAACGATTCTTTCTTAATGCTCTCTGAAATAGAATTAATCTTGTCAGCAAGCGTTGTTAGAATTATCTGACCGCTTATGTGTTCTATTATTCCCAATCTAATTGCTGCTGCTATGACACTTTGGCTAAATGAATAAAGCATCATGCGTACACCGCTTTTAGCTGGAATGTCCAAAAGATTTGCAGCTATTCCTAAACAAACAGGATACGTCCCAACAGTTTCATTAGATGTTATTTTCTTTTGAAAATTTTTTGCAATGTTGTTTTTCTTTTTGTCAAATGTCATTTGAATAATACAATTCAGTATTTGGGAACCAGTTCTAACAGATGTGTTTCTTACTTCTCGTATGAGTCTCATCGAATAGAATCTATTATCTGCTTCCACAAGTTCTTCAATGTTTTCATTCTTTGCAGCCTCCATAGCAATCAAGAAAACCATGCAATCGCAAGGTACAAGTTGAAATTCTATCTGCTGTTCAATAAAATTCAAAACATCTTGTTTGTTTTTGATTCTGTCATGCTTTACAAGTGACTCTAGACCATTTGATAGCCCAAACATGCCAGACGGAAAAAAAGAATCTGCCAGCTGCATTAAAAAAAACTCGTGATCAGTGTTCATGCATATACATTCCATGTTGAGGTTGAAAAATCTGCTCCCCTACCTCAATCTCTAGATTATTCATAACACCAACCAGTAGTTTCTTAAATATTTCAACTTCAGAATATGCCTGAATTGGAAAGTATAGGACATCATCACTGATCACAATTGGTTTGTGCCTGTTTCCTATAATATGACCTAGAGTAACTAATCCAGTTGGGTTTTTCTTTAATTTCTTTATTCTTATAGAAATCACTTTCTCTGGCAACTGTTCAATTATAATGAATTTTTTGAGATTTGATACTATAACATCGCCATGATGCAATCTTGTTCCAGAATCAAGAATAAGACCTATATCTGTACCAAGATCTGTTTTCTTTCTAATTCTACTTCTTTCTAACTCAAGACGTGCTATTTTTAGTCTTTCACATCTTTTTTTGGATTCCATTTGTTTGAATTTAGTCATTAGTTTTTTGTCATCAAAAATATTTCCTATTACAGATATTATGGTAAGCATGACAGTCTAGATAATACTATGAAATTATATTTTGTGATCACAGTAATTTATTATAAATATTAAATACAACAGGTCATGATAGATATTGATATGATGCTTACCCCTAGAGAAATTGATAAACTCTATATTTTTATGACGGCTGAAGTTGCACGAAGAAGAAAGGCAAGAGGGTTGAAGCTCAATTATGTAGAAGCTTTAGCGCTTATTGCAGATCACATCGTTGAGGGAGCTAGAGATGGAAAATCTGTTTCAGAACTAATGAGCTCAGGAAGAAAAGTGTTAACAAAAGATGATGTGTTACCTGGTGTTCCTGAGTTGATTAAAACAGTACAAACTGAAGCAACTTTTGATGATGGAACTAAGCTTGTCACAGTTCACGATCCCATAGTATAGCAATGATCCCTGGAGAATATTTCTTAAATGATACGCCTATTATTGCAAATAAAGGTAAGAAAACAATAAAGATCAAGATCAGTAATTCTGGAGACAGACCAATACAGGTAGGTTCTCATACACATTTCTTTGAAACTAACAAGGCTCTTGTCTTTTCTCGTGAGAAGGCATACGGTTATCATTTGAACATACCAGCAGGAACATCAGTTAGATTTGAACCAGGTGACACAAAAGGGGTAGAACTAACAGAGTATGGTGGCATAAAAACAGTATATGGATTCAACGGTCTTGTTAATGGTAAACTCATTACTAAAAAGCAGACTGCATTAAAAAAAATGCGAAAAAAAGGATTCAAAAATATTGATCAGAAATGACATTGATAATTCCTAGAAAACAATATGTTGATCTTTATGGTCCTACCAAGGGTGACAAAATTAGGCTAGCTGATACTGATCTTATAATTGAAATTGAAAAAGATTTTCAAAATTATGGAGACGAGATAGTTTTTGGTGGTGGTAAAAGTGCCAGAGATGGAATGGGACAAGCAAGTGGTGTTACTAGTAGAGGTGCACTTGATCTAGTAATAACAAATGCAATTATTATGGATCCTGTTCTTGGGATTATCAAAGTAGATATTGGTATTAAAAATGGGTTAATATTCGGAATAGGAAAAGCAGGTAATCCAAACGTTATGGATGGAGTAGACATGATAATATCTGCAAACACGGAGGTAATAGCTGGAGAACATACCATATGCACTCCTGGAATAATTGATACTCACATTCATTTTATTTCTCCACAACAAGTCGTAGAAGCAATTTGTAGTGGAACTACAACAATGATAGGTGGTGGCACAGGACCTGCTGATGGTACTAAAGCAACAACATGTACTCCCGGTCCTTGGAATATTCACAGAATGCTTGAAGCTCTTGATGACCTGCCACTAAATTTCGGTCTATTAGGAAAAGGAAATGATTCCATGGAACCTGCACTAATAGAACAAATTGCTGCAGGAGCTTGTGGTTTGAAATTACATGAAGATTGGGGTTCTACTCCTGCCACTATTGATGCAGCATTACGTGTTGCGGATAAAACTGACACTCAGGTAGCTATCCATACAGACACGCTAAATGAATGCGGTTTCGTTGATGATACTATTGAAGCAATAGCCGGAAGAACAATTCATACTTATCACACCGAAGGGGCTGGTGGTGGACATGCACCTGATATCATGAAAATAGCAGGTAAGAAAAACATCCTTCCTTCTTCTACAACTCCAACAAGACCGTTTACGGTTAATACTCTAGATGAGCACATAGATATGATGATGGTTTGTCATCATCTAAATCCCTCTGTAAGAGAGGATGTGGCTTTTGCAGAGTCGAGAATCAGAGGTGAAACAATAGCTGCGGAAGATGTACTACATGACATTGGTGCTCTAAGCATGTATTCCTCTGATAGTCAAGCAATGGGTAGAGTTGGAGAAGTAAGCATTAGAACATGGCAAACAGCCGATAAAATGAAAAAAATGTCTGGTAGTTTAACAGAAGAATTAGGAGATAATGATAATCTTCGTGTGAAAAGATATCTTTCAAAGATCACCATCAACCCAGCAATAACACATGGAATCTCTGATTATGTGGGTTCTTTAGAGCCAGGAAAATTAGCTGATATCGTGATTTGGAGTCCTGAGTTCTTTGGAGTGAAACCTAAAATGGTAATAAAAGGCGGGTTTATAGCTTATTCTTTAATGGGTGATCCCAATGCATCAATTCCAACACCTGAGCCAGTGTATTACCGTCCAATGTTTGGTGCACTTGGAAAGGCAATACATACTACATCTGTAACTTTTACTTCAAAACTAGCAATACGAAATGGCCTATCAAAAAAAATAGGTTTGAAAAAGAAATTACTTCCAGTTAAAAATTGTAGAAAGATTGGTAAGAAAAATATGCTTTACAATAATCTAGTTCCAAAAATAGAGATTGATCCTGAAACTTACAAAGTTACAGTTGATGGAAAACTAGCGACAACAGAACCATCTCAAAAACTAGCCATGGCAAGATTGTATCACTTGTTTTAGTTCGACAATCGAAAATCAATATATTTTTATATTTACTAAGTATAAATTATATCATGAATCCTGTCAATACACGTGATGAAGTTGAAAAAGCTGCCAAGAAAGCAACAGAATCACTCTATGGTACAGAAATCCAAGATTTCAAGATAAGAGAACTCTTTGCATTACCAGAAAAGGGCCCCCAAGATTCATGGGATGTACAAGTGACTTTTCTGTTAAACAAATTGAAACACACTGTAGATTTGGTCATTCAACAAAAAGACGGTCACATAACGAATGCAAGACTCATTGACACAATGGTTCCTTTATAGAATCATTGTCAAAAAATATTTTTAATTATTTTTTATACAATCAATTTTTTCTCATATCTACAGAAAATCATCAAACGGAGGCAATCAAATCGTTGGTTTTATTTAAATACTAATTAAAGATTTTTAAAATAACCAATTGATCACATCCTCATGCCAAGTCAGGGATATGGAACCATAGGACTAAAACCTGCGATCATATCTGAACTACAAAAGGATACGGATGAATATTATCCTGGGATGTTTCTTCCTAGCGCCTTGATAATTATGATGAATGAGGTAAAACGGAAGTACTATACAGTAGGGATGTATAACATAAAGATCGACTTCTCAGGAAGATATACTTCTTTAACAGTAAGATCAGATGTTAAAGAATGGTTTGAGGCAAATTATGAGATACTAAAGGAAAAATATGAAAAAAAATATAGAGCAAATAACTTTACAAAATTTGCAAGCATTTTCATGCTTAATATGTTTGAATCCAAGTCAGTCTCTCAAAACAACATCATCAAGCTAAAAGAGGCCGACTTTACATGGTTGATTTCAGAATATATCCAAAGAAAGAAGGAATACGAAACAAAATACGGTATAAAAACATTCGAGCATTTTGCAGATATGTTTCTTAAAGACTTGTTAGAAAGAATCAACTCCGCAAAAAAAATATTAACGTTATAAAGTTCTGATTTTTCTACATTGTAGTATAAACAAAAACTACACTTAATTTGACAAAGCAGGAAGATCAAGAGTCATTTTCTCACCCAATCCTGCCTTTAGGAGCAGTCTGAAAGTTAATGAGATATCACTTCTTGTTATGTCTGGCATGTGAGTTACTCCTCCCTCATGCTTTAGATCATTTATGAAATCAAATATTTCGTCTACTGTAACAGGTTCATTTTCAAATCCTAATTCATTGTTTACAGCATTATACGTTGCAATGTAATAACTTAGAACAGATGCTTTGCTTAGAAATTCTTCAGTTTTTGTATCAAATCCAATACTGATTCTTTCCATAGTTCAAACTACTACTTTCAAAAATGATTTAAAGTTTAGGGTAAAAAATGTAAACTACTGATTTACAGCGGAAAAATGATGCGTAATCTACATTTTACTTGAAAGTTGTTGTAAATATTGCATATTTGAGTGATAAAACGGTCTAAAACAAAGAGAAGGAAATTATAAATAGATTTAGTAATCAAATAGAATTTGTGAAGATCAAAAATATTCCTCTTAAGCTTATAGATATAGCAGATGAAAATGTTCGAAAAGATCATCCTTTTGGAAAAGATGCTAGAGATCAATTAATTAAAGAACATTTGTCCAAGTTCGAACTACTGCAACCAGTGGTTGTTAGATTTGATAATGCAAGTAAGAGATACAAGCTGCTAATTGGTCGTAGAAGATTTCTATCACTAAGTGCAAAGGGATCAAGAGAGATACCTGCAGTAATAACTGAGCTTGAAGGTGCAGAAGCAGAAGCTGCATCATTGTTTGAAAATCTAATCCGTAAAGATCTACCACCAATTGAAAAAGCAAAGATGGTAAAGAAATTGGTGGATTCAACGGAATCAGGCATTACAGGTGTCTCTAAAAAATATGGATTATCAAAGAGTACGGTTAGTGAATGGCTAAGCGTTCTCACATTAGCAGAACCATTGCAGCAAGCAATAGAAAGTGGAGAAATAACACTTTATGAAGCAATACAAATTGCAAGAAAGCCAAAATCACTGCAAGATAAATTGGTAAATGCAGTATCTAATGGAAAGCTTCAAGAAGTAATGATAAAAAGTGGAGTAAAACGTGGAGCACCAAAAGGTCTCTTGACCATCCGTCTTGTTTTCAATCCTAAGAAGAAATTTGACAAAAAGATTTGGGATCAATTAAATGAACAAGCGTCTGAAAATGGACTTGAAGTCACTGATTATGTCAAGAATTTACTAGTAAAGCGTCTTAATTAGTTCGACAATCGAACTCGTCGTTTAAGAGCAATTTTATGGTCATCTACATTGTACAGTATTGATAGTTACATTCTTTTGCGATATTTTTTATTATCATTACGTTTGAGAGTCTAAAATCGTCATTTTATGCTGCTCCTCCGTGATTACCTCTACCAACTTGTCTTATGTCAATAGGGTTAACCCAATCTTTTACATCTGCACCGGTAACAACATCAGAATCATTTGGTATGAGATACACAACTTCATGTCGCGGTTGGTATCTCTTTTGTGTTGCAAGGCTTACCAATATGAAAATTGGAAGCGAAACTAATGGTGGAATAATTGTATCTAGTCCAGCATAAGCTACATATGGACTAGTACTAGGAGCATTAGTGATAAGGAAGAATAGGATTAATCTCAACACAGAACCTACAACAATTGATGCTACAGCTCCAGCTGCGTTTGATTTTTTCCAGAATGTTCCAAAGACTAGAGGTACAAGACAGCCTGCCAAGACAATATCAAATGCTAGTATCAAATAAACACCAGGTCTTGGAATTAGATAACCTAATGCAAAGGCAGTAAAGAACATCGGAATAACGAAAAGTCTAGTAGATAGCAACAATTGTCTGTCAGTTAGTTTTTCTCTTTTCAAAAATCTTGTAACTATGTTACGTTGTAACATGTTTCTTGCTAGCACACTAGCAATTGCTAACGTTCCTCCATTTGCTGTAGACATACCACAACTTATTGTACTTACAAGCATCAAGATACCAATTACTGCTGGCAGGTGCTTTATAGCTATAATTGGATAGAGAGTGTACGGATCATCTTTGACAACCTGCGGTTCAAGCGTAAGTCCAATTATTCCCATCATTGTAGTAGGAATAAGTATCAAGAGAGTTAATCCTGCAGCCATGTAAGAGCCCTTTTGAGCTGTTCGTCCACCATCTGCAGCAAATACACGTTCCATAAAGTCTAGTGCAACAATGTCTCCCACACCTAACGATATTATGCTTGCCCAATTAACTAACGCACCATTACCAAGATCATACAGACCAGACATGTCCATGAAGTTACCAGGTGCATTTGCCACTATGGTTTCCAGTCCACCTGGAATAGGCGACCATGGGCCAATGAAAAAGATAAAGCCTGCCCAGAATCCAACCACTGCCAGATAGATGTGGAAGATATCAGTGTACGCACATGAGAATAACCCACCAAAATACGTATACAACAATACTACAACAGTAGAAATCAACATAGCATAAATCAACGGTATACCCAAAACTACAGATAGAATGTAACCACTTGCACCAAGGTTTCCAGCTACAAGTACTATGAAACTTATTGACATCAAAGTGCCTGACATGACTTCAGTAACATTTCCATAACGCCTATAGTAGAAATCTGCTAGCGTAATCATATTCATTCGATTAAATCTTTTTCCAAAGAAAGCACCTGTTAAAACAAGACAAATCGCCAAACCAAGCGGTATGACTGCACCGCCCCAGAACCCAAACGAAGCTGACAACGACACATTTCCAAGCGATGCATTACCATCAACTGCTTCAGAAACCAACATTGTGCCAATAAAAAATAATGGCAAGCTCTTACCTGCTACAATGTAACGTTTACTACTTTTCTTAACAAATTTTACTGCAAGAACACCAATGGCAGCAGTAGCAGCGACGAATAATAGAACTATAACTGGATAATAGAGAGGTATATCCGCCATGTTCTTTGTAATTAGTAATTGTATATTATTAAATATGACGGTTTTGAGTCTTTTCAGATAGTTCGACTGTCGAATATCAATATACAAAATTCAAAAAAAAGGCTAAGAAATTGTGTTTTTTGTGGATTTGTCAATTGTTCAAACACTCAACATGAGCAATAACAGATTAGAACCAGAAAAGGAAAATTATATTCTATGATCTCTGGCCATGTGCATTCGAAATGCGGATTCATTTTCAAATGATTCATCACATGTTATACACAAATAGGTAGTTTTTTTATCATGCAAGTCTTGAGCGTGTTTTAAAAGATCTTCCCTATCTTTGAAAATAGCACCACATGCTCCACAGCCATATTTTGTGCCAAACATTCTCTTAATAGCAAGTTCTCAATTAATAAATTTCTTCTTCATGTAGTTAAGACAGATTCTTTATGTTCATGGGCTATTGTACTAGGTAAATAAATAATTATGTCATTTTCTTTAGCTTTGAATAAAGGAATGGATCAAGTTTCCTTGCTGTATCAAAACACTTTTGTCCTTCATTAGCTTTATTTAGCATTGCTAACGCCCTACCTTTGTTATACCAAGCTTTTGCGTACTTTTCATTGTTCTCTATTGCTCTATCAAAGCATTCAATTGCTTCCACTAACCTTTTTAATTTAATCAATGTCAATCCTTTATTATGCCATGTAATAGGATTGGTAGAATCAATTGCAATTGCATGAGAAAATGATTCTAAAGCCTCATCTGTTCTTCCCAATTTATCTAAAATCAAACCTTTATCACCCCATGCAAAATCATTGTTTGGTGAAACCTGTATAGCTTTATCAAAATATTCCAAGGCTTTCTCTGGTTGTCTTTGATTTGCCAGATCTTCACCATACTTGACATATTCTTCAGAAGCTTCTTTTCTGCTATGCCTAAATTTGTATTCTGGAGAAGATAAATTATTTTTTTTTCTTAACCAGCTAAACATATTGAATAACTCTATGTATTTTCTGTTTTATGCAATTCATCTTCTTTTTTGTCCCCCTTAAGGCCTACAGTTCCCATGAACAAAAAGAAACCGCTTGCAACTAATATTGCTGCAAACATTGCATAAACTCCTGTTAAATCCATTAGGACATTATTAATTCTAATGTATTTAAAATTTTATTGCATCAAGTTTTCAGACAAATTTTTTCTGAAATAACACGTAGATTACGCAGTATTCACCATAATTTGAAAATCAAATACGAAAAAGTTCGACTGCAGAACTATTCGAAAACGTAGATTACTTAGACAAATTTAAGTAGATACTAATCTATTACTAAATCGATAAATATGGGAATGGAATTCTATGGAGATTCATACAAGGGTAATGATGAACCAATTTTTGTTGGTATACCAACGTTCTTGAAATTGCCTTGGTTAAGAAGTAAAGCAGAGTTGGAAAAGGTACGACCAGATGTAGCGGTAATAGGTGAACCTTTTGATTTTGGAACAACTATCAGACCAGGTGCCAGATATGGACCAAGAGCTATAAGAGCAGCTTCAACTGTACCTTCTCCTCCATACGAACATTTCAACATAGAAACAGGTGTTGACCCATTTGGAGTTTTCAGAACAGTTGATTATGGAGATGTTAATATTTCACCAGGCGATGTAGTAGAATCCCACAGAAGAATGACTGACAAAGTCAAAGAAGTATTAGACGTTGATGGAATTCCAGTCATGCTTGGTGGTGATCACTCTATTACTTTTGCAAATGTACGAGCATTTGCAAAAAAGTACAAAAACATAGGAATGATTCACATTGATACACATGCTGATTGTGCCCCACAGGGTCTGTGCGGTTTCAAGTATGATCATGGAGCTCACATTAGAAGAATAATGGAATTAGGATGTCTGAAAGGAAAAAATTACACCCTAATTGGACCTCGAGGCTATTGGCCTGGACCAGATCTATACAAGTGGATGGCAGATCAAGACTTTCAATGGTTTACTATGCTAGATGTTGAGGAGTTAGGAATTGATAGGATTGCAAAAGAAGCGGCAGATAGAGCTAACGATAATGTCGATGCAGTGTATATCAGCTGGGATATTGATACGTTTGATCCAGCATATGCCCCAGGAACAGGAGAACCTGAGCCAAACGGCTTGACATCAAGAGAAGGAATGAGATTAATGAGATTGCTTTCCACATCATTTGATCCAGACAAGTTTGCATTTGATCTTGTAGAAGTTGCACCAAACTATGATGTAAGTGATGGAAACTCTTACAATGGAGGAATTACATCAGGCCTAGCAAACAGATTGATCGTAGAACTTCTCGCAGGATTATCTCTTACTAAGAAAGGCCAAACTGAAGGCAAACCGGTAAGACCACATGCGTATCGTGGAAAAAATCACACATATGACTTTGGAAATGGTCCAAAGGCACAGATTCCAAAAAGAAATTGATTAGAATTGAGATAGTGGTAAAGGGAGAATCGGATCTTTCCTTTACCAAATTGTTTGAATTCAGAAATGAAGACGATGCAATTTTTCATAATGTCGTAGAATTAGTCAAGGACAAACTCTCGAAAAATTTGAAACTAAACGTCAATGAAGCTTTGTCAGTATATTGTGCGTACATAGTAAGTGAAATACGTTCAAACAAATCTGAATCAGAAATAGTAAATAATTCATCAAAAATTTTAACAAGAGATAATGTTTTAATCGGAGTTCCAGAAACATTAAGAGAAATTACATTCAATATCACTTTAGATAATTTTCCAAAAAAGATAATTAAATATATTGAACCAATTCCAACTGCAAATTACATAATGGTAGATTCTGAAGCAAATGAGAATTAATCAGTTATGAAAAGAAAGAAAAATTGATGTGAATTTGAAGGAGATATACTGTCGTAACTGTAAAAAATCATTTGGTAGGTACAATGAAAAATATTTTAATGATAAATCTATTGAAAAAATGATAAACGAGTATTGTTCGTTACATGTATTTTACGGGCATTATATAATTATTAGAAAGATGTCTGAGATGCTCACATAGATGCACACAAAAACCATCAGTCACTAAAAATGGAAAATTTAGTCATTTTTCTATTGGATTTATGCGGTATGTAAGTATGGGTCCACAGGGATTCGAACCCTGGATCTTCGCCGTGTAAGGGCGACGTCATAACCGGCTGGACTATGAACCCAAGCAAATTCCAATTAGAAATGCATTTAAACTTTGAGAATTTTATATGAAAAGAAAAACGCAGAAATTATCACCAACTGAATTCAAAATATGAATGAGATTGTTTTCTTTTCAAGTCCAATAGGTCTTGGACATACAACACGAGACATAGCTATTGCTCAATATCTTGATAAAAATTCTATAAAATTTATCAGTGGTAAGGGAGGATCAAAGTTATTTTCAGAATATGGTTTTGATATAGAAGACTTGTACCATCCTCCTCCTTTTGCAATCAATAACGGTAAATTACAAAAGCCATTAAATTGGCTTTTCAAATATTATTCATATTATAAGGAATGTAAGGCCATATCATCAAATATAATAGAAAAAGAAAAACCAAATCTCATAGTTAGTGATGAGGATTTTGCATCACTTACAATAGGACAGGAAAAAAAACTAAGAACAGTATTGATTACCGATATTTTAGAAACAAAATTTGTACGTGGAATTGGTTCTTTAATTGAAAAAAGGATGAATCGTTCAATGAAAGAGATAATTCAAAAATGTGATCTTGTAATTTTACCGGAAAATGGTCCTAATGAAGACAACATTGTAAGAGTTGGACCAATAGTAAGAAGTATCATACAGACAAGAGAAGAATTAAGAAAGAAGTTTTTGTTCAATAAAAAAACAATTGTTGTAAGCATAGGAGGAACAAATGCAGGAAAATTTTTAATTGATATAGTGATTGATATATTTGAAAAAATAAAATTAGATGCAGAACTTGTCATTGTCTCAGGACCATCATTAAAAATTCACAATGATAAGATACGAAATCTTGGTTTTGTAAATAATTTACATGAAATCATTTACGCGGCAGATTTGATAATTTCTCTTGCAGGCAAATCAACAATTGATGAATCTAAAAACTATGGAACACCCGGTATTTTCATACCAATAAAGGGACATTTTGAACAAGAAGAAAATGCAAAAAAAGCTGGTTTTTCTTTTGATGATCTTTTCCGTTTAGAATCTTTGATTCCAGAAAAAATTAATGAGAAAAGAATTCAAACAAATTTTGATGGTGCTCAGAAAGCTGCAAATCTGATAAAAAAGATATTATGATTAGTTGTTTTGTTGAAAATTAATACAGCCAGTTATTTCCTTACATAACGATTCATTATGCACTAAACCTACCTCAGGAACATATTGTAAAATATGATTTGTATTTTTGTCTTTGAATAGTTCACCTTGTATAAGGTCACTCAATTGAATTCATCTCAAAATTTATCACAAATGACATAATTGACTAGTCTAAATTCCAGATTTAAGGAATGCGCATAATTCATCTGAATTCAAATGTCATCAGATTCATAGTTTACCCAAACTTTATACACGGATTTTGAGAGCTGTAATTAAGTTTTGAAAAATCTAGTAATTGCAAAGTTTGGCGGAAGTGCGATAGGAATTGATGGTAAGCAAATACCTCTTATCATCAAGCGCATTAATGAATTAAAAAAAGATGCCAAAGTAATCGCTGTCTTTTCTGCTCCTTTAACTGAACATGATAGCAAACAAAGATCTCTTACAGACATTGCTTTAAAAATTGGTCAAAAAGCAGAAGAAGGAAATCCAGTAAGCATTGAGGAATTAAAAAAACCATATCAGAAAATATTAGAATTTGTAGACAAGAAATACCAAGATGATTGTAAAAAAATAATTGACTCCTTGTTGGAAAAATCATCAAATGCATTGAATATAGCTATACAAAAAAAAGAATTTGCATATGAAACAAGATCCAGAGTTCTTGCCTATTCTGGAGAAATACTCATGTCACATGTAATGAATTATGTCCTAAAAAGTGCAGGAATTAAATCAGATGTGATAGGATTTGATACATGGCCAATCATAACTGACAAAAATATAGAGTCAGCAAACTTTTTGGTTATGGAATCTTCTCAAAATGTAAATGCCATTGAGGCTTTACTAGAAAAAAATGATGTGCTATCTATTGGGGGATTTATTGGAAAAACTATTGATGGATTAGAAACTACCTATGAAAGAGGAGGTTCAGATAGAACTGCTGCAGATCTTGGTATATTATTTAGCAAAAAATATCACACTAAAATTGATTTTGAAAAGGATAGTGCGGTTCTTTCTGCCGATCCAAGAATTGTGAAAGAAGAATTAGAAGACATTGGACAACTTTCGTATAACGAAGCTAGAATTGCAGGTATGTTTGGAATGAAAATACTAGATCCAATTGCAATAAAAGAGATTGTAGAAAATGGTGTAGATTTACCAATAATAATAACTGATATGAATAGACCTGAGAAACTTACTACTATTGGGAGAAATCCTAGTAAAAAAAACGGTCATCCTCTTAAGATAGTTACAGGGAAAAAGAACTGTGCAATATTACGAATAGAAAGTGTTTCTGCACAAAGTTTGTTTGAATCCCTTGAAAAAGACAAGAGATATGGCGAATTTGTAATTTTATCTCCCTATACAAAAGATGGCATAGAATTTACTAGAGTGTTGTTTCTTGATGCAGATTATGTAAAACGAAATGAAAGATACATTCTAGCATTTGATTCGTTAGCTTCAATTACTTACAATAGAGGTGTTATTACTTTGATAGGAGATGAGATGTGGCGTGTACAACAGATTGCATCCAAAGCTAGCTCTAAGATAGGCGAGGCTGGTTTAAACATACTAAACATGGATGCTCAGGAAGAGACTTCACGAATTATAATAGTAATAGAGGACACTGGAGATAACATAGAAAAAGCTATTCGTACAGTACATAATGAAAGATCAAAAATCAAGTTTGTATAGAGACAAAAATTGAATATTACTTCTTTCTTTTTCTGCGTACAGCATGCTGATCTGCGATTCTCATATGCTTACCTGTTTTCCTTTTAACCATACTGAAACAAATGAAATGACACTAGTTAATTCTTGCTTTTAGCAATTTAATGTAGGAATAATTTCTGGATTTATTTTGAAAACAACTGATATTTAGCTTAAGCAATTGACCCCTACAAGCCTATACCTGTAGAAGTCAAAGTGGGTTTATTCTTGGGCCTCGTATCTAGAATCAGCCCGGCGTTACCCAAAACACGCGCTATTGTATATACACATCGGCAATATTTAGACCTGATCTATATAGATCCATTAGTATTACTAGCAATAATCCACAAGATGAGAGCCACCGCAATCAAGGCATACCACTTCCAGTTATTTTTATTCAAGAAAACATTTTTTGAGGCTAGTTCCTCATCCTTTGTTACAGATAGACGAATTTTTCTCATCTCAAATCCATTTCCAATTAGACCTATCACTAGAAGAGCGACTGTAACAAATGAGAGAATTGAGTTCATAGGAATAAATATCTCAAACTTAAATTTAAAGAAACTAGGCTTTCAGTTATAAAATTAAAACAATGATTTCAATTTTGTCAAACGTCCTTCTAAATCCTGATTAATTCTTTAAATTACCAGACTCCGTGTCCTTTTCTATGAAAGAACAAGGAAAAATTTGGATGAATGGTAAGCTTGTACCATTCAAAGATGCCAAAGTACATGTCCTTACCCATGCATTACATTATTCAACAGCAGTCTTTGAAGGAATTAGATGTTATAACACTCCAAAAGGTTCCATGATATTTCGATTACCAGAACATGTGGATAGATTATTCAAATCAGCAAAAATGTATTCTATGAAATTACCCTATTCAAAAAATGAAATTTCTAAAGCAATAATAGAAACAGTAAAGGCAAGTAAGTTAAAAGAATGTTATATCAGGCCAATTGCTTACTATGGTTACGGAGTACTTGGTTTAACTCCGACTCCAAACAAAATTGATCTTGCTATTGCATGTTGGGAATGGAAACTTGGTGAATCAAGTGCAGGAAAAGTACGTGGCGCCAGATGTAAAGTTTCAAGTTGGTTAAGAATAGACTCTAGATCCCAACCCATGCAAGCAAAAGCTGCCTCAAACTATGCAAATGCAGCACTTGCCAGAGTAGAAGCTCTAAAAGATGGCTATGATGAAGCTATAATGTTAAATTATAATGGCAAAGTCTCAGAAGGAAGTGCAGAAAATATTTTTCTTGTAAATAATGGCGAGATATTTACTCCTCCGTTAAGTGCTGGCATATTAAATGGCATAACAAGAGACAGTGTCATCAAAATAGCAAAAGCTGATGAGATTTCAATAACAGAAGCAAATATCGATAGAGAGGATCTCTATGTTGCTGATGAAGTATTTATGACTGGAACAGCCGCAGAGGTAAAATCTGTAACAGAAATTGACAACATAACAATTGGAGATGGGAAGCCTGGCAAGATAACACGAAAGCTCCAAAACGCCTTTTTGAACGTGGCCATGGGAAAAGATAAAAGATTTTCAAAATGGCTAACTCCAATTTGAAAATATACCTCAAATGATACAAAATCATACCTGAAAGATTCAATTACAACAACACCATCATTTCAGATATGGTATTATCAATGGTTGACCAACACAAACCAAAATGTTATCTCTGTAACGAAACTTTTGAAGATATTGAAGAATTAAGAAAGCATCAAGATATAACACATAAAGAATTTATCGAATATCACAAAAATAGCCATGAACATTCTCCTGCTCCAGGCGATGTAACTGTATTTTGATTTGAGAGATTCTTATGGAAACAAATTCTCAAAACTACTCTGCAAAAATTTGTTGGTTTTGTAAAAAGGGCAGACATGATGAATGTATGAAAAAGATTCCTATTGATGCAGTGTCAGATGGCCCGCATGATTGTACTTTTGATACAAAATTAGTAGACTGTCAATGTATACATTAGAATATTTTTTCTAAAATAGCGGGTCTAGTGGGATTTGAACCCACGACATAGGGATTTCTCTGAAAGATCATAAGAGTCCCTCGCTCTACCTGGCTGAGCCATAGACCCGCAAAATAGCAAACACTAAGTTCGTTATTTAAACTTGAGTTGAAATAAAATTAATTTTTAGTTTTTAACTGTCTCAATTTGAGAGTATTTTTCTAATATTTTAGTCAAGACAGTAGAAACTGGGGCGTTGTTCATTTTTTCTTTTTCCACAAGGAGTTTTCTATATGCATCAAGTGTAATGTACACTGGAATAGAACCATTTCCTTCCAAGAGTCCTCTAACTTTATAGAGTGCAGTTTCCATTCCTTTTTCTGCTGTCTTTGCAAATTTAATTTTGTTTAAAATGCTGCCTAGTGGACCTAATGGCATTTCATAATTTACTGTCATGGTAAGTTTAGTTAGTTTTTCTTCTATTGATTTGAATTCAACTGCAATGTCCCATTTTTTGAAAGGACCTTTGATCATTTTAGCTGCAATTCTTTGTTCTGGTATGAATTCTGTTGTTTCACAATCCCATTCTAGTCTTTTACCATCAAAATCACCTATTACTCTAAAGGTAGTTCCTACACCCATGCCTGCTTTAACATCCATAGGTACGACAGTCATTCCTACTCGCTCTTCAAATTGGTCAGAAATGTGTTCAGGTCTTGCAAAATAAGTGAAGACATCAGAGACTTTGGACTTGATATCTATTGTTTTACTAACAATGGCCATACATTCCCCGTTCTTGTCAGACGAGATTTAAAGCTTTTGCTAATTTTCAATGATCTAATTATATCTTGTAATAATATATTAAAGAAAACCGCATAACAAAACGATGCGAAAATCTGGCTGTTTTTTATTATTACTTTTTTTAGGTGTTCTAACAATTCCTGCAATTCAGAGTGCAAGTGCACACTCTGAATTCAATTCTAATGACGAAACAATTGGTAATTATGAAGTACAAGTTGCAACCATACCTGAAATCCCATCTGCAAATGAACCATTCAAACTTGAATTTAGAGTTTTAAATTATGCACAATCTACTAGTAGCTATCTTAATTCATTTAATACCCAAAATAGTGAAGTTGACCATTTTAGAATGGGGGTAAGGGTATTCTATAATGACAAATTAATTGACACAATGGCCCCCCAGAATCATGATGGTGGCCAATGGAACATTCCCTATACTTTTCACGAATCTGGAAACCATGTGATTGAAGTTGATCTATATAATGCAGGACCAAATGGAGAGACATTAACTTATCAATTTAATGTTTCAGCAGTAAACATCTTTGGCCCAATTTTTATATATGTAATTTCTGCAGGCGGGTTTGGATGTTTTACATTAATCATCTGGATATGGATTTCAAAGAAAAGAATGAAACCTAAACCTTAGTTTGTATGGTCGGAGATCTAGCTAATCTAAATGCAAATAATGTAGTAAGAAGAGTCATTGCAAAAAGCAAAATTCCAACACCATTATGAATCGCAACTATTACTGCGTGAAGTTGTGTATCAATAACTATTGCTCCTAATGCTATTTGTGAAACGGCTAGAATACCAGCTAAAGTTCCAGTGATTCTTATTTTTGTATTAGAACCTGTTACTTTCCAGCTTCCTATTGCAGTTGCTACAATTAATACTCCTGTTGTTGCTGCAATAAATCTATGAATCCATTCTGTCAAATATTCTGCAGATGGAAGAATTCCACTTGGACATAAAGGCCATTTTGGACAAGAAAGACCCTGGCCACTTGCTTGAAGATATCCTCCAATAAACATCAGAGAGTACAAAATTACAAGAGAAGCAAGTGCTAGATATTTAAAATGCATAATTACTGCACAATAAACTTGCCATTCATTCCCAAGTCAGCGTGACCTGGCACAGTGCAAATATAATGATATGTACCTGGTGCACCTGCAACAAAAGTAACATCGCCACTCTCGTGTGGTTTCATTGGGTTGTCTGCAGCTTTGTAGGCAGCATTCCATACAACAGAGCTTGGATCTTCTGGATCTGTTACCACACCAAATGCATGAAATGACGTGCTATCGTTTTTGATATGAATTGTGACAGTGTCACCAGATTTTACTGTGATATCCGGATTGTGTCCTGGTTGTCCAGTAAGTGCATTAAATGCATAATCCTTGAAATCAGAACTCATAACAAAACTCAAAGAAAATTCTACCTTGTTGCCATTAGGTGCAACTGCTGCTCCAGATGCTGCTGCAGAGCTTGATGTTGCTCCTCTTTCCTTTACTATTATTTTTCCTTCCATTCCAAGCTCACGATGTCCTGGAACTGCACAAATGTAAAAATATGTACCTGCTTTTGCTGGAACAAATGTAACTTTTCCTTCTGCTCCTGGTTTCATTGGATTGTCAGCAGTTCCAATTGTAGTTCCATCAATAGCTGGTCCAGGTCCTTCTCCAGAGTCTGTAATCGCAAATGCATGAAATGATTTACCGCCATTTGTGACATCAAAAACTACCTTATCACCCACGCTGGCATCTACTTCAGGATTAGCCCCAGCCTGCCCTATTGGTGCATTAAATCCATAATTCTTAAAGTCAGGTGATTCTACAAATTTTAGAGGAACATCAACTTCTTTTCCAGTTGCAGTTCCTTGTGCCACAGCTTTAGCTGCGCCTTGTTCTTGTAGCTTCCCTGCAATTGGAAGATACGAATTCCAGAAATCATAATGTGTGAAAAATATCAAACCGCCAACAATCTGAATTCCAATAATAATTGCAAGCATTTTGCCCATTCTTCTAGTGGATGTCCTAAGTATTGGTGCGTCGTGTTCTGAATGACTCATATCAATATCCTACATGATGTGGCGTTTTTGCTTGGTATGGGTAATAGTACTTTCCACCCAATCCAAATGGATCGTCCATATTAGCTTCCTTACCCTTCATAGCGCAGTAAATTAGTTGCGCCAAGAAGATTACAAAGCTAACTCCAAGAATCCATGCACCTATTGTTGCTATCTGGTTTAGTTGTGTCCACGATGTGAAATCTGTTGGATAGTCATATACTCTTCTTGGCATGCCCTCTAGTCCAAGAATGTGTTGTGTAAAGAATACTTGGACTGTTCCCCACATCATCAAGATAAACTGTATACTTGCCCACTTTTCGCTGTACATTCTTCCAGTAAATAGTGGGAAGATGTAATACATCATGCCAACAAAACCAAATGCAATTGTACCTGTTAAGAACAAGTGCATATGACCTACAACCCAGTACGTTCCATGTGTGATAAAGTCAAGTGGCATTGCAGTGTTAAGAACACCACCTGCACCTGCTGAGAAGAACAATGCTATTCCACCAACCATGAATTTCATTGGTGCGGCAAATCTTATTCTACCACCCCACATTGTTGCTAAAAAGTTAAAGACATGCATTCCTGATGCTGGTACTGCAGCTAATGTTCCAATCATAAATACGGTTTTTGTTGTAAAGTCCATTCCTGTAGAAAACATATGATGACCCCATGAAGCAAATCCGATCAGGCCAAGCATTACAAATGCAAATATTCCAGATCCTGTACTGAAAAGTGGTTTTCTTGAAAATCTTGGAATGATTTCATACATCATACCAATCGCTGGCAAGAGGAAGATGTAAACTTCAGGATGGAATGTAAACCAGAACAAATGCAAGTATGCAATTGGATCTCCACCCAGTGACGGATTGAAAAATCCTGATACCCCCAGTCTGTCTGTTAGCATCATTACAAGTGATGCTGCAAATGTTGGCATCGCAACAACTGTCATAAGCGATACTGTCAGCATGGACCATGCAAATAAGGGCACTTTGCTTAGAGGCAAGTCTGGGTGCTTGCACTTTAGAATTGTAACAATAAAATTAATCGATGATAGAATTGAGGAAACTCCCAAAATCTTTAGACCAAATATCCACATGTCTGCTGCTGGACCTGGAGCTCTGATAACTGAATATGGAGCGTAAGCAACCCATGTTGTATCTGAAAATCCTAGCCATACAAGTGCACCACCTACTGGAACCATCCAGAAGGCAACTGCATTTAATTTTGGATATGCCATGTCCTTGTATCTTACCATTATTGGCACAAGATAATTTCCTATTCCTGCAGCAAATGGAAGTGCAAACAAGAACAACATCGTAGTACCATGAACAGTAAATATTCTGTTAAATGTAACCGAGTCAGATATTAGAACTCCTTGCCCAGGGAAAAAGAGGTGCGTTCTAATTAACATCGCCAAGACACCACCCATGAATAAGAATGCAAGCGATGTTACAGTATAGAGATAACCCACATCAGTGTGATGTGTTGAAAACATTATCTGCCAAACAGGTCGTGGTTTTTGTAGCTCTAGTACCATTTAGTTCCCTCTTTGTTTTTAGATAAAGTCAATAAAATGTTTTTGCTCAAGTCTTGCTATCCTCCACAACAAGTGAGCCTCTCATGTTGTAATGTAATAATCCACAATATTCTCTGCATTGTATAGGAAATGTTCCAGTTTGATCTGGTGAAAACCAAGCATGATTTATGTGACCTGGAACTGCATCCTGAAATACGACCCAGTCAGGAATATTAAAAGAGTGCATTACATCCTTTGAATAAATTTCAAATTTGTAAGCATGACCTCTTATGAGATGGAGTGTACTGATTTCTTTTGTTCCATCTGCATGTTCAAAGCTCCAGAACCATTGTTGACCTGTCACCTTGATTGTTTCTGCATTTGCTGGAACATCTTCTAAAAGTTTTTCAATATTCCAAGAATCAACACCAACATAAACTAGAATTGCAATAACTATTCCAACAAAGACCCACTCTGATGTATCGTGTCCCATCTAGTGACCCTCCGCGGGATTTCCTGATGTTGGATCGTCCAAATGTTCCCATTTTGTTTTATAGTTCTTATTTTTAGGATTTGATTCTCTAAATCTCCAACACAGCCAGATCATAGTTCCTGAAACCACAGCACCAACCACAAAGGCAGCTGTTGTCATCCTGAAAAATAGATTCCAGACTTCAGCTCTAATATTGACATATTGTTTTTCTGAAACCTGTCCTCCTAGTGCCGCATTAGCGAAGTGAATTTGTGGTATAATGACAAGAGCAACTAAACAAATGACCGAAATCGCAATGAAACTCTTCATTTATCAATTTGACGTGGTTTTAATTTTCTATTTAAGGGTTTTGAAGATTTTCAGAGATCTAGTAAGTTTCTATATAATTTAAGGTGATGATATTATTTTATCACAAATCAAAGTATCAGTAAAATTTAATTGTATTTTAATTTTTGACAGCAATTTCTATACGTAAAAGTTGATTTTTATTTATCTATAACTTTCGTTAGGAGTTTTCAAAAAAAGGAAAAAAGGGAAAGTTAGAAGTTTCTTGTCTATGCTACAGTTATTGTAGTTGATAGTGGTGGCGACAGTGCGTTTGGATTATCAATGCTCTGCCATACAAAGATTTGTGCAGTGTATGTGCCAGATGCAGTTGGTGTCCACGACTGTGCTGGGTTCAAAGATTGACCGCCAGTTAACGTGCCTGTGATCCAAGATAGTGAGACTGTAACTCCGTTAGCATCCTGTATTTGCACTAGATATGCAAATGGCTGATCTCTGTCTTGGCCGTTAGTCAAATCTGCAGTTACCTGGATTTGCTGGTTGACCTTGACTGATGTCAATGCATTGCCAAACGAGTCAACGATTCTTGGGTTAGATGCCGGTGCTCTTTCGAGTGGTGGCACTACTGTTCCAATGAATGTTGTCGATGTCAATCTTAACTGATCAGCTGGTGTGTATGGAGCGGGCAGTGTTCTGTCCTTGTATTCGCCAGTGACTGTGTCACCTTCTGCTACGTGTAATCTGTTACCTGAAGACTGGAAGTTCGTTGTAAAGTACACTGTACCTTGGAAGATTCCAGTTGCTTCTCCTGTCTCTGTCATGGTAAGTTTGATACCACCAGAGTCAGAGTCAGACCATACGTTAGTGTCGAATTTGTCTACTGCCTTTGGATTAAGGTTCATGTCTGGATCTACTATTTGTAATACTCCTTGACCGTTAGCTGGATAGCTTGCTTCAAGCCACTTTATTTCACCAATGTTCCATCGGATTAGGGCTGAGCCAGTTACTGTTTGATCTCTTGTGAACTCAAACGATACTGATACACCGTCACTGTCCTCAGATGGCAAGAAGCCGTCTGTTGGACCGTTACCGGATGGACCGGCGCCTGTTGGCTCGGTACCAGCACCATCGACACCGCCAGGAGATTTCAAGGTTGCGCTACCAGTTAAGATAACATAACCTGTGAAGATACCTGTGTCAACTCCAGACTCTACCAATTTGTATGGTGAGATGGAGTTTCCTCTTGTTGAGACAGTGACTTTGTTCAAGTCATTGTCACCAATGGTGTCAATTAAGTTTGGATCAAAGTTGTGATCTGGTGCGACTACTGTGATGTAAACTCTGTCAGTCCATGTGTATACCTTCTGGTCAAGTTCAACTGTTGCTCCAAAGTTGGAAGTGTAAATAGTCAGTTGAATATCCTGATTATTCTTGCCTACCGTCTTGGAACCTGCTGGACCCCAGTCAGTATATTCTAGGTGGATCTGTTCTCCTCTTTCAAGTAATGTACCTGTTGAAGTACCCGTTGTGGATAGCTGCTTGGGTATCTTGATTACTGATTGGAAGATTCCAGTGTCCTTACCTGTTTCTACAAATGTTGAAGGTTTAGCGTCAAAGTTAGCTTGGTTCAATCCCAATGGACCCATTGTAC
The DNA here is from genome assembly GCA_013287585.1 of Nitrososphaerota archaeon. Classification (GTDB taxonomy): domain Archaea; phylum Thermoproteota; class Nitrososphaeria; order Nitrososphaerales; family Nitrosopumilaceae; genus TA-20. The sequence goes on from JABDDN010000002.1 coordinate 74,350, forward strand.
CCTTGAATGCATGTGAATCCCATTCTACGAGATCCAGTGGTGCAGACTCGGATTGTTGTGAGTCCAAGTTCAAGTCTGGTTCAACCAAGGTTAGGATCATGTCCGAACCAATGATGTAGACAGACTTGTCGGATTGTAATACACCGTTTCTAAGATCAAATGTTGCTGAGTCAGTTACTATTTGCTGGTGACCTGATGCATCGTTTGTGTCGTTATAGTAGACGGTTAATACGTCTCCTTGTCTGACACAATAGTGCGTACCTGCTAGTGCTGCTAGATCAAACCTTGCGGTTTGTAATGCAGAGAATGTTCCAGAGCTTGTCTTGTAGTTATCTGGAGATGGACAGTCGTTTGCGGCTGGACCATCTGTGAATCTAACTGGCAAGTCTGCTTGGAATATTCCAGAAGCTGGATCAATCTCAGTCATTGGACCAAGTTCGATTGCACCTGCGGCATCAGCACCTGTTGGGGCCGTTGGACTAGTTGGTGCTGTTTTGATAACACCATTTAGTACAGCTGGACCACCTGCAAATGCTAATATCGATGATGAACTTTGTCTGCTAATCACAGCCCATACTGGACCGTGTGCTGTATCAGCTTGTCTTGCAATATTTACTGCAATGTGATCAGTACCTGCGCCCGATATGTTATAGTCTGCATCATTGACTCTGATGTGCACAATTGTGTCACCATTGTTCAATGTGTTAGCAGATGTCAAACCGTTGCCGGTAGTATCACGATGTAGTGGGAATACGCCTGATTTGCTGGTTACAGAAGTAGCAGGGATGTTAAAGTCAGATGGTGCACCTGGTGCTAGCGAGGTACCTGTTTGGATTGAACCAAATGGTACTGGATATACAGATTTATCTAATGTGATAGAACCTGTGTTTCCTCTAATACCAGCATTGTCGCTTACCTCAACTTTCTTGCCAGATGCATCTCTAAAGTCAACATAGTTGACCTTGATGTTCTGACCGACTGATGAGATTGCGACTGATGTGCCTGGTTGGGCTGCTGTGCCTGGGTTTGAGTTGTCACATAATTGATCTGGAATTTCAAAGGTACCAGTGAAGATACCTGTTGATGGACCAGTTTCGACTAGTGTAAAGCCAGTGTCAGCTAATCCAAGGTTGAATCCCTGTGGAGTTGCTGCATTAGCACCAAAGCATCCAGTGTTTGACCATCTAGAATCTTGTTGACCAAATTGGATATCTAATAGACGTCCAAATGCTGTCTTACCATCAGTATAGAAGCCAAGTCCTGCTTTACCGACTGTGTCGGCTGCTGGATCAACACCTGCAGCTGCAATTGAATGCGCGTTTACAGATGTAAATGGCGAAGCTACTGTGGTATAGATATCAACAAGATCGTTGTTGACGTTTAAGTCTGCATCGTTTAGTGTTATAGTGACTGTGTCTGCAATCTTGTATGTCTTGCTATCAAATGATACAACACCTGTGTGTGTTGGAACATCTTGCTGTGCTGATAAGATCGTGAATTGACCGTCAGCGCCCAAGTCCTCGTATGAGGCCTGTGGTGCACGAGAGTCAGAACCGAGCATATCTTGAATTGCTGCAAAGTATACCTCATGGTTGATTACTCTTAATGCGGAGTATGTGTTTGGATCAAAGATGTTTAGCTGGTTGAGCATGACAAACTCTGTGGTACCAGTAAAGGTACTAGTGTTGTCACCTGTCTCTTGAAGCTCCCATCTGTAGATGGCGTTGTTTACTCTTTGATCATTGGTTACACCATCACCTTTTATTCCGATTGAGAAGAAGTCTGCTGCAATTGGCTTTACTGTTGTATCAAGTGTTGCCGAACCGGAAAACTTGAAGAGCAAACCAACTGACGAAGATTTCTTGAGGTTGTGGAATATGTTAAGAGTGGTTAGTGTACCGTTAGTTACTACTCCTGGTGTGAATTTAGATCCATGTGTATCACCTAATGCTACCGTTCCGTTCAAGTTTATGAAGTCTTGAAGGTTCTTTGAGGTGGCAAGTGGTGTTATCACAAATCCTATACCGTTGTTCACTAGCTGACCGTTAGCTTGGAGAATGCCCAAACCTGTTGGGTTTGAAATCAATGAGATAGCGACATTACCAAGTTGTCCATTAGAGTTTGTTTTAAGGGATCGTAGGTCGTAGCTAATGAAGTTAAATCCTCTGAATTTTTCAGTATCATTTGCAAGGTCATCATGAATTGTAGTTAACAAATCAGATACTTTCTTGCTTGAATCTATGATGATACCACCACCGTTAGCAGATGTAGTTCCAAATAGGATTACTCCACTGGTTCCGGATGGTATTACAGGAGGAATTGAGAATAGGTTAGCGCCTCCACCAATAGTAATCGCGGATTCTGATATGAATCTGGCGTTGTTATTGTTAGTGGTTGCACCTGTTGTGATTGCAGTTGATCCTGTCATTACAGTTCCTGCGAACTGTGAGTTTGCACCTGATGAGAAAGCACCTACATTTCCACATGTGACACAATCTGAAAGACTTGCGGTTACCCAGAATAGGCTACCAGCATTAGCTGCGGCGCCTCCAGGAGCAGTAAATAAGACAACTGAGTTAGCTGCTGTAGTTAGTGCACCGTCAATCTTGAAGATGTATGTTCCTGTAGCGTTGAAGGTAATGTTTGTAGTGATATCAGCTGCTCCCTTGATACAATAGACACCTGGTCCGAATTGACCGGCGGCGCCGTGTGTTGAATCAGTAGAGAGATGAACTACTCCGTCCTTGTATGTAACTGTACAGGCTATACCTGTATTATTTCCTGCGTTTCCGGTCCACATTCCAACACTAGTATATGCAGCACGTGCATCTCCTATTGGAGTTCCAGGTTGAGTTACAGTTCCAAGTATTGCTGGACTAGACACATCACCAAAGCCAGCACCAAATGAAAATGGAGCTGTTTCTGTTGAAGTGTGTCCAACGTTACCTGTAGTAATAACTTGATTTGTTACACCGTTGGTTATGACTCCGGCTACATTGCCTGAGAGTAAAGCATAGGTACCTGCGGTACCAAGAGATGGTGTACTTACTGGTGTGCTACTAGATACTGGAGTAAATCCTGCTAAACCAGATACTGGGCTTACCAATGCAATATGCTGTATATTTACTGTATCAGCGTTAGCTGATGTAGCTGTAGTGATAGCAGTTTGGTTACCCAGACCTACTGTTGGTAGAACAGTTTGACCGGTAGGAAGTAGAGTTCCAAGTACAAGTGGTGTTACACTAGCTGGAGTTGAGAATGTGTTAGCGGGTGCACCTATAGTAATCGCAGATTCTGATATGAATCTGGAGTTTGTGCAGTTACAGACTGTACCCACTGTGATTGCTGCTGATCCTGTCAATACGGTTCCTGAGAACTGATTATTTGCACCCGATGAGAAAGCACCTGTTGATGCAAAGAATAGTTTAGCAGAACCAATATTTCCACTTACATTAGGAAAGACAATTTGTGCGTTAGCTGGTGTAGTAAATGCACCGTTAGCTTTGAACACCCATGGTCCAGTACCGTTGAAGATAACTGCGCCAGCTGTGGCGTCAGTAATTGGTCCATCGATACAATAGACTCCAGGTGCCCATTTACCGGCTGCACCGTGTGTTACATCAACTTTCAAATCAATTGCGCCAGTGTGAGTATACGTACAGGCTAGACCTGTATTTACTCCTCCAATGTATTTTCCAATGTTAGTATATACAGCATGCGCATCTCCTATTGGAGTTCCAGGAACTGATATAGTTCCAAGTACTGCTGGATTAGTTACTAAACTAAAGCCAGCTCCAAATGTAAATGGAGCTGTTAAGGTTCCACTGTCTCCTACATTTCCACCGACGAGTTGACCTGTTGCACCGTTGGTAATTGTGTTAGCTGTATCACCTACGAGTATAGCATATGTTGAAGCCAATCCAAGATCTAATTCTGGTGGAATTCCAACTACGGTTGCTCCGCTAGTAAGTGTAAGTGTGTTTCCGATAAAGGATACAAGATCATTTGTTGCACCGTTACCAAGTGAGAATGGAGTTCCAATTGTCATTGTTGGAACACCACCTGTTGTTGATTGGTATATGTTTGGATTAAACAAGTCACGATGCTCTGTAATCTTGGAGTTCAAGTTAGCATCAGTATCAACTAGTGTGATTGGGATCTTTTGTCCAGATGCCCATGTTCCATTGGTTGCTGATTCTGCTAACGTTGCAAATCCAAAGCCGCCTACAATACTGGTAGATATATCATTATATCTTATAGTTGCAGACTGACCTCTGATTGCCAGAGTGTTTGATGTTACTACATCAGACTTCTTTGCACCGTCCCAAGTTACAAAGACACCTGTGTTTACACCACCTGACTCGATAAAGGTAACTGGTGAAGAGTTAACACCGATTGAAGCGGTGCTAACTTGACTAGTTGTACCCCTACCTGCTCCAAGTGTGGATTGTAGTGGTTCTTTACCGTTTGCTTGGAAGTCAACTACGTTGACACCCTGAGCTGCTGGGTTTAGTGTAAATCTTCCGTTATGGTCGAACATGAGTGTGGTCAAGTTGGGGATGAGGTCGTGCATTGCTGCAGTATTACCATCAGCGTCAACTTGTCCGTTTCTGTTAAATGCCATGTAGAACAATTGATTGCTCGCGGCATTTGCAGCCCATGTCCAAGAGTCTTCTTCTGTTGGGTCGATGTTAAGTTGTGGATCATTAATTGTAATGAATACTTGAGAGTTTGGTGGGTATGCTGTTCTGTCAACTGAGCTTGATACTAGACTTTGTGGAATCCTATCAAAGGTTAGTGTAGAGATTTGGTCTCCACCTGCCTTTGCGTAATCAATTGTTACAGTTTGTGGAAATCCGCTAAAGTCGTATAGCTGTATTACAGGCCACATTTGAGGATAGGTTATTGCTCCAGAACCAAAGCCATTGTTGTTCATGTTTATAGTTTTATTTTCTCTAATTACATGTTCCATCTGGCTAGCGGTAAAGAGACTACTGTTTGGAGTATTACTACATGCTGGGAAACTATTAGTTATAGTTCCGTTAGCTGTGGTAGTTGATCCAAAGCCACCTCTTGCAACAGTGAATCCTTTAGTTTCTCCATAGTTAACACCAGATTTACCTGATGTTGTACTACTTGAAGAACAGAATCCACCGAAGTTGAGGCCTTTTCCTGAAACTGTAGCTGTGTTAGCTGCAGCAACTGCAGAGTTTCTATCTGCCAAATATGCATACCAGTTACCATCTGTTCCCTGTGCCATTCTCAGTCTCTTACCGTTGACGGTTACAACAGGTTCACCATAGACCTGGTCTAATCTCTGTATATCAGGATCAGATACCACGACTTGGACTACCTGTGGACCGGCAAAGTAATTGTTAAACTGTGAATTTTCTGCAGAGACAAACAAGTTTGCATTTGTTGAAGCATGTGCTTGCGGCAATGCGTTTGGCACTGCAAAAGCAGCACTGCTTGTTAGAAGTATTGTTAATAGTGATAGACTAGTTATTTTACGTAATATTTCGTTGTACATAGTTATTACAAAATCTGTTTGATATTAGATATATAAGCTTAATGGACAATTTGTTCATTATTTGTGATCTTCTCATGTAATTTTCATTACTGCTAATAATTTTATGAATAATTCATATATTACTATTATAAGTTTTACAATTTTGTCTAATTTTGTTATTTAGCTCTAAAAATTATTTATTATAACCTGTTTTCATATGCTAATTAGAGTCTTGTATAGTGCAATTGCAGAGCCCTCATCTTTTTCTCCCACTACGACTGCAGAGCCACGTTTAAGAAAACTCACAAAGATATCGTTTGATGAAATGGAAAAACCCATCTCTCCCTGATTTTGTATTTTAAATCCCTTTTTTTCTGCATTGTTTGTTATTTTGGTTACATCAAGATTAAACATTTGAGTTGGAGTTATAGAAAATGTACGCTTTCCCCTATTGCGTCCACAAAGCTCTTCTACTATTAGTTCTTCTTTTGGTAGTTCCTCTTTTTTGCCAGTTCCGCAAACAGGACATTCATCTACTTTTGAAAAAATGGTTGAATTAAATTCCATGTTGTCTAAATCAACATAAAGTAATTTGTTTGCAAGATTTGGTTTTTTTCCAATGATAATTTTTACTGCCTCTGCTACTTCTATTCCTCCTATGATAGAAAGAATTGATGGATGAACTCCTTCTGTACTGCATGTTGGCATGGAATCTTCATCTAATGCCGGAAACAAACAATGATAGCATGCAGTTTGATTTGGTAAAATTGTAAATGCCTGTCCAGAAACTCCAACTGCAGCTCCAGTAACAAATGGAATTTTTTTTGTAACACATGCCTTGTTAAGCGAGTATCTTGCATTAACACTGTCTAATGCATCAACAACAACATCGCATCCTTCTATTACATCCAAAGCTGTATAGTCATTTACAGATACAGGTAACGCTTCTATTGAAACATCTGAATTCATTTTTTTTAGTTTCTTTGCTGCAGCTTCAACTTTAATCTGGCCAATATCAGATTCATCAAACATTGTCTGTCTGTGCAGATTAGATAATTCTACTACATCTCTATCTACTATCCTTATTTTTCCAATACCCATGGCAACAAGTCTTGAAACAATTGGATTTCCTAATCCACCTACTCCGACAACACAAACTTTGGCATTTTTTAGTCTAAGCTGTCCTTCATAACCTATCTCTTCTAGCATAACTTGTCTTGAGTACCTCTCAAGATCTCTACTTGAAAGCTCAGATCCTCCTGCCACTGCAGGAAGTATGTAAACTTCATCGCCGTCTTTTAGTATTGTTTGCATTCCACCTGAAAATCGCATATTTTTTCCATTGATGTAGATGTTGATAAGAGAGCGTGGTGTACCATCTGGATTTAGTACACGTCTTTGAAATTCATCTCCCATGCCTTCTGAAATTTTAGCAAATGCTTCCGAGAGTGTTGCTGCCAAAACGTCTACTTTTTTTTCTCCTCCACCTTTGTTTAAAACAGATGGAATTGTGAACTTTATACTTGCCAATTATCTCACCATTGCAGAAATTTTTGCTATATCTGCTTGCATTGTTTCAGGTTTTGATAGAATTTCCATCAAAACTTCAGTTGCCTTTAATCCGTTTCCTGTCACATAACAAACTGTAGAATCGTCTTTGTCAATTTTTCTCTCTTCTACCATCTTTTTCAAAACGGCAACAGCCACTCCGCCTGCTGGTTCTGTGAAGATTCCTTCTGTTCTTGCAAGTAACAGTATGGCCTCAAGAATTTCTCTGTTAGATGAATCTTCAGCATAACCATTGTACTGTTTTAGTCTTTTTAGTACATATCTTCCGTCACCAGGATCTCCAATTGCCAAACTTTTTGCTATGGTATCTGGATTTTCTACAGGTATAACATCAGAACTATTTTTCTTAAATGCGTCAACAATAGGTGCACATCCACGTGGCTGAGCTGCAATCATGTGCATGTTAGAAACCTTGCCTAACAAAGAGAGACTTTCTAGTTCTTCAAATCCTTTACATATTGCATTTAACATTGCTCCGCTCCCAACAGGTATTACAAGATTGTCTGGCACTTGCCAATTGAGTTGTTCAGCAACTTCAAATGCCAAAGTCTTTGATCCTTCTACATAGTACGAACGCATGTTTATGTTTACAATTCCTATTCCTTTGCTGTCACCTATCTGTGCTGCAATTCTATTTGCATCATCATATGTTCCGTCAACTGCAATAAAGTTAGCACCATATGCAAGGGCTTGCGTAATTTTAGCATGTTCTATGTCACTTGGTGCAAATACATAACATGGAAAACCACCTTTTGCAGCATGTGCCGCAGTTGCTGATGCAAGGTTTCCTGTTGATGCACAACCAACAGCAGTAAGACCAAATTCTTTTGCCTTAGATACAGCAATTCCTGCAGGTCTGTCTTTGAATGAAAATGTCGGATTTACAGAATCATTTTTGATGTATAAATTATTCAGGCCAAGAGCTTCACCAAGTTTTTCTGCCTTTATCAAAGGAGTCATGCCAGCTCCAATGCTAACTATGTTTGATTTCTCTGCGATTGGTAATAGTTCAAAATATCTCCAGTATGTATGTTCACGGTTTGCAAATGTATTTTTGTTTACAGATGGAAAATCATAATGCACATCTAGTGGTCCAAAGCATTCATCACAGATGTACTTGAATGTAGGGGCATACTCTTTTTTGCATTCTCTGCACTGTAGTGATTTTATCGTAGTCAAGACAATTCTGACTTTGTAAAATACTACATAAAACGTCCTAATATGAAGTTAAGTATCACTTAACTTTTAGGCGTTCTTTATTCAGTAAAATTTAATAGATTTTTGGTCATTAATACAAAAAAGACAATAAGAAAACAACACCAAATATTGAAAAATTACCAAGATTCATGGTAATTTTAAATTTTTTACATTTCAACAAAATATTAATGGAGATAAAAAGGAAGATATTAAATTGAAAAAGAAAACAACTGGTCAAAAAAAGAAAAAAATGGGCCCTCTAATTTCCGTAATTATAATAGCTGCCATAATAGCTGGCGGAATTTATTATTATAATCAACAAAAGATTCCTCCCATAGATCCTCAATGGCAGAATATTTCTGGTCCATTTGCAATAAATAAGTTCCAATACAAGCTTGATGAATATGTCTTCATGGTTGTAAGCAATTTAAAGCCAAATGAAGCTGGCAAAATTATTATTATCGATCCTAAAGGAGATATTTATTACACAATTCCATTTAACGGTACACTCAAAACAAGTTTCCATCAATTATTCAAACCTAATACTATAGATGTCGGAGTGAAGGTATGCACCCCCGCAGAATTGGTAGGACGTTGGGGAATAAGCTTCCAGGGTGTACCTTATCGTCCCTTATCATTTAATGTCACAAATGATTGGATTCCAGGTGGTCAAGCTGAAGTAAAAGCAATACCGCCTGATTTGTGTAAATAATTTATTTTTCAAGAGAATTGTGAAAACAAACTCTTTCACCAGTATGACATGCTGGTCCTGCTGGCTCGACAAGATAAATTATTGCGTCAGAGTCACAGTCAACTAAAATCTCTCTTACTTTTTGTGTATTTCCAGATTCTTCTCCTTTCATCCACAACTTGTTTCTAGATCTACTCCAAAACCAAGAGTTTCCTGTTTTTTGTGTTAGTGCAAGAGATTCTTTATTTGTGTACGCTAATGTGAGAACCTCCTTTGAATTTACATCTTGTACTATAACTGGAATGAGGCCATCTCCTTTGGCAAAATCAATCTCTTCAATTGTTTTTTTCATAAATATTCTTACCTTCTTCCTTTCTTAATCTTTTTCTATATTCTAACAGGAACACCATTTTCTTTTAGATATTCTTTAACCCTGTCTACCGAATGTGTCTTATAATGAAATATTGATGCTGCTAAAGCTGCATCAACATTAGTTTGAAGAAAAACATCTAGCATGTGTTTTGGCTTTCCACATCCTCCAGAGGCAATCACAGGTATGTTAACAGCGTTTACAATTTCTTTTGTTAACTGAACATCATAGCCTTCTTTTGTACCATCCATATCTATACTCGTAAGAAGTATCTCACCAGCACCACGTCTTTCAACTTCCTTTGCCCATTCTATTGCATCAAGACCAGTTGGGGTTTTCCCTCCATAGATATACACTTCAAACCAGAATTTTTCAGAGTTACTGGAAAAAATGTTCTTTCCCTTTTTAAAATCATAATTGCGTTTTACATCCATTGCGACAACTACACACTGTTTACCAAAAATTTCCATAAGTTTTGTCAAAATCTCGGGATTTTTTACAGCGCCAGTGTTTATTGCAACCTTATCCGCGCCACTTAACAAAATGTCTCTAGCATGCTGTAATGTTTTTACACCACCACCAACAGTAAATGGGATATCTATAACCTGAGCTACTTTAGTGACAAGCGTTTTGATTGTTTCCCTTTGTTGTTCTGATGCAGTGATATCAAGAAAGACAAGCTCGTCCGCCCCTTCATTGCTGTACTTTTCAGCCAATAGAACAGGATCACCTGCATCTTTTATGGAAGCAAAGTGCATGCCTTTTACAACTCTTCCCTTGTCTACATCCAAACAAGGAATTACTCTCTTGGTTAAAGTCATATTATTTCCCGAACCTCCTCAATTGAAATTTTTCTATCATATAGTGCTTTTCCAAGAATAACTCCATATGCTCCACAGTTCTTCACATCAATCGTATCTTTTAGACTTGATATTCCCCCACTTGCAATGATTCTAGTATTTTTTATGGCACATGCATTTTTGAGAGATATTAGATCTGGTCCCTGCATAGTTCCATCTCGATCAACACTTGTCAAAAGAAATTCAGAAAATCCCAGTTTGACAAAGCTTTCAATTCCAGGTATCAATTCTATGTCTGTGCTTTGTTTCCATCCATCTATAACAATTTTTCCATTTAGTTGATCTGTAGATATGATGATTCTATTCTCACCATACTTTGCCAAAATTTTTGGCAAAATTTCTTTTTTTTTAAATGCAAGTGTACCAATTACAGCTTTTGATGCAAATAAAAGTACGTCATTTATGATGTCTTCATTACGTAAACCACCTGCAACTTGAATTGGAATAGAAATATTTTGTCCAATTTTTTTAATTATTTTCAAATTAGAACCGGTTCCAAGAGTTGCGTCAAGATCAACTACATGTAATGTGTCCGCACCTGCATTTTCCCACTTTTTTGCAGTTTCTACTGGATCATCACTGTAAATTGTTTTATTTTTTGGATCTCCTTTAACAAGGCGCACTACCTTACCATCCATAAGATCAATTGCTGGAATAACTTTCACTTTTTGCACTCTCGTAAAAAGTTGTTAATCATTATTGAGCCCACTTTGCCAGATTTTTCAGGGTGGAATTGCGTGCCAAAAAGTGAACCACTCTCTATAACTGCAGGAACACTTATCCCATAATCAGAATCTGCTTTTATTATTTCTGAGTTTTGCGGTTTTGCCCTATACGAGTGTACAAAATAAACCCATGAACCACTTTGAATTCCTTCCAAAAGTTTACTTGGTTTTTTAATTTGCAAGTTATTCCAACCCATATGTGGGATCTTAAGCTTGTCTGGAAGCAGGATTACCTCCCCATCTAAAACTCCAAGTCCGCTTGCTTTTCCCTCTTCACTTTTTTCAAAAAACATTTCCATTCCAAGGCAAATCCCAAGAACTGGAATTTGGTTTTTGACCAAATCTCGAAATGATTTTTTTGATAGTGCTAAACTATGGATTGCCGGATCAAAGTTTCCAACTCCGGGCAGTAAGAGTCCTGAGTATTCATTTGTATTGTTAAGACTATCTATTACATCTACAGTTGCATCGTTTTTTTCTAAGGATGTCTTTAGACTGAATATATTTCCTGCACCATAATCAAATATTGCAACTTTGACCATTACATTGCACCTTTAGTACTTGGAATTCCTTTTTGTTTTTTATCTGGACCTACTGCTGTCCTCCATGCAACTGCAAATGCCTTTATTGCTGCCTCAATTTTGTGGTGATCATTTTCTCCATACTTTACAGTGATATGCATACAGATGTTAAGATTCTGAGCAAAAGAACGAAAGAAATGTTCCAAATCTTCCTTGGATATTCCTTCTAATTGATTTTGTTCAATTGCAAGATCAATTTTGTGATATTGTCGTTTAACTAGATCAAGTGATGCTTCAGCTAGTGATTCATCCATTGGTACTGAGGCATGTCCGAATCTTACTATGCCAGATCTATTACCAAGAGCAGAATCCATCGCACTTGCAAGTGCTATGGCCGCATCTTCAATCAAATGGTGTGCTATTCCGTCTTTTGAAACTGCGTTTAGTTTAAGATCAAGCATGGAATGTTTCCCAAGGCTTGTTATTAGGTGATCAAGAAAGTTAATTCCTGTCATGACAGAAATTTTGCCATTTCCATCAAGATTTACAGTTACAGAAACTTGAGTTTCTTTAGTTTTCCTATTGATATTACCTATTCTTGATTTCATATAAATTCCTGCAGAAAAGGGGTTTATGCCCCAACTAGATTTAATGTCTTCGGAATCAAATCTATGGTTTCTAATATAATTTCTACATTATTTTTCTCAAAGAGTTTTCGTTTTGTCTCAGGCTCTTTACTGGTACCATAAATACCACAAAAAATTGTCTTGTTACCCATTTCATCGGATTTTTTTGCCATGATATAGTCTTCCATGGAATCGCCAACATACAAAGTACATGTGAAACCTGATCCTTTGATTGATGAGATAAGAGAGGCAGGGTTGGGCTTGGCAAGCTCACGCGGTTCATCTTCTAAAAACTTTGAATTTTTTAGATCAAACTCTTCAAATAATTCTCTTAACGAGTATCCTGCAGAAATAATTCCTCGTCCAGAAACAATAGCCGGTTTTTTGCCAAGTTTTTTTTTCAGTGAATCTATTAGTTGTTTTTTTACAAGTACCATGTCATTTTCTATAAGCCCTCTTCCATCAAAAAAATCTGGCTTTTTTTTATAGAGATCATAATATAATTTAGCACCATAAAATATCTCATCAAAAATAGAAGACAGTGCGCTTGTGAAACGAGGTCCAGGATATGCAAGTTTTTTTCTTATTTCAGAAAGATCAACTTTTAGAGTATCAAGATATTTTTCAACAGATTGTATTCCGCTTTGATCTGAATTCTTTATAACATCAAAAATGAATTCTGAAAATGGTTTTTTTAGTTTTTTTGCAGCAATAATAGATAATATCATGGCATAGGTAACATCAACTTCGTCGTTGAAACCTCCTGTGTCTTTAAAACCATTTATCATTTGCGTATTTACAAAGTTAGATTGATCTATTTTTGCAAATTCTTTGACAACAAAGTCTGTAGTTTTTTTTATGGCAAGATCATATGAGTTTGAGACATCGATTAGTACACCATCGCAATCAAATATTATTCCATCAAGGCGTTTTATTTTGTCAGTTTTTGAAGTATCTACAAATATGCCGTTATCTAATTTTTCAAGTGTCATGTCAATAAATCACGAATAGCCAAAAGAAATTTTGAGTTCATCTCTTCAGAACCTACAGTCACTCTCAAACATCCCTCATGGTTCCCTATTTTTCCCAAGTTTTTTACTAAAATTCCCTGTTCAATTAGAGCTTTGTAGATGCGTTGACTAGAACCACGTGCAACAAAAAGAACAAAATTTGCTTGTGAATCATAAACTTCAAACACCTTCATAGCACGAAGTTTTTCTATTATTAGTAATCTTTCTTTTTTAATTTGATTTGCAACATCTAAGAAATATTTCGATTTTTGTAGTGCCAAAATTCCAGATTCTATTGCAATTGTGTTTAATGGATAGGGATATTGAATGATTCTATTAAAAACATCTGTCACCTTCTTGTTTGCAATAAAATACCCAATACGCAAACCCGCAAGTCCAAATGATTTTGATAGTGTTCTAAGAACAATCAGATTATCTACTTTTTTGGTCAAATCAAGTACTGAATAATCAGCAAATTCGACATACGCTTCATCAATTATAACTAGACCTTCAAATTCTCGAATTAGTTGTTCAAGTTCATTTTTTGTAAATTGAAATCCTGTTGGGTTATTTGGCGAATCAAGATACAGTATTTTTGCCTTCTTAGCATTTAAGATGAATTTTTCAATATCCAGTGTCATGCGATTTGTAAAAGGAATTCTTATTGTTGGAATAGAATACAGCTTACACCTCTCTTCAAAAAAACCAAATGTAGGTTCTGATGTCAAGATCTTTGTTTCTGTTGACGCAAAGTTTGTAAGTATTAAATCAATTATCTGATCAGAACCATTTCCCACCCCTATCATTTCTGGCGGAATTTTGGTATACACAGAAAGCGCTTCTACGAGTCTTTCTGTGCCTCCTAATGGGTATTCCCTGATATCTAGGCTTTCCTGCGTTTGGTTGATCAAATCTAAAGTAAATTCTCTTTTCACTGCATAGTTTTCGTTTGAATCAAGCTTGATTACGTTTGAATACTTGTCAGGCTTTTTGTATCCTTTTAGTTTTGAAAGCTCATCTACTTTTTTCTTAAACCAACCTGTTTTCAACTTAATCTACTCCTTACTGCTTCGTAGTGATTTGGTAATCCTTCCGCATATGTAAATGCCTTCATAGAATCAGATATTTTTTTTAGTGCCGCCTTTGTGGATTTTATTTTATTTTGTATTTTCATATAGTCTAATACTCCAAGTGAACCTCTAGATCTGCCAAATCCATTAGTGGGAAGTATGTGATTTGAGCCAAATAGGTAATCACTTGCAGAAGAAGGGGTATATTCTCCAATAAGAACAAGACCAGCTGCGGTAATTTTCTTTGCTATATTTTCAGGGTTTTTTGTAATTATTTCCAAGTGTTCAGGAGCAAGTTTGTTAGCAAATTCTATAGTGTCATCTACATTCTTACAAATTGCAACAAATCCATTTTTCTTTAAACTTTCACTTACTATTTTTGATCGTTTTATTGCAGGAATTTTTTGTTTTAAAGATTCTATTACACAATCTTTTAGTTTTGTGGAAGTTGTTATCAAACAGCATGTTGTTTCTGGGCTGTGTTCTGCTTGAGATATCAAATCAGAAGCAACCAGATCAGGATTTGCTGTTAAATCAGCTATAATTGCCAGTTCTGTTGGACCTGCAATCATATCGATTGAAACAATCTCACTTACAAGTGATTTAGCTAGAGTTACAAAGGAACCACCCGGTCCAACTATCTTGTCTACTTTTGGTATTGATTCTGTGCCATATGCTAGTGCAGCAATTGCTTGTGCACCACCAGTCTTGTAAAATTCGTCTACGCCACAAATATCTCCAGCAACAAGAGTTAATGGATCAATCATGCCATTTTTGTTTGGCGGTGTTACACAAATAATTTTTTTAACTCCAGCCACTTTTGCAGGGGTTACAGACATTACTACAGTACTAGGATATCTGGCAGCCCCACCTGGGATGTAACATCCGACACTTTGAAGAGGAACAAAGTCTCGGTTTATTTTTATTCCATCAATTTGTAATACAATTTTTTTGAGCTGATTCTTTACAGTAAGTTCTGATTTCTCTAGTCTTTTCTTTGCTAGTTTAATTGCAGCAATCTGTTGTTTTGTTACTTTAGAATATGCGTTTTTAATTTCAGCCGATGAAACCCTTATTGATTTAAGGTTAGCACCTGTAAATTTTTTTTCATATTCTTTTATTGCCTTATCTTTTCTTCTTTTTACATCTAAGATGATGAATTTGACTTTGTTCCTGTTTTGTTGATTAATTTTTGGTCGTACAGATTCTACCGTAGTGTTGATATTTCGAACTGAAATGATTCTCATCAATTTTCCTCATCACGTTTTATCTCCTCAAGGGCAAGTATTTGTTTTGGTTCGTGAACTACTAATCCCTGCGCAATTTTTCTAAGTTTTGGAACAAGTTTGTGTAATTCAGATTTTGGAATTACTGTGTTTATTCCATACCAGCCTTTTTCACTTAATGGACTAATTGTAGGACGTTTTAGTGAAGGAAGTTCTTTTAACAATCTGTCAAGGTTTTGTGTACGTACGTTTAGGAATAGATGTAGGTGTTTTCTTCCCTCTACTGCACCCCTCAGTAAGGTTACAATATCATAGATCTTTTCTCTTTTTGCTCTATCTTTTAGTGATGATTTGTTTGCAATTAAGATGGCTGTAGATTCCATTACAGTATCAATTATTTTTAGTTGATTTTGAGTTAAAGTAGTACCAGTTTCAGTTACATCCATAATTGCATCTACATCCTCAGGAGGCTTGGCCTCTGTAGCACCAAAAGAAAGAAAGATCTGAACATTTTTGTTTGAACCAATTCTCATCCAAGGAGTTATGATTAGTGGTTCTTTTGAACCGTAGAGTTTTTTGTAGTTTTTAGATTGTTTTATGAATTTTGCTGCGGTTGTAAGATATTCAGAAGAAATCCTAAGAATTTTTTTCTTTTTTGCATATGACAATATCATTTCGTCAAGTGATTTGAAATTATAAGAGTCTGGAATTGCAATGACCAATTTTATTTTACCATATTCTAGATCCAAAAGAGTTTGTACATCGGCGTTTGTTTCTTTTACCCAATCTTTTCCTGTTATCCCTACATCATATAATCCGTCAAAGACAAGATTTGGAATCTCTTGCGGTCTTAGCATCTTTACTGTAATTTGAGGATCATCTAATACCACTCTGTATGTGCGGTCTCTACGTCTTACTTTTGTCCATGACTGTTCTAGAATCTTGAAAGTAGCTTCCTCAATACTACCTTTAGGAATTGCAAATTTAATAGGGTTCAACGTAGTCCTTGCATGGGATTTTAGATATATATCTTGGTCGCTAAAGTTCTTTGAGTATTTCTTTAGCTCTGTGTACTGAGACGTTTCCTTCTTGTATCATTTGTCTGGTAACCTTGTTCATCTTATCTAAAGTAACACCTGCACTTGCCGCAATATTTCTTGCATGTAGTCTCATGTGTCCTTTCTGTATTCCTTCAGATGCAAGTGCACGTAGTGCACTCAAGTTCTGGGCAAGCCCAACTGCTCCAATGATACATGCAAGTTCTTTTGCAGATTTTACTTTAAGAATTTTTGCGCATACCTTAATCATAGGATGAACGTTTACAATTCCTCCTACTATGCCAACAGACATTGGCAATTCTATTTTACCAATCAAGTTTCCATCTTTGCCTTTTTTCCATTCTGTAAGTGAACTGTATTTTCCTGTTTTTGATGCATATGCATGTGCAGCTGCTTCTATAGCTCTTGTGTCTTGACCTGTAGCATTGGCAACAGCAATTACTCCATTCATTATTCCCTTATTGTGAGTGACGGCACGATATGGATCATTTGCTGCAAATTGATATGCCAACATTATTTTGTCAACAATTTCTTGACCTCCAAGTTCTTCTTTATCAAAGATAGCTGTACCTCGTACTAGCCTTTTTGTAGAATAGTTCGAAAGTATTTTAAGAATTACTTGTCCTCCAGTTAATTTTTCAATCAAAGGAGCTACACCTTCACACATTGTGTTTGTGACATTAGCTCCCATTGCATCTCCAACATCTATTAGAAGCTCAACAATCAACATTGGTCCAGAATCACTGTTTATTTTCTTACATGTAACTTGTTTTGCACCCTTTCCTATTTTGGAAAGTGTTTTGCTTTTTGAATTAGCAAGTTTTATGATTTCTTTTTTAGAACTCATAACACTAGACATTGCAGATTTTACTTTAACATCTACCACTTGGATTTGTCCAATACTGTAGGAATCATCTGCTTTCATAGTAAATCCCCCTTGTTTTTTTGCTATCTTAGCAGCTTTTGAAGCAGCTGCTATGACAGATGACTCTTCTATTACCATTGGAATGAGATAGTCTTTGCCATTTATCCGAAAGTTAGTTGCTATTCCAAGTGGAAATGATACTGTACCTATAGCATTTTCAACCATGTTGTTTGCATCATTAAAGGATATTCCACCTTCATTTTTTAAGATCTTAATGTCTTCCTTTGATAGACCAGAAAATGATGCTACTTTTTTTATCCGCTCTTCTTTGTTTTTTTCATGAAATTTAGGGATGGATGAATCTGCCAATTTATTTTACTATCCTCAATAGTTTATCATCTGTCTTGTCTGGAAATCCTCTTCCATCTGTGTTTCCTGTAAGAATGTAAAGATAACCATCAGGTCCCATGTTGACGTCACGAATTCGTCCCAATCCATCCAATATGATTTTTTGTGATGTAATTGTTCCATTTCCTATTGTCAATTGGTATAGATTTGTTCCCCTTAATGTAGCCATTACTAGACTATTTCCAAGATCAAGCTTGTTAGATGAATAATATGTAATTCCTCCAGGTTCCAAGCTTGGGTTATAACAAATCAGGGCATCTGTGTATTCTTTAGAACCTGAACATTCCTGTGCTGGCCAGCCATAGTTTTGTCCAGATTTTATGAGATTAATTTCATCATTTTTAGTAGGTCCCTGTTCTGATTCGTATAGATTACCACGATTATCCCATGTCAGACCTTGGGGATCCCGATGTCCATATGAAAAAACAGGAGATCCAGTTATTGGATTATCTGACGGTATAGAACCGTCATTATTTAGTCTTAAAATTTTTCCAGCAAGTGATTTTAAATCTTGAGATGCAGTATCATTTGTTGCGTCACCTGTACCTACATACAATTTTTTGTCAGGACCAAATTTTATAACTCCTCCATCATCAAATTCAGCGCCAGGAATTTTATCTAAAATAACCTGAGCGTCAGAAAGTCTATTGTTTAGTTCAGTTATTCTAAGAACCTTGTTCCAAAGCTTATCCCCGTCTTGATAGGTGTAAAATACATAAAGATAGTGATTTTGTACAAAATTTGGATCTAGCACAAGTCCAAGTAAACCGCCATCAGTAACATCTGCAACTTTCAAGTCTGCAACTGGTTCTGCTACTAAAACACCTTTATCTATGACTCTTATTTGACCTATCTTTTCAGTAAAGAAAATTTTGTCATTTGTAAAATCTAAAGACCAAGGTTTTTGCAAGTTTGTCGCAACAATTTGTACAGCATCTGTTCCAATTGAGCTAGCAGTTGGTTTTGGTATTACAACAGAATTGGATGGTGATGTTAAAATTATAATGGAAGCTGCAATTGCTGCAAGAATTCCTATTATCCTAATTTTTTTATCCACAAGTATGACACTTTACAAATCCTATTAATTATTTCTAAAATTAGATAAAGCGTATATATCACCCTCAGACATCTTTTTAGTTAGCGGGGTGGGGAAGCCAGACTACTTGGGCAAAGTCATCCCGGCGGGCTCATAATCAAAACCGATGAGAAACCCGCAAATCAGTAGTTCAAATCTACTCCCCGCTATCTTCTTCATAGATTGATTTGATCAATGTTTTAGTTTTCTAGTATTGATTTTAATTTCAAGTTTTTGATTTACTAGTCCAGATTTTGAGATATGAAACCATTTTCTTGAGTTATCAAATTCAATTTTATTGTTTAACTTTCCAATTCTTTGAATTGGCCTAGTCAAATGTCGGTGTGCAGAAAGGGTAGGCACATAAAGTCTACATTTAATTTCTCTTGGAATTTCTTCAAATATTTTATTTGAGAATGCTTTTTTACATTTTACACATTCAAAGCCTTGATTTTTGCCCTTAGATTTTGTCCTTTTATTACAGATATGACAGAAAGGATTAACTGTTTTCATGTTTTTTTCCAACCTCAAGACTTGAAGAAACTCTACATTTAGAATTCTTTGATGGTTTTTAGTTGCTTTTCGTACTCCACCACCAACTTTTATCAAATCTCCTTTGATTAGCTTTGAAACAATTTTGGTTAGTCTCGTTGGCTTGTAAACTGCACAGTTGATTTTTTGATCATCTTTTATTATGGAAAAAATCACATGTCCACCTATCTCCACTTTGGGTACATCGAAAATTCTTCCAGTAATATAGCCAGATGAAAATGGTTTTAAATTATGCACATCAAGTTCATTTTTTAAATGGGCCCCAGTGCCTTGATTTGTTCTAAATACCATATAGCCATCAAGTTTTTCAGGAGAGTGTACAAGTGACTTACCATGAATTACAGAGTTGATGTCTTCACCTCGAATACCAAAAAAAACTGGATCTGGTCCATGTGGAGCAATTAGAATTCTATTCTTTTCTTCATCAAAACTGTTAAATGTATTTGGATATGTTAAGTCCTGCATTTTCTTTACGCTTTGTTTGAAAATTTCTCTTTTCTTTCCAAAATTTGATTTATTTCTATAACTAATTAATTCAAAAGTATAATCATCAAAAGCATATCCGACTGCACCTATAGCACCAATCAATCCTTGACCATTACCAAGATAAAATGATTCTAATCCATTTTTTGAAACAAATTCTTTTGCATTATTTCTTTTAATTAAACTACATAGTGCTCTATGTCCAAATTCAGAAAAATGTGAGGGAATTTTTTCACTTTGATAAAAAACAAGACCTGGGTTTGCGCCATCTTTTATTGCAGAGTATTTTTTAATAAATTCAATAATGTTTTTTTTAATAGATTCTGGTTTGTCAGTTTTAATCTTTAACGCTACAGCTCCATTTCCACGTGTCTTCCAAGGTATGTTTGGATTAAATCTAATCAAATATGGGTAATCTAGAAACTTGACTTGTTCTTTTTTAAGATATTCAACAATCTTGTATGCAAGAAATGTAGTACACATACCTTTTCTTGAATCAGTATCATCAAAACCTATGTGAAGTATAGAATCAGTTTTCATCAATTACCGTCATTGTAAGTGTGGAACGTACATTTTTGAGTTGCCTTATGTTATTTGAAATGGTTTTTTTCAGTACTTCACTGTTTGGGGCTTCAATCTTTACCACAAGATCATATGCGCCGTAAAGAACGTAAACATACTTTACATTTTCAATGGCTTTTAATTGATTCACAAGCTCATTTTCTGCTCCTAGTTCTGCATTTATCAGAACAAATGCAATCGCCATGTCTTTGGAGTGTAGTACCTGCGATATTAAATATTGTGTAGGTCGGTTGATTTAAATTAAAAATCAGGAGATTTGAAGTAAATGATAGTAATTGATGAAAAAAGAATTTTTGATGAAATAGAAAAACGAAGACCTGTTTCAGTAGCTTTGAATGGTCCAGATGGATTATTACCAAAAATTCAAGAAACTGCATCGAAAATAATGGAAAAGTTTGATGTACCAGCGTATGTCCTTGCTGACACATGTTTTGGAACATGTGATATGAACACTAATGGGGCCAAAGTTCTTGGAGCAGAAATACTATTTCATATAGGTCACACAGTAAATTCAACTAATTTCGGGGAAAATGTTGTTCTCATAGATGCCTATGATAACATTTCTTTTGAAAAGGTTGCAAGAAAATGTGCTGTTGAGCTTGCAGGAAAAACAGTTTCACTTGTTACAGATAGTCAACATCTTTTAGAGATTGAGAAAGTAAAAAAAATCCTTGAGGAAGGAGGAATCATAGTTAAAATTGGAGATGGAAAAGGACAACTAAACGATGGTCAGGTTTTTGGATGTGAGTTTTATCCAACATCGCAAACAAAAAACAGTATAGATGCAAATGTATTTTTGGGTCAAAGCTCTTTTCATGCTGCTGGAATAGCCCTTTCTTCTGGTAAGCCAACTTTCATTCTTGATCCATATTTTGAAGAGATAAGAGAAGTGACAGAATTTTCTGAAAAATTGCAAAAGAAAGCAATTCTTTCTGTATACAAAGCAATGGAAGCAGAAACCTTTGGAATTGTCATTGGTCTAAAGGAAGGACAGTTTTCAAAAGTAACTGCTCTAAAATTCAAAAAAGAGCTTGAAAAAGCTGGAAAGAAAGTACAACTCTTTGCCCTTACTGATATTACTGACGACAAGCTAGGTAATCTGAAGGGAATTGATGCGTTCATCCAAGTTGCATGTCCTAGAATATCAATAGACAATCATTTCCAAAAACCAGTGCTTTCAACACCACAAGCAAATGCTCTTTTAAAACTCTTAAAAAATGAAAGCATAGATGGATTTTTGCAAATTCCGCATTGGCTATAAACAATTACAATCCAGCTAAATACGGATCATAATTTCATAACCTGTGATTGATTTTTGGTTTTCTTATTAGATATCATGGAAAGAATTCCAAATACTGCCCAAGCCATTAAAACAAAAACAAGTGCAAATAAAAGCAAATGTAGTATTGCACTAACATTACTGTAGGTTATTTCATGATTTTGCCATGTCAACTTTCCTTCTAATATTCCAAAAAACCATAGACCCGCAAGTGTAGGAACAATTGTCACAATTGTCATCGCTACTAGTACTTTAGCAATAGTAAGAAGATTCTTATCCATTTTTTGTTTGTTTTTATTTTTTTTGGAGGATTCGACCTTAGTATTATTCAATTTCTGCGTCTCTGTAAAATCACGTAATTCATTTGACAAGTAATTTTGTTCAACTTCAGGTGCTATTAGTTCAAATTCTGATCCTTCTAAGTTTCTCTCAAATTTTTCGATCCGTTCTAGTACATTCTCCAGTTTTTCTCTTGCTTCTATTAGAGTTTTTTGCATGTCTGATTGAACAATCATTTCTGATTTATTTAAAAATATTGTAGTTTGTTGATCTTGTCCTGATTTTATATGATAATGCGAAAGATTTTTCATCATTATAATATTTTGATTTTCGTTATTTTTGAATACATTTTCTGTCTCATTTTTTAAGGTGGTCATTTTTTTAGCATGTTTTGAAATTCGAGCTTCAAGGTATTTTTGATCACTTTGATAGAGAGTTTTGTCTTTATCGAGTGAATTTAAAATAAATTGTAATCTTCCAATATCACCTATACCTGAATCTATCTCTTCCTGAACAAATTTTCTTAAATTATAGGACAATTGTTACCCTCACATCCTGTGACCAATGTCCAACGAGGTAGGAAACCATGATTTTAGATAGATTTTATTATTTTAATTACAGGAGTTCTAAATTATTAGATAATTAGATGAAATTATGTCTCATTAGTTTGATTTTCTGCCTATTTATATCCATAAACAATTATAATTACCAAATTTCAAAATTTAGACATTGTCTCAAAAGCCAAGCTTACCAGGCGATAAGATTGCAATTATTGAAGAATTTGAAACTGGTGTTAACACATTTGATGATGGTCATACCATAAGATCAGTTGTGATTGGCACTAGTGATTTTGATAAAACAAATCGAATTGCAAAAATTAATCAGATAAAATCACCAGCAGTCCCACAGATCAACGACCTAGTAATTGGAAATGTATCTGCACTTATGAATAACATGTTTGCAGTAGCCATACTTTACATTAATGGAAAACCAACTCATTCTGGTCTTGAATGCATTTGTCAAGCAAAGGGTGCAAAGAAAAGGATCATAGCAAGAGTTAGCGACATAATTATGGTAAAGGTCATAAGTCATCTAAATGGAGCAATCCATGCTACAATCAGCGAACCAGAACTTGGAGTATTGTTTACACAATGTAACCAATGTGCAGGAAAGGTAGTCACGATTGGTGGAAATGTAAAGTGTGTTGATTGTGGCTATATTGAAGAAAGGAAGCTTTCAACTAAGTTTGGAAACAGCGATTTTATAAAACTCGGTTCCAAGTAAAGACAATGCTTCGAACCGCATTTCAAGGAGAGAGAGGTGCATATAGTGAAGCAGCGGCAATTCATTTTTTCAAAGAGGGTATACAGACAATACCATATCCAACCTTTTACGAAGTTTTAGAATCAACAGAACAAAGTAAATCAGACTATGCGATATTACCAGTTGAAAATTCACTTGAAGGTAGCGTAGGTGAAAGTTATGATCTTCTTTTAACAACCAAGTTAAATGTAGTAGGTGAGATTTATCACAGAATAAAACATTGTCTCATAGGGTTTGATGGTTTAGAAAAAATCGATACTGTTTATTCACATCCACAAGCTCTTGGACAGTGTAGAAAATTCATCCAAGAACACAAACTAAAGCCAATACCCACTTATGATACAGCTGGAAGTGTCAAGATCCTTCTTGAATTAAAAAAGGATAATTTGGCATGTATTGCAAGTAAAAAAGCTGCTGAGATCTACAGGGTTCCTATAATAAAAGAAGGAATAGAAGACAATATGAATAATTATACACGATTTTTAATTCTTGCAACTAAAAAACAAGAAAAAACAGCTAAAGATAAAACTTCAATAATATTTTCTATAAAGCATGTTCCTGGAGCACTTTATAGCATTCTTGAAAAATTTAATGCAAATAAAATAAATCTAACAAAAATAGAATCTAGACCTACAAAATCCACGCCATGGGAATACAATTTCTACGTTGATTTTGAAGGGAATCTAGAAGATCCTCATGTTCAAGAAATGCTTGAAAGGATAAAACAGCACACATTATTTCTCAAGGTACTTGGTTCATATCCACGTGCAGAATTGAGCTAAAAACCTCGTGGCTTTCTTATTGAAAAGGCAGCACTAATTCCAATGATTAGCACACCAGATGATATTACTATTAGGTGCGACGTGATTATCAATGGATTTATTGTTGCATTCAGTTTACCTGATACATGAAGAACTGAATCGCCAGTATTTGTTATATTAATAAAATGCTCACCGTTTTCAAGACTAACCCAATCAAAGCTTATCTCTTTTTTAAAATCATTATCTACCTGTAATCCATCAGACGGTGTTTTTAATTTTACATGAAAAGAATTTCCAGTAACATTAAGTAGTTCTTGGAAATGTTTCTCCGCGTTAAATTTGAATACATCATTTTGACCAATTCCAACTATATCATTTACTTGGTGAGTATTAGATGAGATTGCCATTATTAGAAAATATGATCCTAGTATAATAGCAAGACTACCAATTCCTATTCCAATGGCTGTCTTTTTAGTGAGCATGTCGATTTTACATTTTTATTATATTTAAAGTGGGTTACATCAAATCTACATCGTGTGGTTGGCTTTCTACAAATCCTGCTCTTGACATTTTCATAAATTCTGCATTTTCCTGCATTTGTGGAATGGTGTTTGCACCACAGTAGCTTAATCCTGAACGTATTCCACCAGTTAATTGTTTAATGATATCAGTTACACTTCCCTTATACGGAACCATTGCCTCTACACCTTCTGCAACATAATCATTAAGATCATCACCAATAGAGACAGTACCTGTTTCCTTTGACTTTCTTCCAAGTGATGCATAAAATGAAGCCATTCCTCTATAAATTTTGAATCTCTTTCCATTTCTCATCACAGGTAAACCAGGACTTTCATCTGTGCCGCCAAGAATACTACCAACCATAACTGTAGATGCACCTGCTGCAAGTGCTTTTGTCGCGTCACCCGAAGTTCTCACTCCGCCGTCAGAGATTATAGGAATGTCATATTTTTTACCAATTTCTGCACAGTCAAACACTGCTGTCAGTTGTGGCACACCAGAACCTGTTATCACTCTTGTTATACAAATTGAACCAGAACCTACTCCAACTTTGACAGCATCCACTCCAGCCTTTATTAGATCCTCTGCTCCTTGAGCTGTTGCAACATTTCCTGCTATTAACTCACTATTTGGAAATGCCTTTTTGATCAGACGTACTGTATTTAGAGCATTATCACTATGTCCGTGTGCAATATCAACTACAATTACATCGGCACCAGCATCAAGCAGGGCTTCTGTTCTTTCCATAAAGTCTCCTTTTACCCCTACTGCCGCTCCAACAAGCGGTCTACCTTTTTTGTCCTTTGAAGCAGCTGGATAATTACCTGCATTAATGATGTCCTTACTTGTTATCAGTCCTTTTACATGTCCCCTTTCATTTAAGAGCGGTAATTTTTCAATACAGTTTTTACGCAAAATTTCTTTTGCTTCAGAAATGCCGACTCCAAAATTTGCAGTGATCACATCACTTGTCATAACATCTTTTACAAGTTTTTTCTGATCGTCTGATTCAAGCATAACAATATCGCGTCTTGTCAATATTCCCTCTAGTTTCATATCAGCATCAGTAACTAAAAGACCTGACACACCTTTTTCTCGCATATACTCTACAGCTTCTTTTACAGTTTGATCTGGTCTGATAAAATATGGATTTTCAATAATTATGCTTCCTGAGCGCTTTACTTTGAGTACTTCATTTACTTGTTCAGAGATTGTAAGAAATCTATGTATTATTCCTATTCCACCTTCACGTGCCATTGCAACTGCCATTGCAGATTCGGTTACTGTATCCATGTTTGCACTGATTATAGGAATGTTAAGAGAAAGATTTCGGGAAAGTTTAGTTTGTAGGTTAGTCTGTGATCTAGTAACTATACTCGATCGTTTAGGAACGAGGAGTACATCATCAAACGTTAGTCCTTCTCGTATTTCCAACTAAACCTTCTAGTGTAAAATGAAATTGTGTTATAAGCCTTTCCTGAAATGAGAAGATAATTTTTGTGCAATTTGAATCGCTTCTCTGGTTGCCCTCACGTTATGTGTTCTTATAATATCTGCACCATTAAGAACTGCTATTACTTCAGCAGCAATAGAACCATAGAGTCGTTCATTAGGATTTTTTATTTTTAATAAGCTTCCAATAAAAGATTTACGTGAAACAGAAATAAGCATTGGATTTTTCTGTTTGATTAATTTCAAATTATTTAAAATCAATAGATCTCTTTTTAGCCAATCTGAATTTATTTTTGTGAAAAAATTGTTCTTTCCTGATTTTCTAAAAAATCCAATTGCTGGGTCAACAACAATTTTGTCAGATGAAATATTTGCAGATTTTGCAATTGTAAGACTTTCATGTATAAGATTTCTTGTTTGTTTGAGTTGATTTCCTCTTACCACATT
Organism: Nitrososphaerota archaeon; assembly: GCA_013287585.1. GTDB lineage: Archaea > Thermoproteota > Nitrososphaeria > Nitrososphaerales > Nitrosopumilaceae > TA-20. Next base: position 100,810 of record JABDDN010000002.1, read on the forward strand.
TTTACTATAAGCACATAAAATAAGAGAGGGTTCAAATTTTTCTACAATTTTTCTCATATCTTTGTCGTATTTAAGCCCAGAAATGTCATTAACAATGTCTACACCAAGTTCTAGTGCAGATTTTGCAACTTGAGCTCTACAAGTATCAACCGAAATTGGAATGTTAGAAACTTTTTGGATTGCCTTAACTGCTCTAGTTATTCTTGCAGTTTCTATTTTTTCAGAAATTAAAGTATTCAAATATGGTGCAGTAGACATACCTCCTACATCCACAAAATTTGCTCCTTCACCTTCCATCTCTTTTATCGTTTGGATTATCTTTTTTGAATCAGTTATTACAGATTCCTTAAAAAATGATTCAGGACTGGTGTTAATTATTCCCATTATTCGTACTGGATTAAATCCTCCTACAGAAACTGGGCCTAATCTATTCACATGGTTTATGATTTACCCCTCATACATTTAGATTTACTTGAGATTAAAAGGATGGGAGAAAAAATATACTGAAATTTTGAGAGAGTTCCGGTATAGTAGAAGAAAAGATACGCAATCTGCCAGAGTTCTAAGTTCTATTTTGAGAACTAAATTTCCTTTAAAAAAATTGGAAGAAAAGATAAAAAATCAAACCGTTTTTGTCATTGGAGCTGGCTCTTCACTTAACCAATCAATACCTTTATTGAAAAAATATAAAAACATAACAAAGATAGTTGCTGATGGTGCAACCAAAGCACTGATTGAAAATAGGATCAAATTTGATATTGTGGTTACAGATCTTGACGGTGATCAAAAATTTTTAAAAAAAGCAGGTAAGGAAAATGCAATCATGATAGTACATGCCCATGGAGATAACATAGATAAATTATACTTGGCATCAGATTTCAAATATTGTTTAGGAACTACGGAAGGAAAGCCATTTGGAAATATTCATAATTTTGGTGGATTCACAGATGGGGACAGATGTGTTTTTTTAGCTAAATATTTTGGTGCAAAGAAAATTATTTTGTTTGGAATGGATTTTGGAACTAAGATAGGGAGATATTCCAAAAATAAAATTAGCAATAGAACTACAAAGATTAGAAAACTCAGACGTGGCAAAAAGCTTTTGGAATGGCTTGCTTTACAGAATCATTCAGATTTATACACTACGTCAAAGCAAATCAAGGGTTTTAACAAGATAAGATATGCTGATCTTGTAAAAATGCTCTAAAGATATAATACATTTTAATATTTATTATCCATGAACTATTAAAAAAAACATGGATTACTCAGAAGAACAGATTCGTGACATTTTGGAGTTAAAAGAATGGATTTTTGCGGAGATCGAACAACGTCAAAAAGACATAGAGAAATTAGAAAAAAATCTTGCTATTTTAGATTCGGTTATAAAACAATCTAGCTTCAGTAAGGCATCTTCTTTGATATCTAAGAGTGAGCAAAAAAGCGTCACATTACCAGACAAAGTTACTTTGATACCAATCAAAAGAAGTGCAGATAATAAGATTATTGCAAACGCACATGTCACACCAGATGAGGTTGTAATCATTCCATCGGAAGATGTTATACTAGATACAGAAACTCATCCATTCAAGTCATTTTTCCTAGGGAGAATAATTGGTGGAATGGAAAACAAAGATAATTTAGAGGTACAAAATGGAAAGATATCAGAAGACGCAGTAATAAATTGCATAATAAATAAAGATGGAAATAAGATCAGAGAAATTTTGATCAAAAACTATCGTGAAAGAGAAAGAGTGAATGAAATCATAAACACAGCATCATGGTCATTTTCCCGTATGATTGAGAATTCAGAAAAGTGAAGTTATGGACAAGATAGTTGTTTTAGATTTTGGATCACAGTATAGTCATCTAATTTGTAGAAGAATTAGAGAGTTTTCTGTATATGCAGAACTCGTACCTTTTGACATATCACTTGAAGAGCTAAAAAAATTGAATCCAAAAGGAATCATATTCTCTGGAGGCCCTGCTAGTGTTTACAATAATGACTCGCCAAAACCAAAAACAGGCATATTTGATATTGGTCTTCCTATTTTAGGAATATGTTATGGCCATCAATTGATAGTTAATAATTTTGGAGGTAAGGTTAAGCGTGCAAATAAGGAATACGGTTCTTCTTCGCTTACTGTAGATAATGATTCTGATTTGCTATCTGGCATGGGCAAATCAATAAGAGCATGGATGAGTCATGGAGATGCTGCAGAAAAAATTCCAGATGGTTTTGATATAATAGGCCATACTGAAAGTTCTCATGCAGCTGCTATTGCAAATAAACAAAAGCTAATTTATGGAATACAGTTTCATCCAGAAGTAGTTCACACTGATAAAGGTACAGAAATTCTTAGAAATTTTGTAATAAATATCTGTAGAGCAAAACAAGATTGGACAATTGAAAACTTTATTGAAACAACTGTAGCTGAAATTTCAAAGATAGATGACAATGTCCTTTGCGGTATAAGTGGCGGAGTAGATTCTACAGTAGCAGCACTTTTGATTCAAAAATCAATAGGAAATAGACTCAAATGTGTATTTGTGGATAATGGTCTTTTAAGATTAAATGAGGAGCAAGAAGTAGAAAATATGTTCAAAAATAATTTTACAATGAACTTTACACACATAAATGCAAAAGAAAGATTTCTTAAAAGATTAAAAGGAATAACAGATCCTGAACAAAAAAGAAAAATTGTCGGAGAAGAATTTGTTCAAATATTTACAGAGTTTGCTGAAAAAAATGGCCCCTTCAAGTGGTTGGCTCAGGGAACACTCTATCCAGATGTAATAGAAAGCGGTGTATCAAAAGGACCCGCTTCAGTGATAAAAACACACCATAATGTAGGAGGTTTGCCTTCATGGCTTAACATGCAAGTATTAGAGCCATTACGTTTTCTCTATAAAGACGAGGTAAGAAAGGTTGCAAAGGCTCTTGGAGTACCTGATAAATTGTTAAATCGCCATCCATTTCCAGGACCTGGTCTTGCAGTTAGAATAATTGGAGAAGTAACGGAAAAGAAACTGCAAATTTGTAAGCTTGCAAGCAAGATTGTTGAAGATGAACTTGTCACAGCAAATTTGCATGATAAAGTTTGGCAAGCTTATGCAGCAGTAGGAGATGATAAAGCAGTAGGAGTGGTAGGAGATGAACGAAAATATGGTTATATTGTTACTGTCAGAGTAGTGGATTCTATAGATGGAATGACTGCTGACTGGACAAGACTTCCTGCTAATATTCTAGAGAAAATAAGCAATAGAATCACTAATGAGATTGAGGATGCTGCATGGGTAAGCTATGTAATTTCAAGCAAACCACCGGCAACTATTGAACCTCAGTGACTAACGATAATATTTCTTGCATTGTTGGTGGCATCCCATTTGAATTACCGACATACAATGATGCAGTTGCATTTGCAAAAAGTAATCTTTCTTTTGGTTCAAGTTTAGCAAGATAACCCAAAATATTTGCAGCATCCCAAACATCTCCTGCACCAGTAACAAACTTTACTACAGTAGGAAAAGATTTTGCAAATGCTGTCTCTTTACCGTTTGACCAAAAAGCTCCGAAAGTAGTATGTAAGTCAATTGGTATTGATGTTTTTTCTGAAAGTTCAGAAATGAGTCTTTTAGTTTCGTTTTCTTTAGTTATATTTCCTAGTCCAAATTGTTTTAAAAGCAGGTTGCATTCGTTTTCATTTAGAGATAGAGAATGAAGATTTGGTGCAAGTTCAGATATTGCCATTTTGAATTCACCTTGTCTTGTTTGTATATCAGCTGGATCCAAAAAATGTAAAGATTTTAGTGATTTTCCAAATACAAATTTTGAAAGTTCGGTGCCTTTCTTATTGCTTGCCCAATTTGTTATTATGATTGCATCAGCATTTTTCACTGCATTTTGTTCTTTTGGACCAAGTTTTTCTGGTCCAAAATTTTCATTGTCTCCTAAATCAGACAACATTACATTCACAACACTTCCATTGTTGTTAAATTCAAATGAGGTAGTCATACCTGGTTTTCCGTCAATAACATACAAAGATGATTTTGGAAACTCTGAAAATGCATCTTGAAGAATTTGTGAACTTGTCTTATCTGCGACAGTAATCAATGAAACTGGAGCACCAAGTCTTGCAAGTGCAAATGCAACATTTGTTGCATTGCCCCCTTTCAAATCAACCTGAGTAATATCCCTTATACTTCCTCCAAGAGTTTTTTTTTGTAAAACAAGATCAAATAATTTTGCAATGTCATCTATCTTTATTATTCTGTCTAGAAAAAAATCATTTAAAACAACAACTGAGCCAACAAAATTAAGATTTTGCAGCTTCTCTAACATGAGAAAATTTTAGCCCATTGGAGGACCATGTCCGCCGCCACCTCTGCCACCAGAAGAGGCTATTACATCGTCAATTCTTAAAATCATACAGGCTGCCTCAGTAGCAGATTTAATTATCTGCTCTTTTACTGCTACTGGCTCTATGATATCAAGTAAAAGCATATCTGCTATGCGGGTATTTCTTGCATCTATTCCAGTCCACTTTCTTCCCTGAGATTGTTTTGCTCTAAGCGTAATCATTGTGTCTATTGGATCCATGCCAGCATTTTCTGCAATTGTAAGAGGAATTATTTCAAGAGCTTCTGCATATTTTTTAATAGCAAGTTGTTCTCTTCCCTCAAATCTATCAGCCCAGTCCTTAAGACTTGAAGCAAGAAATTCTTCAGGGGCGCCTCCACCTGCAACAATTGCTGGTTTTTCTATTACATCTTTAACTACCATCAAGGCATCATGCATTGATCTATCCACTTCATCTACTACTCTTTGTGAACCACCTCTTAGAAGAAGTGTTATCGCACGTGGGTTTTTGCATCCCTCAATGAATACCCATTTGTCAGTCTCAACCTTTCTTTGTTCTACATGTTCTGCAGATCCAAGATCTTTTAATGTTATATCATCAAGGTTTGTGATAATTCTTCCACCTGTTGCTTTTACGAGTTTTGTCATATCACTTTCTTTTACTCGCCTAACAGCAAGAATACCTTGTTTTGCGAGATAATGCTGTGCTATATCATCAATACCTTTTTGACATATCAGTACGTTTGCGCCGATCTCACGTATTTTGTCTACCATTGTTTTGAGCATTCTGTTTTCTTCTTCAAGAAACATTTGCATTTGCGTTGGATCAGTAATTCGAATTTCTGCGCTCATTTCTGTTTTTTCAATTTCAAGTGCAGAATTTACTAATGCAATTTTTGCTTTTTCAATTTTAGTCGGCATGCCACTGTGTACCACTTCTTTATCCAAAACAATTCCTTTGATAAGCGAGGTATTTCTTATTGATCCACCAGCTTTCTTTTCTACCTTAATGTTATCCAAATCTACTTTGTAGGATTCGCCTTGTTTATCTACCACCTGTAAAATAGAATCTACCACAAGTTTTGAGAGTATATCACTATCATCTGAGATTAATTTTGAATTCATGCTTGTTTTTGCTATTTTGAGAAGAGTTTCCTTTTCACGTGGATCTACAACTTTTGCAAGTTCTGAAAGAAGTGAAAGTGCTTTTTCTGCTGCAGCTTGATAGCCTTCTATTATTACAGTAGCATGAACATCTTTATCCAAAAGTTCCTCGGCCTTTGATAAAAGAGCACCGGCAAATACAACTGATGATGTTGTTCCGTCTCCAACTTCATTATCTACTGCTTTTGCAATTTCTACCATCATTTTTGCAGCTGGATGTTGAACATCAATTTCTTTGAGAATTGTAGCACCGTCATTTGTTATTGTGACATCACCTAGAGAATCTACAAGCATCTTATCCATTCCCCGTGGACCAAGACTTGTACGTACAAGTTCTGCTACCAATTTTGCTGCAGCTATGTTATTTTTTTGTGCATCCCTGCCTTTTTGTTGAAGTGCACTTTCTTTTAACACTAAAACAGGACCTTGTGGAGTTTGTTGAATTGAAGCCAAAATTATTCCCTTATTGTCGATAATTGATTGCCCCTTTTAATACCTTATTGAATTAGGTTCTGTTACGTCTTAGGGTGATTCAAAATGTCAATGTATGTTCTATTTTTAATATCTACAATTCCACTGTACAGAATTCTTACTTCTGGTAAGGCAAGAAATGGCAAAAAGAGTGGGATCAGATGAGGATTTTTGAACTTGCATCCAGCATCAATAATTTTTGCATCAAGATTTGAAAATTCTAAAAGTGCATTTTCAAATGGTAGTTTAGATATCAAACCAGCAACAGGAAGAGAAAAAATTGCTAATATTTTTTGATTTTTTACTGCTATTATCCCTCCTTGTACTTCAGACAATTTGTTTGCCGCAAAAGCCATGTCTTTTTCATTAGAACCAATTACAATCATGTCATTTTCATGAAAGCTTTGTGTGGAAGCAAAAGCCCCAATATCTGCACCAAAGTTTTTCAAGAAACCTACAGTGAATTTACCAGTTCCATGTGTCCTATCAATTGCTGCAACTTTCCAGATATCCCTGTCAAAAGAAGACATGACATTTCCATCCCTTGTTTGGAGTTCCTCATAATCTATTTTTGTTATTATTTCTGTGTCTAGTTTTATTATCATAGACCTCACGGTTTTTGCTAAACTTTTTATGATAAAGTCTTTTTCTATGAACTTTCGTCTAGTCTTTACAGTTCTTGTAATCCATTTTGGGATTTTAGTTACATTAAACTTTGTAACAATCTCTCCGTGAGATACCACAAGTTTGCCACCAACAAAGACCTTTTTTGGTTTAAGTTTATCAAGGTCATCAAAAACCAGAATGTCTGCCATTTTACCTGGCGCAATACCACCGTAGTCTCGCCCCATATTATAATAGTCAAAACAGTTTTTGGATGCAATAGAAATTGCGTCAATTTTATCCATTCCAAGTGCAATTGATTTTCTTACACAGTGATCAATGAGACCAAATTCTAACAGATCTTTTGGGTTTACTCCATCTGAACAAAACATCAGTCTATCAAGATATGTTTCATGGGACAAGACATTAGGGATGATTTTGTCCAAATCTCTTCTTATGGAACCTTCCCTCATCATTATCCACATGCCAAGTCGCAATCTTTCCACAACTTGATCATAATCAATGGGTTCATGACAAGAAAGAATTCCTGATGAGATGTATGCGTTTAATTTTTTATCACTTGCTCCAGCAGTGTGACCATTTATGACACAGTCATTTTCTATCATGTTCTTCAGAGTTTGCATGGTTTTTGGATCTTTCATCGTTACTTTTGTCCAAGAAAAAACTTCTCCAAGACCTAACACATTTTGTAAATTTAATGCTAATTTTTCTTCACTCAAACTCAAAGTCTTGGCATGACTAAATTTTCTGTCAACTGGCAGACCTCCTGGAATTACATGGAAAAGTCTGATTGGCAAGTTTTCACCAATTTTGATAAATTCCTTGAATCCCTTGTAGCCACATACACTTACCATATCTATTGGATCTGAAAATAATGATGTAGTACCACACAAGAGAGCTTTTTTTGCAAATTCTGATGGTAAAACAAACTGATCTATGTGTATGTGCGGATCTGCAAATCCTGGCGTGACAAATTTTTCCTCCAAATCAATTACTACTGTTTTTTCTCCAATCGTATGAGAAGCATTAGCTCCAACGTAAGCAATCCTATCTTTTAGAATGACTATGTCACTACCAGATATTATTTCTCTAGAATAAACATTAACGAGTTTACAATTCTTCAAAACCACATCTGCTTTTTTTTCTCCCATTGCCACTGAATTTAATGAAGAAATCATGACAGCACGTGAGCTAGATTGCACAGATGAAATGTGTGCTTTTGTTACTATTATAGATTCAAAGCGATGTTTAAATTACGGTCAAGAGCGGTTTTATTTTATGAACGTGCCAAAGGAGATCAGAAGATATTGTCCAAAATGTAAAAAACACACTTTACAAAAAATCTCGATATACAAGGCTGGAAAAAGAAGAGGTTCAGCTATAGGTGAAAGAAGGCACGCAGAAGACAAGAAAGGTTATGGTGGTCAAAAATTCCCAAAACTTGCTAAGCCAGCAAAAACAACTAAAAAATTCACACCGATTCTCACGTGTCCAGAATGTAAAAAGAAATGGAATAAGCCAGGTATTAGATTAAGAAAGTTCGAGTTGGTAGCATAATGAAAAAAGGACAAATTTTAATTCCAAAACCAAGTAGCAAGTTTCAGAGAATTCAATGTAAGGAATGTAGTGAAGAGAGCGTTGTCTATTCACATGTAGCAACTAATGTTACTTGCAAATCTTGTGGAAACCTGCTTGCAGAATCAACAGGTTCCATTGCAAAGATAAATGGTAAGATATTAGGTAGCGCCGAGTAAATCGTAATCTTGTTTTGTATTTAGATTTAGTGCAATTCTTTTATCATCAAGTACAACATATGACTCTTCAACATGTTTCATTCCAGACAGACTACTTGGGTTTACTATTGAAATACCAGAATAGGAATATTCTTTTTTATTATAATGAACAAGATATTCTGTTTTGATGTGTAGTGAATCAAGAAAATTTTTGCTCAAAAGAACTGTAGTCCATGTATTTTTAATATCTACAAGTTGTACAATTTCTCTGATTATTTTTGCATCTAAAAGAGGCATGTCTCCTGAAATTACAAATACGGGCTCGTCAAAATTATGTAAAATCTGATTGAGGTCATTAACATAACCATTCCCATCCGTTTGAATGATGGAAATTTCTAGACTTGTAAGAAATTCTCTGGTTTTTGGAGCATTATAGCTTGTAGCTCCAATTATCTTTGAAAAACAACCAGACTCTTGAAGTGCACTTGTGACATGTTGTATTATGGGATTTTTGTATTTGAGAAGAAGTTTTTCTTCTGGTAAATTCATTCTCGTACCCTTACCACCACACATTACTAGTCCAATCATAATGATGCAAAAATTAGAAGTGATGAGAGCCTTACAAGTTCGTTGGTTGCTCCAAATACATCACCAGAAATACCTCCAAAACTGCGGTTTGCCACAGCCAGAAGTAAAAATGATAATCCTATGCCTACAATTATTATAATCACACCAGTCATTCCACCAATTAGCACAATAGGAATGATGGTTAATGCGGCAGCCACACCAAGCTTCCTTTTATCTTTCATAAATTGTGTAAATGGCGAACTTAGGCCTTGCCACGCTGACGATCCTCTATTTGCTTGCAATACCATGACAAATTTAGCAAGAAGTTCACTTAACAAAATTGCTTGAAATATTGCAAATCCTTTCATCATAGAAAGTGCCATTATCATGCCTCCTGCATATAGGACAACTGTTATTACTCCAGCAGACCCAACTGCTGGATCGCGCATAGCTTTTAGTTTTTTTTCTTTTGTTCCCTTTGCCATCATTCCATCTGCAAAATCACAAAGCGCATCTGTGTGATGTATTCCAGTTATAATCACTAATGAAGCTGTAAGTAACAATCCTACAATCAAAGGGTGCAAAAATAAAGATATGCCATAACCAGTTCCACCAATGATTAATCCAATTAATGCACCTGCTATTGGAAAAAGATACATGTTTTTTGCAACAACTTCAAGTTCCATATTTTTAGAAGGAATAATTGTCAAAAATGAAATGACCGAACTTATTCCCTTAAACATGCATCCACCATCCAAGATATGACAATACCACAATCATAGGGACTGTGAAAATAACACAAAAGAGAATTGTTGTTAATTTCATTATAGATATTGCAGATTTAAAATGATCCTCGGTAAATTCCAAATTTCCATCTCCCAAGACATAATGATCTATTTTTTCAAACTTAACTGAGAGAGCGCCTGCCAAAGTTGCCATCGGATATCCTGCATTAGGGCTTTCGGTTTTTTTACCATCACGCCTCATTATTTCAAGAGAATGTCTCCAGTTTTCTCTTAGAATCATAACTGCAAATATCATTACAAGACTTGTTATCCTAGAGGGTAGAAAGTTAAGTATCTTATCACAGTTTGCGCCAAACCAACCTAGATTTCTAAACAAGCTGGTCTTGTAGCCAATCATGGAATCAATGGTGTTTATTGTTCTATAGACAAATGCACCTGGCAAACCAAATATTGCAAAGTAGAAAAGCGGTCCAATAATTCCATCTACAGTATTTTCACTTATGCTTTCTAAAGTTCCAGAAATAATGTGTTGCCTATCTAGATTCTTTGTATCTCGCTTCACTATCATAGAAAGTTTTGCTCTTGCGTCATCTATATCATCATGTGAAAGTGCTTGCATGATTAGTGTTGCATGTTTTTTCATTCCTTTAATGGCAATTGTAGTTTTAAGCAAATAGCCAGTAACTACGATAGAAAAAATTAAAGTAACAACTCTAAGCATAAAATTAAAATCAGATTGGTTTAGGTAATGTAGTGTAACATTTAGAAAATAAAGTATTGATGCAATTAGAGATGTGACTGAAATTGTGAGAATTAAACCTCCAATCTTCTCACTAGTTGGATTATTATTTTTAACAAATGGTACAAGTTTCCCAATCAGTGTTCCCACCCAAACAGTGGGATGAAATTTATTTTTTGGATCTCCAAATGCAAAGTCTATTGATAATGCAAATAGTACAGCTAAAACTGGTATTAGAATCATTTAATCAAAGCACCTATAGCTTTCATGTTCAAACTAGATTTTACAATGTGACTTAAATTCTCTATTTCTTCATCTAAACATTGTACAAATTTTTTGTTCCAGATTACCTGTTTTGGATTTGCAGAAAGAGAATCTTCATCAGGAATATCAAATTTCATTAAAGGAATTGTTCCTAGGACTGGCTTGCCAGTCTTTTGCCTCAATTTGTAGAAGCTAGGACGGAGGATATCCATATCACCCCTAAATTTGTTAATAACAAAACCTTTGATGAATTTTTGATATTTCTTTTCTAATAATTCTAGTGTACCTACAATGCTAGCAAAACTACCGCCTTTATCAATATCAGAGATAAGAATCACCGGAGCGTTGGAATGTTCTGCCATTCTCATATTTGCTATATCATATTTTACCAAGTTGAATTCTGCTGGTGAACCTGCACCTTCAATTATTATTAGATCATGGTTTTTTTGTAACCAATCAAGTGATTCTGTAGCAGTTTTTAATCCCTTTTGAAGTACAAATTTTTTGTAATATTCTTTTGCATGCATCTTTTTGTAAAACTTACCTTTTACAAAAACTTCACTATTATAATTTCCAAGCGGCTTGAGAAGAATTGGATTCATGTTTGGATTTATTTCTGCTCTTGCTGCAATCGCTTGTATGGCCTGTGCCCTAGAAATTTCAAATTCATCCCCCTTGTATGAATAAGAAGACATGTTTTGAGATTTGAAAGGTGCTACTTTGTATCCTGAATTTGAAAATATTCTGCATAGTGCAGTTACCAATGTAGTCTTTCCAGCACCAGAAGAAGTTCCTTGTATCATTAACGCTTTGGTCATTTCAAATTTTTTCCAATGCTCTGACTAGTTTTACATTTTCTTTATGAGTACGAACAGCTACTCGTATGAATTTGCTATCAAGACCACGAAAATTATTGCAATCCCTAATCAGAATCTTTTCTTCTATTAGTTTTTCTTGAATTGTCTTTGAATTCATTCTTGATTTGATTAGAATGAAATTGGTTGACGAATTATAACAAATAAAACCATTAATCTTTGAAATAGAATCTTTCAAAAACTTGAGTTCATTTTTTATCAATTTTCTTGTTTTTTTAAGGTGAGATATGTTCGATAATGCTTCGCTTGCAGCCATCTGTGCAAGACCATTTACGTTCCAAGGTATTTTTATTCTCTGAAGCACGTCAATAATCTTCTTATTTCCTAATCCATAACCAATTCTTAATCCTGCAAGGCCAAATGACTTTGTCAAAGATCTAAGAATGAAAAGATTATCGAATTCTTTCAGATAGCGTACAAGTGATTCGTTTGAATCTGGGACTAGTTCAATAAAACATTCGTCTAAAAATACAAACACAGATTTATTGTAAGCAGACTCTATAATTTTCAAAAGATTATTTTTAGATATCAATATGCCAGTAGGGTTATTTGGATTACATGCAAAGATGCAGTTTGTTTTTGTTATCAAATCCTGAAATTCTGAAATATTTTTATTAAGATTCATTGTTTTAAAAAAAGTTATTCTAGAACCACTTAATCTAGAAGCTGCTTCGTATTCACCAAATGTTGGAATAGGTATTAAGACATTATTATTTTTATGAAGAAAAACTTTACAGAAATTATAAATTATTTCAGTTGCACCATTTCCAACAATTATATGGTTTTTTTGAATGCCTGTATATTTTTGTAAATCATTTCGTAACTTTGATGAATTAGGATCTGGGTAAACAGAAAGAAGCGATCTATTTTTGTTGATAATTTTTGTTATTGAAGATGGAAAGCCAAGCGGATTTACATTTGAACTAAAATCTATGAATCTAGAGTCATATTGTAGTCCATTCGAATAAAATCCTCCATGTTGTATTACATGGTGGTTAGAAACATTTCTTTCTAGCGCAAATTTCACACCATAAAATAACATAAAGGGATTTAGTGTGTTTTGGTTTAGTGCTAAAGGAATATTAATTGTATAAAGGAAGATTTGTTATGAAACGTGTAGCAATCATAGGCGTTACTGGTGCAGTAGGACAAGAGTTTGTAATAGCATTAAACAAACACCCTTGGTTCGAAGTAAAACAAATAGCCGCCTCTGAACGCTCTGCAAACAAAAAGTTTGTAGATGCTATAAGGGATACAAATAGTGGCATCCTAAAATGGCACATAAAAGAAGAGATTCCTGAATATGTCAAGAACATGATTGTTGAATCTGTGGATGATATCAAACCAGAGAATTTGGACCTAATATTTACCTCTATAGAAAGTGAAGCTGCACGTGAAATTGAAAGCAGATTTGCAAAAGATATACCTGTGATCAGCACCTCTGCTGCCTATAGATATGAAGCAGATGTGCCCATTCTTATTCCTGGAATAAATGATGATCATGTAGGATTATTGGAGGTACAAAAAAAGAATCGCGGTTGGAAAGGTTTTATCGCACCACTTCCAAATTGTACTACCACTGGACTTGCAATAACCATGAGACCATTATTCGATAGTTTTGGTGCCCAAAAAATAATCATGACTTCCATGCAATCAATGTCTGGTGCAGGTAGATCGCCAGGTGTTTCTGCTTTAGATATTACAGATAACATAATTCCTTACATACCAAAAGAAGAAGATAAGGTAAGAATAGAAACAGGAAAAATTCTTGGTAAATTTTTAGATGGAAAAATAAGTCCTGCAAACTTTAAAGTTAGTTGTACATGTACTAGAGTTCCTGTAATAGATGGTCATACTGAAACAGTTTTTGTTGAGACTTCAAAGCATGTAGATCCTGAAACCGTCAAAAAAGCAATGCAAGACTTCTCAAGTAAAGTTAGTGTAATTGGCCTTCCATCTGCACCAAAAAATTATCTTGTAGTAAATGATGATCCTACTAGGCCTCAACCAAGATTAGATAGAGAGATAGATGGAGGCATGTCTACTGTTGTAGGAAGATTACGTGAGGATACAGTTTTTGAAAATGGTATAAAGTATGTGTTATTTTCTCATAACGAAAAAATGGGTTCCGCAAAAGGTGCAGTACTTTTAGCTGAGATGCTCTACAAAAAGGGCCTCATATAAAATGATGAAAAATTTTTAGAAAAATTGTAATAATACCTTTATTAAGATCCATTTATTCAGAATAATTGGTATTTTAAATGGCAAAAGTAGATGATTTAGATATGACAATTCTATCTGAACTTGCTGCGGATGCAAATATTTCAGTACCACGCATATCAAAAAAGATCAACGTCAACTCATCTGTAGTATATAGCAGAATTAAGAGATTAATAAAAAGAAAACTTATCGAACGATTCACAATAGTTGTAAATGATAGAGAGCTTGGATACACGGTAAAGGCTTTGACTGGAATAAATATGGATTCTAAGCTTCGCGACCATGTGATTGAGGAATTATTCAAGGTGCCTGAGGTAAGAGAGATTTCTGAGGTTACTGGTAGGTTTGATATTTTGGTTACAATGTATGCAAAGAATTTGGATGAGATGCATCGATTGATTTCAGAGAAATTAGGTAGGATTCAAGGTGTACAACGTTCTGAGAGTTTTATCGAGATGAAAAGAACAACCAAGCCTATGCCCTATAAACCAGTAAAGTAGGAGTTTATTCAACCTATAAATAACTAAAAAAGATCAAAAAAGAGGAGAAATAGTGTTAACCACAAAGGCAAGCTCAAGAATCAAGGTATACTATGAATTAACTAAACCAAAAATTTGGTATCTTTTAGTTTTTACTGCATTTGGTGCAGCTGTTACTGCATCAAATATTTATCATATTGAAATTTCTCTTGCCACATGGGCTTTGATGTTAGGTGGTGTTGCTGCAGGATCAGCAGCAGCTAATACGTTAACCAACTATCATGATAGAGATATTGATGCAATTATGGAAAGAACAAAAAATAGACCAATTCCAAGTAGAAGGATTTTTCCTCCTGAAAAGGCAAGAAATTTTGGATTAATTCTTGCGGTAATTTCTCTTGTATGTTCATTTTCCATTTCTATTACTAGCTCTTTTTGGAATGGTATGTGGGCTGGAATTTTTATGGCATTTGGATTAGCAGATAACATTATAATTTACAGTCATTTACTAAAACGAAAAAGTCGAACTAACATAGTTTTAGGAGGATTTTCTGGAGGAGCGCCAGCAATGATTGGATATGTGGCAGTAACTACTCATGGTTTGTGGGATCTTGGATTAGTAATGGCTGGACTAGTATTTGTCTGGATTCCTATGCACATATGGGCACTTACATTGCATTTCAAAGAGGATTACAACAAAGTAAATGTGCCAATGCTTACTGCAGTACAATCAGAAAAGACGTCTGTGAGAGTAATAGCAGGAACAACACTCATGATGGTTCTCTTTAGCATCATTCCATTCTTTCTTACAAATAATGGAGAGAAAATAGTAAATGATGTTTATTTGTATACTGCAATAATTTCAGGTGCAATAATGTTAATTCTCAGTATCTGGGTTTTAACTAAACCATCAGAAAAGACATCTTGGACACTATTCAAATTTTCTAGTCCATATCTTGCAATATTGTTTATTGCATTAATGATAGGCTCTATCCACTAACTAGTCAAAACTAGGCAGTTTTGTGAGAGATATCTAGTTTAAATAATCTTTCAATGAGATTTTATCTTTTCCTGAAATTTTTGCTATTTCAAATCCTTCTGATCTTTTTAAAAGTGGCCTTGTTGCATCAATTCCAAGTTTTGCAGTAAGCAGTTTTTTTTGATCACTTGATGGATCCAAGCTAGAACCTCTTACTTTTTCTATAATTGTCAAGTTTTTATCTGCCTGGAATCTAGTAGCCATTGCATATTCTACATTTACTGCATTAGTCGGATCAATATCATCGTCTACTACTGTTACCATTTTCAATGATCTATGTGATGCAAAAGTTTTTTCAATCACTTTTTTTGCATCAGAATCTTTCTTTTTTGAAATTTGTACGATTGCATGAAGCCAGTTGCAACCACCGTCACTCATAACAACTTTTTTTGTCCTAGGAAATTCTTTTCTAACATCACGGTTTAGTTTAGCTTCAATTGGCATCCCCATTAACAATCTATGTTCTGAATAACCAGAAAGAATATCATGAAAGATCGGATTGTTTCGATAGTATAGATTTTCTAATTCAAAAACTGGCTGTTCTCTTTTAAAATCATAAGTCCGAAGCATTTCAACCATCCATTCCTTGTGAGTTTTATCTTGTAGAATTTTTCCTTCCATAACTATTTCAGAATTAGACGGTACTTTGATACCAGAATATGGTGTCTTAGTCAAGGTTAATTTATTTCCCAAAATTGCATTTGCTATTTCTAATTCATCTTTTCCCCACTCTGCTTGATATGCACCAGCTATGGAGATTGCAGGGTGTACACCAATAGTTATTGCTACTCTTAGATCTTCACCATGCTCTTTGGAACGTACAAATGTACGATGTAGATGTCTTCCTTCCACCATTCTCACAGAAAAGTGAGTTTTATCAAGAGGCATCAATCTATGAAATGATGAATTTTGTGTCTTAGTTTCTTGATTTTGTGTATAAATTATAGATGAGGTAATAAAAGATCCTGATTCTTTTTCAAAGTGTCGTACAATTGGTAAGATAGATACGTCTTTTGATCTATTTTCCATAAATTTTGCATCTGAAACAATCTTTGGCTTTTTTGCACCTTTAATTGCAAAGATTATCTTTTGGTGAATGCTAGATTCTTTCGCATTTACTGCTTTGGCAAATCTTGCCCTAGTACCAACTAGATTTGCTACTAATCGAAATTTACTTTCTTTTATATTTTCAAATAAAATTGCATTGCCACCATCTATTTGTGAAGTAACAGCAGCGATCTCATATTTTGTAGATACTTTCTTTTTTACAATAGATAGTTCGTTTAGTTTTTTTATCTGGTTAAGATAAGCCCGTAAATCAGTCATTGTTTTACAATCTCCATTATTTCGTTCATAAGTACTTTCATGGGTTCTAACTCAAGTTCTTTTTGTATGTTAAGTGATGCAACACAGATTCCGTTTATAGTAGATGCTAATCGCTCAGAAACCATTTTCAAAAAAAAGGAATCTGATTTTGATGGAATCACCGTAGCTGTACTAATACGAGTTCCAGAGCCAACTGACACCATCATAGCACCAATCTTTTCTTTTCCCTCAGTTATTGAAATAAAATTACCATTATCAAAGGGAACTACTTGAACCAAAAATTCTCGATTGTCCACTTTTACGGTTTTTTTCTTATAACCGACTTGGGACATCAAAAATCTACGTCATCTACGCCTTTATTGCTACCGGCTCTATTGCTATCTTTTTCGTAGCCTTTGCCGTCTTAGCCTTTATTGCTACCGGCTCTATTGCTACCTTTTTCGTAGCCTTTGCCGTCTTAGCTTTTTTTGTGGCCTTTTTTACTACTATTGCATCTACCTCGATCTCTTCTACTTCTGCAGCCTTTACAGCAACAGATTCTAGTTGAGAGTCAGCTTCAACTCTAGCACGCAATTTTGCTTTGTATTTTAGATTTCTTGGTTTTGTTCTAAGTCTGTATCCGC
>JABDDN010000003.1 GCA_013287585.1 Nitrososphaerota archaeon
GAACAAAAACTAAGATTTAATCTATCAATTATGTGACGAGCTATTTTCATATTTCCATTTCCTATTTTAACAATTTTTCTATCAGCTTTCAATCCTGCCAAGATTCTAACGATATGTGATATTAATTCATCAAGTGATGTATAGGTTGAGCTTTCAATTTCATTTTGATAGTAAAAAACTGAAAACCCTATTCTATTACCTGGATCTATTCCTAAAACTAATGTACATTCATGAAAACCAGCTTCGAGTTTTTGTGTTATTAGCCCTTTTATTACAGTTGGATCTGCATCAAATTCTTCTGCGCATAGAACAAAATTACTTGCAATTTTAGACGCTTCCTGCATGGTAGTAAGAATAAGTCTTTTATCTGTATGATCTATTTCAGTAGGCAATATAGAATCATAATTCATTTTTAAAAATTTAAGCATCTTTACAAATTTAAAATAGTAACGTCCCTGAATTGTTGCAACAGCAATATTATTTTGTGATGAATATGCTATGCTTTTATAATGTTTAAAGTAAAATTTAAAGTTTTTATATATAATGAAAACGGTAATAAATTTAAGAAATTAGATTTTTATTTAGTAAGTTTTTCTGTAATGTTGTCAAATTCATCATTTGTAAGTTTTGGTTTTTTGCTAAACATACTATGAATTGGCCCTACAGAGTCATTGATATTACGTGGAATAATGTGCACATGAACATGAGGAACCTCTTGTCCACTTTCTTTACCATTATGAATGGCTACAAGTGAAGATGGGGCTAAGCGTTCTATTTTTCCTGTTAAAATTCTTACAACCTCAAATAGATCCGAATTATCTTCTTTGGTCATTTCCTCAATTTTGACGTAGTGTTTCTTTGGAATAACTAGTGTATGTCCTTTTGTTAATGGAAATGCATCTAAAAATGCCAATGATTTCTCAGTTTCAGTTATTTTCCTTGATGGGATCTTTCCCTCCACTATCTTACAAAAAATGCAATCCATGTTATTTTACTCCTCACAGTATTGTAAAACCTTTCCAAATGCTATAATTCTTTTAAAACCTCTAAGATCCCGATTCTGTCAGCGGCATTTGGCATTTGTTCCAAGTATTTTTCAAAGTCATCCTTAGCTTCGGTTTTTTTATTCTGTTCTAGTCTTACCAAACCACGATTTTTATAAATTGGACCAAATCTATTTTGATTTATTTCAATTGCTTTTGTATAGTATTTTTCTGCATTTGAATAGTCCTTTGATTTTAAATAAAAATTTCCAAGGCCTCTATATGCAAGATAACACCTAGGATTTAATGCGATACTTTTTTGATAATATTGAACAGCGTCAGGAGAATTTTGATCATTTAGTATTCCACCAAGCAAACAATATGCAGTAGAGTTGGATTGATTTATTTCAAATGCCTTTTGTAATATAGTTATAGCATCTGTAAATTTTCCTTGTAAGCGTAATTTCTCAGCATTAAAACATAATCTATTTGATTTTTCTTTTTTATTTTCTAAATTTATTTCTGAAAGTATATCTGTTGGAACTAAAACAAGTAAGAGTTTATCATCCTCAGACCATTGTTCATCAAATTTTTTTTCTGGTATTGCACCAATCTTATCAGGTTCAGGAAAATAATGTAAGATTGTTTTTTCCATATCATCATATCCTAAAATAAGAGATGCGTGCTGTACGGTATCACGTATTCCTGGAAGGATAACTATGGGTGGAATTCCCATATCAATTAATTTTTTCAATTCTTTAATTGTAGAATTTAAGATCAAACTAGCAAGTCCATGTCGTTCTGCAAGCTCAATTCCCTCCATCATTATGCTTCCTTTCATGTTAGGATATTTTTTTGCAATCTCTTTAGCTTCAGAAAAAGGGAGATCTATTCCCCAATACTTGGATACTGCAATAATTACAAGAGGCAGACAAATGTTTTCCTCTTTTACAATTGGTAGTGAGAGAATGTGGTTAGATTCCATTACAAATCATAATAAATTTACAATATTAAAACTATGGAATAGCGATGAATTTTTCTAGAAGAAGTTTTCCATCATCACTCATTTCTGGATGAAATTGAGTTCCAAAGATTTTATGATTTGTATATTGGAATATTTCATATTTGCAATAATCAGATTTTGCAATGTGCTCAAAACAACTGTCAAGTTTTGAAACTAGGTAAGAATGACTCTCAAAAACCCTAATTTTATTTTCGCATATGGGATTTGGTTTTATGACTTCAATTTCTTGGATTCCATTGTTTAATTTGCCCATTTTCTTAATTGTACCTCCAAGTGTAAGTGCAAGGATTTCGGCACCATAACAGATTCCAAGTAGGGGAGTTTTTTCCATAACAGCATGTCTTATTATTTTAGAGTTAATGGCATTCATCAAAGCAATGTTTGTTGTTCTTCCAGAGAGAATTATTGATGAATATTTGTGAATCTCTGAAAGAATCACTTTATCAAAAGAGAGTGTGTTAAAGGTTATTTTTTTGTGTAATAGAAAATTCAAAAGTGATTTAGTGTAGACAGAGCCGTTATCTACTACTAAAAGCAACTAACCTACCTCAATTGAGATATAATGTAATTCTGGCACATTATCTACAACCACAATTGTACCTAGCTTTACTGTGCTATTTTCTTCCCAGAAAATTATCCTGTCACTTCTTGGCTGTACAAAGTTCTTCAAGAAATCTGAGATTAGCTTCTTTGTATTGTCTAGATCAGATGGTTGTAAGAAGGAAGTCTTGCCCTCTTCAAATGAAAGTGGTAGTTGTATGGATGTTGGACTAACAATTTTCAAGTTATCTGCTTCTAGTATAGTTCTTAGAGTAGCAATCCTACTTGTTTGATCTAGTTGTAAGGCACTTGTAACATTCGACGGAGCAACACCACTAAGTTTAGCAAGATATGCAGTAAAGGCTTGTTGTGGTGTATTTCCTAGTCCTACATGATATTCTCCATCAAATGCTGCACCAACTGCAGCAATTGTTCCAAGTTGTGTAACAACTCCACCCGAACCTGCAGTATATACTGGAATAAAGTAAACATCATCATTACCTATTCTGTAAAGAATATTATCTCCAATTCTTGGATTTCTAAGTAATGTTTGCAATTTAGCATAATCAGGATCTCTAGACAGTGCTTCACTTACTGCTGATGGACCAAGAAGCTTTGTCTTAGAATCTAATGGAACTTGATAAAATTGCATCTTACCCAAGTTAGGAATGTCATTTTGAACAGTCATAAAACCTGCAAGGTTTCTTCCCTGTGATCCTTGTAACTCAAGTGAAAGAATTCCGATAAATGATGTTTTGTCATATCCTGGAGGTTTTGCCTCTACATAATAAGTTCCAAGTCCAGTTGGAACTTCATAGAAGTCTTTTGCCTGTATGAATGTAGAAGTGTCTGTAACATGATACATGTTAAACATGTCCACTTTCCAATTGAATAACGCCTCTGGATATCGAAGTTGTTTCTGAAGCCAAGATGGTGTATCGATAAAATTATTTCCATATTCACTAACAAACATTTTTGTAAAGAAATCGTCTCCAGTTTTTATCAAAGTAATGTTGCCGTTGTAGGTATCCAACAATGCAAAACCAACAAGTCTGAGATATGGGTTACTTACTGACCAAGGTACATTCTTTGTATCAAAACCTACTATTAGTGGAACAAGCCAGTATGTCTTTTGACCGTCAGTAACAGGTAAAGCGTCTACATTATTCCCAAATAGGTTGTACTGGAAATATGGATACAATAATTGCATTCTATCATGAATATCCCTATATCGAATTATGTGGATTGGTTCTGTGGGATAAGAAAGGAAAAAGTTAGGTTCAAAAATTTGGCTTATTGGCGGAGATACATCTATGCCGCCTTTTCCATTATATGATGCATTATTTAGTTCAGCAGTGTTTGTACCTCTATTAACTGGATATGCAGACCATGTATCTGTAAAAAGTCCGCCTTCTCCATAATAGATCACTCTTTGTTTGAAGAGATTATTGCTATCTACTATAGTACCATTACTTGCATCTAATGCCAGAAATCCGTTGTCAACGTGGGTATAAACAAGATGTTGGTTATACCAGATATTTTCCTGAGTTACTGATGATGGAAGAATTGGTTTCATTGAAGCTGTCCAATAAAGCGTGTCGTTAAATCTCAAAATGTCGTTATTTTCAAAAGCTACATATGGTATAAGTCCAATTTCGGGTTTAATTTTATCATTTGCTCCTTGCGAATCCCAAACTCTTATCTTGTTTAGTAGAGCATTATTTTGCATTACATAACTTGGAATATCTGTAGGTTGAATGGAAGAACTTTGCTTGACTTCATGAGGTGTAATCTGGATTTGATCAAGCTGGCCCAGATATCGATTAACACCAATTTGTTGAGCTTTGTATGGACCAAGATATTCTATTTTTTTTGCATCGGCAATACTGTTATTGACAGCCATTATTGAACTTGCAATTATTGCAATTGTAATTATCGTCAATATGCGGATATAGATATCTCGTTTTGAAGGATGTATGATTACTTTGGATTTGAATTTATCAATAAAATAAAACACAATTAAAGCAAATCCTACAGCAAGGGTACCACCTATTGCGTATTTTGTGTTGTAATCTATTTGATCTGTGAAAAACATGTTTATTCCAGCCCAAATTATTCCAATACCAATTATGCCTTCTATAGTTGCAATATAATCAAGGAATTTTGGCTTGCCTTTTGATGCATCTTGGACATAATTTATGATGACTCTAACGATGTTATGTAATCCAACATAAAGTACAAGACGTAAACCAATTGCAGCTAATATTGGTGGAACTAAAATGATAAGAGTTGGAATCATTGGAGTAACTTTGTCTAACGAATATGAAGGATCTGTTGGAGGTGTTGTAAATGGAAGTGAAAACAAATTCCATATGCTTTGTACTCCAAGATCATTTCCTTGAATCATGTATGAAACTGCAAAACCAAACATGAGGTTTGCAAAGAATGCACCAAAGAGCAGGACTTTTGTTATTTGCCAAATTATAAAATTAGGAATACTAAGCTTGTAATCTTTAAAGCTTGGTATATTTTCAGTTACAGAATAATTGTTTCCTTTTTTTAAAAAATTTATTGCCGCATTAATGCTATACCAAGCAATAGAAGAGCGATTTTTTATATTTACTCGTATCAGTACTATAGAAGCAAGTATTACAGCAGAAAGAAGAGAATAGTAAAGCGGCTGTGTAAATAGATGACCAAATTCTTTTACATTCATAAATAAAACTACAGCTTGATTGCTTATCATCACGAAAATTATGATACCAATAAGTGCGGCAATCCCTATTCTGATGTATCTTCCCGCATCACGCGGAGGTGGATTGTCTTGTGTGGATGAGCTGTACAAAATCACGCTTCCTTACTTTGTGTCAAATTAATGTCTTACCTAGAAAGATATAGTTACATGGAATCTTGTAAAATGCATAGATTTCTGCAAATTGAGCCTAATTTTCACTATTATTGAGTGACATCAGCTAGTCCTTTGCAAATCATGTAAACTGCAGCGTGTTTTGGTACAGAAATAGTTTCACCAACATATGGTCCATATTTCTTATTTTTTAGTCTAAACGAGATGGGATAATTTGCTAAAACTTCAACTTTTTCATCACCAAGTAAACAAGCATCAGAAAATGGATCAAAGTTTTCTAAATCCTTACAGAGAATTTTTGAAAGGCCGCTTTTGCTGTTAATAGATCCACCTAATCTGAAAATTCTATGAATATCCATTGTTACCTTCGGATCTATTCTTACACCTATCGTATGTCTCATTTCTTCAAGTCTTGACTGAAAAGCTGAATATCCTCCTAAAAGTATCTCTTGAATGATTTTGGGTCGTTTTGATTTTGTACCAAAAATTTCTCTTGCCACTCGTCCACGCCAACCTTTTTCTCCAATATCTGGAAGCAACATCTTTGAATTATTTTGCCTATTAATTCCAAGAGTTTCTGGTATCACTCCATTAAACATGATATAATCTGCCAAGTCTGCTCTTTCTCTAGAATCCAAGGTTTGATATTCTGAATTTTCTATATGTACATGAAATCCTTCATTTCCAGAAAAATAGACTAGAATTTTTTCTTTATTTATTGCAAGATCTTCCGTTAAAACTTGGACTAGTTTTTGTACTTCTTTCTTTGTTTCAGATATACAATTCTGACAAGTAACTGATATTACATCAAATTTATCAGAATTGCATTTAATACATTTTGATGATTGTTCATTTATGCATTGACATGAGTTACATTTGAAACAGGTATGATTTTTTCTACAATCAAGTTTCAAATCCTTTGCATCTATATCAAATATCAATTCTGCTTCTTTCCAATCCTTTTCTGACATTGGCAGATTTGGAAAGGAGTAACAAGCATTTGAGCAATAAACGTCAGATGGCATCTGCGTCATAAGTAAAAAATGTAAATCTTTATCATTTTTTATTGTAAGGTGTCTAGTCATACCAGAGTTGAATTTTTGATAGCCAAATTCTCGTTCTGAAGTTCTAGAGGGAACGTGAATCAGCTCAAAGTTATTAAAATAATATTCTTTTAGTGCTGCTTCTACAAAGTTTATATTTTTTTCAAGCATTTGTTTTCCTTCTTGTACCAAACTGAACTGGATTTATAATTCCGTCACATTCCGGTATAGCAAAGCAAAGATTTTCACTCTTTAGTTTTTCACATGATGGACAAACATATTTTGTACCTTTACCAGATGATCCTGCAATGTGTTCAAGTTGATATTTTGTAACACGTTCATTGTAATCTGGTGCATTTTTAAATAATGGCGCAATTTGTTCAACAGTCTGTCCTTTTGCTAGCAGATATGTAGCAAGCATAAACCTTCCCGAATGCGGCAAATTTTCTCCTTTATCAAGTACTTCTATTGCGTGTTTGACACATGGTGGATAATCACTGGACACAATTACTGTAGTAGAAAATTTTTTTGCAAGCAATACCAAATCTCCTACACGTTCACGAAATGTTTCTGGAATAAATGATACACTAACTGATTGTATCTTTGAATTTATGTATACATCAAGTTCTTTTCGTACAAGTCTGACTATTTCATGTGATGATAAATATACATAACCACTTTCCACTTGACGATTTACTAGCTTCCACTCTCGTTCATTAAAATGAACTGCACGCTTAAGATAATCTGCAATACGAATTTTTAATCTGTCATCTTCCATTTCTACCTGTATTGAAAAAAGATCTTGTATTATTTTCAGGGAAGATTGAATTGATTCCTCTTTTAGTTTTAGATTTTCTAATATAGTACGGTCTTTTTGTAAAGCATTGAGACCTTGTTCTAGATACCTCTCTGCTCTTCTTGCTTCTGCAAGAGAAAATCTTCTGTTCAGAGTAGAGATTCCTGCTGATTTTAATAATATTATACCAATAACAAAAGAAAGAATCTCCAAGTCGGGGTTTTCAATATCACCGCCATAAATTTGCCCCGTTGTAGCAACAACAATCCTACCATATGCCTTTTCAACCACTGGTTTCCAATCTGGATCTGACAATTGTTCTAGATTGAATCCTTTGTCTCTTAGATAATCTCCCGTTTCCGCTAGGAAGGGATACTTTGCAAGCTCCTTTATGCCAAGTTGTAACACATTTTCTTTGTTTCTTTTTACCTTAAAAATTTGGTTATGTTTTCAAAATAAGAATTGGTGCCATCATTTGCCTCAAATACTCCTAGGAGTTTAAATTATCCTCAATTAAATTACCAGCATGCAGGTTGGCTTGCATGTATCCATATCTGGTTCTATAGACAAATCAGTTGATAATGCAGAAGCAATGGGTTGTTCAGCATTTCAGATTTTTACAAGAAATCCAAGAGGATGGGCTGCAAAGCCACTTTCCAAAGACGATATTACAAGTTTTAAAGAAAAACTTGTAGCAAGTAAGATTGACAGGTTTGCAACTGTTGCTCATATGCCATATTTACCAAATCTTTCTTCACCAGAAGATGACCCATTTGCAAAATCTTTGAATTCGTTAATAGATGAGATAAAAAGATGTAGTAAACTTGGAATTCCATACCTTGTAGCACATCTTGGCAGCCATAAAGGAACTGGAGATAAAAAAGGAATAGAAAAACTAGTTAAAGCATTTACAAAAGCTGCTAAAGAAACAGCAGATGATGTTACTATACTTCTTGAGAACACTGCAGGACAAAAAAATAGTGTTGGCTCTGATTTTGAACAGCTTGCTTCCATATTATTTCAACTTAAACCCGAAAAAAGATTTGGAGTCTGTCTTGACACATGTCATGCCTTTGCAGCAGGATATGATTTAAGAACAAAAAAAGCTGCCGCCTTGACTCTTGAAAAGTTTGGAAAGGCAGTAGGTTTTGAACAACTCAAAATAGTTCATTTAAACGACTCAAAAGGCGAGATAGGTTGCAATATTGACAGACATGAACACATCGGACTAGGACAAATTGGTGAAATTGGTCTTGCTCATGTCATAAAATTTACTAACTCTAAAAATATTCCAATTATCTTAGAAACACCAATAGATGAAAGACGTGACGATCTTGGAAACATAGAAAAAGTAAAGGAATTAGCATAATTACATATGAATTCAAGTGATGGAGTTGATTTGTTGTGAATTATGATCAGATAATGCAGCTTGCATTAGAGCGTGGATTTTATTTCCCAAGTTGTGAAATTTATGCAGATGCACAAGCTGGTTTTTGGGAATATGGTCCATCTGGTGTCAGTCTAAAAAATAAATTTGTTGAATTGTGGAGACGAGAGTTTGTTAGAAGAGATAGAATGATGGAAATAGATGGCTCTCAAATAATGTCAGAGGCTGTTTTTGTGGCATCTGGTCATCTTTCTAGTTTTGCAGATCCTATCATAGGATGCCAAAAATGTAAGTCAATTTTTAGAGCAGATAAACTAATTACCGAAATTACTTCCATTGTAGTGCCTGAAAGCGCTGATCTTACTGAGTTTGACAAAGTAATTTTAGAAAAAAACATTGTCTGCCCAAAATGTAAAGGTACCTTTGAGAAGGCTCACAAATTCAACATGATGTTTAAGGTTGGCATAGGCCCTGAATCAGAACCAGCATATCTTAGGCCAGAAACATGCCAATCCATTTTTGTTGATTTTCCGAGGCTTTTTAAAACAATGCGAGGTAAATTGCCTATAGGAATAGCACAAATTGGAAAGAGTTTTAGAAATGAGATTTCTCCAAGACAGAGTCTTTTAAGACTACGGGAATTTTATCAAGCAGAAATTGAAGTCTTTTGCAATCCAAACAAACTAGATAATCTTGAAAAATTTTCTGAGGTTGAAAACACTGAGATCAGAATCATGGTTGAAGATGATATCAAAACAATGACCTGTAAACAAGCTCTAGACGCAGGAATTTTACCAAACAAGCTTGTTGCATATTATCTTGGTTTATTGATAGAGTTTTATCAAAAAACAGGAATTGATGTAACAAAAAGCAGGTTTAGAAAACTTGGAGACAAAGAAAAGGCATTTTATGCATCTGTTGCTTTTGATTTTGAAGTTGAAACTACTACAGGATGGTTAGAGCTTGTCGCATGTAACTATAGATCTGATTATGATTTAACGAGTCATGCAAATAAAAGTAAGGAAAAATTTGAAGTGTTAGATGATGAGATCAAAGTACTCCCACATGTGTTTGAGCTATCCATGGGCATAGACAGGAGTCTCTATACTATACTAGAACATAGTTTTCGTGATGATAAAGAAAATGACAGAGTTGTTCTTTCTTTAAAGCCATATCTTGCACCAATTCATGTTGGCATATTATCTCTAGTTAAAAAAGATGGACTTGCAGAAAAAGCTGAGGAAGTTTTTTTCAAGATTAGAACAAAATATGATGCATTTTTGGATCACTCTGGTGCCATAGGAAGAAGATATAGGAGATTAGATGAGGTTGGTGCACCACTTGCTGTTACGGTGGATCATCAAACTCTGCAAGACGATACTATTACTGTAAGAATACGTGATTCTATGAGTCAAGAAAGAATAAAAATTTCAGATCTTGATGCATATATTGTAAAAGCTATTACTTATCCGTAGATAAACCATAAAACTAAATTGAAATAATGTTTGAAAAGTTTTAATAATTTATTTTGAAGATTCTGTTACAAATGCTGTTTCTACTGCCCTATACTTGATCTGCATGAACACATCTTGTGCGGCATGTGCAGATGGTACAAATTCATTCTGGGAAACAATTTCTACTTTCCAATCTCCTACTATCGCGTCTACTGATGTGATTGTAAATCGTTCCAATGTACTTTCTGAGCCAGAATATCTTACTCTGTATACCTGGTCACCTATTGTTACAGACTTGAAGTTGCCTTGTCCTATTGTGGAATGAGTCACGAGACATTTGTCAGCTGGTCCTATGACACATGTACCATCTGGAGCTGTTACCTGATATCTTAGATTACCTTCACTATCCTTGAATGAAGAGTGTAATGCAATTGGATTTGCTATGGTTTGGTTGTTCTGTTCAATAATACCAATGTTAATTGGTTGTGATATGGATAATGTCTTTGTAGCTGGGAATGTGGTTACCATAACTGTACTAGTATTAATTGAATTATCATATCCATTATACTTTGCAAATACTTGATGACTCTTTACATATCCTAGTGTAGATGTCTTCCATTTTAGATCAACTGCAGTCTGTCCAGCTCCAAATAGTTGTGGTGATGATGTGTATACGATATTTCCATCGGCTACAAGAGATATAGTTCCAAATACGGGCTTGCCTGTGTTGGTGAAATATGCAATTGGTGTTGCAGTTGTACCTTCTGCTCTAGCTGGAAGTATGTCCACTTCTAGCTTACCTTGAGTTGAATAGCTTGGTTTGACACCAATTGAGTATTGGTCAGAGTCTGATGATTTTCCTGCTTGATTTTGTACATGTATCCAGTATGTAATAGCTGGAGCTTGTGCCATCTCTTTTGGAATTACTCCAGATATGATGTATGTAGTGTTGGATATATGCAATGGTACAACATCCATGCTTACTGCAGCATACTTTGTGATATCGTCTCCCAGCTTTACAAATCTGAGCTCTGCTCTGTCAAGTGGCGTGGGGCTGTTTATTATAGAATAAACAGTCGTTGGTTGTGAATCAATGTACTGGTTTGTCACATCAGAGGACAATACCTTGGTGCCATTTCCTATCTGGAACTTGACATCAAATATCTGCGGAGCAGAAAGATCAATTTGTGTTGGTTGAATTACTGATGCTCCATTTTCAATTGATACTGTTTCACTGCATCCGTTTATCTGAATTGTCTTGCCTACAGTATTGATATTCTTGCCTATTGCTTCTAGTACAACAACCTCAAAGGATTGTTCTTTTGGATTGATGTGAGCCACATAGACTGTCTTTTGTATTGTTGCGTTTACGTTTTCTTGTGTGTATGGCTGATCATTGGATAGTTGTGCTTGAATGATTCCTGACATTGTTCGTAGAATAACAGTTGGGTTAGCTCCAGGATCTGTTCCTATTGTTATCTTTACGATATCTTGGTTACATAGGTCGTATGACACTTGGTAGATCTTCAAGTTTGGTGTCAGGATACCGCCAAATCCAGTAGAGCTGCTAGATGAGCTTGATGTGCCAGATGGACCAGTCCCTACTGCACCTCCTGCACCGCCCGAACCTCCAGATGAAGTTCCAGATGAAGTTCCAGATGAAGTTCCAGATGAAGTTCCAGATGAAGTTCCAGATGAAGTTCCAGATGAAGATGAACTCCATGTTCCAAATCCTGTAAAGTGTTTTGTCCAGACTACCAAGTCAGATCCTACATTAATCTTGCAGTTTCCTCCTGCTGGTAAGGCATTGTTTGTAGTTTGAGTATCATCTGCACAAGTTGCAGCAATCTCTGTAAGTGGAACTGTATGTGTATAACCAACACGCAATCCTGCTTGGCCAACAAATAAGACGCGTACTGCCTTGTTAAAAGTTAGGGAAGTACTGCCAAAACCTAGTTCTACGACTTGTTTTACAGTATTAGTTGTCTGTGGTTCTACTGGTGCTGTAACTGAATTGAGAGGTTTAACAGTTAGTAAAGTGAGTGATCCTAACCAGCTAGTAGGACCTGATATTGGGGCGGTAGCACCTGCAGGAATAGCAGCCTGTACATTTAGAGAACCGCCACTTGAGTATTTATTGATTGTAAGAGCATTGTTAATTTGTACTGTGTGATCTCCACCGCTTGTTTGAATTATACTAGAATAGTTTAATGTTGCACTTGTTGTAGAATCAACTTTTACTGTTGACAAGGCTGCATTGCTACTTGTCACATACAAATCTGGTTTGTTTGGATCAACTGTAATTTCTGTTTGTGTATTTTCAACAAGTTGTGTAGAGGGTGCTAGATTCTTTGCGGAAGTTGATGAATCGGTAAATGTGATGGTTGACTCTGAGACTGCAGCTGCGTTGTTGTGTACTATGGATGCTGATGCTGAGTCAGTGAAGGATGTGGATTCTGAGATTGAAGCTGATTTGTTGTGTACTATGGATGCTGAGTCAGTGAAGGATGGTGATTCTGAGACTGCAGCTGCGTTGTTGTGTACTATGGATGCTGATGCTGAGTCAGTGAATGTGATGGTTGACTCTGAGACTGCAGCTGAGTTGTTGTGTACTGCAGTTGTAGATACTGAATCAGAGAAGGATGGTGATTCTGAGACTGTAGCTGCGTTGTTGTGTACTGCAGTTGTAGATACTGAATCAGAGAAGAATGTGGATTCTGAGACTGCAGCTGAGTTGTTGTGTACTATGGATGCTGATGCTGAGTCAGTGAAGGATGGTGATTCTGAGACTGCAGCTGAGTTGTTGTGTACTATGGATGCTGATGCTGAGTCAGTGAATGTGATGGTTGACTCTGGGACTGCAGCTGAGTTGTTGTGTACTGCAGTTGTAGATACTGAATCAGTGAAGGATGTGGATTCTGAGACTGCAGCTGAGTTGTTGTGTACTGCAGTTGTAGATACTGAATCAGAGAAGAATGTGGATTCTGAGACTGCAGCTGAGTTGTTGTGTACTATGGATGCTGATGCTGAGTCAGTGAAGGATGGTGATTCTGAGACTGCAGCTGAGTTGTTGTGTACTATGGATGCTGATGCTGAGTCAGTGAATGTGATGGTTGACTCTGGGACTGCAGCTGAGTTGTTGTGTACTGCAGTTGTAGATACTGAATCAGTGAAGGATGTGGATTCTGAGACTGCAGCTGAGTTGTTGTGTACTGCAGTTGTAGATACTGAATCAGTGAAGGATGGTGATTCTGGGACTGAAGCTGATTTGTTGTGTACTACGGATGCTGATGCTGAGTCAGTGAAGGATGTAGACTCGGAGACTGAAGCTGAGTTGTTGTGTACTACGGATGCTGATGCTGAATCAATAAAGGATGGTGATTCGGAGATGGATGCGACCTTTGTCTTAGTTACAGAGGCTGAATCAGTGAAGGATGGTGATTCTGGGAGGACTGAAGCTGATTTGTTGTGTACTACGGATGCTGATGCTGAATCAATAAAGGATGGTAATTCTGGGACTGAAGCTGATTTGTTGTGTACTACGGATGCTGATGCTGAATCAATAAAGGATGGTAATTCTGGGACTGAAGCTGATTTGTTGTGTACTACGGATGCAGAAACTGTATCAACGATTTGTATGTTCTGCAATGGAATGAATTTACCAAGGGTTGCAGAGACTGTGTCAGTGATTTGTATGTTCTGCAATGGAATGAATTTACCAAGGGTTGCAGAGACTGTGTCAGTGATTTGTATGGTGGGCTCTGATGGTACTGCGTTGCCAGCCGATTTTATTTCAATTTCTACCTGTGCGAACGAATTAGCACCGCTAGCGGAAGTCCAAGTATTTGCATAGTTGCCCACAGCGTTAGTAATTTGTGTGCTTCCCGCAACTATTGGTTGATCTGCACCTGCTGCATCACATACGTTAAATTGTTGTGTTTTACCAGCGGTAAGGGCACCACTAGCACAAGTCCCTGCACCGCCTGCGGTATTGTGTGCAACTACATCAAATACCCAGCTATTGCCTTGCAATGTAGTAATGGTGTTGGCGGCAGGAACATTACCAGTACCAGTATATGTAATTGTATTAGATGGTAACGCTGTTTGATCAACGCCAAAGAAGGATATGCCAGCGATGTTAAAATCAGAAGCAGCAGCACTTAATGTTACTACTATATTGCCTGACGTTGATGCAGTTGGAGTTAATAGTCCATATATTGCAGACGTTTCTGATGCAGCGTTAGATTTCGTAACTACATTGGTCAGTGTAATACCATTCCATTTCACACTTGATATTGTTGGAGTACCAGCACCAGAATTTCTATATCCGATACCAACTAATAACAACCTGTTAGCACCAGAACCGACAGCGAAACTAGAAATGGTAACAGAGTTGGTAGCTGTTCCTAATGCGGTTTGGACGTTATCTATTGAAATAGTATGAGCAGGAGGATCATTTGCTACATACCACGGTCTTGCTTCTGTGAAGGTTTGGTCTAGTCCATAATGGATCTCAACAGGTCCTAATGCATACAGCTTTGGAAACTCTAGCGGAACAGAGTAAGAATATTGTACTGATGTCTTATTTCCTATTACATTCTTGTCCCATGTCAGAATTTTTGTATCTCCTATAGTTTCTACACTTGCATCAGTTGTAACATTAAATGATGATGGCACAAATTCCTGAATTTTCAAGTTATTTTGTGATACAAAAGATTCAATGTCGATTCGTACGTTAAACAGATTTGGATTGCTTATTGGATCTATCTTGCTATCAGCAGTTCTGACAATATCAAAATCAAATGATTTTTGGACCGAAAATGATGTGCCAAAGTTAGCTGTGCCAGATGGGTTTTGTGCGTTTACGTTAATGGTGTAGTTTCCCTCAGATGTGGTGGTGTAATTGGCATTATACAGTCCACATTTGGCATCTGGTATGATTCCATTTCCTGTAGTAAGTGTGGTTGTCTGTGAATTTGGATTTGTAACATCCATTGCTATAGCAGAATTACAAACTGGGTGTCCTCCATTATCTAATACGGTAATGATAAAAGCTGCTGTATCTCCTGGTCTGTAGATACTTTTCTTGGTGTTAAGTGACACCAATCCCCATGTAAATTGGTCTTGTGTTGTGTAGGTCTTGCCATCTTTGATCAGTACGGCTTTTATCGTATAAAGACCAGGTGTGATACTTCTTGTTGAATTAAGTGTGATATCGAATTTGCCGTCAACTACTTTATCGATTGTTGTCTGCACTGATGTTACGCTGCCCTTTGGATCTATTGTTTGAACTGATATGGTCTGATTGGAATCTGTCCACTTGCCAGACTGTGACTGTGTTGTATCGTTTAGCGATGCTACAGATGTGGTGATAGTTTGCGCCGAGCTGGTCAGATTCTTTGTGTTTACGTCCTGCGCTGTTTGTTTTATTTGATCAACTGTATCATTTAGCATTGATGCTACTTGGTGCACGTCCTCTTTTGCTGCAACTGTCTGGTTTAGCGCGTCTTGGAATTGCTGTAGAGATTTTGTCTTTTCTGCAGTAGCTATGGTTTGTTGCGCTTGCATGAGTTGTGCTTGTGTGGTATCAATTTGTAGTTGAGCGGAGTTGATCTGTACTTGTGTTTGGTTTATCTGACTAACTGTCTGGGAAATACCATTAGTTACAGTACTATTTACTACAACTTCGGTCTTGTTGAGATTTTCTTCAACTTTGTTTATCGTGGATAGATCATTTTTGATCTCTTTTTGTGCGTTCTTTAGGATATTGGAATCATTAAGGTACTGGAAGTCTAGCTGTGGTGTTTCTGTTAGAAGATAACTTTTCTTAACTGTCGTTAATTGTGGAGTTATGGTAGCATTGGTTGTTAGTGTTGCGTTTGTTAGTGTTGTATTAGCAGATACAGAATCTGTGAATGGTAGTAATTCTGATATGGATGTTGCATTGGTTGCTGGTGTGTCATGTGTACTGCAGGATATGTTGGTACAGTGAACTAACTTTAGCTCTCCATTTGTTGTATCAAAGTAGCTAATAACTGGGAATCCATCAGTTCCAATTGCAATTGATGTGTGTAACCCAACATTTCCTGAACTATCAAGTGTTGCTGGTGTGTCATGTGTACTGCAGGATATGTTGGTACAGTGAACTAACTTTAGGTTACCATTTGCGACATCAACGTAGCTGATCACTGGGAATCCATCAGTTCCAATTGCAATTGATGTGTAATACCCAACATTTCCTGAACTATCAAGTGTTGCTGGTGTGTCATGTGTACTGCAGGATATGTTGGTACAGTGAACTAACTTTAGCTCTCCATTTGTTGTATCAAAGTAGCTAATAACTGGGAATCCATCAGTTCCAATTGCAATTGATGTGTATTGCCCAAAATCTCCTGTAATATCAAGTGTGGTTGGTGTTGTGTTTGTTAGTGTTGTATTAGCAGATACAGAATCTGTGAATGGTAGTAATTCTGATATGGATGTTGCTTTGGTTGCTGGTGTTGCGTTTGTTAGTGTTGCATTAGCAGATACAGAATCTGTGAATGGTAGTAATTCTGATATGGATGTTGCTTTGGTTGCTGGTGTTGCGTTTGTTAGTGTTGCATTAGCAGATACAGAATCTGTGAATGGTAGTAATTCTGATATGGATGTTGCTTTGGTTGCTGGTGTTGCGTTTGTTAGTGTTGCATTAGCAGATACAGAATCTGTGAATGGTAGTAATTCTGATATGGATGTTGCATTGACATATGATGTATTATTGGCAAGTGACGGACCGATGGGGTTTGCAATACCAGAATGCGTATTGCTATAGTATAGTTGTGCAATCTGGGACTGGCTCAAAGTAGAGTTGTACAGGTTTACACTTTCAATTGATCCAGAAAACTTGTTACTTGGTGTTCCACGTAAAGTGTTAAGATATGCACCTATCACAATGTCTGCGTTAGATGATAGCGAGTCTACCGTTTTTGTAGTCAACTGACCATTAACAGCTAATGTTGGAACTCCGGATACTGGGAGTGTGGATTGCAGGGTGCCGTTTACATAGATGCTAATTGAAGACCCATTAAATGTTGCAGCCAAATGGGTCCAGTTTTCTTCAATTGGAACAGTGGAGTTGGCAGTATACCACTTGATTCCATTATACACTGAAAATGTGGCTATCTTTTGTGGTGGAATAAGGTTGTTAATTGACATGGCAAACTGATTTTCCTTGCTGATTACGGTAAACTGTGGTGAACCTTGGCTATAGTCTGGCTTTATCCAAGCAGATATGGAAAGTGCAGATAGGTTTCTGGTAGAGCTTACGTTTTCGGCCAAATATCCTGTTCCTGTCAGTTGTAATGATGATGTGTTTGTGATATTTTCTAGCTTTGCCTTTATGGTTGCAGTCGAGTTTGGAAGCGAGGTAAATTGCCAAGATTTTGTTGCGTTGGGAAGAGTAACAGTAGTGTTGTTAGAAGCATTAGATGTGGAGTTGTTAATTATTACCGAGTTAGGAATTATTACTTTTGATGTCTCGTTGGTTGGTACTGTAGCATTTACAATGGTAGCATTGACAGGTGGAGTAACTAAATTAGAATTAAGATAAACTGCTATGGTATCTGTTATTTTCATCGAGTCCAAGATAGATGTGGTATTGGCTGATACTGTATTGAGAGTAGAATTGATGTGTACTGTATTGAGAGTAGAGTTGGTTTTGAGAGGTGTATTTGTAGCTGTAGTGGAATTTGTAGAATTGGTTACAATAGTAGATGTTTTCAATGTAGAATTGTTTGCTGTCTGGTTTAGCAATAGACTACCAGTATTATTAGAGATTTGATTAGACAGTGTGGAAGAGGGGGTAGAAGGGAGGGTACCAGATGAATTCATGGATGAATTCGTCACAGGGTTTGGTGACTGAGTGTTATTCATCTGCTCAGCATAAGCATTTGATAAAAATGTTGGAGAAATTGATAACGGTGTAACTATTACAGAAGAAACCAAAATTATAAGAAAACAAAATGATACAAATTGTTTCATTCTAAAAAATTCTAATTTTACCTCTTCGACTCTTGCTAAAATGTAACCCGATAGAGGTACCAACAACAAAAATATTGCTGGATTTTTTAAATTATCAACACCATGAGTTGTTCTACTGATGTTGTCATCAATTGATTGTGAAAATGAAAAAAGAGGATCATTACTTCCACTAGCTATTGCAAGTGTAGAAAAATTATTCTTATAAGATAGAGTTTTTAATAATTTTTCAACTATCTGAAGTGGATTATCTTCATTCCAGTTTATAGTAGACAATTTTATATTTTTTATAAAATCAGCGATGACAGTAGAATGATGATTCCATGAAAGATCGTCAACAAACATTATTTTGCCGTCGTATCTGATCTTAACAACATTCCATATTCTTTCCAGTGTTGTGGAAAATTGTGATTCATGTGTTGCAATTAATACAACATTAGGATTTACAATGTCAGTTCTAAATGATAATGTTTCTTGGACTGCAACATATTTGTTTTTTGAAATTGGAATTGGCGTTACCTGATCATTTTGTGGATTTCCATTAGTATCTGAAATTCCAATATTTTCAGCAGCACTAACTTGAAAGTGTCTATGGCCTTCTGTTTTGATCGAATTTGATTGATCAATTATTTTTTCACTGTTTCCAAGAACTCCAGCTGCATTATCCATATTTGGTATTGTTGAGCTTGCATCAACATTTGCAATCATTGATGATGCGAGTAAAATAAAAACAAGAAGAGAAATTTTTTTTGTTCTAATTTTATTTTTATTAATTTGTTTTATGGTAATAAAATTGCCAAAAGTTTTGATCGATTCAGTATTAGCTATAATTGCAATTAGGGATAGTATAATATTGACAATTTTCCTATTTTCCATGACATTAATGAAATGATTTAGGCATTAAGACGGCCGGAATACAATCATCCAATTCTAGCCCATCTTGGCAGAGATGTATATCATATGCTTCCATTTTGGAATGATTTTTTATGAGTATATTAATAAAAAATCATTTGATCTGATTATTATCTTAACAAAGGTCTCTGAAAATGATTTGCAAATTGTGAATTTTTTGTTTTCTAATTATTGTAAAAGATTCTCATAAACGGTATTAACAAAATAGGAATAAGCAATTTACAATACAAACCAATTTTGTAATTTTGTTCATATAACATTAATTTTTTTCAAAGCAATGCTTTCAAAAGAAAAAGTATCATTTTATTTTGTCCATGATACCCTTATATGATTATAGACTATTTGTTGAACTATAATTTTCAGTTTGTTATATGGATAACGGATGCTCTTATATGACTAGAATAAATTTTCTTATATGCGTATAATGACGAGTAAACCGAATTGGTTCTTATGTTTTAGAAATTAGTAAAACCCTTCAATTGGTAAAATCATTTTGAATTGTGTATTTTGAAAAGACCTCTTTTAATAGAACAGTATAACTGTGTACCCCCCCCCCCTGTTTGTTCTTAGAAATCTGCAGGTTTTCGTAAAGTATTTTGTTATTGGTTCAAATTTTATCGATTTCATTAGTTGTGTGGGAATATAGACGGAGTCTTAGATTTTGCACTAATTTTTTTATAAAAAGGAATTTTGGGAAATAGACAGAAAAGAATACTACGTATCAGAACACCATGTGAAGTAGCTGGAATTAAGATCGAAGGAGATAACAAATGGATAACATTGATACAAAATGCGAGTAGAAATGAGTAATCCTGTTGAAGACATAAGAGATCAAGTGGGTAGGCTTGAGGATTTGATAAGACTATACATAGACCAAGAAAAAGAACAAGAAAAACGGTTCACAGATTTTTCTCTTGATAAGTTATCAGTTATTAAAAGAATCGAACAACAAACATTTGGAGGTTTTGCTGTTGTCATTGCCATACTCCTAGGATTGACACAGTTGCCTATTCTAAAAAATAATGATCTTGCTTCTAATTTAATCATCTACTATCTTGTTTCTGCAATGATAGGTTTACTTATCATAGCGGGTGTACTATTTTTTGTTTTTACTATTTGGCATAGAAATACCGCATGGACATTTAGGTGATTTGATAGTAAGTCATGATACAGCAATAGACAACCTACAATTGATTTTAGAATACACAATACTTGCAACAATGAATAAATTGGAAGGTGAAAAAGAAGTTGTTTCTGAGGTCGGAAAAGCAGTGATATTATTGAAACATGCTAATGAATTATACCAAATAAAACCACGTGAAAAAATATCAAAGTTAAGAATATTGGCTAATTTTATACAAGAGCATCATAAACATAAAGCAGAAACTCTGAAATCTGATGCTACAGCGATGTACAACGCTTATGTCAATTTGAAGCGGGATAAAATACCGATTGAGGTAAGAAGGATAAGTTGTAAAGTTTTCTATGATAATGAAGAATACGTTAAGATTGAATAATGTCATTTTACACAAGTAATAAGAGATGTCAATTATCTACATCGCTTTCATAGAATGTGTATTAAGACCAAAACACGATTGGTTTGTAGTTTATGGCTTTCCTCAGATGAATGATCCTCGAACAGATGGATTGTACAAGACATTATCACATGAAGCAGAAGCTGGTTTAGTAGACATTAAGAATGACAGAAGATATTTTCGTTTTAAAAGAGACGAGGAAGTACGCATAGTAAACAATGTAGTCGTATTTGACGATGAGTGGGTAGAAGAATTAGCAATAGATGAACTAAACAATTCCCTAAAAAGAAAAGAATTGATGAGTAGATGTTAGAGATTGATAAAAACAGGTTTGTATATATTATACCGCTCAGAAATTTCGAATTAGTAGGTATTGTAGAATCAAGACTTTATGAGTTATTAAAAAAATGAGTTTTTCTTGTGATAAATATGACCGTAACAAGTGCTACAAACAGTGCAACAATAGGCACTGGAAACTCTGGTAAGGATTCATCAGGTGATACAATTTCTCCCCACTTGCTTGGAGTAGGAATTCCAAATTGAGAAGTTGAAGTCAAGTTTTCTGGAAAGGTATAGATCTTTTTTGCGTGTGAATCATACACTCCAAGGTAAAAACCGTACACATCTGATCTTCCAAGCAGATCAATTGGAATTCTAAATTCATAATTTGAATGTGGAATTGCAGTATAGTGATCATTTTCATCTGAAACTGCTGCAGCTCCTATTATTCCAGGATTTGCAATGTTTGTATAGTGTTCAGTTTGTTCCAATGTAGATCCTCCCCTTAATACAAACGGATTATTATTGCCTAATGCAATTCCAAAACAATAATCATCATTTGCAATTTTACTTGTATTATTGTTAACATCAAAACAAATGATTGCCCTATCTGATCCTTTGTTATAGTGTGTCATGGAAACTGCATCAATAAGTACATAGATAAAATTTCCTTGATGTGCAGTTCTTAGCTGCATGCTAGTTCCATCATCATACGATAAAGTATATTCACTGGTTGCTTTCCATTCTTCATAAGATGTCCACTTGCCATTCCAAGTTATGTCGTTCATTAGAACTGATCTTGTTATTGGTATCTGTTCAGCAGCATATGCTGTTTGTACTATACACAATGCAATTACCGATAAAACAAGAATTGGTTTTTTCATCTTATTATCAATAACAATACAGATCACTGATACAAATATTCATCTGGAGTACATCTAGTCAAATATCTTTATATGATAAGTTAGTCAATCACTGAAAGGCTTGAACAAGAAATATGGTTTGGCTGCGATAATATCAGGTGTAATTATTATGGGAATTTTGGTATTTATGTATGGCAATAATACCAATACAAATCCTGCAATACAAAATCAGCAACCAAGTGCATCAAATTCCACAACAATAAATCCATCATCTAACACAACTGGAAGACATTTTTTTGCTGGTGTAGATGAGAATGTAAAAATCACTACAAATCCATGATAATATGCCAGATTGGCACGTATCATGCATGATATTTTCCGCAAGCTCTAATAGTTAAGTCTACTATTTACCAATAATGCAAAAAACAACGACAGCAAT
Source organism: Nitrososphaerota archaeon (assembly GCA_013287585.1). Taxonomy (GTDB): domain Archaea; phylum Thermoproteota; class Nitrososphaeria; order Nitrososphaerales; family Nitrosopumilaceae; genus TA-20. Next base: position 22,138 of record JABDDN010000003.1, read on the forward strand.
ACTGGCTATATCTATAGCTGCCATAACGGTCAGCTTTATAGCAGCAAACGGTATGCTTCCAACGACATTTATGGTTGCGCAAAGCAATCCACAGCCTGGCATCAATGATAAAAGTACGATGTTAGGACACGTTACCTATGTGGTAAAGGGTCCTGATGGACACATCAAGGCATATGCCCAAACAGACAACTCCAGAACAATTGAAGGAATAAACTGTGCGGAACAGATTCTGTTCAATCCAAACAATGGACAAAAACTAGTCACCAACAATACAGCTAGCGCTTGTCCTGGTATGGATGTTAGAAGTTCAGCTGGATTCAATGGCTTTAATGTAATTGGTCTGGTAAACGGCTCTAGTACCACAGGAATGATACTTAACGGCTCAGACAACATATCCACCTCAAAGATTGGTGGAACCCGTACAAATTCAGGAGATGGAATAATCGTTACTGCAAATCAAGGTGCGTCTGTAGCAAGTACAGTAGCTGGAACACCAACATACAACCAGATAACAATCACATCACCAGCATTCACATTCACAGGTGATAGAGCTGCGGGAACAAACATACGTGGTTCATTCTTGCTGAATAACACAGGAAGTGCAGCAAACGTAGCTACGTTCGCAGAAAATACATTTACTGGCGGTGGTGTAGCTGTAGCTAACGGAGACACTTTGACTGTCACTTGGACAATAACCCTAAGCTAAGCACTAACCAATTTTTTTAGGCAGTGCTAGTTTTTTTATATAATTATAGTTATTGAAAAAATATTGTGATTTAATCATTCATCATAACCTATCTGGATTCAAAAGACCTTCAATTTGTTCAAGCTTGTGTCCATCACTAATGAGGATCTGAGTCTAATTATAATAGAAAAAGAGGACGTATTCGCCAATTTCCCATTGCGAGTTCTCCCTACTCGTATGTAGATTGTGACGATACACCCGAGGGTGATGGAACTGATGGGAATCTGTCGCCAATTTGTTGTTCTGCAACTGCCGATGCCTCTTGTAGGATCTTGTCCGTTTCCTCGTTTGATACATCAGAGTCTACGCTAAAGTCTCCACTGGCTAATGAATCCATCATTAGTCCGTTGAGTGTCTGGGTCATAGAGTTTAGTTCGGAATCTGCTTCTGGCATGAATCTTCCAAGGGATGATTTGAGTCCCTTCATTGTTGACATTGCTGGTGCGATTGCTACCATTGCATCTCCAAGATCGTGGATGGTAGTTAGACGTAATTGCACCTGTTCTAGTGCCATTCTTGCATTTCCTAGCATTTTTGTGACCTTTCTTATTTCAGCAAGTTCATTTGACAGAACTCTGCTTGTACTAGAGTCGTGTTGTTGCATTGCGGCTACGATTCGTTTGAAAAGCTGGGCATCTCTTTCCCTTAACTTTCCCAACATAGAATCCATCTTCGATATTTGTCCCTGTAATTTGTTCACAGCGCCCTCTATCCTAGGTTTGAGTGCTCCCTGTGGTTTTACAGTTTCACGTAATTTTTCGGTTAAACCCACAGACTCTGGTCGAGTCCATGTTTTATCGAAGCCGGTCATGCGAGGTACTTTAAAATTTGATTCTTAATGGCAGGTGTATATTATCATCAACATTAGGCTAAATTTAGCTCACAAAATGTAAATCAGGTACATAGCAATTTGGGATTTGTGGTAAAAATTGCTGTCTTTGATTCCGGCTTGGGATCACTTTCAATAATTAAACCAATTCAGAAAAAAGTTATTGCCGATATAATCTATTTTGCAGATCAAAAGAATTTTCCATATGGCAAAAAATCTGTTCTACAGCTTGAAAAAATAATAAAATCCACTATTGAAATGTTAGATAAAAATTTCAGTCCCAATATAATAGTAATTGGTTCCAACACACCATCGCTTTTATTAAAAAAAATTATTAAGAATACAAGAATTGTTAGAGTTTTTCCACCATTAAAAGATGCAAAACGGAAAACAAAAACAAAAACAATAGCAATTCTTGCTACAGAATCTGTAATTAAAAGTAATACATTACAGAATTATATTAAAAAAAATTTGCCTAAAAAAATCAAAGTTGTTAAAATTAATGCGTCACCACTTGTAGAGCTTGTTGAATCTGGTAAATTTATGGATAACAAAAAACTATGTATAAATATAATTAAAAAGATTTTATCAAAATCATTTATACAGAATCATGTTGATGTTGCAACTTTATCAAGTACGCATCTTCCTTTTCTTTTGCCGTTATTAAAAGAAATTTTTCCAAATATCATATTTTTAGATCCGGGAAATGTTGTTGCGGATAAAATTGCCAAGAAATTAAGACATCAAAATAAAACAAAGACATTAACTATTTTTGCATCAGGAAATGTACAAGTATTTCAAAAAAAATTATCTAAAATAGGAATTAAAAATAAAGTTAGATCATTATGATTTGATTTTTGCTTTTCTGAATCCATGGCTAAAAGTTTTATCATATAATTTAGAATACTCGTAAGATTTTGGTTTTATCACATCACCAATTATGACAATTGCAGTTCTGGTAATTTTTTCGTCTCTGACTTTTTTTGTTATATCTGTTAGTGTTCCAGTAATTATTTTTTGATCGCCCCAGCTTGCACGATAAACTACAGCAGCAGGAGTGGAAGTTGTATATCCACCATCTATTGCTTGCTTTACAATTTCTGAGAGAAGATGAACGCTGAGATAGAATATCATGGTAGCTTTATGCTTTGCAAGCTCTGAGATTCTCTCTTCTTTAGGAACTTTGGTTCGTGATTCTGCTCTTGTTATAATCATGGTCTGAGTTACACCTGGAAGTGTTAATTGTATACCAAGTGCTGCAGCAGATGCCAAAAATGATGTTACTCCAGGAACAACTTCTGATTCAACACCTTCTGGTTGCAGATTGTCTATCTGTTCTTTTATTGCACCATATATGCTTGGATCACCATCATGTAATCTTACAACAATTTTGTTTTTCTTTGCATTATTTTTTAAGATTTCAAAAATCTCTTCTCGAACAAGTTTTGAAGCATCATGAAGTTTTGCTTTTTTACAGAAATTAAGAATTGGGGTTGGAATTAATGAACCAGAATACACTACAACGTCTGCCTTTTGAATTATTTTTTTTGCTTTAACTGTAATAAGATCAGGATCACCGGGACCACAGCCAACAAAGTAAACTTTATGCACGTTTTACCACCATGATTGAAAAGTATTTTGTAGTCATCGTATCTTTGGTAACTTCACCTAGGGTTAACTTTTTGATTATTTCCTGATCAGTTCCTATATCTTGGCCAATTGCAAAAATTGAGCTATCTGGAAATCCAGCTTCTTTTAGTAATTTTATTACCTGATCAAAATATCTACCGTCTTTTAGAAAAATCATAGTGTCACAATTTTTTGCAGTTTCCTTAACTCTTGACAGATCATAACAAGATGGAATCACTGCCATTGTTTCTGCACCTTCTGCAAGACTAATTCCTACTTTGGATGCAAAAGTAAACATAGATACAATTCCTGGGATGACACTAATCTTAATCTCAGGATGTTTTGCTTGCAATTCTCTATCAATGTAGATCCATGTACTGTAAAGATATGGATCGCCAACTGTAAGATAAACAACTTTTTTTCCAGAAAGAACCTTTTCTGCAATGATTTGAGCATTTTGTTGCCAACTATTTTCTAAAGTATCTTTTTCTTTGACCATTGGAAACACCAAGTTAACAACTTCTGGATTTTTGTACTTGTCAACTAATGATTCTATGATAGAATAAACAATGCTAGGTTTTCCTTCTTTAGAGGTGGGACAGATAATCACTTCGGCACTTTTTATTGCTTTGACTGCCTTTACCGTTAAAAGCTCTGGATCACCAGGACCACAGCCAACACAAATAAGCTCAGACATTAATTGCAATCAAAATTGTGCCTAATTAAAAGCTAGATTTTAGAGAAATGTTTCGTAGCAGGAACAAAATGCAAAAAAGATACGTTGTTAGATTTTTGATGCAGAAATTATTGTGACGGGATTTCTTGCAAGCATCATTGTACCAGTAGAGGTTTTACGGCTCTTTGAAATTGTAATTTGTGTGATATCTATTGATGAGAATTTGAGCTTTTCAACTACATTCAAAACTGCAAACAGAGTTTCAATGAGGATTGTCCCTATTACTATTCTACCACCTTGTTTAAGTTTGGATTCACAGAGTTTCACGATATCAGCTGTGTCACCACCCGTGCCCCCTATGAAAATTGCATCAGCCATTGGCAATTCTGAAATTTTTTCTTTTGCATTGCCTAAAATCACAGTAACGTTAGAAATTTGGAATTTGGCAAGATTTTTTTTGGTTAAATCTACTGCATTGGGGTCAAGATCAATTGCAAATACTTTACCTAGTTGTTGTACTTGCAAAGCAGCCTCAACAGATACAGAACCGCTTCCACAACCGACATCATAGATTATTTGGCCTGGTGAGAGCCTTCCTTTACTTATTTGAACAGCTCTTACCTCCTCTTTGGTTATAGGAACTTCTTCAACTCTCTCAAAAAATTCATCAGGAATTCCGGGAGTGCTATATTTCCACATTCTAGATGAATTATACAGTCTTGATATTTAGTGCTACCTAATAACTTGTAAACCTACTTCTGGATGAATCAAGGTGTTTACAAGAATCCAGCTAAATACGAACATGAAAAAGTAGCTTCCTATACCTGTCATGATCAGTTTTTTCTTATCAGAAGCTGGCAATTGAATCCGCATTGATTTTGCTATTGCATATGAAATGATAAACAAGAAAATCATAATTCCAAATCCCAAAAACGGCCTTGATGCCTCTTCAATAGATAATCCAAGCTCTGCTGATAGTGCACCTGCGAGTATACCCATACCTACACGAAGCCAGAAAAGTTTGTCAAGTGGGTTTTTTCGCTTAACCCCTTCTGTCTGATTTGGCGTAGGAACCTCTGGAGATGTATCCTTTGTGTTAGGATTATTTGGGGCAGGCGTTTCTTTTTCTTTTTTTGGATGTCTAGTCAATTAAATTTACAAAGTGACTCACAGTCATCCTTGTTTAAAATCTTTGGATGACCATTCAATAGCAACAGTATAATTTTAGAGTAACAACTCTTCATTATGACGCTAGCTGGAATCGAGTTACGTTACTTGGTAAATGAAATTAGTAAAAACATAAGTGAATATTATGTAAGCAACATCTATGGAATAAGTCGTAATAGTATTCTTTTCAAATTACATCATCCTGAAAAGCCAGATATCTTGTTAATGTTTTCTACATTTGGCTTTTGGATTACTACAAGAAAGATAGAACAAATAGAAGAAAATAGACTGGTAAAGAGATTAAGAAATGATCTTCTAAGATCCAAAATTTCTGAGATAAAACAAATTGGCACAGAAAGAATTGTATACATTACATTTAGTGGATTAAGTCAAGAATTTGTTCTTGTAGGGGAATTTTTTGGTGATGGCAATATTGTTCTATGCAATAAAGAAATGAAAATTCTTTCTTTATTGCACTCAATAGATGTCAGACATAGAAAATTAAATGTGGGTTTTAATTACGAATTACCCCCTTTAGGTGGTTTAAACATTTTTGAAATGACATTAAAAGATCTCATGGATATTAAATCAGTTTCAACAGCCACAGTAAGATGGATAGGTAGAACTCTAGGACTTCCTACAAAATATGCTGAAGAAATAATGAAGCTTGCAAATATAGATCCACAGTCACCAGGAAATAGTCTTTCCGATAATGATATAGAAAAAATTTTTAGCGTTACAAAATCTATTACAGAAAAAGTTGTAAATGGAATTCATGAACCATTATTGGTACGTGATGAAAAGAAATCAGATGTTTTACCTTTGCCACTAGGAGATATAGAAAATAAAAACTGTACTAGAGTAGCAAGTTTTATGGAAGGTCTTGATTTACTTTTTACAGAAAATCTTCTTGAAGCTGGTAAAACATCACAAACAAACACTGTTACTCAAAAGATAGAGGAATTTGAACATAAATTAGAGGAACAAACTAAAGCAATTTCTACAGTTAAGCAAAGAACTGGCTCAATCTCAGCTGTAGCAAAATCTCTTTTAGAATTTAACTCTAAAGGAATAGCTTCACTTGTGGATCCTAATATTTTACAGATGTTTAAGGATCAGAGCACATCACTTGCAAAAGAAAGAGGAATTTCGTTTCTAATAGTCAAAGAGGAGAAAATAAAAATAAATCCAGATTCATCCATGCCAGCTATTGCATCAACATTATTTAACGAATCAAAAAGACAGTTAAAAGCAATTGAGACCATAGAATTAGAAAAGAGAAAGACAGAAAGAATTTTGGAAGGATTTAGAAAACAAGCCAGTATTGCAAAGGATTCTGTCGTTTTTTCAGTGCAAAAAAAAAGAGAATGGTATGAAAGATACAGGTGGTTTTTCACTTCAGATGGCCTTTTGGCAATAGGTGGCCGTGATGCATCATCAAACTCATCAGTCATAAGAAAACATCTTGAAAAAGATGACAAGGTATTTCATGCAGAAATTGTTGGATCACCTTTTTTCTTATTAAAAAATAGTTCTGATAATACAGTTACAAGTGTAAAGGAAACTGCACATGCCACTGTTTGTTTTAGCAGAGCTTGGAGGGAAGGATTGTATGGATTAAATGCATATTGGGTAACTTCAGATCAGATAAAAACAGCAGCACCAAGTGGACAATTTATTGCAAAGGGTTCATTCATAGTTGAAGGAACTAGGAGTTTTGTCCAAGTAACTACACTACAACTTTCTGTAGGGCTATATCAAAAAGGAGACAGTTATTCATTGATGTGCGGACCGTCTGAACCAATCAAAAAAAATTGTGTCTACTATGTTACTATTGAGCCATCCGGTCTAGAAATGGTAGAAGCAGCAAAAAAAATCAAAATTGAGTTTCAAAAATTTAAAGAAAAAGAAGAAATTGTTAAAGCAATAAGTATTGATGATTTTATTCGAGTTATACCAGCAGGAGATAGTCACATAGTGGAATCAGGAACAGGACTGGCATTTAATTGAGTGAAAAAAGACCTAATTTCATAGTAGATGCAATGCTTGGCAATCTGGCAAAAAAATTACGAATTCTTGGATATGATTCAAAATATTTTTCATCAATTGAAGATGATAAGCTCATTGCAATAGCAAAAAATGAAAAACGAATAATCTTAACAAAAGATGAACAGCTTACCAAAATTTCTGAAAAACAAAGTGTCGTTTCTGTGCTTATTAGAGGAAATGATGAACTTGAACAAATTGCACAAATAAATGCAAAAATAAAGCTTGATCAATTTGTAATGGATACAAACAATTCTCGTTGTATAGTCTGCAATGGTATTTTACAGTCAATAGAAAAATATAGAATTATAGGCAAAGTTCCTGAAGGAATTTTGGAAAGGGAAGAAAAGTTTTGGATGTGTGATTCATGTAAAAAGATCTATTGGGAAGGCACACATTTTGCAAAACTTCAAGAATTTGTTAATAAATTAAACAACAGATTACAATGATACTATCAGATCAAGATGGAGAAACCATAGTAAAAACAGCTAGAGATGCAGTAACAGAATATCTTAAAAGAGGAAAAAAAATTAATTTACATGAAGATTTCAAATCAAAATTTTCATATAATTCAGGAGTCTTTGTAACTTTAAACAAAAAAGAAAATCTGAGAGGGTGCATTGGGTTTCCAACACCTGTGAAAAAACTCTATCAATCTCTTGTAGATGCAGCTATTGCTTCTGCAACCGAAGATCCGCGATTTCCACAAGTTCGGTATGAGGAATTAAATGAGATTTCTTTTGAGGTAACCATTTTGACTCCTCCTAAAGAAGTAAAAGTAACAAACCCCCTTGAATATACTAGTAAGATAAAGGTAGGTAGGGACGGTCTTATCGTAAAATGGGAGTTTGGTTCTGGGCTTCTTTTACCACAAGTTCCTGTTGAGTATGGCTGGAATGAAGAGGAATTTCTTAATCACACGTGTGAGAAGGCAGGTGCGCCCTCTAATTGTTGGAAAAATAAAAACACCACAATACTACAATTTGAAGGAATTGTTTTCAGTGAGATAAAACCAAATGGAAATGTGGAAAGAGTCTCTCTATAGAATTTTTCCATTTTCTGCATCAAGAATAATTTTTGCACCATCTTTTATGGAATCGTATTCGTCTTTTGATGCTACAACTAGAGGAATATTTGCAAGAGCACAGCCAGAAGCAGTAGTAAGATCTGCCTTTAAACAGATCATTGCCTGCGGAGCACATTTGTTAGATTTTATAGAATATATGGTATAAGCACCAACACTGCTTCCAACACCATATGGAAAGACAAGAATTTTTTCTGCAAGAGATTTACCAAAGAGATCGTGTTTTTCATCTCTGATTTTGCCAGTTTTTTTGTCAACTGCACCAAGAAAATTCATCGGATTTTTTGCAACTAATGCAATACCCTGGACTTTGCCTTTTACAATTACTTTTATGGTCATTTTGTTTCCTCCTCTACAATTTGACTGAGGCTCTTTAGGTTTACATCTACTCCGTTTGAGGTTCGCAGATAATATGCTCCCTTTACACTATTTGTAATTACGCCATCTACATTTTTCTTATCAATTAAGGGGGTAAGACAGATACAACAATCATAAAGAATTTCTCCCCCCGCACGTTCAATTTCTTTTGCATAACCAAACTTTCTTGTCTGTTCCTGAATTGCTCGTGGGCAGAACACCATACAACGTTTCTTGAAGCTTCTTCCCTTTAGAATACCTGTAAGATCTGATATTTCATCAAGACCAAGCTGCGGACTGCCCAGAGTTATAATGTCACCAGAATCTGCAGTGTTTAGCTCATCATGAGTTTTCTGCATCTCCTTTTTGTCAAAATCAATTGTTTCCCCTTTGGCATCTCCCAAAGTGAACATTCCACACGCACCTGATGTCCCCATTCCAGCACAAAGTGATTTACAGCTACGTCTATCAAGCTCGCTTACTCCAGAAATGGCAACAGAGCTTCCTGCTACTTTTCCTGCATAATATCCTAGCAGTCCAAATGCAAGTTCATCTTTTTTATCTGCTTTCATGCGTATTGTCAAATTGGGATTTCTGGTCTCATCTTTTCTTAGATCAGAAAAAGGACTTTTGCCTGTCAATGCACTTGCAAGCGCACTAAACGCACCTTCCTTGTTTGTTTTAAGCTTTGATATAGAATTTGCATAAATTGCAGCATTGCTTTCAGCAAAAGAGACATGGGTACCATTTTTTGGCAAATCAAAAATCTCATATGGAATACAAGAAAAAGACGGGATAGCTCCCATCTTTTCATAAGAATTTTTTATGCTTTTTTGTTTTGTAATAAATTCATCATTAAGATCATATTTTGCAACAGTATCAAAATCAAAGCCCATTGGATTTACTGTAGTTTTAATTTTGAACTTGGCATCTTTACTTAATTTTGCAAGAAATTCCTCTCCTGCATCCCCTATAGTATTATAGTTAATTCCAGAAAGATGAGCCCATTCTACAGGTAGCAGGCGATCAGCATTAGTAGCTTCACCTACAGCGACTAGTACTCTGTATGCAAGAGCAAGTGTTTCTCCTTGTTCACCCTTCAATGCTGCATCTTCATCTTTTGTTAAATCCAATATGCGTCCTTATTCTAACAGATATAATACTTGTATGGTCTAAGATATGATCAAGAACTTGGAACAAATGAAAAAAATTCTGCATGGTATGATGGAAACAATGAATTCTGTCAAACCACCTAGAATGACTGCATTAAGAGAATTACGTGAAGCTGAAACAGGCGGTCCTCTTAGCATCCTTATTGGAACAATTCTTTCTGCAAGGACGCGAGATGAGAACACTTCTGCTGTTGTAAGAAAATTATTTGCAAGATACAAATCTGCCAAGTCACTTGCACAAGCCAAGTTATCAGATATTGAAAAAATAATCAAGTCAACTGGATTTTATCATGTAAAGGCGAAAAGAATCATCGAAGTTGCATCCCTCATTCATTCAAAATATTCTGATAAAGTTCCAGATACATTGGAAGAGTTGCTAAAGCTTCCCGGAGTTGGCAGAAAAACTGCAAATTGTGTTCTTGTATATGCATTTGAAAAGCCTGCAATACCAGTAGATACTCATGTTCATAGAATTTCAAATAGGTTAGGTCTAGTAGAAACAAAAACTCCTGAAGAGACAGAACTCGAATTAATGAAAAAAATTCCAAAAAAGTACTGGCTTAGAATAAATGACACATTTGTTATGTATGGTCAAAACATCTGTAAACCAATATCTCCCATGTGTGATGTCTGTCAGATAAAAAAAGAATGCAATTATTACAAGACTAGTTTCGTTTCTTAGTTTTAACCAGCACTATTATCAAAACTGCTGTTCCCGCAAGTACTACCATTGGCATATAAAATATTGGGCTTTTTGCAGGGTCACCAGATAGAAAATTAAGAGTCATGTTTCCAGAATTTGTTGCAGGCGGATCGGTGGTAGATCCCATTCCATAAACAGAAAAAGTCTTTATTGTTAAATCGTTCACATCTAATTCATCTACAGCCGTTTTTGATCCAACTGTTACCGAAAGGCCACTGTTACTTGAGTGTTGAACAGTAATTACCTTATCTGGTGACCAACCATTAGTTGGTTCATCTTTAATTACAAAATATCCATCCGCAGGAGTATTCACAGCTACCCAAAATTTGTGATCAGGCTGGCTGCCCATACCAATTTCAACAAATTTTTCTGCGCTTGAGATATCATATAGTCGTACTACGGCAGTACCATTTGGGTTTTCATAAACAAGTTTGTTTTGGATTTCAATTAGCCAGTTTGTAGCATGTTCGTGTTCAAGATTAAAAACAGTTGCATCATGACTAACTACATTAAATGCACTAAATGGAACTGTTACCGAGTCCAGGCGTTCTGATGGATTTATTGGGGATTGAGCATATGCTGGAACAAATGAAATTATTAACAAAAGAACAAAGATTGCAATACAACTTGTAAAACTATATAAAGTAATTTTTAATAAAAATTTATTCAACAAAGGGTTTATCCCAGCTCATTATTATTTTGGAGACTTCGGGCCTAATCATATATTCTGATGGGCTTTGTTTTTCAAGAATCATTGTTCTTAGTTTAGTACCGCTGAGCTGTTCTTGATGTTCTGGTCCGTGTGGACAATTTTTCTCACTTGCAAATGAAAGGCATTTTTTGCAATAAAAAAATGCAGGATAAAAGACAGGCTCTATTTCAAGATCAGAATATTCATCAAATATTTTCTGTGAAGCAAATGGATCATAGAAAGTTCCAACACCTGCGTGATCACGACCTATTATAATATGAGTACACCCAAAGTTTTTTCTCATTATGGCATGATGAATTGCTTCTTTTGGACCAGCATATCTCATTTCTGTATGAAGTGTTGCCAGCAGACATCGATTTTGCGGATAATAATATTTGATTAATGTTTCATAGGCACTAACTATTACTTCATCAGTAAAATCGCCAGGTTTTTTCTTGCCTATCAATGGATTTACAAAAAGGCCATCATGTGTGTTAAGGGATGCCTTTTGAAGCATTTCATGAGCTACATGTGGTACGTTTCTTGTCTGAAAAGCAACAATAGTTTTCCATCCTGATTTTTCAAAGCTTGATCGTGTTTCAATTGGTGTCTTTCGATATTTTCTTATTGGTATTTCAGATGGCCTTTTGATATAATCAATTTTTCCACCAACAAGAAAGTCCTGCATCGACATGGTCTTTGCAACACCTGGATGGGTTGAATCAGTTGTACCATAGATACCTTTTGCCGTCATATTTTTGTCAAAAGTATACACATCCTCAACATGCAAAATTGCAAAATCTTCGCCTTGAGGATTTTTCAAGATAACATCGCGCGCATCTTTCATTTTAGTAGCTGTTTGTTTATCGACATCAAGTACGATTGGAATTGTCCAAGGAATTTCGTTTGTTAATCTTCCCTTGTTGACTACTGCATCAAAGTCTTGTTGTAGTAAAAATCCCTCCAGCGGACTAAAAATTCCATCTGCAATGTTTTCAATATCGCTTGCAAGATCAGCATTAACTGATATTGAATATGTCCCAGCAGAATTTTTAGTCGTTATTCTATTTACTAATTTGCCACCGTGTGGTCTAGCAACTCCCTTACCTTGTTCCAAGAGACTCACTTGTTACCGTGATCTGCGTGCAAACCGCATTCTTTTTCCAGATCGGTTTCCCACCACCAGCGTCCTGCTCTTAGTGGTTCACCTGGTTTTATTGCTCGTGTACATGGTTCACACCCAATACTAGGATAACCCTTATCGTGTAACTTGTTATATGGAATATTGTTTGATTTGATATAATCCAAAGTTTGATCCCAACTCCAGTCGATTATTGGATTTATTTTGATCATACCATTGTGCTGTTCATCTACTTCAATTTTTTTTGAGCCTGCGCGGTTCTGAGTTTGGTCGTTTCGTAGTCCCGTTATCCAGCCATCAAGTGTTACAAGCATTTTATTCAAGGGATGAACCTTTCTTATCCCACAACAAAGTTTTCTGTTTCCCATGCTTTGATAAAACAAATTCATTCCGTTTACTCGGACCATCTGTTCTACTTCATTTTGGTCTGGAAACATGACCTCAAGGTTTATGTTGTATTTGTTTCGAATCTCGTCCATCACATCGTAGGTCTCTTGGTTAAGCCTTCCTGTGTCAAGGGTAAAGATTCTAGCCTTTGGATTTATCTTCATCATCATATCAATGATTGCTACGTCTTCTGCACCAAAACTTGATGCCATTCCTAGTTTTGGATGAAGATTATCAATTGCCCATTTTAGAACTTCTTGTGGAGTTTTTAGATCGTTATTTAACTGATTAATTTGTTCAGCAGTAAACTTACCCATAAAGAATTGCATTTCTTCTGGCCATATAATTATTACTAGATTCAATTAGAAAGAAAAACCATTCTAGAGTTATAAAGAACTTGAAACAAAGAAATCAAATGAGTGAGAAAACAGTAATTGTCGTTTTCCCTACTATTTTTTCTCTAAACAAAATAGATTATCTAATTTCAAACATAGCTAAAATTCTTAAAATGAAAAACCAGAGTTATGACAAAATACAACAAAATGATTCTGTCATAATAATAGATGCAAGGGATCCTGTTATTGCATCCTCAATAATAGGCACACTTTTTGGAATTGATAAGATAGCAATTGCAACAGAGGTAGAAAATAGTTTTGATAGTGTTCTTCCCAGCATTGTTAAAATTGGTTCAAATCTTCTTCTAAAAGGAGAAAAATTTTTAATAAAAGTAGACGGGCAAACAACTCAATACATGCCAAAAGATTTGGAATTAGCTGCAACATCTTCACTAATTGAAAAGACCTCTCATCTACAAACAAAACCTGGTTCTACAACAATCTATGATAAACTTCTTTACACATATCTTACAAAATCACATGCCTACATCTGTATTTTCATCGATAAAGGTAATGGCGGAATTCCCTACAATTCTCATAATGAAAAAATTCTTTGTTGTGTACATGACGAATTTTCAGCAATTTCATGTCTTCAGATAATTAAGATGGGTTTTGAACCTAAAATTTTAATATGTTATCAAAGTGAACCAGATCTTCTAAACATTGTCAAGATGATAAATCAAATATTATCACACATAATACAAGATAAGGTAGAACTTCAGTTTTGCAAACTTTCTTCAAAATCATCTGGGGGTTCAAGTGTTTTGTTTAAGGTTGCTGTCATTACAGAAATACTTTCAGTTCTTGCAACTAGAACAAAAATAAAAAGGATATCAATTTCAGTTTCATCAATGATATTTCCTTCTTGGTTTATTGAGTATAATGCCAAAGTTGTATTAAAAAAAAATCTGCTACCATGGTTTCCTCTTCTAGCAGTAGATAATAGTATTTTTGAAAATGCAAATGAGTTAGGATTAGAAAAGTATATGTCTAAAATACGGAATTTATGCAAACTAAGATTCAACGGCAACAACATACAACAAGACAGAATTCGCAAGATTTCACAAATCGCTATAAAAACAAGAAAGATAATCATGGTTAAGATAGGTACAAAAAACGTACATGATATTATTGATTCAATAAAATCTAATCACTGAGAATTTAAACGGGATAAATTAATTTTATTTCATGTTAAAGATAGGTGAATTCATTTACCCATGGGGAAATGGTCATTACACAAGAATGATGGCGTTAGATCAAATTCTGACTAAATACATAAAATCAGAGTTTGAGGTTCATTATTCAAGTAAAGGCGAAGTATATCAAAAACTACTTGAAAAATTTCCTACAAAAAAACAATATATTCATGAAATTTTTATGCCAACACCAATTGATGGAAAGAAAGGTCCAAGTGTAACACGTTCACTATGGAATTTTTTGCTTCCAGTTTCAGGGAATCCACCACTAGTTAAACAAATTTCAAGCTATTTAATAAAAGAAGCAAAACTGTACGATGTACAAAAATTTGATCTTGTAATAAATGATGGCGATGTTGGATCTAATGTATTAGCAGATAAAAGAGGAATTAATTGTATATTTGTAACAAACCAGTTTAAACCAAAACTTTGGAAATCACATTCTTATTTTTATCCTTCAGTAGTTTACATATCAAAACAGATAGAAAAAGCTACAAAGATTGTAGTGGCTGATTCTGCTCCCCCAAACACCATCTGTGAATACAATCTCAACTTTACAGATAAGATAAAGGAAAAAGTGATTTATGCAGGACATTTTTCAAATAGAATAATAACAAATCCAAAACCAAAATCAGATTTAGAAAAATTAACTGAGAATGAAGATTTCGGATATTGGATGCAAACTGGCAACAAAGCTACCAATGACGTAACTGGCAAAAAATACAAACAAGTTTTTCATGCAAATGAGATGCGTAATGAGAAGAGATTAATCTCCCATGCCAAAAATGATCCAACTATAGATAGAGTTACTGGTAGAGACGGTAAAGTGTATTCTTTTTCTGAAGCTTTCGATAAAAAAATAGATTGGATTCAAATTGATGTTGGGTTTTTGTCAGAACAGGAAAAAAACACAGTTCTGGATTTGTGTAAATATGCAGTGATAAACGGTTCACATACAGCAATGGGTGAAATACTTGGAATGAAAGCAAAACCAATCATAGGTATTCCAATCTATGATGAACATACAAACCAGATAAAATGGGCAGAAGACAGACGCCTAGGTGTTCTTGCAACAAATAAAAAACAAGTAATAATGGGTATTCATAAAATACAAAAAAATTATGAGGTATACTTGGAACATGTTACTGAATTTGCTAGGAGTTTTAATAGAAATGGTGCACAAAACACGGCAAAAATTATTTCTGAGATGCTAGAGAGTTAGAAAGGATTATAATTTTTCATTACTCAATTTCAAACCTGGTACGCGGCATTTTCGATGGGCGAACTGACCGAAAGGGATGACGATAGAGACCGCGTACCAGAAAATTGGCAAAGGCTTTTATGGATAATTTTGATGATTGGCGTCATTGACTGATTGTCCGGAGTGCGCAGCCAAGGAAGTACAAATAGAGATGAAGTTTGATCTTAACACGAAACATTTTATCTGTAAAAAATGTGGGCTTTATGCAACTAGAGAACAAATAAGTGATATCAGAGATAGATTAAATCGTCGTGAGAAAACAAGAGAGGACAAGCACGATGAATATCGAGATTGGTGGACGTCAAGTAAAAAAGAAAAACAGAGTTAGTTTTTTAGAGTGAAATTAAAATGGCAAAAGAACTTCCAAAATGGGCTCAAGATGAAATAAAGAATGCAAAATTTGGCAAACCCGAGTCTCTGACTAGGACTGGTTACATACTTGAGATCTATGATAAGGATAACAAAATTGACGCTCAATTGTATGAAGAAGTTGAGGATGGAAGACGTATCATAACATTAGATTTACCAAAAAAAACCAAGACTACAGATCTAATGAAAGGTGTTGTCTATGAATTTACATTTAATTCTGTTAAGGCACCATTGAGTAAAAAGCTAATAGATCTTCTAAAAAAAGAGATGGAGATAGATATGGATGCAATTTACCAATTTGAGCTCACACAACTTGAAGCAATGGATGTGGATTCTGGTACTTCAAGTTCATCAGAATCTGAAGAAGAGTAATATCCATTACAGGTTAATTTAGGATACTTTTCTTGCTTTCATTGCCTTTCTAAAAGCTGCACCGATAATTGGATTGATTAGATAAGGAAATGTTTGTTTGAACCACACTGCAACTCTAACAAACGATGGAACTATGATCTCTAGTCTTGGCGAAGATGATGCTCTCACTACTGCTTTAGCAACAGCACTAGAACTAAGTGACATTGATGAATATTTTGGGAAAGATTTGAAAGATTGATGTTTTAAAAAATTAGTTCTGACCATAATAGGACTGACTACGGTAACCCCAACTCCAGTTCCCTTTAGCTCATGATAAAGGCTTTCTGAGAAACCTAACATGGCAAACTTGGATGCACAATATGGTGCAATTCCAGGAATGCCAAGACTTGCAGCAACCGAAGCCACATTTACTATATGTCCTGATTTTTGCTCTAGCATTTTTGGCAGGAATGTCTTTGTACAATAAACCATACCAAAATAGTTTGTAGCCATTTGAGATTCTATTTCTTCAATTTTTGATTCATGTATTGGACTGTAAATGCCAAAACCTGCATTGTTGACTAAAACATTGATTCTACCAAACTTTTCTATAACAGCTCTGCCCATTTTTTCAACCTCATCTTTCTTGGATATATCACAAGGATAAACTAGGAATTCAGAATTATATTTTTTAATTTTTTCTGCTACAACTTCAAGATTTTGTTTATTTCGTGAGACCAACACTACTTTGCCTTTTCGTTTGGCAAATTCTATTACTGATTCTTCGCCAATACCGCTAGAAGCTCCAGTGATTACAACTACTTTGTTGGCATAATTCATTAAAACAAAAAAGAGTCTTTGAAAATAAAGTGGTTTCTATACAGTTTTTGTATTTTTTATGCCTGGGTATACAATTTTCATCAAGAATATCCAGCTTATAACAAGGCCAACATGATAAGTTGCGATCCTCCAGCCTATTACAACATTCCATTGAAGACTGTTTTTTGCTGCCTCAAAGGTTAGTGTATTAAGATGTCCAAGATACGCCCAGATTGCAAATTCTGTAAGACCAGATCCTCCAATTGTAATGGGTAAGTTTCCTATAGCGTTTGAAGCCATTGCAGCCATAAGGGAGTGAAAGAAATCTATAACATAACCTGCATTGTTTGCAATTATCATAAATGATAATCCATAAAATCCCCAAGTAAAGGCGGAAATAATAACTGATACAGCAAAGGCTTTTTTTGCTTGCTTGTTATGTAAAGTTTCTCTACTCATATCACAAATCTCTTTCATCCAAAGATTTGTTTTATCAAGAGAATTTACTATGCGTTCCCTTCCAGAGCGTTTTGCAAGTTTTGTAGCCCATGAAGGAATTTGAAAAGTTCTTTTAGAGGATAAAAAAAATAACGTGCACCACAATCCAGTAACAGGTAGACTTATTGCAACTATTGCAATTCCAATAACATAGGCGCCATTAAGAAATGAAAATGCAGCTGCAGTAAGAGCAAAAGTTCCTGCTACTAGTACTTCGGTAACAATTTCCATTATCGTGACCCAAGATGCTTTACCAATTGGAATACCTTTCTTATTTAACCACATTATTCTAGCCAGTTCTCCACCTACAAATGATGGAGTAGTAGATGTAACAAACTCGCTTCCAATTCTTACTGAAATTGTTTTCCAATTAGCCTCTACAGGTCCAAGAAATTTTTTTACTAAATAATTGAATTTTAGACCTTGTGTAAACAATTTACAACACATAGCAAGTGCAGCACCAATGAAAGGAAGAAGACCTATCGCAAAAAGAGAATCGAGACTTATGTTAAAGGTAACAGCAATTAAAACAAAAGGTATTACACTTACTGGAATTGCCAGTATTTTCCAATTCATTATCTGCATTATTTAGAGATGGAAATATAAGCTGAACATAAAAATAGCTATTAGTCAAAATGAAGGCCATTTTTATTATCGGTACTGCTGGTTCCGGAAAATCATTACTCACGGCCAACTTATTTGATTATTATACAAAGAATGGTAATTTTGTTGGTGTTTTAAATTTGGATCCAGGAGTAGAAAATTTACCATATACTTGTGATGTTGATGTTAGAGACTATGTAGATCTTATCTCAGTAATGAAACAGTACGATTTGGGACCTAATGGCGCAATGATAATGGCAAGTGATCTGATTGCATCAAAAATTGATGAACTTCAAAGAGATGTCGATAATGTAAATCCAGACTATTTAATAGTTGACACGCCAGGACAGATAGAGCTTTTTGCATATAGAACAAGTGGGCCTTTTTTTGTACAAAATTTTAATGTGGAACAAAAAAGTGCAATATTTCTACATGATGGTTCACTTGTTACCACACCAACTAATTTTGTTTCAATGGCACTTCTTGCTTCGTCAATCAAACTTAGACTAAATTTGCCTTTCGTTAATGTCTTAACAAAAATTGATCTTATAGAAGACCGAATTAGAGATATTTTAAAGTGGTCTTCAAATCTGAGCAGTCTTGAAGAAGCAATATCTAAACAATCAGATGGAGAAAGCTATACACTTGTAATGAATATTTTAAGAAGTTTGAATGTTGGTGGATTTTCCCAAGGACTAATTCCAGTTTCAAATGCAACTACTGAAGGAATGATTAACCTTGAGGCTGCGTTGAGCAGAATTCTTAACTTGGGAGAGGAGGTAGAAGAGTAATGGTCTCTAAAGTTATTGTAAAATCTCCATCTTCTACTGCAAACTTGGGTCCCGGCTTTGATGTGTTTGGGCTTGCACTTGACGCCTATTATGACAAAATACAACTTGAAAAAAGTAATAATGGAATTAAAATTCAAACTTCTGACTCAATTCCCCTTGTACCAGAAAAAAATTCTGCTGGATTGGTTGTAAAAGAAATGGCAAAAAAATTCAAGATCAAGTCTGGTCTTGTTTTAAAAATTAACAAAGGAGTACCTGCAGGCTTTGGAATGGGAAGCAGTGCAGCATCTGCTGCTGCCGCTGCTGTAGCTTTTGATGCGTTATTTGATCTTAATCTTGATGCAAAAACTCTTGTAGAATTTGCAGGTATGGGAGAAAAAGCCAGTGCGGGTTCTATTCATTATGATAATGTAGCAGCCGCGTTACTTGGCGGCTTTGTCATAGTGAGAACAAATCCACTTAATATAATAAGAATAGAACCACCTAAGGATCTGGTTCTTTGTGTTGCAATTCCCAAACTTGTCATACCACCAAAGAAGACTCAGGTTTCTAGAGGTGTCCTACCAAAACAAATCAAGCTTTCAGATCACGTCCGTAATCTCTCAAATGCCGCAGCAATGACAGCAGGATTTATGAAACAAGATACATTGATGATTGGAAGTTCTGTAAGAGACATAATAGTGGAACCTGCAAGGCAACACATGATTCCGGGATTTATTCAAGTAAAAGAAAATGCTCTTCGAGCTGGTGCACTTGGTTTCACGATAAGTGGTGCAGGACCATCTGTTATTGCCTTTGCCTCAAAGACATCCAATGTAAAAAAGATTTGTACTGCTATGGAAGCGGGATTCAAATCTGCAAAAACAAAATGCCAAACAGTCATATGCAAACCAAGTAAAGGTACAATAATACTTTAGTTATTTTTTTCTACAAACGCTCGCATTCTTTCTTCTCTTTCTTTACTTGAAAAGCAAAGAGACCAAGAATAGATTTCAAGCTTCAAACCAGTATCCAGATTTGCATCCATCCCTTTGTTAACAAGCATCTTTGATATACCAACAGCAAAGCTACTGTTTTTTATTATATTTTTTGCATATGCTTTTGATTCTGAAATAAGGTTTTCATTTGGAATTATTTTATTCACCAAACCCATGACAAGAGCTTCTTCTGCACCAATTTTTCTTCCTGTAAATATTAGATCCTTTGCCCTAGCAGGTCCTATAATTCGTAAAAGTCTTTGAGTACCACCCCACCCTGGACAGATACCTATTGTAACTTCAGGTTGACCAAGTTGAGCATTTGGAGAAGCGAACCTAATGTCACACGCAAGACCAAGCTCACAACCACCGCCAAGTGCGTAACCGTTAATTGCTGCAATGACTGGTTTTTCCAGTTTTTCAATCTTATTTAGTACCTCGTGTCCTTTCAATGCATATTTTTCTGCTTCCGATGATCCTATCTTACTCATATATTCAATATCAGCTCCTGCAGAGAATGCCTTTTGTCCAGCACCGGTAATAATAATTACCTTTGACGAGTCTTTTTCCAAATTATCTAATATTGAAATAAATTCATTCATTACTTCAAGATTTAATGCATTAAGTTTCTCTGGTCTGTTTATTGTGATTAATACAATTTCGCCGTCTTTTTCAACCTGAAGATATTTTGGTGTCATGACAGAAAATTAATGTTCTAGAAATTAAACTTTGGAGGAGTCATCTGATGATAGAAAACGAGTTATAACACAATTTTTACAAAGAAACTAACTTGATATATTTGGGTCTGCTTTTTGCTGTTCTTGCGGCTATAAACTGGGGAACTTTTTTTGTATCAGTTAGAAAAGTAGGTATCACAAATGTCTGGCAACTACAAGGAGCAACTTCTATAGGCGTTCTTCTTTTTGCTATCCCAATTGGTTTTTTCTGGGGTTTTGAAATACAGTTAAGTGGTTTTGTAGCTGGTATAATTTGGACTGTCAGTAATATTCTAGCTCTATATGCAGTAAGACTAATAGGACTTGCAAGGACATCGCCTTTTCTTGCAGGATTTAGTATTATAGCATCATTTACATGGGGAGTTTTATTTTTCGGTGAAAAATTTAATTCATTAATTCTTGCATTAGTAGCAATAGGACTTTTACTATGTGGATTACCATTTGTAACTAATGGAGCTAGAGATTCATCAATACAAAAAAAAGGATACATAATAGCAGCAGCTGGAGGTTTGATAGGAGGTTCTTATGTGATTCCAATGCAAGCAACTCATACACTACAAACAGGGTTTTTTTCGTCAAGTCTTTCCATTTTTATGATTGGTATCCCTTTGTTTTTCTTTGCTAGAAGATTTATCAAAAAGGATACTATTGCTGGAGTCATTTCTGGAACTCTTTTTAATATTGGTAGTTTATCAGTGTTAATTGCTGTAGGCCTGATAGGCATAACAATAGCATATCCAATTTCTCAAACAGCTACCCTTTTTGCAGTATCTTGGGGAATATTATATTTTAAAGAAATAGTTCAAAAGCGTGGAATAATACGTGTCGGTATGGGCGCTGTTTTGATATTATGTGGTGCAGCACTACTTGCTATAGCATAATCAAGCAATTTATTTGGCATAAAACAATAGCATTCAAATTGAAAAAAGCAATAATAATTTTTAGTGGAGGATTAGATTCTGTTTGCACAGCAATACATTTGAAATCTAGGTTTGAACTTTATGCAATTACTTTTTCATATGGTCAAAAGGCAGATCAAGAAATAAAAATAGCAAAACATTTTGCAAAAATTTTAAAATTAAAAGAACATAAAATTGTAAATATAGAGTTCATGAAAGAACTTTACGAGAAAACAAATGTGCTCACAAACTCAAAAATGAAAATTCCTTCCAAGTTTGATTATTCTATTGTAGTTCCTATAAGAAATGCTGTTTTTCTCTCAATTGCTTCTGCATGGGCATTTTCAAAAAATGCACAATTAGTAGCATATGGCGCCCACAAGGGCGATCAAAGATATCCGGATTGTAGACCTTCCTTTAGTAGACTAATTGAACGAGCATTTAATGAAGGTGAAATTGATGGAATAAAGCAAAATCTCAGAAAGAAAATCAATGTGTGGACTCCTTTTATGTCTGGTTTGTCAAAAAGTGATCTTTTAAAAATTGGTTATAAAAGACTTGGAGATGAAATCTTCAAAACTTGGAGTTGCTATGCCAATGTCAAAATTCATTGCGGTAGCTGTGAATCATGTAATAATCGAAAAGTTGCATTTCTTAAAGCCAAAATATATGATAAAACAGAGTACAAAAACTAGATCTTTAGATTTTTGATAAAATAGGTCTTTTCAAAATAAAATTTCGTACAATCAGATAATAGACAAGAAAGACTGCACCAATTATTCCCCAAAATATCCAATCAGTCATGTCTACTGTAAATCCTATTTTTTGAAAATAACTCATGGAATTCAATGAAATTCCAATGGCCGCTCCTAACACAATAAAGAATTCAAGGGCATACCATAGGAATGTAGGAAACGATTCTTTTGGTACATGTGCATTATTGTGTACACCCATGTTTTGGTGTAGTTTGGACGTTATTATTTAGTTTTTTCAAAAAATTAGATTATTTTAGTTTGTGAGCTGGCATTGTAAATCATACCCAATATGTCTGTTCTAGCTTCTTTTTTGTCGTAAATTCCTCTATATGCAACGGTAGTTACTTTGGCATCGTTTTCAACACCACGCATTTTCATACAAAGATGTTCACCTTCTGTGATCACAATAACTCCCTTTACTCCTTCTGAATACAATTCATCTGCAATGTTTTTTGTAATCCTTTCTTGTATTTGCAATCTTTTAGTATATTTTTCTACAAGTCTAACTAATTTTGAGATTCCAAAAACTTTGCCACTTGGCGAATATGCTATAGCAATCTTTCCAAAAAAAGGCAACATATGATGTTCACACATTGAATAAAATTGAATATCCTTTGCAATAATTACATCAGAATCTTCAGAGAACTTGACAGATAGTTCAGATTCGGCATCATAACCATTGAAAATTTCTGTGTACATATCTGCAATTCTGGCTGGAGTATCCACTAGACCCTCGCGAGTAGGATCTTCGCCTATTTCGGCTATTAGTTCTCTTACTAGTCGTCTTATTCTATCTTTATTCATCATGGTGCACCTATGAATTTATGAAGTTGCGGAATTATTCGTGCTTCATTATAATATGGATAAACTGCATCATAAAAACTAAGAAGCTGTTTCAAACTTGGCTCTGCTATACCATAGGTTGGCTGTATTATAAATCCTGCAATTTTTGATTTAGAAATACTAGTAAAAATCTTCTCTAGTAGCTTTTTAAATGGTCCAAGTTGAGTTTTTGAATTTATTACGACTTTAATATAGGTAATTTTTTTTGAATTTACTGCTAGTGTAAGACATTGTAATTCATTTTCTAAAAGCTTAGAATAATGTTTTGGATCAACAAATTCTGATTCTGGTGTCTTAAATTCAATTTTGATGTAATCAAGATATGGAAGAACTTGGGAAAATCTTTTCGAGTCATAACACGATGATTCAAGATAAGTTGGAATTTTTTTTGTCTTGACAAACTTTGCCATTTTGGAGACTGCTTCAGATTGTACCAAAGGATCGCCTCCTGTAAAATTGACTTTGTATGTATTTTTTTCCAAATTATTTTCTATTAGTTTACAAGCTTCGTCAATGGTGTATTCCTGTCCAGAATCCATTGGTAAGGAGTCTTTAGTATCACAGTAAAAACATTTGAAAGGACAACCTGCTAGTCTTACAAAAAGTGTCTTTGTTCCATATAGTATCCCTTCTCCTTCAAGTGAGGTGAATATCTCAAATAGTCTTACTTTCAAGCAATCGATCTGTAGTTTTTCAATATTTATTCAATTGGATCTATGCCTGAGTAACTAAAATGATTTATTTGTTCAAAATAGAAAAATGATGTAGTGAAAATCATACTTTGTGCAAGTTTACTCTTCTTAACATTAATTTTTCTAATTCCTCAAGAAGCTCATGCAATTACAATAGATGCTGTTCCAGAATCTACCGATTTTGGTCCAAATGACAACATCAGTGTAGATCTTAACATACATGGATATGGTATGGGATCCGTATCATGGATAGCACATAGACCTGATGGTTCTAACATATCTGGTTTCCTTGATCAGTTCAAAGGAGGTAAAGCAACTCATCAGATTTTAAGAAATGCGTTTGATAATTACTTTGGTAATTGGTCAATAGATTATATATACAGTGGCATAAAGCAGACAGTTTCGTTTAAGGTAGAACCTATCAAATTTATTGCAATTCCAGACAAAGAACTCTACTATGAACCTGATATTATGAAAATAAACATCACTACATCATATTACATTCCTGTTGCTGCAAAAGCACAGGTTTTTCATTTAAATTTTTATAATAGCGACGGTACTTTTGTAAAGAATTTGAAGCAAATTGACATAATGCCCTTTCAATATAGTACAGTATACAATTTTCCAATAAGTGAAATTGTTGATAACGATAATCCTCCAGGAGAATATAAGTTCAGGATTCAATATTACAATATTTCTGTTGAAGTACCATTTCTAATAGATGATGTAAGAAATCTTATGACAATTTTTTTGCAAACAGATAAGCAAATATACGATACAGGAGATGGTGTCAATCTCCACCTCTTGTTTACAAGAGTAAAAGAATCAAGTGGTGCAATGAAAATCACAAATCCTTTAGGCAATACGACATCCCGGACATTTCCAGTTACCTCAGTTAATACAAATTTGCACCTAGAAAATATTACAACCAAACCTGGAACCTATAATTTGGAAATACAATATGCTGGAATCACTCAAAAAGGTTCATTTCAAGTGACAACAAGATCTACTCTAAAACCAAATATTGATTTAGAAATTTTCCTTGACAAATTAAAATACAGACCAGGTGAGATTATTAGTGCAAAAATTCATAGTGCAAATTTGATTACAAATTCCATAGGTTTCTGGTTTGTAGACCCAAATGGAAAACAGAGTCTCAAAACCACTGTGTCAATGAAATCAGGAGATATTATTATTCCACATAAAATTGACAAAAACGACGTGCAAGGAACATGGAATATGTATATTGATTATAGCGGTGCCACAAGAACTGCAACATTCTTTGTACAGGGGGTTCCTATAGAAAATATCGACACTGTTTCGTCTATTAAGTTTAGTAAACCAAAATTAATTACTACTTTTGGTTCTGGCAGTAATGTTAATTTCAAGAATCCCAGGGCTATCGCAATAGATTCTATCGACAACATCTACGTAGTGGATTCTGGAAATTCAGAAATCAAGATATTTGACTCTACTGGAAAACTGCTTTTGTCTTGGGGATCATTTGGATCAGGAAACGGACAATTTCAAAATCCATCTGGAATTTTAGTTGATCAAAAATATGTTTACATATCTGATACTGGAAATGCGCGTATAGAAAAATTTGATAAAAATGGAAACTTTGTATTAACATGGGGAACATATGGAGAGGTTCCAGGAATGTTTCATACACCCACTTCTATAGCTGAAGATAGAAATGGGAACATTTTTGTTTTAGATTCTGGAACAAATAAAATCCAAATATTTGATCTTAATGGAAAATACAAAGATGAATTACATCTTGCTCTTACTTATGGTGGAAACTTTACTGCAGCCAATTCAATTGTTTTTGATTCTCAAAATAATTTTTATGTTGTAACCTCAGATACGAATAGAATTTTGAAATATAATAATAATGTAGATATTATCAATTATTTTGGTTCTACAGGTACTGAAGAAGGCAGATTTAACAATCCTAATTCCGTAGCAATAGATTCTAACGGTTACACCTATGTTGCAGACACAAATAATTATAGAATACAAAAGTTTGATTCTGATGGAACATTTCTAGTTAGTTGGGGTTCCTTTGGTACTAGTCTTGGACAATTTGCAAATCCAGTTGGATTAGCTATTGATTCAAAAAATAATGTGTATGTAATTGATAAGGCAAATAATGATGTTCAAAAATTTTCTCCATTTGGCAATGCAAATGAAATAACTATACCAACTTGGGTAAAAAATAATGCCAAATGGTGGTCTCAAGATCTTTTTAGTAATACTGATTTTGCAACAGGAATAAATTATCTAATAAGACAAGGAATAATTCAAGCTCCTATAACCTCTAATGAATCTAATTCTAATGTGAAAATACCAGGGTGGATTAAAACAAATGCAGGCTGGTGGACAAATGGATTGATCTCAGACAAAGAATTTACAGCTGAAATTCAATACCTCATCTCTGTTGGAATAGTAAAGACTTAGGATATTATTTGTGGTGTTTTTCTCACAAAAAGTCCTGCTATGAAAATTACTACACCAAGTATTCCAATAAGACTTCCTATGAACTCAATCGTGTCTTTAAGTTCAATTTGTGTTGGCGCAAGTAATACTGCAAGTAAAGCTCCAACTACAATCATTGGTATACCTACACCAACAGAAATTTGTTTAGAAGTCATGTAATGAGTTGCCATGAAAAACATATATGAAGTTTATGTAAGTTTTGTATCGCTAATCTCTAGAATTGTCAGTCTTAATCTTTTTTCTATCTTGATTTTGTGAATTAGTCTCTTTAGGAGATTTTTTATTATTAACATGATGTTGGTTATCATTAACTGCATTGACATTCTGCGTAGCATTTACATTATTTACTGTCCCTGATTGTGTTTGGTTATTTCTATTTTCATGAAGTCTTTTTTCATTGTCAATATGAGGTGGATTATTAACGATGTTGGAATTTTGTGTTGGATTTACATTATTTACTGTCCCTGATTGTGTTTGGTTATTTCTATTTTCATGAAGTCTTTTTTCATTGTCAATATGAGGTGGATTATTAACGATGTTGGAATTTTGTGTTGGATTTACATTATTTACTGTCCCTGATTGTGTTTGGTTATTTCTATTTTCATGAAGTCTTTTTTCATTGTCAATATGAGGTGGATTATTAACGATGTTGGAATTTTGTGTTGGATTTACATTATTTACTGTCCCTGATTGTGTTTGGTTATTCTGTTTTGTTATAGTTGAGTTGTTAACTGGATTTGTTATTTCTGTAGTATTGAAATTATTCATATTGGCTGGCTGTGTTGCATTTGGTGTTTCAGTTGTAGGTATTTGGGGACTTGTCTCTTGGTTTTGTAGGGCCTCA
Organism: Nitrososphaerota archaeon; assembly: GCA_013287585.1. Classification (GTDB taxonomy): domain Archaea; phylum Thermoproteota; class Nitrososphaeria; order Nitrososphaerales; family Nitrosopumilaceae; genus TA-20. The sequence continues at coordinate 49,294 of JABDDN010000003.1, forward strand.
ATTAATTTTATCAATTTTAGTGCTTCGTCAATTTTACCCTCTGAAACAAGCTGTTTTAGTTGAATAATCATATCAGGTATATTTCCTGTCTGACTTTTGTTAGTGACTTGAGGTACAGGTGTATTGAAAGGAGTAGTAGATGATTGTGTTACATTTTGTATTGGGTTAATTTCTTTTACCTGACTTTCGTTAGTGACTTGAGGTACAGGTGTATTGAAAGGAGTAGTAGATGATTGTGTTACATTTTGTATTGGGTTAATTTCTTTTACCTGACTTAGTCTTTGAATTTGTTTTTCTGTAAAGTCTTTAGCTCTATCTGATGTTTTCATTTTTGCAGCATCTGCAAGAAGTTGATGAGCGTCAAGGAGGAACTGATTCGCAGTTTCAAGATCATTATTTACTTGATTGGCATTCCCAGCATCAAGATTTTGTCTTGCGTCTTGCATTGTTTCATTAAATTTGGTGAAATTTATTTCCACGTTGTTCTTTATAGCAATTGTTTTTAGTCTATCTCCAAGCATTTGCTTTCTATTGATTTCACTCTTTAATTGTAACGTATCAATTTGAGTGGGTTGTTTACTTGTGGCAACAGGTGTAAGAGATGATATTTTATCATTTATCTCCTTGAAAATTTTCATTGCAGAAAGAAAGTGTTCCTTGGAGGAAGCTTGATCTGCTTGTGAAACTGATTGTGATAACGCATCAGTTTCTTCTGAGCCTTGTTTATAGAGTTGGTTAATTTCATCAGATACTGTTGGAAGTTGGGATAATTGGATATTGATATTATCCCTTGCTTGTGTTGCAATTCTTAGCAAGACATCAAGGTTTGGATCAGCATAAGATGGAACTGGCAAATTTGTCAATACTAGACTTCCAACCAAAACAAACAAAACAAATGCTAATGATTTCATTCTTGATTTTCCTCCGACATTTTTCGTAGTTTAATGAGGTTTTGTTGGTCTATCTTTTCTATTTCAACAATTCCTTCTCTTTCAAGGCGTTTTACCGCACGCCAAGTTGTTGTTCGTGGCATGAGGAATTTTTTACGTAGTTCACTTTCATAGACCTGGCCTCCATTTTCAGAGATAAATGTCACGATATCTTTGTCCTCTTGGCGCAATTCAGGTTTGAGTCTAAAAATTGTTTCCTTGTCTGGTACTACAAGGTTTTCATTCTTAGAAAGTTCAATTGTTTTAACTGGTTTACTATTTTTTGTTCTTTTGATCAAAACAACAGATACTGCAACAGCTCCCGCAATACCACCACCAATCAAAAATAAAGTATTGTCTGATGTTGGTTTTGGATTTGAAAGAGCCGTTTGTTGTTCTTGAGAAGCTGTGTTCTTTGCATCATTAGCAAGAACCTCTGCATTTGAATACTTGCCTTGACTGAATGCGGAATTGGCATCTGCAAGTTTTGCAGTAGCTATTGGTGTCTTGATTCCTTCTGAATTAATATTGTTAATAAAATCTTGAGCTTTTGCTATAGCAAGTGTAGCAGTTTGGTTCGTACCCAAAACTCCAAACACATAGCTAATGTCAGCAGAGCCGCTTGGAAGAGTGATAAGAGATTGATTATCAACAATTTGCATATTAAGCGGATATGTACTCATTCCAACAATTACTGTATTTTTTGGTAAGGCTAGAGAGAAATCGGTAGGCGAATCAACATGAAATGTCCATGTCTTACCACTTTTTGTCACAAGATCAGCTGTATCATAATCGATTTTAACCACAGAAGCTCCAAGCGTTTGGATTGTTACCGAATTTATGTTAATTTGACTGGAAAGTAAAGTTCCATTTTCATCCTGAGCTACAAAGTTATCAGTTGTATTTCCAAATAGATTTACTGTAGCATCAGGTGATTGTTCATCCACGTTGATTTGATAAAAAACATGAGTAGTGCCGTCTGCATAAATGGTAAAGTCAAGAACCTTAGTTGAACTAGAACTAAATGAATACTGAGTAAATGATGAAATCGCTACTAAGAAAAAGCATACCGCTACGACAGGTGCATTTACCATCGTTGACAGAATATATGTGATCCTTACAAAAAGCATTCCTTCAGGTAATGCATGCTCTGCTTGGACCAATTGTGCCCTTTGTTCCATAGTTTAATACCTTAGGTTCATCGTTTGGACAATATTCTGGAATCTTTGGAATTCTTGGAAGAATCTGATTCCTTTTTCGGTAATCACAAAGAGGCGGTTTCTGTTGTCCTTCATTGACTCTACTAGGCCTGCATCAATTAGTTTTTGACACTTTTCAAGCACTGCATAGTGTGATAGGTTTGCTCGTCTTGAGATAGCAGATACAATTACGCCTTGTGTACCTCCGTCCATGGTTACACCTAAAATATCGGAAATTATGCCCATTTCCGATCTGTATTGTTGTTTTGACATGCCATCTCTATAGAATCGATGTTTTATCAGGGACATCGTGAAATGTCACAGCGGAACGGCTAGCGGAACGGGTGTTTCATAGTTTGAAATTGCCAAAAATTGTCAATTTGTGTTGGCGGGGGCGACTAAAATTAGAGAGATTCTAGCTGTTATTTAATTAAAAAGAAATGGAGGTTTGGCTTCAAACCCCCCGATTACGGAATTATAACCCAACGCGCCAAACGACTCTGGCTCTTTTGGGTAGCCAACTTGCCTACAAGAAGCAATATGAAGTTAATAGAGATGTTAGATCGTCAAAATTAAACAAAAACATGTGTGATTAGGTACTAGGCATTCTATAGTTTGATTATAGCCATAAATTCAACAACTTATGATTATGGAAAGCGAATCATCTATTAAAAAACAAGACATATTTAACGAATTTAAAATCTGACATGACATAACTTGAAAAATGGCAACGGCAAAGCGCACTTGGTTCCTATTGTAGAAGACATCCTGTCAATAGATCCTGGAATGAGGTTTGCGGCAATAATAGATCTTAAAGGAAACATATCTGAAGCCATTATGAAGGAAGGAAAAACTTCGCTTAAAACCCAAAGAGAGGAAGAGCATTTTTGCAAACAAGTTGCACTCAGAAGGAAGATGCGAAAGCAATTTGACAAAAGCCTAGGACCGGTAAACTATGTTCATATTGAACGTGAAAAAGTGACTCAAATTGTAGTATATCCAAAGCGGAAAACAGTGTATGTCACAATAGAGCCAAATGTTGATATTAAAAGAAAACTGGAAATTGTGGAATTAATTAAAAAGAAAACAGTACGTTTGTAGAAATAAGAAAAATTAGGAAAAGAAAATTAGTTTTTGGAAGTTGGACAGCACTTATTCAGATGATGGTTCTGCTGCAGGTTGTGGAGAACCTTCTCCTACTACTTCAGCAGTAGCAAATCGTCCACCCACTTGAGTGACTTTGATTTTTGCATTTTGTCCTATTTGTCCACCTTTGACAAATATCACAAAGCCATCTACTCTTGTAATACCGTCTCCCTTTCTACTAATTTCTGTTATGGATACGTCGTATTCCTTGCCAGTTTCTACTGGTTTTGGCCTGTCATCAAATCGTCTACCGCCGCCTCCAAAGCGTCTACCACCGCCGCCAAACCTTCGACCGCCGCCGTAGCCTCGGTTATCAGAACTTTCGCCAAAACCGCCTTCGTTATAGCTCATCGTTACACCTCCTTCCTAAATTCCCATGAATTCATACCATATAAAATCTGATCAGATATTCAATTTCACAATTTAAATAAACTTAGTAAGAATCTAGCCTAGTTACAAACAATATTACATTCAAGTTTTACCATTTTTGCAAGAAATCATTTACTTGAGATTATATCAGATATTTGGAAAATGAGGTCAAGGTATCTAATGAGTGAATCTATTAACTTTTTATATATTGCAAATTACATTATTGATAAGCAATATGTTTGAGAGGTTCAAAAAAAATCGTAATAAATTAAATGAATTTTCCTCAGAAAAAGAACCCGAAAGTAGTGTTATGGTTGAAGACACACATTATGAACCTCAAAAGGCAGAATCTCCTAAAATTGAGCACAAAGTTGTTGAACAAGTAAAAATACCGGAACCTATTGAACAATTCAACATGAGTCAACCAACTGAAGACATTGGAATAAGATCGCTTATGGATAAACGAACAAAACTTGAAGAAGCAATAGATTACGTTGGTCTATTAATCAAGAATCTCAAAGATAAGCGTACAAAACTTGAGAAGAGTATTGAAGATGAATCTGTTGATATTAAAAATCTTAAAGAGAAGTTACTCAAGGTAGGTCAGTATATTGATGAGGAAAGACATGGAATCAAAGTACTACAACAAAAAAGAACAGATGTAGAAAAAGAAGCAGATGATGTGGGCACAATGATTAACAATCTACGAGAAAAACTCATGTCCATTGATAGCATAGTAAATGAAGAAGGTAATAAGATAGAGAAATTTAAGGAATCACGTCCAAAATCTGAATCTTCATTATAACCTAGAAAGTAAAACTTTCTTTTAGCATTGAACTTAGGTTTTCCTTAATATCAAGTTCAGAAGAAACCGAATCCAAATCTCCTATCAAAACCTCAGCGGCAAGACATTGATTTTTAGAGAATTGATAATAACATTCTAGTCTTTCTTGGTATGTCTTGGCATTGTGAAATGTTTCCCAAAAATTTTCAGATGCGTGTTGTACAAACAATAGAAACTTGCGTATAGCTTCTTCAATTTCTGGTGATTGACTATCTTTTGTCAATCCAATTAAGATCTGCTCAAGTTTGCTCTCCAAGTTTGATTCGTATATCATATGATAAAGATCAATTTCTTTTGTCATGCAATTCGTATGCAAGTGTATCATAAAAGTATTCATTGAATAATTTTCAAGAAAAATTGTATAATGATATAGTAACTACATGTTTTAAAAAGATCTTGAAATTTTAAACTCAAATTTGCATAAAACTTTAAATAATTTAATCACGTATTATATGTCCCTATCAAAGGAATATCCTTCCGAGATAGGCATCATGCAGAAAACAGGCAACGCGGTCAAGGAAAAACCCTTCCGCACGAAAGGACTAAGTCGGTCTATGGGATGAAAGACTCCCAAGAAACGATGACAAAGGTCATCGACAGGCTTATGGATCCCTTAAAAGATCCTACCTTGCGCTTGGCGTGTCTAATACACGCTCATGCATGATTAAATTTTTCCCACAGTCAATTTTGTTTTAATTAAAATCGACAAATTTATGGAATTTATTAGAATGTATTATACAATAATAGGACTGCATTGTGAGTATCAAAATAAATGTCTAGTGCAAAGAACAGTAAGTGGATATGGTATCTTTTTCCTTCAAACGTTGTCACCCAAGGTCTATGTACTGTCATCCCATTGTATGTAATTTTTCTTGGAGGAAATATTGGTGAAATTGCAATTATTGTTGCTATGCAAAATGGCGCCTCTGCTTTTGGCGCCATATTTTGGGGAAAGATAATAGATAGATTTCATGTACGGCGCACAGTTCTTTTGGTCACTTTTTTTGTTGTGATGCTTTGCAGTCTTATGATGTATTTTACAAACAGCATTAATGTCCTTTATGTAATTTCTCCTCTACTTGGTTTCTTTATAGTAGGCAAAAATCCTGTTGCACAATTACTTGTAATGGAATCTATTCATAAAAATCAATGGAGATGGTTATTTGCAAGAACTTCAATAATTGGAACTTTTGGTATGCTTGGTGCAATGATAATTGGTGCTATAGGAAGTGTGTATTTTGATTTAAAACCATATTTTTTGATATGTGCAGCAGCGTGTGTAGCTACAATGGGTCTTAGTATGACAATCAAAGAATCTCAGTTCCATTTGGAAAGGAGTAGTATAGCACATTCAATCCATGGTTTACGATATGTATTTTCACATTTCCATGTTGACTTGCCAAAGATTCCAGAGCTGCATGACTATAAGCACATAATTACAATTTTTAAGGGAAGAGTAACTGACGAGATAGGCGTTTTCTATATTACTAACTTTTTATTTTATCTTGGTAGTAATATCTATTTTACTGCTTTTACACCATTTCTAAAAAATTATGGGTTTTCAAACTCTGATGTTTTTTTGATTTACATGATTCAAACTGCAGCAATGATCTCAGTTTTCTTTTTGGCCCCACGATTTATATCAAAAATGGGAGAGGAACGCTCCATATCGTTATCATATGTGCCAAGAATAGCTGCAGTAGTAATAGCTGGATTGTTTATTCCAATAACAATAGGCCAAGGGTCTTTTGCAGTAGCAATTATTTCAGCTTCTTTAATGGTCATTGCTTTTTCAATTTTTAGTACTGCAACTTCAATTATTTTTTTCAAAAGCATTCCCCAGGGTTTTGAAGGAAAATATCTTGGAGTGAACAGCTCAATTACAACGGTTGGCCTTTTTATTGGTGCCTTGTGTACTGGGCAGCTTGCAAATTCGTTTGGATATACAATAACATATGCTGTTGCCTCTGGAATCCTAGTTACCTCTTTTGCTTTGTTTAGAGTATATCTTCGCTACAGGCTATCAGATAAAACTGACTAGATGTAACGAGCAGAAGATTGACCTTGACCAGCAGGCATGGATGGTAGTTTGTCGTTTACTGCCGCCTCTGCAACTGCTGCTGCTTCTTGGAGTATCTTTTCTGATTCTTCGGTTGTTGCTTCTGAATCGATTCCAAAGTCGCCACTGTGGAATGTGTCTGTCATCAAACCGTTGAGCATTTCAGTCATTCCACCTAGCTCACGATCTGCTTCTGGCATGAATTTGATTAGTGATGATCTGAGGTTCTTCATCAAACCTATTGTTGGCATTATAGTAACAACAGTGTCTCCAAGATCGTGGAATGTGCTTAGTCTGAGCTCAATTTGCTCAAGTGCCATTCTTGCATTTCCTAAGAGCTTGGTTACCTTGCGTACTTCTGCTAATTCTTTTGATAAAACTTTGCTAGCGGTAAGATCATGTTGTTGTGTTGCAACTACAATTCTTTTGAAAAGTTTTTCATCTCTTTGTTTTAGTTTTGTAATCATTCCATCTAATTTTGAAATTTGAGTTTGAAGTCTTTTTATCGCAGTCTCCATTCTTGGCTTTAGTGCACCTTTTGGTTTTATAGCGTCATTGAATCTTTCACCAATGCTTGGTGTCTGTGGTCTTTGCCAGTTATTTGCGAAAGTTGTCATGGTAACGACTAAGAAAATTAGTTATTAATTAAAGGTGTGAAATGAGGTTCACAGTATGCTAAATTTAGCTAACAAAACCGTGCTTGCCTCAAGTATCAACATATGCAAAAACAATGTTTTTTCCTGTTTTTATAACAAAAATATGAAAATTTGTGGATAACCTAAATTGGATACATCCTACGAACCTATCCTAGAAGCAAAGAATTATTGCACTATTTGCATCGCAATATTTCTCTGCGGATGGATTTTCTTTATGTGAATCGCCAGCGCAGTTTGTGATTGCTGTGATTCACAGCAAAGTGGACATTTTTCCATTTTATTTAATGTCGATCCAACAAAAAAATCGTATTTAAATATTTGCATTTGGGAGTTTTTGGCATCAAAAACAATTTTTCAAATCAAAAATTATTTTGGTCTCTTTTTTTGTTTTTGAAAATAATTTTTGAAATTTCTAAATCGAATTTGTCTCATTGAGAGAAAATAAAATTAATTTTTGAGACATTTTCAAAACAACAACTAAAAAATCAATAAGAGAGATGACTCCATTTAAATTTCTTAAAAAATAATAATATTATGACTAAATAAAATGATTATTTTTATAAATTTTATATATTTTTAATTAAAAATTTCTTATTTTCTGATATTATCTATATTATTATAATAATAATTTCAATCTGTGGTAATAGTTAAACCTTTTTATTGTCGTTTGACCGAAACTTTTATTAGATATTATATGACGCGCGAATCTTTCGGTGGCGGAGGACGCTGTCCACGTTGTGGAAAAGGTCCAATGGTTACGGATAGTACTACCGGAGAAATGTTCTGCGGTGGTTGCGGTTTTGTTCTAACTGAAAGAGTAGAGGAATCAGGTCCGGAATGGAGATCTTTTTCCAAAGAAGAACATGAGGACCGAAGTAGAACTGGAACTCCAACATCACTTGCAATGCACGATATGGGACTAGCGACAATTATTGGTCCTGCAGACAAGGATGCATCTGGAAAACCTCTATCGGCATCTATGAAAAGCACAATAGAAAGACTCAGAACTTGGGACAGTAGAAGTCAGGTCCACGAGCCAGTTGATAGAAACTTTAGACAAGCGTTCAGTGAGCTTGATAGACTAAAAGACAAGCTTGCACTTTCAGATGCCGTCATAGAAAAAACGGCATACATATACAGAAAGGCATTGGACAAAGGCCTTGTCAGAGGTAGATCAATTCCAGGACTAGTTGCGGCTGCACTTTATGCTGCATGTAGAGATACTGAAACTCCACGAACTTTAACCGATGTTGCAAATGGAATTAACATAAAAAGAAAGGATGTGGCAAGATGCTACAGGTTACTCTTAAGAGAACTTGATCTAAAAATGCCAGTAGTAGATCCTATAAAATGTGTAGCAAGAATTGCAAGCAAAGCAGGTTTGAGTGAAAAGACAAAACGAAAAGCATTGTTGATATTAAAAGATGCTGCAGAAATTGAAATCTCTGCTGGTAAAGATCCAATGGGACTTGCTGCAGCTGCGTTGTATCTATCTTGTGTGATGAACGGCGAGAACAAAACTCAGAAAGATGTTGCACAGGCAGCTGGAGTAACTGAGGTAACCATAAGAAACAGGTACAAAGGGCTCAAAGAATCCCTTAAACTATAATTTTTTAAAATACTCAAAAACCAATCATATCTTGATGAGGAAATCTGTCTATATTCTAGCTGTGGTAATTATTACAATAGCAATTGCAATTTCATTACAGCCTAAAAATGAAACCAACACAGTATATCATGTAACACTAGCAGATCCTAAACTTTACAACAATGGAATCTTTACAGATAATTTCAAAATTCAAAAGGGGACATATCAATTTAGTTTTGTACCAAATGGTGACAGCCCCCAAAATCTTTCAATTTCACTAAAAGGAAATTTTTCTTACAACGAGGATTTCAGTCTTAATGGAACTATACACAACACGGGGATTTCAAGCTACGACACCTGGGATTATTTGGGCAACAAAATAATTGAGATTCCACAGGACCAGAAAATTCAGATCAGAATAGATCCGCATGGCAATGTAGATGGTAGTGTATCAGTTGAACTAAATAGAAGATAATTGGCGTGGCCCCCCGTCAGATAAACAGAGATTACCTCTTATGAATCCGAACCGATAGCGGTGGATTTCAAACCAAATCTGCGGAACCACGCAATTTAAGCAGTAGATTTGGCATCTTTCTGCATGTTTTAGTATATGTCTTTGAAGTATTTATCACTTTGTAAGAATTTTTTTATGATTTCTTTTGTATTTAACAAAATTATACAATTATGATCGAATCTTTATGGAATGTGGAACAAATAAAAATCATTTTTTGGAACAAATTGATTTTTGGTGTGATATAGATGACTGATCTGATTCACAGATCTGACAGTTACAGTTTTAGGATTTATTAAGTCAGTAAATCTTGGTAGAAACATGGCAGTAGGGGAACAGAAAAGATCAGACAGATTCTCCCTTTTTGCAAAACATGCTTTTCAGTATTATCTAGTTGGCGCAAGTGGTGTATTGGTTAATCTTGGTCTCCTTTATGCGATAAAAGAATATGCAGGATTATGGTATCTTCTATCATCAGCTATTGCAATCTATCTTTCCATGACAACAAATTTCATACTAAATAAAACTTGGACTTTCAAGGACACGATGGCAAAGCAAAGGACAATTTTCATGTATGGGAAATTCATTGCCATTAGTTTAGTTGGCATGTTAATTCAGCTTGGGTTTAACTACATATTTGTGGACAAGCTTGCCATGTATTATATTTTGGCCGCATTAATTTCTATAGTGATAGCATCTGGTGTGAACTTTGTATTGAACCGTCACATAACTTTTGGAATAAAGCTCTAAAATTAAAAAGCTACTTGTCGTATTTCATTTTATGAAACTAGCAGGAAAGGTTGCCATCATAACAGGTGGCAGCAGGGGAATTGGAAAGGCAACAGCTAAACTTTTCGTAAAAGAAGGTGCAAATGTAACTATAACATCAAAGGATCCAAAAAGACTGCAAGATGCTGTAAAGGAAATTGGTAATGTTTTTTCTGTTTCAGGAGATATCAGAAATGAATCAGATGTACAAAATGTTGTAAAAGAGACACTGGAAAAATTTGGCAAGATAGACATTTTGGTAAATAATGCAGGAATTTTTCCACATGTAAAACCGTTGCACAAAATTTTAGAAAAAGAATGGAATGAAGTAATTGATGTAAATCTGACTGGACAATTTCGCTTTACAAAAGCTGTCATACCACACATGGAAAAAAATGGTGGGTGCATCATCAATGTTTCATCTGATGCAGGTTTGAAGGCATTTGAAAATTTTGAAGCTGATGCATATACTGCATCAAAGGGCGCACTGGTGTTATTGACAAAGGCGTGGGCAATAGAATATGCAAAATGGAAAATTCGAGTAAATTGTGTCTGCCCTGGAATGGTTGAGACAGACATGACAAAGCCCTATCTTTCTACGGAATCAGATAGAGATATGGCAATATCAGAACATCCCATTGGCAGAATAGGAACACCTGAGGATGTGGCAAAGGCCATTTTGTACTTTGCCTCAGATGACTCCTCATGGGTCACAGGAGCTGTCTTGCCTCTAGATGGCGGTATGGCTGCCAGATAATCATACTAATCAAATTAATAGAACCAATACCAAAATCATACCGTGACACCAAGTAAAAAGAGATCACTAAAAATTATAATCATGTTATCTATTGTCTGGTTTGCATGTGCGCTTCCAGTACCCATTCTTATAACACATCCTGATCCTGCACACAGCGAGCAGTATAGGGCCTATGTGTATATTGCTGCCATAGTTTCCATTCCATTTATTGGCATGGCAATAGCATGGACAGTAAAACCAGAGCTAACTACGTAAGAAATTCCTCTGCACCTAGCCCTTCTTGAGTTATTTTTATCCAGCGGTTTCTTCCAATTTGTTCAATTTCAATAAACTTCCATTCCTGGAGTAATGGCTGTATGATGTTTTTGTCAAGGCTGGCAAATCTGGCTTGCTGAAAATTTTCTTCTCTTGCATTTACTACAATTAGCTTGTTTTCATAGGCAAGCTTTGCCATTTCTTTTTTAGTTATTTTTCCTCCATTTTCTTTTATTATTTTTAGAGCCTGTACTAGAACTGGCTTTGGTGTGTGAATTTCATATGCGGGAAGCTGTACAACTGTTTTTAATCCAGAGGAAAGCTGTGCCCCTTTTACACTTGCATAGCTTTCTGGTTCGGCATAGTATGGAGTAAGTTTATTTTTTCCTTTAAACATCATGCATGCCATCATGCATGCTATAGCTTGAATTTTCGAGCCAGATGATACGTTGACAAAAATATCATTTCCTTGTTCTTTTTGAACAATTTCTTTGACTGATTTTAAGATCTTGAATAGATCAAACCTATCTGAATATACCACTTGGACTGTGATCTTGTCTTTTTTAAGATGGGTCCTAATCTTTTCCATGTAATCTCTTGCCTTGTCCTTTGCAGGGTCGCCATGCATCAAAAGCCAAACCTTGTCTGCTTTCATGTTTCTTGCTGGAATGGCAATTCTGTCTATCTCAAAGCCAACTGGTGCAATGTGGACTCTAAGGTGTGCAATACTAGTCATCATGGTATGTACAGTTTGCATACTATGGTGATGATATATAATAATTCTGCATTGGTATCATAATCATGAAAACAAGTTACCAATCCAAAAAGGAAACAGATTCGTCTGTTTATCCCAAAGTAAAATCTGTCTTTGAGGAATAATTATTTCATCCAAGGTCTTTGTTCTAATCCAGAAATCAATTCCAACATCTCATCTAGTTTTGTGGTAACGGCAATGACTGCACGAAATTCCTCGTACATCATCTTTTCTTCTTCTTGGGATAGAATTTCTTTTTCGGCAACATCAAAGAAGCGATCTTCTTTTGTCATATGATCGTTTAGGTAAACTACATAAGCTTTGAGAAATCGTGCAACAGGTTCCCTTTCGTCATTTCCCTTTTTCCAGCTTTGCAGATGTGTAGAGATGCTTTTTGCAATTCTTCTTGCAAACTCGTGCTCTATCATGAATCCTCTAATCTCTTCTTTCAAAGTATCATAGCTTGCAACACAGGCAAAGTATGCATCCTCTTCTCTGGAATAGTGGATTGCATCTAAAAACTCTGACATTATAATTGTCATTTGTTCTATATCAGAAAATGGAATGTCTTGTCCTGCATATAGCTTGGTGTAACATTGTATGATGATTTTTTCTAGTCGTCTGATTTGTTTGTGATCATTGCGCAGTGATTCTGTGGCACTCATGTTTTCTAGATTGATTTTACCGTAAATAATATTACTTTTTTTGGATCATATTGTATGATTCCAAAGTGTGGATCTGCATGTCCTCCGCCATATTTACCAGCTGGACCGCCAAGACCTAGTCTTATAATATAATTGTGTGACGGGTTAATCTCAATTTCCCTTTTTTCTAGTATATGGTTTGAGGTTTTTTCTTGCGTTACTTTGAGGGAATGATAGATTTCGCGAATCTCACCATCTTGGATGAGAGCTGTCTCTTCGTGCTGGTGCCCACACAAAATAATATGAGATTGGCTATTTTTTGCCTCGTCAAATGCGGAAGACGCTTTGTAATGATACCCAGAATAATTAAAAAACTCAAAATCCTCTGGCGTAAGCCTTTGCCAAGACCTGTGATACAGCCAGGATTCGTCGTTTGCATTTTTTGGTGTGATTTTTTTTGGATCTAGTGGACCGCCATGGACGCATAATAGTTTATTTTTTTTATCAATGAAAAACTGCTGGCCAAACGTTTCATCATTGTTTTGTTTGAAAAATGCAATATCCTCTTTGGATAATTTGGCATGTGCATCCATGCTTTCAATTGAACTAGCTCCAATCAGTTTGTTATGTAAAAACGCCTCGTCATGGTTTCCCAGAACAGAAACAATTGGATAATTTTTTTCAAGAGATTGTAGTTTATCCAGTACTTGTTTTGGATGTATGCCTCGTTCCAATACATCGCCAAGATTAATTATTCTGGAATAGTTGCCGTATTTTTTTATAAAGTCACTGCTTGATGCCATATCCAAGATTGATTCTAATCCATCAATGTCCGCGTGAATATCTGAAAAAACTAAGTCCATGGTATAATCAGCTTTTTAACCTAATATCTAATTTTTCGTGTTAATTTTTTGAAATGAATCATCTGGTATTGTTAGATCTGCGTATGTTTTTGGGTTTATGATTTTTGCTAAAATCTCAAGACCTGTTACTGTTCTTGGTCCTGGCTTGCTAAAATACTCGTTTGCATTTACTGCATAGACTTGATTGTTTTGTACTGCTGCAAGTGATTTCCATTGTATATTATTGGCAAGCTTTTCGTATTCTAGAATGGTTCTTTTTACGTCAAATCCGCATGGCATTAGTATTATGATATCAGGATCAAACTTGATTGTCTCATCAATTTCCATTCTGCGGGATTGGTCACCTGTTGAGCTTATTCCGTTAATTCCGCCTACCATTTCTACCAATTGAGGTACCCAATGGCCTGCAGTAAAGAGTGGATCTAGCCATTCCACACAAAGTATTTTGGGTTTTGATTTTTTTGGTCTTGTTTGTACGGATATGATTCGTTTTTTTAGTGAATCAATAAAGCTTTGAGCTTCTTTTTCTTTTCCTACTTTTTTTGCAACATCTAGTATGTTGGTTAGAATATCATCTAAATTTCGCGGATCTAAGATCAGGACTTCGGGTTTGTTGTCTAGTATGGTAACAGCTCTGTTGACTTCTTTTGTATAAGGAGAGCATACTTCGCATATGCCTTGGGAAATGATCAGATTTGGGTTTGCTTTTTTGAGGATATCTTCATCTAAAATGTAAATGTCTTTTCCTGAATGCATCAGGTCTACTACCTTGTTGTCTATTTCTTGGCTTGTCATGGTATCTGGATCAAAAGAAGAATGAATTACGCGTGGTTTAGTTTTAGCTTGTTTTGGATAGTTGCATTCGTGTGTTACGCCGACAATTTGATCTCCTGCACCTAGCTCGTAGAGTATCTCTGTAGCGCTTGGAAGAAAGGAGACTATTCTGTTTAGCATGATTTTATGTTGTGATTGTATTGTTTAAACGTCTCCTCAAAACTTAAGAATAACTCGCAACTCGAATGAGTTTGTTGAGTAATTATATGGTAATAGGCGGAAAAGCTTCCGAAGACCTTGCTAAAAAGATAGCAAAAAAACTAAAGGCAAAGTATCTCAAATCAGAATTACGAATTTTTCCAGATGGAGAAAGCAAGATAACAATTTCTGGAAAACCAAGCGGAAAGGTTGTCGTAGTACATTCAACATATCCTCCAGTTGATTCTAACCTAATCCAAGCACTTTTGCATGTTTCAAAGGCAAAAAAACATTCATCCCAAGTCATTGCTGTAATACCATATCTTGGATATGCAAGACAAGACAGAGAATTTCTGCCAGGCGAGGTAGCTACCATGTCAATTGTTGCAAATATGCTAAAAGCTGCAGGAGCAACCAAAGTAATTGTAGTTGATATTCATAGTAAAATGGCTCTAAATCATTTTAAAATTCCCTCAAAAAATGTCAGTGCCATACCAGAATTGGTGAAATATTTCAAGAAATTAAATCTCAAAGATCCTCTTGTGGTTTCACCAGACTGTGGCGGGATTGCAAGAGCAAGAGACTTTGCAAATCAATTTGGTGTAAAGTTTATCGCACTAAAGAAACATCGTGACAGAAGGACCGGAATAGTAGAGATTAGATCAAAAAACCAAAAACAAGTCAAAGGAAGAGACTTGATTCTAGTTGATGATATGATAAGCACTGGTGGAAGTATAGTAAAGGCTGCAGAGTTTCTAAAAAAGCAAAAGTGCAGAAATATCTATGCAGCTTGTACACATGCATTGCTAATTGGTGATGCAGAAAAGAGAATCAGAAAAGCAGGAGTTTCAAAGATAGTCAGCACAAATACAATTCCTGGCAAGACTGGTATAGTTGATGTCTCGCCTATAATAGCAAAGGCAATCGTATAATGCCGCAAAGCTTCTTTGTAGTCTCTGGAGAAAATGTTGAGCTTGCAAGAGATGAGATAATTGCAATATCAAAAAGCTATGATATCAAGACATCATTTAAGACAGATTCTAAACTAGTAATAACAAACTCTACTATTCCATGGAGTAAGATATCTCAGAGAGCTACATTTGTGAGAACTGCTGGAAAGATAGCAGGTACATTTTCTGATTTGTTCTCAGAAGTGGATCTCTCTCTTATGCACAAGCCAGAAACATTTGCCTGCAGAGCAATTAACCTCACATCAAAAAAGATGGATCTTTCCAAGATAGAAAAAACAGCAGGTGCTGCAATAAAACAGACTTCGGGAGCCAAGGTCTCCTTGTCAAATCCATCACTTACCGTTTATCTTATTTTTACAGACTCACAAAGCTATATCGGATACACTACCAAGATTTCAGAGCCCCCAAGACCAAAAAAAGTAATAAAATCATCGTCTGAGCTTCATTGGAAGCTTAGCAGAGTCATGGTGAATCTATCAGGATTAAATGAAAAGGAAACTTTGTGTGATCCCTTCTGTGGTTCTGGAACCATATTGTTAGAAGCTGAATCGATGGGGATACACTCCATTGGAATTGATTTTGATGAAAAGATGTGCAATATTGCAAAGAAGAATCTGTCCTCAAATGGATTTAATTCAAAAATAATTAATGCAGGATACGAACATCTACAAAAGATCAAAGACAAGATAGATGGAATTGTTACCGATCTGCCATACGGTAATTCTTCAAAATCATCCCAGTCTCCAAAAAAACTCTTACATGATTTTATCTCAATTTTACCAAAGAGAAAAAAGATTGCCATCATGTACAAAAAAGGTGCCATGGACCAGATAGAATTAAACCCAACAAAAAAATATGATATCTATAGGCACAAGAGTTTGACTAGGACTATAGTGGTAAAATGAAGCTAGTATTTTTGGGAACATCGGCAGCAATGCCAACAGAAAATCGAGGCATGACATGCATTTGTCTAGTCTTAGACAAGGAGATTTTGATGTTTGATGCAGGTGAAGGCGCACAGGTCTCTTTTCTAAAATCAAAGATTGGCTGGAACAAAAAGATGAAGATCTTTGTAACACACTTGCATGGTGACCACGTTGTTGGCATACTAGGATTACTGCAAACAATGTCTTTGCAAAACAGAACAGAATCAATTGACATCTATGGTCCAAAGGGGATAGAGGATTTTATGGCAGCAAATCTCAAAGTGCTAAACTTTGGTCTTACATTTCCTGTTAGAATAATGATGATAAAAGAAGGATTGGTACTTGATGATGAATCATATACGATACATTGCTGTGAGGCAGAACACTCCATTCCTGCATATTCGTATGTGTTTCATGAAAAGGACAAGCCCGGCAAGTTTTATCTTGAGAAAGCAAAGGCATTGGGAATTCCAGAAGGTAAGCTCTGGCATGATCTTCAGAGCGGCAAAGAAGTCAGGGTTGGAGATAAAACAATCAAGCCATCTGAAGTAATGGGACAAAAACGACCAGGTAAAAAAATTGGAATATCAGGAGATACAAGGCCAACAAAAAAGCTTGAAGAGTTTTTCAAAAATTGTGATTACATCACATTTGATTCCACATATTCAGATGAGCTAAAAGAAAAGGCAAAGGAAAATTTTCATTCCACAGCAAAAGAAGCTGCAGAATTAGCAAAAAAGGCAGGCGTCTCAAACTTGATCCTGACTCACTTTTCTGCAAGATATGACGATGCAGAGATTCTAGTAAAAGAAGCTCAAACCATACATCATTCCGTAATAGCAGCAAAGGATCTTTTAGAAATAGACATAAAATGAAATGTTTGAATCAATAGCTGACAAATTATCCCAAGCAGAAAAAATTGTTTTTGTTACTGGTGCTGGCATATCACAGGAAAGCGGCATTCCTACCTTTAGGGGAAAAGATGGTCTGTGGAGAAAATATGATGCTATGCAGCTTGCAACAATTGATGCATTTTATGAAAATCCAAAGCTAGTATGGGAATGGTATGATGAGAGAAGAAAAAATATACTTGCTGCAAAGCCAAATGCAGGTCATACTGCCATAGCAAATTTAGAAAAATACAAACAGGTTCGTGTCCTGACTCAAAACATAGATGGATTGCACCAAAGAGCAGGAAGTAGTCAGGTCTATGAATTACATGGAAGCATTATTACAATAAAGTGTACTGTCTGTGATTTTAAAGAAAAAATTACAGGTGATTTTTCAGAGCTTCCGCCTCGCTGCAAGTGCAGTAATATGTTAAGGCCTGATGTGGTATGGTTTGGTGAAGCATTACCACAAAATGTCTGGAGTGAAGCTATAATGCAAGCAAATTCGTGCAATGTAATGTTTGTAGTAGGAACGTCACTTGCAGTATCACCTGCAAACATGTTACCAATTTATGCAAAACAAAATGGAGCCATTTTGGTTGAGGTAAATCCAGAGGAAACTTTAATGTCTAAAGACATGGATCTTTCTATTAGATCAACGTCTGCAAAAGCATTGCCTGAGCTTCTCTCAATAGTGAATAAATGATTCTTAGAAAATGCAAAACGAATTTTTATTTTTTATGTTCTCTAATACTGTTTGAAACAATCTTTGTGGTAATATTTGGTAGGATGCTTACCAGTACGAATAACAACATCTCCTTCCTTTAATTCACTGACACATTTTCTGCATCTGTTCCTGTTGCATTTTATCATTTTTGCTATGTCTCGCGGTTCAAGTACGATTGGAGATTGTAAAAATGAAGTTGTCATATATGAGGTTCTGCTATTTTTAATGATCTTTTCTTTAACATGAAGTATATTGGAGTACCAATACAAATAGATGAATAAGTACCACAGATCAAACCAAAAAGTATTGCCAGTGCAAAATTATGTAAAGGCTCTGCACCAAACAAATACACACAAACAGCAGCAATTACAACAGTGATGACAGTATTAATTGATCTTGTCATCATTTGCCATATGCTTTGATTAACAATTACATGTAGTTCTTCATGATTCTTTACTGTGTTAAGTTTGAGATTCTCACGTATTCTATCAAAGATTACAATTGTGTTGTATGTTGCAAATCCTATTACTGTCAGTATTGCAGCGATGAAAGTTACATCAATTTCCAACTTGAATATGACAAACATGGCCAGGACAAAGAATGCTGAGTTTAATACAGAAACTGCACTTGCAATAGAAAATCTCCACGAGAATCTTATTGCAACAAACACTACAATTGCAGCAATGGCAGTAAGTATAACGTAAACTGCTTTTGTTTCCAAATCTCGTGCTACTGCAGGATCATATGTGTTCTCTTCATACACAACATTTTTTGTATAATTCTCTTTGAAGGCATTAATGATACTATTTACATCATCTGACTTTAGGACATTATCGAATCTAGCTGCAATCTGATTATTGTTTTGACCTCCAATTGCAACTGTAGCTGGTGGAACTCCAGCATTTTCCATTATACTTGTTGCATCATCTTGTGTGATTGATTTGTCTAGTGTAATGTCAAGAGCAGTTCCAGCCTTGAAATCAATATCATAGTTTAATTCCGTTGTAAATAGCATAAACGCACCTATTGCACCAATGACAGCAGAAATTACAAAGAACTTGTAACGATGTTTTATAAAACTAAAATGTTTTAGTGATTCTGCAGACTGTTTTATTCTCATACCGAAAAATGATGGTTTCTTTACAGCATTGCTTCTGACTAGCAGGTTAAGCAATAGTCTAGAAAGAAAGACATTGCTTACTATACTGACTATGATACTAAGTATTAGAGTAAACGCAAATCCTTTGATTGGTCCTATACCTGCGAAGAAAAGCACTATGGCAGCAATAGCAGTTGTAATGTTAGCGTGCATGATTATGTGAAAGGCATTATGTTCGCCTTCTTTTAGTGCATCAGCAATTGATTTGCCTTTTCTGAGTTCTTCTTTGATTCTTTCGTAAGCAATGATATTTGCATCTACAGCTATTCCCATTCCAAGAACAAAAGTCACTACTGCTGCAAGAGACAAGACTCCGTGAAATACGTTAAAGGCAAGAAGAAGGAGCCACAAATATGTCACTACAGTAAAGCTGGCTAATAATCCGACACCACGGTAAAATATTATCATAAACGACAAAACGATACTTAATGCAATTATGCCAGCCCAAAATGTAGCTTGTAGATCTGATTTACCTAGTACACCACCAACTGTCTCGGAATATTTTTCTGTTAATTTTAGCGGCAAGTTGTTTTGAGCATCCATTATTGATCTGACCTGTGCATTACTTGACACGCCAGCAAGATCTACTCTTATCTCGTGATCTCCCTCTATGCTTACCTGAGGTTCAGAGACTCCAAGCGAGTTTGCACGTGCAGCCAAGATATTAGCTGTTGATAACAAAGCAGCCTTGTCGACAGGTTTTCCAGATTGAAGCGATTCTGCTGTGTAGAGTATTTCGTATCCACCTTTGAATTCTAGCCCTATTGTGGTATGAGATATAAGATATGGTGTAGTACAAGCTATGGCACCTGAAATACCAAGTATTATCAGAACGAAAAGCGAAAATGGTTTTTTTAGCATACTTGAAAATGATTCCTAACTAATATCATATATTTTGATATATATCATATCAGGTGCAATCAGCTAAAAACTCTATTTCTTTAATACCTTAGATTTACTGACTGTATAAAAATTTGGAATTCCTGAAATTGTTGAAAGAATTTGATGCCTTTTTCTGTAATGATAAAAATACGATTTCTATTATCCTTAATTGATTTTACTAGTCCTGCATCTATTAGCTTCTGACATTTGTCTACTGCTGCATAGTGTGAGAGATTTGCTCTTCTAGCTATAGAAGATATTATTGCACCTTGTGCACCACAATCCATAGCTACGCCTAAAATGTCTGCAATGATACCCATTTCTGAACGATATTGTTTTAACTGGTTTGTTTTTTGTGCGAGTACATTAAACATATGAGTTCATCTAAAAGAAGAATGATTTTGTATATTATACTTGAGGTACGGTTGTCTAATTAAGATCATTTTTCTTATCTCAAGAATTAATTCAAATAATTATATTGAAAGATTTTTTTCTTTATGATTTTTGTTTTTTTACTATTGCCAAAAAGAAAAGTCCCAATATTACAAATCCAGTTATAGATAATATGGTTTCAATACTTGTTGACAAATCTAAGTTTGGGAGAAATAGATCTAACCTTGGGATTATTGCCCTAAATGCAAAAAGCCCAAAGGCTGCAGAGACAAAAAGTAGCCTTTTCATCTTAGTACGCTTGTATGCCAGTAGTGACAGAGCTAGCAAAAAGGCTGCAAATATTCCACTTGCAAAATCTAATGATGCTGGAAGAATAGGCGGTTCTCCTCCTTCAGATATACTATTGAACATTAACAGAATATTTCCTAATATCATTTCTCATCCTTCTCCTCTGTCCTAGAGGCAAGCTCCAAAAACATTTCTGCAAGACTGTCAGAGAGCTTGTCCCAAATGTTTGGATGATAGACCTTTACTAGTGCAGCCACGCTCTTAACATCTATTACATCATATTTGATAATTTTACCGTCTTTTCTTGACGAAACAACACCGGATTCTACAAGTCTTGACATGTGCCAGCTTATGGTTGGGAGTGAAAAATTTTTGAAATTTGCAATGTCAGTTTGTGTTGAACTTGGGTGTTCTATCAAGTACATCAGAATGTCTTTAGCTGTTTCCTGTCTCAAAAATGCAAGTAGTGTATGTTGCACATCTAGTACATCAGATGCGTAATAATGTCGGTGCAAATTAATCCTCTTTGATTTTATCCTACCCGATTTTTCCAGTATAGCAAGATGATGTTGGGTAGCACCCATCGCTAATTCTAGTTCTCTGCAAATCATTCTAAGATGAGCCCCCGGATTGTTTTTAATGAATTCATAAATGCGTTGTCTGTTTTCTGAAGTCTCTTCATCATTATCTCTTGCATTGCGCAATCTACTTTCTCCTTCTTTTCCACCAAGAAGCTTCGCTCATAAAGGTTAATCATGCTATTGGTGCAATCATCTAATGTTAGTATCATAATGGTTGTATTCTCAAGCAAATTTTTTGATCTCATTTAGCCTAGTGCCCCTCAAGTATAATATACAAAAAACCATTATCATATTTTTAAGAGGTGAAACGAAACAACATGAAAAACCAGAAAATGCTCTTAGTAATTCCGCTGATGGCAATTGCAGTAATAGCCATAGGATTTGGGATAACAACTAATGTATTTGCACAACCAACCACACCAGTAACATCAACAACATCAACCACATCAACAACAGTTGACCCACAAGACGGTCCAAACGAAGTACAGACTGCCGCTAATGGCGCAGACAACCAGAAAGACGGAGAAACAAACGACTATCATAACAGCGCAAGTACAGTACCAGGACCAAGCGGAGACGGTGACGGAGAACAAAAAGACAGTACTGAATCGGGAAAGTAGTATCTTTCCACCTCATTTTTTCTAAATCTAATATTTATCAAAAGTTTTGATAAAGACCCAGTTATTATTTTGGATTATAATTTCAGAGTTTTTAGTTATTTATGACGTACTTTTCTGGTAGATCAATTAGAATTAGTTCAGTTGGTTTTTCTGCTTTGATTACCAGATTATTTTCATTTTCAATCATGGCCGCATCCCTTGTTTGCATCAAATTATTATTGAGTTTTATCTCTCCGTCAATTACAAACAAGTATGATTTACGTCCCGCGCTTAACTTGTGTTCTATCTGATTCCCAAGAGTTAAGGTTGAAAGGTAAAAGGCAGCATCCTGATGAATATGTAATGCATTTGTATTCTTAGTATTTTCAGATACAATTACTGGTACTAGTTTGTTTGTTCTTTCTTCTTTTGAAAACTTTTTCTGTTCCCACGATGGTACTAGCCCTTTTTTATTTGCAAAAACCCACATTTGCAATAGTCTAAGTGGTTTTTCTTTAGAATGGTTAAATTCCGAGTGCATTATTCCAGATCCAGCTGTCATTCTTTGAACCTCTCCAGGATATATCACTCCATGATTTCCCTGATTGTCTTTGTGCTCTAGATCACCTTCTATGACATAGGTTATGATCTCCATATCCCTGTGTAAATGAAAGTCAAATCCTGTTGCTGGTTGTATGATATCATCATTGAAAACACGCAAAGGTCCAAAGTTCATCTTGTCAGGATTTTGATAGTCTGCAAACGAGAAATGGTGATATGTACTAAGCCAACCCATATCATTTTTGTAGTGTTCACTAGCCTTGATTATTTTTATCCCAGAATTGTTCTCCAAATTTGATTTTGTTTTAACTATCATTTGTATAGTTACTATAGTATAGTGATTATATAAACAGGTAAGTGAGGTAACAGGAATCAGGTTAACATGTGGTAATCTGAATTGGACAAAATTACTCTAAAAGCTGTTTTAAAATTCAACTCATGTTGCGCCATGGTACAAAATCAAATATTCATCAGGATTATCTCTTTCCTTTTTTGCCTTTAATGCATCCTGATATTTTTCAAAATGTTCTATCAGATAGAGTATGTTTCCTGCAGACCCAAATGGATCTATTCCTACAAGATTAAATCCAGATTCAGGGGTAAGTGCCTGTTTTTCTTTTTCTAGTATCTCTGAACCCATTGCAAAGATTTCAACCATGTCATAATTATTTTATTCGCAATTTTTGAAATTGTAGAATTTAGGATTTTGTAAATATCCCGGAAATGGTAGAGTTCTGGTTGTTTGCAGGAGCATATACAGACGCATGCAATATACCATATGCAGAGCTATCTACAGTCATATCTATAATATGAGGCGAATTTGGCACATCATTTACCATTGTCTGAAACTGTGATGAGGTAAATTTGCCTGAAAATAGTTCCTTTTCAGAATTTCTTAATGTAACAGTAACATCAGTGGTTTTCCCAGAAGTATCATCATAATTTATTATTACATCGTTTCCTTTGTTTGATGCTGTAAGTTGTACAATATTATAGTAAGCAGGTATTGCAGAAGAATCTGAAGTTACTGAGTTGGCATTTATCGAATTAGAATTATCAGTACCAGACGGTATTGGATATGGATCAACGGTTATTGAACCTGGTTGGTTTACAGGCACTGGTATGTTCTCTTTAGGTTCTAGTTTTGAAACTGAGACCGGGTCACCAATCTTGTATGGACAGTTTTGAAGATCAAGAATGTGCGTGAGTTCTATTTTGTTATTTATGGTATCTGCAAGTCCTGGTACTGAAATCTTACATGTTCCATTAGATTTGTCAAAGACCTGACCCACAAAAGTTTGCTTGTTTACGTATTTCGGATCCAGCTGGTCCAAATTAACAGGCGTAATGTCAATCAAAGTTTGATTCTTTGTATTAGAATTAGGCAGCATTTTATCTGCAGCTACCTCTATTGAATGCAAGCTAGGATTCTTAGTCAAGCTAGGTACAAGAATAACTGTAGTTATTATAATAATTCCAAGTATGATTAATTTTCCAATCAAGCAGTCTCAAGTCTTTTAATTTTAATAAAAGACAGATAATGCATACTAGTTGAGTAATTGTGATAAAAATTTGTGCTATTCAGTAAATTCAGGAACTAGCCAGTCTACCACTTTAGAAATATCTTCAGAGTGCAGTATTATCTTGATTGGTCCCATGGGAGATTCTTCTGCTTCTTCGCAGATTGCTATCACATCAACAAATGCTGCTTGCTTGTTCAGATAAAACCATGTGGTGGTATCATGGGTATGAAATCTCATCTGTCGTCTGTATGCTTTGGTGACCTTGCGGGATCTAATGGTATCATAAATTTTAGCAAGAGATTGAAGATCTTTTGAGGTAGCTTTGATGCTACCATCTTCATATTTGAAATTTGCATCTAAAAGTACATGTGATACTGCTAGTCGAACTTTTTCTGGATCTTCGGAAGGATTTACAGCTGCATATGCTTCTATCTTACATGCAATATCAGGAATTTTCACTTTATCCAACCTTTTATGATATTATAGGCAGAATCAACTAGTTGCGGAATTGTGAGATTATTATTGGATATGGTTTCATCTGCAAGTGCAATCGATTCACTCATCCCAACTCCTATTTCTCTAGAATCTCGCTTGACAAATTCACCGCGATTTTCTGGATCATCTGATCTTTTTCTATTAGTTAAAAATCCAAATCTAGTATCACCAGATGCATGAATAGCAAGAATCTTAACTGTCCCGAATTTTTTTAGTACCTCAACTTCTGGAATGGAACGCACTCCGTCAATTAGAATAACGTCAGATTTTGAGTTTACAATTTGATCTTTTATCAATTCTGCAACTGCACCAGGACCATTTTTCTCTCTAATCTCAAGCATCAGCTTGCCCAAATTTTCTCCAGTAGGATCAATCTTTCTTCTAGTAGCTTCTGCTCTAACAGCATCACCCATGGTTATCTTATCAAAGCCTTTTGATTTTAGAGCATCAGCTATTGTAGATTTGCCAGCTCCTGGCATCCCAGTAAGACAAACAATAAGCTTTGTCACGCTAGCTAGCTGAGAATTTCCAGTCTATGAAGCTACCGGAAATCATTATAAACAGATTGCCAAAAAACTTGTGATGAGAACTTTTGTAGCTGTAGAAATTCAAAATAATGAAGTACTAGACCATATTGCAAAACTTCAATCAGATCTAAAGTTCAAAGCAAGACCTGTAAGCAAAGAAAACATGCACTTTACGTTACTTTTCTTAGGTGAGATAGCAGATGAAATTGCTCCAAAGATAATAGAATCATTAAAGTCAATTACATTTAGCCCAATCCAGATAAGCTTCAGTGGCGTTGGTGCATTTCCAAATTCTAGGTTTCCACGTGTCATATGGATTGGTGTAGATGAGATTGCAGGACAGAATCTTGTCAAGCTTGCAAAACAAGTCGAGGAAAAACTTGCTCCACTAGGATTCAAAAGTGACAAACCATTCAAGCCGCATCTGACTATCTTTAGAATCAAAAACAATATTAGTGATATTTCCAAGGAATTGGACAAGTTAAAGACAATTCAGCTAGGCCATGATACCATTACTGAGCTAAAATTTAAGAAAAGTATCTTAACTCCTAGCGGACCTATATACACTGATTTACAGGTGATAAAAGCAAAATGAAAGTTTTAGATCAGGTCAAAAAATTCACAATCCCTACTGCAAAAGAACAAGAAACAATGAAAGAATTAGCGGAATATTCCTTACAATTAGTAAAAGAACAAGCTACCAAATTTCCCAATGTTGTAGGAGTAGAGATTGGCGGTTCCTATGCGAAAGGAACTTGGCTTCAAGGTGAAGTTGATTTGGACATTTTTGTAAAACTGAAAAATGATACTGATGAAAAAACTTTTGAGTCGATTGGGAAAAAAATTGGTTTTGATGCTCTAAAAAAATTCAAACCATATGTCAGGTATTCAGATCATCCATACGTAGAAGCATCTGTTAAAGGCACCCTAGTAAATGTGGTACCATGTTATGACGTAGAAGCAGGACAATGGAAGAGTGCTGCGGACAGGTCATCTTTTCACACAAAATTCATACTACAATCACTTGATCAGACAAAAAAAGACGAAGTAAGACTGTTGAAAAAATTCCTAACTGCCATGGACATTTATGGTGCAGAGATAGCCAAAGAAGGCTTTGGCGGCTATGTAGCTGAGGTTCTCGTATTACACTATGGAAGTTTTCTTGGAGTACTAGAGGCTGCTTCAAATTTTGTACAAAACCAAATCATAGGAAACCCAACCAAGAAATTTGAAACACCGCTTGTAATAATAGATCCAATAGACAGCAACAGAAACCTTGGAACTGCGATATCAGCAGAAAGTGTAGGCAAGTTTGTTCTATCTGCACGATCATTTTTGAAAAAACCTTCACTGTCATTTTTCAAACCAAAACTACTACGCCCAAACAAAAAAAATCTCTATAATACAATAATTATCAAATTCAATTACAAACCTCGCAGCCCTGATATAATTTGGGGTCAGATAAAGCGAGCAACAACTGCTATTTCAGGTCAACTTGAGCTTGCAGGCTTTGATGTATTACGCAAGTCTTCTGCCACAGATGAAAAGTCAGAGGCTGCAATGATTTTCTTATTGCGTTCACCAAAAATTGAAAAGTTCATGGTAAAAAATGGCCCCGAAGTTTTAAGAAAAAATGAATCAGAAAGTTTTATTGCAAAAAATCACAAAAACAAATTGTTATGGATTAACGAGTCTGGAAAAATTTTATCGTTGCAAGACAGATCATTCCATGATGCCAAGCTTTTTTTGAATAATCTTTTGAAAAAAAATCTTTCAACATCTGGTGTTCCAAGTGGTCTGGTATCTGATATCAAACGAGGATTTAGGGTATTTGATGGAAGACAAGCTGCAAGCAAATCCATTAAAAAGGCTCTGACAGAGCTAACCACTACAGATGGATTCTTCTTTAGTTCCCCTTAGCAAGCTTGCCATAGAACCATATTCTTCAATTCTAGGTTATCCAAAAGCAACAAGAGGCGAGCTTTCAAAACGAATCATGGAGCTCAAAAAGCTTGGAATTAAAGGAGTCTCATTTACTGGAACTACTACACTAAACAATGTGCCTGTTCTTGGCAAGGGCTATGTTGGCGTTGTGGTTTTATCAAATCAAAGAAAAAAAACAGTGGCCTTGAAGATTCGCAGAATGGATGCAAGTAGGCCTGAGATGAAAAGTGAGGCAAAGCTTCTAAGGTTAGCAAACGAAGTAGATGTTGGTCCAAAGCTGATAGACAGTAGCAAAAATTTCATAATAATGGAGTATCTTGAAGGCAAAAAAATAATTGATTGGATTCGGGATCTAAAGGGTAAAGGTAGTGCCGCAAAACTTAGATCTACCATACTAAAGGTGCTTGAAGATTGTTATAGTCTGGATAAAATCCGTCTTGATCACGGTGAGCTAAGTCACATTCACAAACATGTTATAGTTGGCAAGAAAACTTGCATAATTGATTTTGAAAGTGCTAGTGTAAATAGAAGAACATCAAATGTAACATCAGCAACCCAGAGCATATTCATTGGCTCTGGTATTGCAAATATGGTAAAAAAAATAATCAAAGTTCCTAATAGAAAAAAACTGATTGCTTCATTAAAAAAATACAAAAATGACCAGTCACGTAAAAACTTTGAAGATGTGTTACAAGTATTGGGACTGAAAAAATGAGTTTACAAAATCTTAAAACAAATACTCTTAGGATTTCACTAGCTATAATAATTTCTGCGTTTGTGGTAGAGCTTACAATAGGAGTATTTTCAAACAGTCTTGCTCTAATCACAGATAGCATTCATGCTGTTTTAGATTCTATCGTTACTGTCATTTTGCTTGTTGCAGCAAGATGGGCTGCAAAACCTCCCGATCGTGAGCACACGTATGGCCATGGTAAGATTGAGACAATGGGCAGTTTTGTTGGCGGTATTATTATTCTTGTAATAGCGGCCTTTTTCATTTACGAATCTATTTCAAGGATGCAAGGTCCGCCTCCTACCGTTGTTCCAGGGATAATGGCAATTGGAGCAGCAGTATACACTCTTTGTTCTGATATCTTTAGAATTGGAATTCTTAGAAGGGCACTGAAAAAAACAGAGGGTTCTACTTTGCGAGTAGACTTGTATCATGCATTTATGGATATGAGTGCGACATCGGTAGCACTAGTTGGAATTTTGTTGGTCATAATCGGTTATTACCAAGGAGATTTTATTGCGGCATTAATTTTGGGAGTATTTCTTGCTGCTCTTAGCATAAAGCTGATTCACAAAAATGCTCTAGAGTTAACTGATGCCATTCCTGCAGGTATGGTAAAGCAAGTACAAGATATTGTAAACAAAACAGAAGGAGTGATGAATACTGATTCGGTTCAAATGCGCAGATCAGGTAGTGAGATTTTTGCTGAGATAAAAATATCATTGAGCGGTGCAGCAAGTTTTGAAGAAGCTCATAAGATCAGTAGCGATGTAGAGAAAAATATCAAGAACTCTATTGCAAATTCCAGTGTTACAGTTCATTTTGAACCAACATGGAAAGATGTACCGATTGATTACAAAGTAAACCATGTTGCATCTGTAGTAAAGGGAGTTGAAGGAATACACAATGTTAGTTCTACAACTTCAGGCGAGGGTCTCTTCATAAGCTTGCATGTCTTGGTAGATAGAAATATGCACCTTGAAGAAGCCCATAAAATTTCAGATGATATAGAGACTCAGATCCGAAATGCGATTCCTAACATTAATCACATCACAATTCATCTTGAACCATTTGTCTCAATACCAAAGAGTTCACCTATCGAAGATTTATCAATCGAGGAACAGATTACAAAAACCATAAAGGAATACCCATTAGTAAAAAAAATTGGCAGAGTCATAACATTCCAACTCCAAGACATTTTCAAAATAGACATAGATTGCTCATTTGATGGAAATCTGTCAGTTGAAAGGGTACATGATATTGTATCGGAAATTGAATATAAAATAAAAAATCAAATTAAAAACGCGGTAATTACAATACATCCGGAACCAAGCTAACATGATAAATCGTAAGGCAGTTGGCTTCCTAAAACAGGATCCAAATCTTGTGAAAATTATTAAGCATATAGGAGATTACCAGATTAAAAAAAGAAACAATCACTTTGCAGTTTTGGTAGAGTCAATCATATCACAACAGTTTGCAAGCGCTGCTGC
This sequence comes from Nitrososphaerota archaeon, assembly GCA_013287585.1. Classification (GTDB taxonomy): domain Archaea; phylum Thermoproteota; class Nitrososphaeria; order Nitrososphaerales; family Nitrosopumilaceae; genus TA-20. The sequence goes on from JABDDN010000003.1 coordinate 78,300, forward strand.
AGAAGCAATATTTACAAGATTCAAAAAACTTTATCCAAAATTTCCAACAGCTAACCAGATACTAAATACAAGAGATGCCAAGTTACGTTCAGTTGGCCTTTCAGGTATGAAAGTAGAATATCTGAAAGATTTGGCACAAAAAATTGAGGATAGAAAATTAAAGATGAGGAAATTATCTAAGATGAATGATGATGAAATTATTGAACACCTCACTCAAGTAAAAGGAATAGGCAGATGGACTGCTGAGATGTTTTTGATATTTTCACTTGGAAGACTAGATGTATTGCCTACAGGAGATCTTGGGTTAAGAAAGGGAGTGCAGATGGCGTTTTCTCTGTCGGAATTACCAAAACCAAAAGAAGTAGAGAAGATCGGTATGAGATGGAAACCCTATCGAAGTGTGGCAACTTGGTATTTGTGGAAAAGTTTACAGAAATTTGATAAGATTGGATAATGTATGGGGCCGGCCGGACTTGAACCGGCGACCTCTAGCACCCCAGGCTAGCATCATACCAAGCTAGACTACGGCCCCTCAAGTTGCTGACAATGGTGAAATTATTAAATCGTGGGATTTATTGAAATCAAAAAATTCTGTTCCAAGATTACAATCAGAGTTACTGTATTGCATCATAAAATCATGAACAGCATGCAGGATCATTACAAATTGTGGCAATCTTTTCTCCAGCATTAGTAATGTTTGCAATTAATTTTGCCGTCTCTTTGTTAGAAATTGAATACATTGTCATCTTTCCGTTTCCTCTTGAATGAATTATGTTGCATTCCTTCAAGGCTCTCAGATGATGAGAAACTAGTGGTTGGTCTTTTTTTAGTTTGGAAACCAAGTCATTGACACAAAGTTCCTTGTTCTCTTGAAGCAGTTCAAGTATGCTAAAGCGTGTCTCATCACAGATACATTTTAGCAGGGTCAACCCATTCATATCAATTAATGTTTATATAAATATAGATTTATATAAGCATTACATGTCTGATACAAAAAAAATTCTTTTTGTATGTGTAGAAAATGCTGGGAGAAGTCAGATGGCAGAAGGTTTCTTTAGAAAACTTGCACTGTCAGAATTTTTACCACAAAGTGCTGGCACAAAACCTAGCAGTGAAATTAACCCACTTGCAGTTCAAGTAATGAAAGAAATTGGAATAGACATAACAGGACAAAAACCCAAAGTACTTTCTGATGAGATGATAAAAAAATCTGCAAAGGTTGTAAACATGGGATGTATGGATAAAGAATCCTGCCCCGCACTGTTTGTAAACAATGTAATAGATTGGAATATTCCTGATCCAAAAGGCAAGCCAATAGAACAGGTCAGAAAGATCAGGGATGAAATTGAAACAAAGGTAAAGGAGCTTGTTGCAAGTCTCTAGGTTAAACGGCCTATCATCTAACCAAAAAAAGTTCTTTGCTGAGCTAATTGGTACGTTTGTTGTAGTTGTATTTGCTACTGGTTCAGTAGTTCTGGATGCAAAATATGTGGGAGCATTTGGTTTATGGTTTGTTGCACTAGCACCGGCTGTTGCTGTTGCTTTGATGGTTTATGCTTTTGGAAAAGTTTCAATGGCGCATTTCAATCCTGCAGTAACAATAGGTTATCTTGTTACAAAACACATGCCAAAAAATCTCTTGCCAGTATACTTTGCTGCAGAAATAATTGGTGCATTATTAGCAAGTATTTTTGTGAAATATGTGATAGGTACAGAGGCAAATCTAGGAGCAAACGCACCAGATTATCGTTTTCCCTTACCTCTCATATTTGGTGTTGAAGTTCTAACTACAGCATTATTGATGGCCGTGATTCTGGTAGTTGTACATACGAAGGGATTGAGAGGATTTAGTGGGATTGCAATAGGCGGTATAATTGGATTAGATATTTTCTTTTTGTCATTTATCTCAGGTGCATCTATGAATCCAGCCAGATCTTTAGCACCAGCTTTAGTGTCTGGTTATCTTAACGATCTCTGGTTGTACTGGACTGCAACCTTTGTTGGTTCTGGGATTGTTGGATTTATTTACAGGAAAAAATTTGCAAAATTAGTTTAGTATTACAACCACTTTGCCAGTCTGTCTTTTTCAAATTTTTCCTTGTCTGCAAAATGTTCTTCTGATGGTTGCTGGAGTAAGGTAATAGGGTTTGGATTAGCAAACATGTCTACTTGCAGATATCCTGCAACTTTTTTGCCAACTTCTACAAAACATCCTCCCTTACCATCAAAGATCTCTTTTTCTTGCTCGCTTTTTATTTTTGATATAATATTTCTAGCAACAGTAACGCCCTCTCCTTCTGCAAAAATTCCTGCCTTTGGAACTGCAATTTTATCTGTAACCATGATTTGATTCACATCACCTATTGCATAGACATTTTCAAAATTTGTTTTACAGGTTCTGTCAACTGCAATGAATTTTCCCTTTTCTGCAAAGCCTGCTTCAACTACAACTGATGGAGCCTTGTGTGGTGGAACTGCGATAAGAAGATCAAAACCAGCTACAGATTCTTCAAACTTGAGTGTCTTTGGTCCAATAGAGATTGTTTTATGTGATCCATGAAACTCTATGTTTTTTGATTTTAAAAGTTGCAATAGTTCTTCGCTCACTTGAGGTCCACCTGCTGGAAGTGTTATTGGAGTTGGACTGTAAAAATCAATTTTTACAGAATCACTGGCACCAGTATCTTTTAGCATCGATCTTATGAGAAGAGCTGCCTCATAGGGAGCTGGCGGACATTTGTAAGGCAAGCCCATTATTGCCATTGCTATCTTGCCTGACTTTATTCTCTTTATTGCATCACGAATTTTTGGGACGTCCTTTAGCTCATACAAGACTAATCCATTATTTGAAAGACCTGGAATTTGTTCTGGTGCAAGCTCAACTCCAAGTGCAATTATCAGATAATCATATGGTAGTTCTTTTGATGGTGTAGTAACGGTTTTGTTTTGCGGATTAATCTTGATGATTTCCTCGTTGATAAAATCAATTCCCTTTTTTGTTATTGTTTGCAAAGGCTTTTTTGAATACTCAAATTCCCTTGTTCCATTTAGGATCCATAATTTTACCAGATCCATCATGAAATAGTCTTTTTTGTCAATTACAGTAATTTTGACTTCGGATGAAAGATTTTGTCTTAGCTCATTTGCTGCAGCAAGACCGCCAAATCCCCCGCCTAGAATCAAAATGTTTGTTGGATTTATTATCTAACACCTAACACTATCTTTCTTGTGTGGTTGGCCTAACTGTAATTTCATTAACGTTCATGCGCAATGGAGATTCTAGTGCAAACATTATCGAGTTTGCAATGTCTTCTGCTTGTAGTGCTTCAATTTCTTTTGATTGTTTTACAAAAGCCTCTAGTGATTTGTCAGTAATGGTATTAGTAAGCTCTGTTGCAACAATACCTGGTTCTATTGTTGTCACTCGAATTTTGTTTCTTGCACTTAGTTCTTGTCGTAGCCCTTCGCTGAAAGCTCTTACAGCATATTTTGTTGCGCAATAAACACTACCTGATGGAAATACAACTCTTCCCGCAATTGATGAGATGTTTACGATATGGCCAGAATTCTGGCTAATCATGTGAGAAACGGCAGCGGCGGTACAAAAAAGCACTCCTTTGATGTTGACATCAACCATTTGCTCCCACTCGTCAACTTTGAGATTCTTCACAAAACTTAGAGGCATGATTCCCGCATTATTTATCAAGATATCTACTCGATTCCATTTTTTTATTACAGCATCAATTAGTGCTTGACAGTCCTTGCGTTTTGTCACATCACATGGTATAACAATACATTCAGTACCATTTTTTGTAATCTCTTTTTGTAATTCCTCTAATCGTTTGGCTCTTCTAGCAGCAATTGCTACCTTTGCGCCTGCTTTTGCAAGTGACAATGCAGTAGCATAACCTATTCCACTACTTGCACCAGTTACAATTGCTACTTTGTCTTTTAACATTTGAAAATCTGTTTTTTATCATGATGTATTGTGTAAATATGTTTTGTTGATCTGGATGCACCAAGAAACTAAGTTACCTAACACTAATTTAGTATGAACTTTTAATTATGCTATGGAAGAGTTTGACTGTGCATATTGCGGTGAAAAGCAAGATCTGCCTTTTGAATGCAATTACTGTAAAGACAAATTCTGTGCCGAACACAGACTACCAGAGGCACACAGATGTGTCAAACTACATCAGATCAGAGCAAAAAGATTTGGCCAAAATAGTGTAAAGCGAGATAAGGGAATTGGACGTCAAAGTATTTTTAAAAAAGTTTTGAACAAATTTCGTGATTAGTAAAGTGCCCTTTCTGGATTTAGTTTTGAAAGTTTTGCCTGATAGAATAATGCAAATGCCAAAGCCAGCAAAACTCCCCCAGTAAGCCAGTGAGCAACATGCATTGTAAGATAAACTATGCCAAACCCCACACACATTGTTGCTTGAGTTAAAAGTTTTATCCATGATGGGATTTTTGCAGCTCTGCATACCATCTCAATGATAAAAAGTCCTGCAACTGGATAAAGTATGATTAGAAAATATGTACCAAGATGAACTCCATTATGCATTTATTCTTAGGAAATATCAGGTGTAATTTCTAGTCTTCCCAGCTTATTTTTACAGCGATTTTCTTATTGATGAGAGCAAGGGCGTTCTCAAAAGGAAGTGTTGCCACGTCTTCTGCATCAAATGGTCCATATTTTTGTAAATCAGAGCCTATGATTTGGTCTATTGGTTTTAAGAATCGTATTACAATAGCTCGTGATCTGTGACTGTTGGCTACTGTCTCGAGAAGTTTTAATCTGCCGTTTAGTGTAGCTGCAAGAATAACTTCCTTTCTTTGTCGCAATTCATCTTCAGAATCCAAGATGAATCTTTCTTCATCAAGTAGATTTGAATAATCAAGTTCTTTTGATTTTATTGCCTTTTCAATTCTTATTTTTAAAAGAAGTGTGGTCATGTCTGCTATTATTTTTACAAGTGAATCTTTGATTTTTGATTCTATTCCATCATATCCTTGATTTTTCAGATTACCAATTAGCTCGCCTATACTGGAATAAAGCTCTGGATCAATTTCTTGGACAGGATCATTTTCAATTTCAAGCTGTAAAACGGCGTACAATGAATTTACATCAATTTTTTTTGTTTCTGACATTTGCACACCCAATAATACTTAAATCATGGACTCCTTGTGTTATCATCAAGGAACTAAATTGCCATATAAAGTGATTGGTGGAGAACCTGTATCAATTTCCTATTCAGCTGATGAAGTTTTTGCTAAGATAAAACATGAACAAATAAAATTTATTGATTTACAGTTCACAGGATTATTAGGAAGATTCCATCACACTACAATTTCAGCCAGCTTGTTTACTCCGCAACAAATGCAAGATGGTTTGCCAAAGCTTGATGGTTCCTCAATTGTTGGTTTTGCAAGTGTAGATGATTCTGACATGATACTCAAGCCAGACCCAAATACATATGCCCTAATCCCTTGGATGACAAACGGTAAAACCGCGAGATTGATTTGTGATGTTTATTGGGGATGGGACAAGGGTAGACTAGAACGAGACCCCAGAGGCATAGCACAAAGGGCAGAGAAATATCTCAAGACGCAGGGATTTGATTACAGCTATTGGGGACCAGAGGTAGAGTTTTTCGTTTTTGACAAGATTTCCTGGGATGTCCTGACACCATACAAGGGTCAGTCATATTCAATCGAATCAAAAGAGGCCCCATGGAGTCAGGAAGGAAAAGGCTACCCCATGGCCTTGCAAAAGGGATACTATCCTAGTACTCCATCTGATACATTAACAGAATATAGAAACGAATGTGTTGATATTTTGAATGAAAATTTTGGTATTTTATGTGATAACCATCACCATGAAGTTGCAACTGCTGGTCAGTGTGAAATTGATATCAGGTATGATCATCTAACAAATTCAGCAGATGGAGCACAAACCTACAAGTATGTTGTAAGAAATGTTGCAGTAAAGTATAGCAAGGTTGCAACCATGATGCCAAAACCAATTTCTATGGATGCGGGTTCTGGCATGCATACCAATGTCAGTCTTTGGAAAGATGACAAGAATATGTTTTTTGATAAAGACGAGGAAGATGAGATTAGCCAATCTGCAAGATACTTTTGCGGTGGCATCATGAATCATGCAAGAGCACTTGCCGCAATTGTAGCACCAACAACAAACTCGTATCACAGATTGGTTCCAGGATATGAGGCTCCAGTCTATGTAGCATGGAGTGCAAGCAACAGATCTGCAATAGTAAGAATTCCTGCACATTTCAAGGGAGAAAAATATGCAAAATTAAAAAGATTAGAATTCAGAGCTCCTGATCCTTCATCAAATCCATATCTTGCTTTTTCTGCAGTTCTAGCTGCTGGTCTTGATGGAATTAAAAAGAAATTAGATCCAGGAGATCCTGTTCATGAAGATATTTATAAAATGAGTAAAAAGGAGCTTGATGCAAAAGGAATCAAGTCTTTACCTGCAACACTTGGTGAGGCACTTGATGCACTTGAAAGTGACAGAAAGTTTCTCAATCCAATATTTTCAAATGATGTACTTGACAAAATTATTGAATTAGAAAGAAAGGATGAGCATGAAGTCTCAATTAGGCCACACCCACATGAATTTTATCTATATTTTGATATCTAGAGTTTGCCCATTGCTGCATACACAAGCACTGTGGCTATAGCTAAAATTGCAAAACCTGTAATAAGATAGGCTTTTTGGTGTTTGTCAGATGTACTTGCCTTGTATATTGATACTGCACCTGCAAGGCCAACAAAGAGAATCAATACTCCTTCAACGACACTATCACCATTGCTATGTGTAATTATAGGATAAAACATTCCAGAAAGCAAGGCAAAGAAAGATATCAAATAGACATATTTTACGCCAGCAAGAATTTTCGAGCCGCCGCCAAGTTGCATAAAAATTTGTAACAAGAGTCGGCAAATAAACCTTTGATGATAATATAGAATCTTGTATCGACTTTTACATATCCATGGGTGGCATACCGCCCATACCGCCCATGCCTCCCATTCCTGGCATGCCTCCCATACCGCCCATTCCTTCTGCACCTGGTGGAGGACCTGCAGATTTTGCAATAGCAATTACATCATCGATTCTTAAGATCATACATGCTGCCTCGGTAGCAGATGAAACAATTTGGTTTTTCACAGAAAGTGGTTCAAAGATATCAGTAGAATGCATGCTTGTGACTATACCTTTCATTACATCTATTCCAGTCCATTTGTTTCCTTTGAGTTGTCTTGAGCGTAGTGATGCCAAGGTATCAATTGGATCCATGCCTGCGTTTTCAGCAAGTGTGAGAGGAATTACCTCAAGTGAGTCTGCAAATTTTTCTACAGCTAGTTGTTCACGTCCTTCTAGTGATTTTGCCCATTCTCTAAGCTTTGTTGCAGCATAGGTCTCTGGTGCACCACCACCAGCTACAATCCAGGGGTTTTCCATTACATCTTTTACAACCATTAGTGAATCGTGAATTGATCTTTCTACTTCATCAACAACTCTTTGTGATCCTCCTCTGACAAGAATAGTCACAGCTTTTGGATGCTTGCATCCTTCAACGAAGACCCATCTGTCTGTCTCTACTTTTCTTTCTTCTACGTTTTCTGCAGAACCCAAGTCTTTTTCAAACAGATCATCAAGATTTGTTACCATTCTTGCACCAGTTGCCTTTGCAAGTTTCGAAAGATCGCTTTCTTTTACTCTTCGTACTGTAAGTATTCCTGCCTTTGCAAGATAGTGTTGTGCAATATCATCAATGCCTTTTTGACATAGCAATACGTTTGCGCCAGATGCAACTACTTTGTCCACCATGTTTTTGATCATCTTGTTTTCTTCATCTAAAAATGATTTCATTTGTTGTGGATTTGATATGTTTATTTTTGCGTCAAACTCAGTTTTATCAATCTCAAGTGCGCTGTTAACTAGTGCAATCTTTGCATTGGCAATCTTTTTTGGCATGCCACTATGGACAACTTCTTTGTCTAGTACAATTCCTTTTGTGAGATAAGTATCTTTTATGGAACCGCCTGCTTTCTTTTCTACTTTAATGTCATCAATATCAACAATATAACCATCTTCTGTTTTTTCAGCTACTGCAAGTACAGCCTTTACTACAATGTCTGCAAGATTAGTCGAGTCCTTTCTGACAAGTTTTGTTTGCATTGCTGTTCTTGCAATTTTATCAAGAATTTCTTTGTCTGTTGGAGATACCTTGTCTGCAATTTTTGCTAAGAGTTCTATTGTCTTATGTGCTGCCTTTCTATATCCATCTACAATAATTGTTGGATGAACCTCTTGTAGTATGAGAGATTCAGCATTTTCTAATAATGCACCTGCAAGAACTACGGCAGATGTTGTTCCATCTCCTACCTCATTGTCTGTTGCTTTTGAGATTTCTACTAGCATTTTTGCTGCAGGATGCTGAACATCAATTTCTTTTAGAATTGTTGCACCATCGTTTGTAATTGTAACATCACCTAAAGAGTCTACAAGCATCTTATCCATTCCTCTTGGACCAAGGCTTGTGTGTACTATCTCTGCAATCAGTTTTGCAGCAGTAATGTTATTTTTTTGGGCATCACGGCCTTTGGTCTGTTGTGCACCGTCTTTTAGTATAACAACTGGAATTCCGCCTTGTGAATTTTGTAATGACATAGTTCATTGAAGCCCAATTTTCCCTTTTTATATCTTTATACCAAAAAACCCCAAAAACTGGGAAATTTCAAAAATTAAACCATTTTTCAAAATTTTAATCGATGTTTTTAAATTAGGAAAGTTGGTCGATCAGTTCATGACAAAATTCTCCCCAAAAGAATCTTACAAGGAGGTACTTTCTTTGCTCAAAATTCACAATGATTGGTTTGCAAATTCAATACCACTTATTGCAAGTGAGAATGTTCCAAGTCCTGCTGTTAGAGAGGCAACGATATCTGACTTTGCAAATAGATATGCAGAAGGGTGGCCTGGTGAGCGTGTTTATGCCGGTTGTACCTATATCGATAAAGTAGAGTTCAAGTGCATCGAATTAGGTAAAAAATTATTCAAAGCAGAGTTTGTTGATGTAAGGCCAATCTCTGGTGTTGTGGCAAATCTTTCCATTTATTCAGCTTTTTCGAATCCAGGTGATGTAATGCTTGCACCATCAATTCCTTCTGGGGGACACATCTCTCATGGTAAAAAAGAACATTCTGGAACTGCAGGTTTAGTTCATGGATTGGATATTGAATTTTATCCATTTGATGCCGAAGAGATGTCAATTGATGTAGATAAGACAAAGCAAAAGGTAATAGAGCTTGACAAAGCTGGTAGAACTCCAAAGATTGCAATGTTTGGGGGCTCTGTCTTTTTGTTTCCTCATCCTGTTAAGGAGCTTGCTGATTTTCTAAAAGAGTACAAGATGTTTGTCAATTATGATGCAGCTCATGTTGCAGGGTTGATAGCTGGTGGACAGTTCCAAGATCCATTGCGAGAAGGTGCAGATGCAATGACGATGAGTACGCACAAGACTCTCTTTGGACCACAAGGAGGTATGATCGTCTCTTATGAAAAATATAGTGAAGAGATCAAAAAGGCAACATTTCCTGGAATGACTAGTAATCATCATTTGCATCACATGGCTGGAAAGGCAATTGCTTTTGCAGAGATGTTAGAGTTTGGTAAAAAATATGCAGTCCAAGTTGTAAAGAACGCCAAGGCACTTGCAGAAGCATTAAACTCTTATGGATTTGGAGTTCTTGGAGAAAAACGAGGATTTACAAAATCACACCAAATCGTAGTAAATGTTCTTTCATTTAGTGATGGTGGAAAAATTGAGGCCGATCTAGAAAAGGCAAACATAATTGTAAACAGGCAACTCATACCAGGAGATATCAAGGCGGGAAGAAATTATTTCCATCCAGGAGGAATAAGACTTGGTGTTGCTGAGATTACACGACTTGGAATGAAAGAATCAGAGATGAAAGAGGTTGCAAGATTTATCAAGAAAGTTGTTGTCGATAAAAAAGATGCGAAGAAAATGGTAGTTGAGGTAAAGAAGTTCAGAAAAGACTTTCAAAAGGTCCACTATTGCTTTGAGAACAAGCTTGGTGCCTATGAGTATGTTAAGCTTCGCTAGGCATAATCTGTAAGAAGCGCTTGGTTACCTTCCTCTTTTCCAAAGACCAGTTCTAATTCATCCAAAAGGGACATCACTCTTCCTTTCAAGTATGGATCAATTTTGTATTTATCAAGCAGCCTTGTTGCTAGCTTTAGATATTTTTGGACTGAAGGTCGTGTCATGGTCTGGATTAGTTTGTTATTGCATTCTAAACAATTTCCAGTAAGCGGTACTCTTCTGTAGCTTGCACCACATGCTGTACATCTAAAAGATTGACTGGAATATGCCCTAAGATTTCCCATGATATCAGGTAAGAGATGGGTTGTCATAACCATGGAAACAACTTCGCTTGGGTCTACCGCATTGATGATATCGGCAGTTCTAATTTGCATGTCGAGTTTTTCTAAAAGAGATCCTAGTGTAGAATAGGCACTACGAGATCTTGATGCTGTTAGAGTAGAGGTATTATGTGTAAAACTATATCCATAAAATTGTCTTTCTGTCTCAAGTCTTGACTTTAGGGTCTCAACATCTTTTATCTCACTTGCCTTTTCTTTTGCAAGTGTTGCTTCAAAAAATGAAAGTGGCAAGTGCTTTACCACCTCAAAGTTATGGGCCTGTCTTTGGACTTCCTGTGGTATGACAATTGGCTGCACCAATAATGGTGCGTCCATCAGACCCCCAATTCTGTCTGACAGGAATTGTCTTGAAAAATTAAGCAGACTATCCATCAGAAGCATTATGGAATCAGCGTCTCCATCAGCATCACGTCTTTTTGCAGAGTGCCACACCGGGGTACCATAGCAAACATGTGTGTTGGTATAGCCAATTATTCGTCCTACAATCCCAACCGATGTATGTGGAGCTAATCCAATCATTAAATGTCCAATAAGATCATCAGTAGTTTTTACTTTGTAAAATTGAGAATGACCAAATAGCTTTACTAGTTCTGTATCCAGATATTTTGATGTCTGTACCAGATATTCTCCACATTCATGTGGTATTATGACATCTTGAATTCTAAGTTCTATTAGCTGATCAGAACTAGTGATGGATTTACCATTGATATCATGAGTATATCCAAGTTGCACAAGTTTTTCAGGACTGGTTCCAATCCATGCAGGTGTAAAGTGAGTTAGTGGTGCATTAGTCGCATCAAATCTAATGGTTCCGTCCTTGAAGACATTAAGTCCTAGGCTTTGTCTTATGAGTCCTTTTTCAAGAGGTTCTGCTATTCTGTCTTGGTTTATGAGTTCCTTTACGCCTTTGAATGGTTCCTGAACACGGATACCAGTCCTTTCCTGTGCAGAATAGAGTCTTTCTTTGAGTGGAAATGACCTGTATGTGTGGGATAGTGTCTTTCTCTTACATTTTTCACAATACTCAGACTCTAACTCATCCCGACAAGTTGGACAGACAAAAAGTGTGGTTGTCTTGTTTTTGCATTTTGGACATGCTATACTAATTGATGGTTCGTTACAGTTTTTACAAAATCGGTTATTGATGTTGCAATAAAAATTTGGTTCCTTTGATGCTTTTATCAAGTCGCGTGATGCTCCCCCTTTACTGCCTATTGGAAATAGTGTGTGCACTGGGGGTTTCATCTTTCTTGCTGCAGCCTTTTCTGGCCTGCCAACTCTGATCCCTATTGCCGTTGAAAACTTGTCTTTTATTTTTATCCCAGATGTTTGTGTGATAAGTTGGGTAACAGTTGCAGTACCATCAAGTTTTATAGGTTTTCTAAAAAGCAAATAAAAGAAAATCTTTGCCTCCATGTCTTTTAGTAAAATTGAATCTCCTGCCACCTCATGAGGTACCCCAAGTTTTTCAAGAATTTCTTTGCTATTTTTTTGGTAGATTATCAGGTCAGGATCTGCCTTTTTTGAGTTTAAGATTTGTTCAAATTCTTGGACTGTGATCTGGTCCCAATAGTATAGATAGTTGGGATGTAATGGGATACCAAAATCAAGTGAAAGTTTGAATGCCTCATCTAGACTTGGTACCTTTGAGACATATTGCAAGCGAGGATCTCCAGGTTCATATTTTGCAAGTTTTGCTTTTAGCTCCTCGGCCCAATATTCTTCCACATAACCTGTTGGAACAAGCTCTGCATTATTTTCCAAGAAATCACCATAACTGATCAGGATGTCACCGAGGTGAAGGATCTTTTCTATTTGTGATTTGAGTTGTATGCCATGATGAGTGTCCCTGATTTTTACCACATTGCCGTTTTTTAGCCTAACAATTGGTGTATCTAAGGAATCTACAAAAGCAATGGTTGCAGCCTTTCCTGGGATGTCAACTTTGATCTGTGTGCCAACTACTATGGTATGATCCAAAATTTCTGCAATGACAGGGTGTATTCCTACTGAGGAAAAGCCGGTGTTGCATGCTCGTCCATATCTTAACCTAAACCCACCTAGTTTCTTTGGCATAGAAAGGACGGATCTGCCAGTTATGACCTCTCTCATCCTATGAGATGCGTCATCTTCATCTCCAGTCTGAATTGCGCCTTTTAGGCTCTTTAGCCAATCCCAACCATCTAGTTCAAACAACTCGATGAGTTTTAGTAGTTTTCTTGACTTGCCTATCAGACCGTCATTTAGAACTCTAAGTGCGCCACCCCGTACTCTGTTAGTACTGATCCGAGTCATGTTTCTATGGCTTACAATTTCAACCGGATCTGTATCAACACCGTCAAGCTCAACTGGAAGATTTGATATGACAGTTACAACATCCTCATCTGGAACATGGTATTGGAAATTCCCAGCTTCTCTCTCATAGAGCCTTAATTCCTCTACAAATCGCCCAGTCTCATCATCAAAGGAATTTGCCTGGAATTTAGAAAGCCCAGCTATCTTTCTGATGTGATCTGCAATCAACATTGTAGATGCTGCTTCAGTTCCACCGGCAGACCTGATTGGACCTGCAAACGATACAGAAAGGTAATCAGAGCCATCATGGTTTTTCTTTATCTTTACCTCACTAATTCCCTGCAGCGGGGCTACCGTAACACCTTCTGTCACTATGGCAAGACCTACCCTTACTGCAAGATCAAGCCTCTCTTCTAGTGAAGTATCTGATCCAGAATACTTGCCTAAAGCAATCTCTTCAGAAAGTGTCAAGGCGGCAAGTTCCTTTGTTGTGCTTTGAATCAACGCCCTTAGTCGTTCAGTCACATCAATATCATGCATTTTGGAGACACGATCTGCAAGATCAAACGCAATCTTGGGCTCTACCATCCCAGACGAGTCTGCCAAGGTAGATTTTGCAGCTGCTGCCTTCTCAAATGTTCTAAAGACCTCTTCAGAAAGTTTGGTGTAATAATCAAAATAATATTCAGGCATTGGGACTTCGTTTAGTCTCAATGCTACATTTTCAGACATGTTACTTCCTTACAGTCTGGATGGCTTTTACAATATCGCTTAGAGTCTTGAGGCTACCGCCCTTCTCAAGCATGGTACCAATAACAATGGCATCAGCTCCTGCTTTGACTATCTCAGATGCGGTCTGAGCGCTTTTAATTCCCCCACCTACTATCAAAAAGCCCTTGAAAACCTTCCTTACGGCTGCAACCATCTCTGGTTTTACATTAGATTTTGCCCCAGAGCCTGCTTCAAGATAGACAAATCTCATTCCCATGAATTGGGCAGAGAGGGCATACATTGCTGCCAGGTTTGATTTCTCAAAGGGTATGGTCCTTGCCGAGCCTACAAACCAAGCCGATGTTCCCTCACCAATTATGATGTATGCTGTGGGGAGTGGCTCTAAACCAAACTTGAGTACGTTTGGAGCCCCTAACGCCTGAGCTTGTGATATGAAATAAGGGTTATCAGAGTTCAAAAGGGAGCTAAACAGGATTGCGTCAGCGCCTGGCACAACGCCTGTAACATTTCCTGGAAACAGAATAATTGGAATCTTGAGAGCTTTCTTTAGTATCTTTACCGTCTGGGCCATGCCAAGCTGATCTGTTGCTGATGAACCCCCAACAAGTATCGCAGAAGCTCCTATCTTCTCAACATCTTTTGCAAGCTTGACTGCTGATTTTACTTCAGATATTTCAGAATCGATTAACACAAAGAGTAGTGCCTTTTTTCTCTTTAGAGTATCTTTTAGATAGCTTTCTACGTTTGGCATAAGACTGGTTATTGGGTATTCATTTAAAGTTTAATTGAAGGTATGTATACAGATCTGTATAGCTATGGCTGAGTCTCCAAATCCAATTTCTAATAATATAATAAGACAAATTATAAAAAAATCTCTGATTACAGAAAGACAAATTGAAATTATTTTAAATCAGCTGAACCTACACAAGACCCAGTTTACGATAAGTAAAGGGGCTTATTTCAGACAGGTAAGGCAGTCAAGGGACAAGCTAATTGGGTTATACTATTCTATAATATTATTAAGAGGTCTAGGCATACTTGTTCCTGAAGATATTGATGTAATTTCAAAGCTCTCTGAACAGGTTTCGGTGATACAAAGTAGTGATGTCTTTCCTGAGAAGGAAGAAGAAATCATGTTTGTGATAGGTGAGTTAGTAAATCGTGCCTGTAGAGTGTGATTTTATCTCTTTTAGGATCTAGATCTGGTGCAAAATTAGTGATAATGCGATGTTGTGATTGATATGTAATGTGTGAACAAGTTTTACTCAAACATGATAAATCACATAGATATACAAAATCTAGTGATGTTAGTTGACATACCTAATATAGGCACGATAATCGGTATTTTTATCGCATTTGTGTTAGGTATTGTTGCAATAGTGGTCTACAACAAAGTAAAACCTCTCATAAGGACCGACTCAGATCTTCTAAAATCCTATACGGAGCGCCTACAATATTATGAAAATCAGTTAATAGATATGAAAATACGTCTAGATTCTACTGAACTATTGAAAGAATCTGAAGAATTAGAAATTCCCATCTCAAAGCCAAAAGAAGTAAAGGTGGAGAAGCAAGAGTTAGTCTCAAGTGCCCAGGAAGAGAAACCAAAGGAGCGTATGCATAACATGAATTTTGGAAATGCTACAGATTATGTTTTAAGATTAATCACAGAAAAACCTATGACATCACGTGACATACAAATCACAATAGGGCGAACTAGGGAACACACATCACGCATGATGAAGAAGCTTTTTGAGGAGGGTTTGGTGGAAAGAAACATGCAGACAAAACCATTTACCTATTACATTACAGATAAGGGTAAGGCAAAGTTGGGTATTACCAAATTAACCCACCAATAATGACCAAAGATCATCATTTTGCACTACAACCATTATTTTATCTAAATTTCATATAATAATAAAATCTTAAATAGGTAAATTAATTATTTTATATTATGCCTACAAATGAAGAGTTGATCAAGATCACGTCAGGGGGAACCATCTCGATCCCAATACAATTTAGAAAATATTTACAATTACAAAAAGGCGATTATGTTAGAGTGGTAATAGAGCAGGACTGTCTCGTTATTAAAAAAGCTATAATTTCCTAAGTTTCCATATTCCGTTGTTTCTGGGCCAGTTTGATTACCTGATATGCCCACTCCCTGCCTTGTCTTTCCCTAACTATCTTCCCTTTTGTAGCAAACCTAGCCAGGTATGTGGATATTATACTAAGTTTAATGGGTACCCCATATTCATCCTCATATTTTTCAAGTATCTCAGATGAGGTAAATTTGCCCAGTGGAAAATGCTTGTCCACCATATACCAAATCTTGGAGCCAATCGAGTCTAGTTGAGGGGATTCTTCTGGCTCTTCAATATTGATTAAATCCATTAATTCGAATATCTTTAACATCTTATCCCGAGTTACGTTGCCTTCTAGGCTAAAGTTGTACTTGGCCCCTTCTGAGTCCTCTAGGTCAATCCTAATCTTTTTTCTTGTCATCGTGATCGATCGAGTTAACACCTTAACACTTGAACAGATCAAAGAATATTTGTTAACTAGTGTGTTTGTTAACATTCACTGCCTAGCCCACGCCTAGCTTGTTTTGCCACCTTAACTAGGCACTTTCCCTTTATACCACAATTTGGATGAATTTTATGCCTGGACTGGAAATATAGGGGTCTATTCTACAATCTTAACATTGTTAAGACCTAGCTTCACGCCTAGAGTGGAAATAATGGGGGTCAAATTGGGCTTTTCCATATCCAGTTTAACATTTTGTTCACAGGATGTTAACTTTGTTCTAGGCATACCTACACACCAATACTTCCACTCTAGCTTAATTAAAAAATATTTTTTTAAAGAAAATAAAAATAATTAATGATAAACTAAATTTGGTTTAGTTATTCTATTCTAATTGTATTATCAAAGATAGAATCCATATGTGGACAGAGAAGAAACATTGGTGTGTGGGTTAATGGTAAAAGATTCAATCGATAAATTATTGGATGATGCACAAAGCGGCAAATCATTATTCAAAAACAGGGAAGTGTTGCATTTTACATTTGTCCCTGATATAATATTACACCGTGAAGACGAGCAAAAAAAGGTCACCCAGTCTTTACTACCTTTATTGAAAAAATCACGTCCATCCAATTTACTAGTATATGGAAAACCTGGAACAGGTAAAACCTTAGTTGTAACCAAAGTCCTAAACAAAATCAAAGAAAGAGTAAGGGAGGGATCATTTCCTATCCAATTACTTTACGCTAACGCAAAAGAAGAGGGCACTCTCTATGGCCTATTGATAAAACTAGGCAGACAGTTAGTAGATAGAGCAGGAGAAAAAGAATTTCCAACAACCGGACTTTCAATTAGTGAAATATTCAACCGTATAATTTCAGCAATTGGTGAAAAGGGACTAAACACAGTATTTGTGGTAGATGAGATTGATTATCTTGCAGAGTTGGTATCAAAGACAGGCAAAGACGTCTTTTACTCACTCACCAGAGCAAATGAGAGACTCAAAAAAGGCTCGCTTACACTAGTCGGGATTTCAAACGACTTGACATTCAAAGAAAGACTGGATCCTAGGGTCTTAAGCAGCCTAAGTGAAGAAGAAATTGTATTTACAAATTATAGTGTAGGACAGATTAAAGAAATTCTTGAAGAAAGAATCAAGGCGGCATTCATTCCTAGGGCAATTGAGCAGGCAGCAATAAACCTCTGTGCTGCAATGGCAGGCCAAGAACATGGGGACGCAAGACGAGCTATCGATCTTTTACGTGTAGCCGGAGAAATAGCAGAACGAGAACAGGCAGACTCTATCAAAGAAGAACACATCAGAAAAGCCTCACTAAAAATGGAAGAAGACAAGGAAACCACCGCACTCAATTCTTATCCACTCCATGAAAAATTGCTAATTTTGGCTGTAATGAAAGCAAACGGGACGACAACCGGAGAAATCTACCATTCCTACAAAAATCTCTGCAAGATAATCAGACAAAAAAAATCACATCAGCAGAGGGAATTGATGGTTTTAGTGCGCTTTTTGCAAGCCGGTACTCAAAATTATTAAAAATAATCTTGCAGAGGTCTCAATCTAAAAAACTAAGCCCTATTGACACCATCAAAAGCGGTAAAATCAAAGAGGAGGTTTTTGTGGCTGGCCTTTTGATGGACAGAAAAATAGACAGGGATGTAACAAAACTTGTTGTAGATGACCCTACTGGGTCCCTTGAGGTATTGGTGTTTAATAAGGACCTACAAGAGACTGCAAATTCTCTCTTAATGGACCAGTTTGTAATGTTTACAATTGTTCCAGGAAAAAATGGTGGTTTTATTGTAAAAGAATTGGTTGTACCAGACGTTCCAGACCATGTTACAAATCGTTCAAAGACTGAGACCTATGCTGTTTTGATCTCTGATTTGCATGTAGGAAGTAAGTATTTCATGGAAAAGGAGTTTACAGAATTTGTAGAGTGGCTCTCTAGCCCAGACCCAATAGCAAGGAAGGTTCGCTTTGTTCTAGTTGGTGGTGATGTGGTAGATGGGATTGGAATTTTCCCAAATCAGGACAAGGAACTACTTTTAGTTGATACTAATCAACAGATGTTAAAAGCAGCTCAATTACTAGATAAAATTCCAAAACACATCAAAGTTTTCATAATTCCAGGAAACCATGATCCAGGTCGTAGAGCTTTACCCCAACCTGCAATTCCAGAAAAACATAATCTGGCTTTATGGAATAGGGAAAATTTTTTCATGTTAGGTAATCCCTCCATGTTAGAGCTAAACGGCGTCAAAATTTTGATGTTCCATGGACAAAGCTTAGACGATGTTGTTGGAACCACGCCTGGACTGAGCTATTCGCAGCCTGCAAAGGCAATGCGGGTTTTACTAAAAGCAAGACACCTTAGTCCTATCTATGGAAAACGAACTCCTATTGCGCCTGAGACAGAGGACATGATGGTGATAAACGATGTTCCAGACATTTTTCATTCAGGGCATATTCATGTTGTTGATCTTGACATGTACAAAGGCACCCTTATTGTAAACTCTGGGGCTTGGCAAACACAAACAGCATATCAAGCAAGTGTTGGAGTCACGCCGACTCCGGGAATTGCTGTGATTGTAAATTTGGCTACGATGAAGGTTTTTACCAAAGACTTTACGGAAAAAGAATAATTTTAAATTAAATCTTCAAGTGTTAGGTCTTCTTTAA
>JABDDN010000004.1 GCA_013287585.1 Nitrososphaerota archaeon
ATTGGAGCAACATTAGAAAAAATTGCTGTCGAGATACGAAATCTTCAAAGAACAGAGATTGGAGAAGTTGCAGAGCCTTTTAAAAAAGGCCAGATGGGAAGCAGTGCAGTGCCCGTAAAAAGAAACCCTACAAAAAGTGAACGTGTTACATCATTGTCAAAAATACTGCGAAGTCAGATCAGCATAGCATTTGAAAACATTCCACTATGGCATGAAAGAGATCTTTCAAATTCAGCAAATGAAAGATTTACCATTCCAACTAGTTCTATTTTGCTTGACGAGATGTTAGAGGCAATGACCAAAATTATTTCTGATCTTTATGTAAACACAGAAAGGATTAGGAAAAATACAGAGATGACAAAAGGACAAATTTTTGCTGAATTCGTGCTTGATGCCTTGATAAAAAAAGGAGTCCCCAGATTAATTGCATATAGAGACATTCAAAGAGTAGCTTTTGCAGCTTCTGACACAGAAACACAGTTTTTAGATGCGGTAAAAAAAGACACCGCAATATCAGCACATCTTAACACCAAAGAAATCGAAGCAATTTTTGTTCCAGAAAATCACTTGGGTGCAGCAGATAAAATAATCAACAATGTCTACAAGAAAGTACTGAGGACATGTTCTGAATTTACTTGATCTTCATCAGTGTTTTATGGATAAGCGAACCGTATTGAAGAGCTTTTTTACGTTTATTTGAAGATATTTCAGGAACCCCAATTTTTAACGCAAGTTCTCGGATTATGTGCTTCCGCAAGAGATCATCGGAATCATGTATTTTGTGTTTAAGTGGAATTTTTTTTGCAAAATCAATAAAATCTTGTGAAAGAAATGGTTGTATCAGCATAACCCCAAATTGAGAAGCGGCCAAATTCACTGCCTTCATCATTTTTATCTCATTTTCAAGTTTTGATTCCATAAGTTCCATCACATATGGCTCTCCTGATTTTATTGCGTTTCTATATGCATTGTAACCACAAAATAGTTCATCTATGCCATTTGCAGTAATTACTTTTTTTACATCATAATGTTTTGCCAGTTTTGATACATAATAAAATGCAATACAGTTTTCAATCCAGGATAAATTATCTATTTTAATTATTTTCTTTATTTCTTTTGAAACTTTAGAAAAATTTGTTAATTTTATTTTTTCAATTTTATGATCATATCCAAGTATTTTTGATATTTCTTGTGAAAATGTTACGTCATGAGAGTCTTCAAATCCAATAGTTAACAGAATTACATTATAACCAAGATCAACACAGATTTTTGCAAGAAGTGTACTATCTACTCCCCCAGAAAAAGCAATGCCAATTTGTTTGTCCTTAACAGTCTTTTGTATGGATTGAATAATCTGAGTGTGAAGCTCAGATACAAGATTTGCCATTTTATTTCAGATGAAAAAACCATGCTAAGTGAGTTGCGGTTGTTTTGACAGTTAAATATCAGGCTTACCAAATCATACTATGACATTAGCAAAATTATCTGAAGAACAGATAAGAAAAGAATTGACAAATTTGCCAGGATGGAGTGTAATAAATGGGAAACTTCACAAGGAATTCACTTTCAAGAGCTTTATTGAGGCATTTGGATTTATGACAACTGCTGCATTACATATAGAAAAGATGAATCATCATCCAGAGTGGTTCAATGTTTACAACAAGATAAAGGTGGATCTTGTAACCCATGATGCCGGCGGCATAACCCAAAACGATATTGACCTTGCAGGAACTCTTAATTCCTTATCATAATCTGCCACACAGAGAACAGTATTCATAATTTTTTATTTGAATTCTGTACAGAATTTATATACAGAGGACACCAAATTTTCCAAAATGGCAAGCGGTTCAGCAGTTTTGGATTCTGATTTCAGATATACTGATAGAAAAGGCAATCTTTTGAGAACTAGAACAGAGCTTTCTATTGCAGAAATGCTCTCATTTCTAGATGTAAAATACGAATATGATTACAAATTAGTTCTTAAAGATGGAAAAAATATTTCGGTAGATTTTAAAACTGAAAAAGGTTTCATCGAAGTAATAGATAGCGATAAAGACATTATAAAATACAAAGAGTTAAAAAATAATTTCCCAGATAAGAAAATAATTGCCATAGGTCATCCAAATTATGCAGCAAGAATAAAAGAACTCGACGATGTTATACTATACAAAACAAAAGAAGTTCAAACAGGATCCATATTCATGGAGGATCCATCATTTGCGTTTGATTATGCGCATATTCTTCCTCTAGTTGAGAAATGTTCCATACTTCATGGTCACACATCTTCGGTAATGGTTGAGCTAGTTGGTGAAATGAAAAACAATCTTCTCATTGATTTTGGGGAAGCAAAAAAAATTATAAAAGAAATAATTTCTATTTTAGATCATAAATTTTTCATAAATGAAAAATATCTCATAAAAGAGGACAGCATACATTACAAAATTTCGTTTGATGGTCCAAAAGGTATGTTTGATTTACAAGTTCCAAAAAATACAACATATCTGCTTGAAGGTGAAGCAACAGTGGAAAATCTTTCAACAGAAATAATTAAGCTCCTAATACCGAAAATGCCAGAAAACATTGAGGCAGTAGGTGTCTATATCTACGAAGGATATAACAAAGGAGCCCATATTTTATCACACATATCAAAATCCTAGACATGGAACCTAAGATAAAAGAGACTGCATGGAATCCAGAGATTGAAAAAGATATTCTAAAACAATGGCAGAACTCTCGCCTTTATGATTTTCATCCAGAAGGAGATATTTTCGTAATAGATACACCACCTCCATATCCATCTGGAAGACCATGGCATATAGGCGCTGCAGCTCATTATGCACAGATAGATATGATTGCGAGAACAGCAAGAATGACAGGTAAGAACGTCCTTTTTCCAATTGGGATAGATAGAAATGGCTTGCCTGTTGAGATGTATACCGAAAAAAAATACAACATCAGAATGCGAGAAACTGACAGAGCCGAATTTTTGAAAATGTGTTCAAACGCATTAGATGATCTTGAAGCAGAAATGATTGAGATAATGACAAGCCTTGGACTAAGTGGTGATTTTTCTAATTATTATAGAACCGATTCAGAAAAATATCGTACTCTCACACAAACAACTTTCATTGAGCTTTGGAAAAAAGGGGCGATATATCTAGCAAATAGACCAACCAATTATGATTGGGTTACAGGCACCACAATTGCAGATGCAGAGATAACATACGTAGAAATTCCAACAAAGTTAGTGTACATGAAATTTAAAATTAAAGGCGACGATGAAACCATACCAGTTGCAAGTACAAGACCAGAACTTTTGTGTGCATGTCAAACCATAATTGTCAATCCAGAAGACGAGAGATATGCAGGTATGGTTGGTAAGAAAGTCATAATCCCTTTATTTAATAGAGAAGTTGAGATTAGAACACATCCATCTGCAGAAAAAGAGTTTGGATCTGGAACCGTTATGGTTTGTAGTTATGGTGACCAAAATGATGTTGCACTTTTCAGAGAACTAAAGTTACAAGAAATAATTGCAATTGGAAAGGACGGTAGGATGACAGATGTGGCAGGGCAATATACAGGATTAAAAGTAAAACAAGCCAGAGAAAAAATAATCGAAGATTTGCAAAATCAAGGAATTGTAGAAAAAATCGATAACATCAATCACCGCACTCCTGTTTCTGAAAGAAGCAAAATTCCTATTGAGATCATACCCTTGGAGGAATATTACCTCAAACAAATGGATGCAGTTCCAAAAATTCGAGAAATAGGTTCAAAAATCATCTTTCATCCACCCATGCATAAACAAATTCTCATGAATTGGCTAGATTCTATCGCAATAGACTGGCCAATTTCAAGAAGAAGATTCTATGGTACTGAGATTCCCATATGGTATTGTGCAAAATGTTCTGAACCTCATGTACCAGAACCTGGAAAATACTATCAACCATGGAAAGATCCTTCACCAATACCAAAATGTACAAAATGCGATTCAAGCGATTTCGTTGGTGAAGATAGAACTTTTGATACATGGATGGATTCTAGTGTCTCACCACTCTTTGTTTCAAAATATAAACAAGATGATGAATTTTTCAAAAAGACATATCCCACAACTCTAAGACCACAATCAAAAGACATTGTTCGAACTTGGCTCTACTATACCATACTAAGATGTGAACAACTTACTGGTAAGGCACCTTGGTCTGAAGCATGGATAATGGGATATGGTGTAGATGAGCACGGAACAAAGATGAGTAAAAGCAAAGGAAATGTTGTGGATCCATTACCAGTCATACAAAAATTTGGAGCAGATACTTTTAGATTTTGGAGTGCAAGTGAAATTAATTTGGGATATGATTTTAGATGTTCAGAACAAAAAATTGAAACAACCAAAAAGTTTCTCAGTAAACTTTGGAATATCTCTAGATTCCTTTCTGGTTTTCCAGTTTTAAAATCAGGAAAGCCTAGTCCTGCTGACAGCTGGATTTTATCTGAGCTAGACAAGCTCATAATAGAATGCAAAAAAGGTTATAATGAATACAACTTTTTCATTCCTGCTACTGCATTAAGAGAATTCACCTGGAATCTTTTTGCAGCGCATTATATAGAAATGACAAAGGGACGTGCATACGGAACAGGTTTTTCAGAGGAAGAGCGAGATGGTACCATATTCACACTTCACAAGGTACTTTCTACGGTTTTGCTTTTGCTTGCTCCAATCACTCCTTTTATTACTGATTATTTATGGCAAAACCTCTATTCTGATAAAACCATACATAATGAAAAATTTGTCAAAGAAGAAGATTATGAGGATTGGACAACATTCACAAAGGAAATTTTGGAATTTAATTCAAATGTGTGGAATAAGAAAAAAGAGGCTGGTTTGTCTCTAAAGGATTCAATCAATATTCATATTCCTGCCAATCTAGCACCGTTTGCAAAAGATTTGCAAGTGATGCACAATCTAAAATAGCATTTCAATATATTATATTAGATTTTTAAAAACCAAAACTTTGTGGTTCCTGTTTTTCCTTTACATTCTCTTGTTTGTTTATCAAGTAAATTCCGCTTAACATAATCACTATTGCAATTATTTGGTAAATACTAATTTGTTCATGTAAAAACACAAATGCAAAGACTATACCAAACACTGATGACATAGAAAATAGTGTGATTGTTCTGATAGTGCCTATTCTCTTTAAGCTTTGTAAGAAAAAGTAAAGCGATCCTCCGAATCCTAAAACACTAATTAGTATAATGTATGGTATCTGTACTGGATTAATTTCCATATTCACATGTAACAAAAATGCCATACCAAGTAGTATTGTACCTCCTATAGCAGATTTTAATTGTACAAGTTTTGCAGTATCTAACTTGGTTGATAGAATTCTGCTCAGATTATTATCCAAAGCCCACAATATAGTTGATCCAAGAATAAGAAAATGTCCTGCGTTTAGATGTAATAACGAATCTGAAAATTGAAAATTAGTTGTGATTATACTAACTCCAAACAATACCAAACCTATTGCAACAAACCCAATCGGCCTTAGTTTTTCTTTAAAGAACAATAATGCTAAAAGTACGGTAAAAACTATTTCGGCATTTGAGAGAAGGGAGGTATCTGAGGCAGTAGTTTGATTTAACCCTACAAAGTACAAATAAGGAGCTATGGCAGCACCACAAACTGCTACTATTACCAATAATCCATAGTCTTTTTTTCGAAATGGTATCTTCGTTCTTTTTGCCAAGGGGGTAAATGTGAGTGCAGCAATAAGATAAGCCATTGAAGAAAGTAGCAATATGTTGATGTCAGATGTTATTGGTTTTGCGATTGTGGGAACTGATCCAAAAAATGCAGACGCTAATAATACAGATACGTATCCCAACATCACAGATCTATTATTCTTCTTAAGCAAATCCAATGACTGTATACGAATTTTTGTTTAAATAAATGTCATTATTCAAAAAACAATTACCAGAGATTCTATTATATCAAAGGTTCGAATTGGTCTGCATTTTTTCTATCTTCATGATGCTTTTAGAAAATCTAGATAATCTTTTTCACTTATCTTTATTCGAATTTCACGCAAGAAAACAGAACAATTATTCATAGATAAAATTTGATTATTGTAAAATTAGTTAATCTATGGTTAAGGAATGTAACGAGAATTAAACAATAAAAATTTGTAATATGTGTGTTCTTTAAATAGGTATTTTGTAAACAATTACCATTGAAGGCAGTTGTCATTAGGAAGCATGGTGGTCCTGATGTATTATCCTACGAAGATGTAAAGAATCCTACACCAAAAAAAGATCATGTAGTTCTCAAGGTAGATTATTGTGCGATAAATCATCTAGACATATGGGTTAGAAATGGACTGCCTAGAAAAAAGGTTTCATTTCCACACATTTTGGGCTGTGATATTTGCGGTACTTTGGTTGATGATTCTGGAAGTTTTAAAAAAAATGAAAAAGTAGTAGTGTATCCTGCAGTAGAAAGCGGCGTTCCAAGAGTATCATATTCGATTATCGGGGCATTTGGGAAATATCAAGGAGGATATGCAGAATTTGTCCAAGTTCCACAAGAAAACATAATCAGAAAACCTCCTTGGCTTACAGATGAAGAGGCTTGTGTGCTCAACATATCTTATCTAACTGCATGGAATATGTTGGAAAGATCAGATTGCAAAAAAAATGATACCATGTTAATTTGGGGTGCAAATAGTGGAGTAGGTTCTGCTGCAATACTTTTGGCAAAAGCAAAAGGAATTCAAGTGATTACAGTTGCGTCAGATATAAAGAAAATAAACCAAGCAAAGAAGTTAGGTGCAGATAATATCATAGATAGAAGTAAATCAGATATCAGTAGTGAAGTTCTAAAATATACAAAAAATGAAGGTGTAGATGCTGTGATAGATCATGTGGGTGCAAAGACATGGCCAATCAGCCTTAACGTACTAAAAATAGGTGGAAAGATGCTTGCATGTGGAACTACAACTGGATCAGAAGCTACCATAAACATACGTGAATTTTATAGTAAGGAAGCACATATTATTGGAGCTTATCTTGGAACAAAATCCCAGCTTGTTTCACTTCATAAATTTATGAAATTAAAAAGAATAAAACCATTAATCGATAGTACCTATAAATTGAAAGATGCAAGACAGGCGCATGAAAAGATGGAACAGAGCAATCAGTTTGGCAAGATCATTCTAAAGATTTAACTAACAAAATGCATACAATCACAATCTAAGACAAGACATATTTCTTGTGTTCTGATGTGATCATCCATAGGATGTTTACATTTTATATTTTTACAAATTCTTCTAGTCTTTTCTCTTTCCACTACTTTTTGTGCAATGGCATTTGCTTTTTCCTTTGAATATCCTTTTTTATCAATGTAATAGTGTACGACTCTATTGTAAAGCGCATTAGGATCAAATTTTTCATCCAACATAATAATCACAAAAATTGAACGAATTCTGCACCGTTCTAGATTTTGCACTACAATAAATCTCGAGGGTAAGAATTGGCATCATGTAACAATAACGTCTTCAAAATATTTGAATTTACTGGTTTTCCTTTTGTCTTAGAATATTCAAAGCAGAACCTGCCTTGAACCAGTCTATTTGAAATTTATTATAAGAATGCTTGAGCGTTATCTCTTCTTTTGTTCCATCTGCATGATTTAGGTAACATTTTACTGGTTTTCCAGGCTCCAAGTTGCTTAGACCCACAATACTAATTTTATCAGATTCTCTTATTTTTTCATAATCATTTGGATTCTCAAAAGTTAAAGCAAGTATTCCTTGTTTTTTTAAATTAGTTTCATGGATTCGCGCAAAACTTTTTGCAATAACTGTAACACATCCTAGATACCTAGGAGTCATCGCAGCATGTTCTCTACTACTTCCTTCTCCATAGTTAGCATCACCAATTACAATCCATTTTATGCCATTTTGTTTATACTGTCTTGCTATCTGTGGAATTGGTTCTATCATTCCATTGATCATGTTTTTTGCTTTGCCAACTTCGTCATCAAAAGCATTGACTGCACCAAGAAACATGTTATCACTAAGCTTATCCAAATTACCTCGAAATGTAAGCCAGTAACCTGCAGGAGAAATATGATCCGTAGTAGTTTTCCCTTTTGTCTTTATCAGCACTGGAAGATCTTGAAAATCATTTCCATCCCATTTTGTAAAAGGTTCCAGTTTTTGTAGTCTGTTACTATTTTTATTTATAATAACTTCAACGCTATCAGGATTTTCTGATGGTGGAACATAGACACCTTCAGTATTTTTGAATCCATCAGGTGGTACTTCTGGCGCTATTGGGGGAGGTTGTAGTTTGAATTCAGAACCATCTGATGCAATTAGCGAGTCTTTTAGGGGATTAAATGAGAGCCTTCCTCCAAGAGCCAAGGCAATTACTAATTCAGGACTGCCAATGAAATTCATTGTTTCTCTTCTTCCATCATTTCTTCCCGGGAAATTTCGGTTATAGGATGTGACTATAGTATTTGGTTCTCCCTTTTTTAATTCTGGTCTACTCCATTGTCCTATGCATGGTCCACAAGCATTTGCAAGAACAGTAGCTCCAATTGCTTTTAGGGAGTCCATTTGACCGTCACGTTCTATTGTTGCTCGTATTTGTTCTGAGCCTGGAGTAACAAGAAGCGGAATTTTTGCTTTTATTCCTTTTAATTTTGCCTGCTTTGCAATGCTGGCAGCTCTTGACATATCCTCATAAGAGGAATTAGTACAACTTCCTATAAGAGCCACTGAAATATTATCAAGGTAGTTATTTTTCTTGACGTCGTCTGCCAACTGAGAAACTGGTCTGGTAAGATCAGGAGTATGTGGTCCTACAATATTAGGTTCAAGTTGTGAAAGATCTATCTCTATTATTTGATCAAAATATTTTTCTGGATTTTGTTCTACTTCAGGATCTGGAGTAAGTAAGTACATGTTCTGATTTGCAAGATCTGCAATTTTTTCGCGATTCGTAACTCTAAGATAAGTTTCCATTCTTTTATCATATGGAAAGATGGAACATGTAGCTCCTATCTCAGCTCCCATGTTTGTTATTGTTGCTTTTCCGGTACAACTAATTGATTTTGTACCTGGTCCAAAATATTCAATGACTGCATTAGTTCCACCAGAAACTGTAAGTTTTCCTGCTACATATAGAATAATATCTTTTGGAGCAGTCCATCCGTTAAGCTCACCTTTCAAATAAACTCCAATTCGCTTTGGATACAAAAGTTCCCAAGGAAGTCCAGCCATAACCTCCGCTGCATCTACACCACCAACACCTATGGCGAGCATTCCAAGACCACCAGCGTTTGGTGTATGAGAGTCAGTTCCAATCATAAGACCTCCTGGAAATGCATAATTTTCAAGAACAACTTGATGAATTATACCAGCTCCAGGTTTCCAGAAACCCATTCCATATTTGCTACATGCTGATTCCAAAAACTTGTACACTTCACTATTCTCATCAAGGGCAACCAATGTATCAACCACACCTTCAATTCTAGCTTGGATCAAATGATCACAGTGAACTGTTGTTGGAAGTGTAGTTCTTTTCAATCCTGACTGCATAAACTGTAAAACAACCATCTGTCCAGTTACATCTTGTAAGGCCACTCTGTCAGGTCCCAAATAGACATAACTCTTGCCTCTCTGTAAATTATCCTCTTCTACTAATTCTTCCAAGTGTCCTATAAGGATCTTCTCAGTAAGTGTGAGTGCTCTGTTCATCTTCTTTTTATATTTGGAAATATTTTCTTCACTTTTTTTATAAACACGTGATACAAGTTCAGGTGTGGTTTCTATTTCCATAACATATACTGGAATCATCTACAATTTATAGTTACAAACAATATCAAAAAATTGTTTTTCAAAAATTGAATCTATTAGTTATTTTACTAGTTTTTTTCGTTAACAAGGTTTACAAAATATTTGTGTAATGAAAGATCATCTGTTAATTCTGGATGAAATGATGTACCAAGAATTTTTCCTTGTTTTACTGCAATTATTTTTTCATTAAATTTTGATATTATTTCCACGTTGTGTCCAGCTTCCATAATTGAGGGTGCCCTGATAAAGACTCCTTGAAATTTTGGAACCCCTATCTTTTCCATCGAAATTTCTGATTCAAAAGAATCACGTTGTCTTCCAAATGCATTTCGTTCAATTTTTACGTCCAGCAAATCTAAGAGTGGTTGATCCATCTCACCTACTACTCGGTCTTTTGCTTTTTTTGAGAGCAGTATGAGACCGGCACAAATTCCAAAAACAGGCATACCAGAAGCAATTTTTTCTTTTATCTTCTTTAGAGAACCGTTTACTAGAGAAAGTGTGCCTATTACTGTACTTTCTCCCCCTGGAATGATCAATCCATCAAGATCAGAAATTTGTTCTGGGTTTTTTATTTCATTTACGATTCCTTCAATACCAAGTTCTTCCATAGCCATTTTCGTTGCCATTATATTTTCTGCAACATCACCTTGAACGGCAAGTACTCCAATGTTAAGCCCATTCATGCTGTGCTTCCACGCTCTTGCATCCTAAGTTCTAGGTTTTTAGTATCAAGACCTAGCATAGATTGCCTTTCATCTATCATCTTTTGAGCTTCTTTTACTTTATCAGGGTCTTCCCAAAACGTAGTTGCAAGAACTATAGCTTGTGCTCGTTCTTTGGCATCTTCTGCTTTGAATATTCCAGAGCCTACAAAAATTCCATCACATCCAAGTGTCATAAGATATGCAGCATCAGCAGGTGTTGATATTCCACCAGCTGCAAAGTTGACAACAGGTAACCTTCCAAGACTTGCTGTTTCTTCTACTAGTGAGTATGAAACTTTCATTTCCCTTGCAGCACTAACCAAATCTTGTTCATCGCCAGAATCATAAATTGACTTTATTTTTCGAAGCTCGGTGTTTACATTTTTAATATGAGTCACTGCTTCTGCCACATTTCCTGTTCCAGGTTCGCCTTTTGTCCTAATCATTGCTGCACCTTCTTCTATTCTTCGAAGAGCTTCACCAAGACTTCTCGCACCATTTACAAATGGTGTGGTAAAGTCCCATTTCCAAATATGCCTGAATTCATCAGCAGGAGTCAAAACCTCAGATTCATCAATCATGTCAACGTCTGTTTCTTGTAAAACCATAGCTTCGTAAACGTGTCCTATTCTACATTTTGCCATTACAGGAATTGTTACTGCATCCATGATTTCTTCAATAACTCGAATACTTGCAGTTCTTGCAACTCCTCCAGCCTTTCTTACATCAGATGGAAGTTTATCTAAAACCATTACAGAAACCGCTCCTGCATCTTCAGCTATTTGCGCTTGTTCAACAGTTGTAACATCCATTACAACTCCATTTTTCAACATGTGTGCAAATCCGCGTTTAAGTGTAGATGTGCCTCGTTTAATGGAATATGACTCTATTTTTTCCTTGATGGTTCCTTTTGCGTCTGCAATATCACCAGAAAGCGGTATCATGAAAGATGATCCTTGCGAGATCTATTTATTTTATTATTTCTGCAATTATTCTATCAAGTTCAGATTGAACTTGGGTTACAATAGGAGGAATGAAGACTTGACTTGCATTTTGTTCAGCCCAATGAAGATTAACTGATTTACCGTTTAGTGTCACTTGCAGACCAAATTTGTCATATTCTTGCACATCTGGTTTCACAGGAAAATAATCAGAAGGGATTTCTGTAAATCCAGTTTCTTTAATCAAAGCTGTCAGTTTTGTTAATTCTAGTTTTTCTAGATGGTATTTTACTTCAGGTGCAGAATACCCATTTTCTGTGACTTGATAAGTTGTTTCTCCATCATTTGGTATGGTAAGAACCTCTGTTTTATCAGCACCTAGACTTTCAGTCAATCCAAATGATACTTTCTTTAAATGTTGTTTATCATATTCTATAGAAATTACATCGTCAGAATTTACTGCGGATGTTGAAACTTCTGGTCTGATGAGTTGTGGTACTATGAAAAAAATAGCCACCAGCACAGGAATGGCGCCAAGTAAAAGCATAACTGGTTTTACCATTTTAGATTTTCCTACACAAAATTGGGTTCATTTCTTAATGTTTTCTCTTTTCATAATTCAGCGTTACCAGTAAATTAGTTGAAATGGTTGAGATAAATTTTGACAAAATCACACTAATAAATTAGATCGGTCTATAACAAATAAATCTTCGGCGGTTAAGTAAATTAAAATTCGAGTGGTTTTATGTTCATTACGTGGGGTCGTAGCCTAGCCTGGCATGGCGACAGGATAGATCACATGATCACCGCTAAGGGCTCCAGTGGTTCAACTAGCTTCACTGACGAAAGGATGATGTACAGTTTGGAGCTGTAGTGACCCGTGTGTCGCCGGTTCAACTCCGGTCGGCCCCACCATTTTATTTTTTATTTTAGAGAACAGTTATAAGCTAAAAGCATCTATAGAAGTTTTGATCTTAGTGGGGATGTTTGAAGTTAATATAAAATGTATTGGAGGTAATTATTTTTGAGTCGCAGTAATTTTCCAAGTTTTGGCGGATCCAAAACTGGCACATATGTTTCCACATTGAAAAACTACAACCTACCACATTTCATTCTGGAAAAAGTGGCACTGGATTGTAGTTCTGAACTTATTAAAAAGGGCAGAATTGAAGATCGCCTGCAGAGCATGAATGACACTGCTCTCGAATTGCTTCATAGAGTTTTTGTTGATTGTGCTGAGGACGCCTCTGGTCTTTATGCAAATTATCGCTTTTTTGCTTACATATCAAGCATGTTCCACAAGTGTGAGATTTTACTTAATGAGAAAATTCCTGGTGCATCAGGTAAAGTTCACAAGGTACCAGTGGCTGTAAAAAACAATGGCATGTACATTGCCGTTGGCTTTAACAAATCAACTGGTGGCCCCACATCCAAAAAAGAGGCAATAAAATTCTATGAAATTGTTGATGATATAAAGAAGGGCGAACATGGAAATCTTTTAACAGACGGAATTTTCGGATCTTCAGTAGGTTTTGATGGCGAAGCATTAGTGAACTTGGAGAAACTAAGCAAATCCCGTAAAAAAGATCCAGAAAATAAAATAGACTTCAAAACAGCAAGTTTTGAAAACAGAATCTATTCTGTAACAAAGTGCTAGTGCACTTTTTTAGCTGAACAGAATTTTGTATGTACTTGTTTTTCAATACTTAGAGTGGTTTCATTTTCATGAAATAATTTTTGTCCACAATCTGGGCATATGAATTCTGGCATAAAAAAAATTTCAAAGACCTACTTATAGTCTTTTACAGCCATTTTATACCGTCTTTTTCATAATACTTTTCTTTTGCCCTAGAATGCCGTGGTCTAACATGTAATACCGCACTACAGCATGGGCATTTTGTACCATCCCATCTAAAATACACACCACAAACACTGCATCTTTTTTGCCCATCCATATAACGAAAGATAGTTTTTCCAAGAGATAGTTTAAACTTGGTTTTACATTCCCCTCTACAACTTAACATTAATTCAATAGGAATTTTGAGATTAAAAGAAACTGGTGATGCTACTATAACCGAAAGCCCGATGCATCAATTGTTGCAAAAACTGGTTGTTTGTTAGTTTTTACAAAATTTTCATCATAATATTCAAAAGGTAATGATGCAAAAAGATGCTTGTCCCACACATCATGTACGAGTTCCTTATAATTTTTGTAACCAGATTGTCTTAAAAACTCATGAGCAAGTTCATGCGAGACTTTAACACAGTTTTTATCCATTAGAAATGAAATGTCATCTTTTTTATCATTTTTTTCCCACCAAACCATACCAAAGTTTTCAGCAAAATATCCTTCACATGTACAATCTGTCCACACTGGCCTAAAATATGTCAAATAAAAATGAAAAATATCCTCTCCTCTTTTTCTGTGATCTTCTACAAGAGCTGGAATGTTAACCAAATTAAAAGAACGCCCAGATCTTACTATCATTTGGTCTGAAAGTACATCTAGCTGTATTGAAAAAGTTTCTGCAATCCATTTTTTATAAAATTGTGCCATTTTTGATACATATTCAAATTCCCAAGATCTTTTTTCCAGTTCATCTTCTTTTACAAGAAAAATAAAATGTACCAACATATTTGCAAAAATTACATTATAATTAAAAGGTCTTTGCATTAAGATGCATTATAAAATAATGAATAAAAAAAGAAACGGTTGGCAATAAATTCGAAAACAATTCAACTTCATGAGATGAATTATTTATTACTTAATCCACAAAAAGTGGAATAAGTTAACTTTGGCCTTCTATTCCCATCAACGTTAGAGTAGAACGGATCTTTTCGATTTTACGAATTTTCCAAGTTATTACTTCTCTTAGGGCTTCTACTGTTGGCGATTCTATTTTGGCCAAAATATCATAGGCACCAAAGGTACCATGTACCTCTTTGACACCCTGAATTGCTTTCAACTGGCTGATAATTGCTTCTTCAGAACCAAGTTCGCAATTTATTAACACATATGCAGTTGCCATATAATACCTATACAACGCAAATATATCAATAGATCTATCACAGGTTTTGACTGAACATCAAACAAAAAACTTCATTTTATTTATAATTAGACAAAAAATTGAACAATAAAATATGAAAAATATTGAAAATCACTTTACAATATTTATCAAATAAAAATTAGTAAATGTTCCCCGGTTCTGACCCACAAAAAATCATTGGTAGCATTAGCCAACCCTCATCTTGTTCTTGTACCGGGGTGCCCATGTCGCACGGCTGGGTGGACCAAAAATCATGTTTTATCATACCAGTCCGTCTGCGTGCTTTTGGGGCAAAAATAATTTGTTATTCGTTTAATATAATCCAGTAAGTCTTATCTCAAAACCTGCAATAGGCACTCTCAACTTGAAATTGTCAGATATCTCAGGAAGAATCTCTCCAATCTCACCAATTTTGTTGTTAACAAATATGTCAGCACTTCTACCTTCAATAAACATCGAATTTGAAGAAGTGACGGTTTTACACTCTAGACCAAATGTTGTTTTAAGAAAAGACTGTAAAACTGATTTTATTTCTGTAAAGCTAACATCATTACGGGCACTAACACATGCAAGATGAATTTCTTCTTTAATTTCATCATTGTTTTTTAAGAATATGGTACCAGTCTCAAAGAGCATTTGAGGATATGGTTCATGAATATTTCTAGATAAAGTATCAATTAGGCCAGGCAATATAGCGTCACGTAGTATGTTATGCTCCTGACTTTTAGAATCACTAACTGAGATAATCTTAGAGGCATCTCTTTTTGTATAATCATACAAGATGCGTTGACTGACTAGACCTAGATTCATTACTTCAGAATATCCAAGACCAATCATTACTGAACTTATTGAATCTAATGTAGTTGTAATTTTATTTTTCTGACCAACAGAAATAGATTCAGGAATTGTTGGTTCAAAGTTTTCTATACCATATCCAAGGGCTACTTCTTCAACAAGATCCATTGGCCCAAAAATATCTGTCCTATATCGAGGAATAGTACAAACAATTTTTTTCCCTCTGGCTTGAGCATTTAATCTACTTTTTCTAAGTGCAGACACCATTTTAGGTATTGAAATTTTTATGCCAAGTATTTTGTTTACCAGTTCAGCATCAAGAACCATACTTCTAGGTTTCAGTAATGGAGTAGAG
Source organism: Nitrososphaerota archaeon (assembly GCA_013287585.1). Taxonomy (GTDB): domain Archaea; phylum Thermoproteota; class Nitrososphaeria; order Nitrososphaerales; family Nitrosopumilaceae; genus TA-20. Next base: position 15,712 of record JABDDN010000004.1, read on the forward strand.
TTGTTAGCACCACTAATTTTTATAGAGAAGAGTTCAAAACCAGCATCTTGAAGTATGTTTGCAATTACTGCAAGAGTATCTTCGGCAGCATTTTTTTCAATTGCTGTAATTTCTACCAGTATATTTTTAGTGTTTTTTGAAATCTTTGTTTGTTCTGAATTTATTATTGGTGGAAATGATATAGTATGACCATTTGAATCCAAAATAATGGGAGCTTTCTTAGAGTTTTTTACCAAATGTCCATATTTTATACCTGTTTCATCTTTCTCGAGAATTTCATGTATGGTCATTTCCTGTGATGATTCAAGAGGAATAAATTTGTGGTTCTTACTAGTTGTTGTATATGTTAATGGAAATGAAATTTTATCTAAATCATGTATGCCTATAGATGTCTTTTTTCTTCTTCTTCCAATTCCATTATGAAGATCCTCTTGCATGACAATAATCTGTTGTATTGTTTCATCGTCAAGCTTTCCATTTTTTGCCTCTATAGCTGTTACAAATGGTCTTATCTTTCTCATGGATGGATTTACTATTATAACGTCTTTTCCTTTTTTGATTTTTAGTTTTGGCATGCCAGTTTTTATTCCAAGAAGACCTTGCAGGCTAGATGCTATTCCATAATCTGTCGAATAATCTGGTCTGTTAGGACTATATTCCACGTTAACATAATTTTTTGTTTCTTCCTCAATATCCAATCCAATAAAAGGCAATGTTGAAACGATTTTTTCTTTTGAAATTTTTTTGCCAAGGATGCTTGTAATCCTATCAAAATACAAAGTAACTACTGGCATTTTGATACATTCCTCAACCAACCAAGGTTGTTGTTATAAAGTTCGCGGACATCATCTAATCCAAATTTGAGCATTGCAATTCTTTCTATTCCTCCACCCCAAGCAAGAACTGGATTTTTTATTCCAAGCGGAATTGTTACCTCAGGTCTAAAAATACCCATACCAAAAAGCTCTACCCATTTTCCAAGCTTTTCATTATACACCATTGATTGTAAAGATGGCTCAGTGTAAGGAAAGAAAGTAGGCCAGAATTTTATTTTTTTCATGCCCATCTTCAAATAAAACTCCCTTTGTAATCCCATCAAATCTCTCAATGAGACATTCTTACCAACCACTACTCCCTCTACTTGATTAAACTCAACTAGGTGTTTGTAGCTGACTTTTTCGTTTCTAAAGACCCTACCGATAGAAAATATTCTAGCTTCTTCAGGTCTGTTATCTGCCAACTCTTTTATTGTTACACATGTAGTATGTGTACGTAAAACTAATCTTTTAGATTCTTCTAGTTTCCAATCATATCTCCACCCTTTTTTATGAACTTGAGATACGTTTGATATTTGATTTTTAGTACCAATATTTTTTGCATGCAGTCCCTTAAGGTAAAATGTATCTTGCATTTCTCTTGCAGGGTGATCCTGTGGGGTAAAAAGTGCGTCAAAATTCCAAAAGCTAGATTGAGTTTGATTACCAACAATTTCTGTAAATCCTAGTCCAACGAAAATTTCTCTTACTTCATTAATTACATCTTGAAGTGGATGAGCTCTAGCAGCAAAAACTGTAGGTGCAGGAGCTTCTACATCAATTGCTCTTACAAGAACATCGACAGTATCACTTGATATGTTCTTTGCTGTTTCTATTCCTTTTTCAGTAAGATTCACTGTAGTGTATTTTGTAAAAGTAAAGTTGAGAATTTCAGGTCTTTTTTTCAGCGAGTCAAGTGTACTCTTATCTCCTATTTCATCTACTGAAGATACCATAGGATTTTTTGAAGCGATTAATTTGATTATTCTTTCTTCAGGGGTAGTATCATGATATCCTTTAAGTAAAATTCTATTTTCATGAATTTCTATCCAGCCATTTTTCTTTGCGTTTGCAATAGCAGGACTAAATTCATTTTTTAGTTGGTTTTTTGCTTGACTCATTTCACAAGAAAAACCATCTATTGATTTTAGGTAATTAACAAGTTGTCGCTCTGGTAATCCCTTCTCAAATGCTTCATTTCCCATTTTTCCTAGTGCAACAAAATTTTTCTCAGATTCATTAACTTGAACTAGTTCTTTGAATTTAAGCCACTCAATACCACGTCTCACTTGATCTATTGATAGTTGTGTTTTCTCACAAAGATCTTCTGGTGTTAAGTTTTGTTTTTCAAGTAATGATTTGAGAAGCTTTTGTTCTATTGGATGAAGAACTTGTGACATTATCACAAAGAGCCAAAAAGACTTTTTAAACCTTAACCTAACTGAATGATGAATGTCAGTTGACGAATTCACAGTTACTCCTTGGAGTGTTGAAGGTGACGTTGACTATGAAAAACTTGTACAAAAATTTGGAACTGAAAAAATTTCACCAGAATTACTAAGAAAGATAGAAAAAATTACTGGTGAATTACATCCAATGTTGAAACTAGGGTACTTTTTTAGTCATAGAGATTTGGATAAGATTTTAACTGAATATGAAAAAGGAAACAAATTCTATCTTTATACAGGACGAGGCCCCTCAGGTCTAATTCACATGGGACATTTACTTCCTTGGATCTTTACAAAGTATCTACAAGATAAATTCGATGTAAATTTGATTTTCCAAATTACTGATGATGAAAAATTTCTCTATAGCGATGAAAAATCATTTGAGGATGTATCGGAGTATACAAAAGAGAATATTTTAGACATAATTGCAGTAGGCTTTGACCCTAAAAAAACAAAAATTCTCATCGATACTAAAGACATCAAAAAAATATATCCTATTTCACTTGAAATTGCAAAAAGAATAACCTATTCTACTGTTAAGGCAGTGTTTGGTTTTCAAAATTCTACAAATATTGGCATGATTGGTTTTCCCCCAATTCAGGCAGCACCGTGTTTTCTCCCATCAGTTTTAGAGGGAAAACCTACACCCGTGCTAATTCCTGCTGCTATTGATCAAGATCCATACTGGCGAGTTACTAGAGACATTGCAGAAAAGATGGGATATCCAAAACCAGCTCAGATTCATTCAAAGTTTCTTCCAGGTCTTGGCATGAAAGGAAAAATGTCATCATCCATACCAGAAACTGCCATCTTTACAACAGATAGTGATGAGATAATTGATAAAAAAATATCAAATTCGTTTACAGGAGGACAACCAACTGTTGAATTACAACGTAAACTAGGAGCGAATTTTAACATCTGTCCTGTCTTTTGGTATCTGCGATACTTTTTTGAATCTGAGAAAGAATCTGATGAAAGAGCAAGAAAGTGTAAAGGTGGGGAGCTTTTATGTGGAGAATGCAAGTGTGATCTCAAAGATGCAACAAAGCCTTTCATCACAGAGTTTAAAAAGAAACGAGAAAAAGCAAAAGATCAAGTAGAAAAATTTTTGTTTGAATGATAATATGAAAAAAAGAATCATTTGTGAAGACAAGTATGAAGCTCAGAAACTATCTAGTATCATTTATGTAAAAGACAACAAGGAGACTTTTGTTTCAGGTATTTTGGAGATTATAGATAATGAAATTATTGTATCACTAAAGGACAAATCAGCACATAGTATTCTTTTAAAAGACAAATTAGAAGCAGAGTCTTTTGCTGATTTTATTCAATCAGTTGTTGAAAAATCAAGCCGAATAACAAATACTGAAGTTATTGAAAACATAGTAGAAATAACAAAGGAATGAACTATACCAATGCCTTATTCATTTCATCCGTAAGTATTTCTTGAACTTTCAGAAAATACAATCTGGTCGAATATGGCATTTCATCAACATGATTTTCTATTGCCATCATCAGATATCTCACAGCACGTTTTGAAATATCCAAGTTAAACTTCATATGAAGTATAGGATCTTGTTTTACCTTTATTTTATCTACAAGCCATGGAGGAGCCATATCTTTTGCCTCATCTATTGTTTTTTTATACCAAAAAGCGATATTTTCAGGATTAAGACCTTCTTTTAGATTAGTAACATCATTTGACATTTTTCTTAACATTTGTTCAGTGATTTCTTTCAATGTCTAATGCTGTAAATTTCCTGTTTTAGCACACTTACTCAAAGTTAGAAAAGTTGTTTGTCAATTCAGCGCAAGTTACCCTCAGCATCAATTTCAGAATCCTTAATCCGCGATGTTGAGATGCGTTTGCCATCAGTTGCAAGTACCATGGGAACACTCACTATTTCTACTGGCGGCAGTTGCCTTTCATGTCTTAGTTTATTCAGTATATGACCTTGCCCTGTGGTTTCCTCACTTACAACCAAAGCCTCTACTTCTTTTTCTAGTACTGCAGGCCCAAAGTCATTGTCTAATTTGCTTATTTCAAATTGAGAGTTTGGAAAATTTTTCTTTATTATTGATTCTAAAGTATGATATCTTTCAAAATAACCATGTAAAAGATTCTTTCCTTTTTTTGCAGCAAGTTCATCACTAGTAAGACCAATTATAACTTTAGACGAAATTGAGAATCCTTTTTGTAATAAAGCAAGATGACCTTTGTGTAAAATATCAAACGTACCACCAAGCGCAACTAGTTGGAATTTTGCCATGAATACATTTTGTTGTGGGATAAATTAACTCTGTTGAGACTTCACAAGTACGACGTTTATTATAGGTCCAGATGGAGCAAGAGGAACATTATCAGAACTCCATACATATGTCTCTATAAAATATGGTCCATCAGTGGTCGGATTCCAAGTTACGGTTGCGTTATCACTTTCACCAAGAAATACACCTGAAGATTTTCCAATAAATTCAACTTCACCTGCGAAATTTTTTACTTGTACATAGTAAACATATGCCTGGGTTGTCTGACTTCCAAGATTTCTTAATTCACTTGTAATTTTTACAGGAGCCCCAACTGGTATTGTAGAATATTTGTTACCATGTGGATCTGTAACTAATGTACCACTAATCATAACTGGTAATGTTGCAGTGACATCTGTTACATCAGTGATAGTAGACTGATAGTTATTAGATTCTGCAACAAGTTTGTATGATTTTGCATGGGAGTTTGGAGTAGATGTTATGCTGAAGCTAGATGTAGTTCCAGGACCAATATCAATCGATTCTGCATTAGATACAGATACAACTCTTTGAAATGCATCATATGAAACTAGATAAATTTTAGTTCCAGAGGAAATCACTGTTCCGGTATTTTTTATAGTTCCAGAAAGTGAGAGTTGTGATGTAATTTGTAAATGTCCAGGTACAATACTTAGGATCTGTTGTTTGGATGAAGAGGTTGTCCAACCTGCAATTTTAGTTTGCACATTTGCTATAGCAGGATCTGATTTTGTTGATGAGATTGAAAATGGAGTCTTTCCGTTTCCTGGTATAACTTTAAGCAAAGTAGAAGTAGAACTAGTCTTGTATTCTATTGTATTCAAATTTTGATCTAAAAAGGTAACACCAATCGTGACACTTGTAATTGGAGAATCATTATGGTTTACAACCTCACCAAGCACTACAGTTGTACCATCATTTGCCTTATAGCTATAGATGCTCGTATCTGGTATTTCTACTGTTAGACTAGTATTCGATGGTAGGTTATTACCCCCAGCTGCCCAGACTAAATTTGACGAAAGTAATGAAAATGCTAACAAAAGAACAAGCGTGGAGACAATTTTCATACAATATTCACCTCACTTTAGTGATTAATCATATACTGTATATCATAATCTAAACAATGAGGATTAGAAGGTTTTACTAAACTTGCGTTGATTCATAAACATAAAAAGAAAATGAAGATTTTTACGAATCTACTTTTTACTTCTACGAGCGGTAATTACACACCAGTAAACAAATCCAGGAATCAATCCTACTGCCAAAGGAATGTATACGCCCGCTTGTGCCCAATCTTGCATTTTTAAATTACCTATTCATCAAAAAACGAATATGGTATTTAAATCCATCTTTCATTATTACAAGAGTTAAGTTTGGAGATAATAATTGAGCCTTGGAAAAGGCTTGTAGTTCATGAAATCATAGAATATCGCTTTGACGATTTTGTTCAAATGGTAGCTTCTCAAAATCGATCCATGGGAGGCGGAATACCTACCATAAACTGGGCAAAAGGCATTGTATTTTCAATGGGTGCGTTACCAGATACGGAATCAATAATTCAGGAAAAACTAAAAGGAATACTACATTGGGGATCTGTAATTTTTGCAATTAAAGAGAGATTTGAAAAACAGATCATTAGAGAAAATGTGACTATTAATTTCAATGATGTAGGGGTTAATGAAATATTTGCAAAACTAGCCGAGACACTTAAAACACAATCTAAATTTAAATCAGCCTAGTTTTTATTAAAATAAAAATTTACTTCTTCTTTACCTTAATAATAATTAAAATTGTTCCTATTAATGCAATAGCAATACCGGCTATAAGGTATATTGGCGGATCCGATTCGATTGGCAATAAAAAAATCCCTACTGTTATTATACCAAGATATAACAGCATTTTTGTATCAAATTCAAGTACCATTTAGGAGATTAATTACAGGCACATTATAAATTGATTCAAGATTTAGTTTAGAATTTGTTAATCATTTTTATTGTTATGATTGTTATCTTTGTTTTTATTTCAGTTATTATTTTCTTGATTTTCATTGTTAATTGTCTGATTTTGTCCATTAGTACCAGGGTTGTTGTTCTGGATCAAGTTTTTAGACGCAAGTTTAATCAAATTTTCAATCTTGTTTTGTTCCAAATTCAATTTAATTCCTGTATGTTATGCAGAAGTTTTTTTGACACTAACTTGTTTGAACGATAAAAGGAAATGGACTGGAGGGGATTTGAACCCCTGACCCCCCGCGTGCAAGGCGGGTATTCTACCGCTGAACTACCAGCCCATTGTATGGAATGCTAATTGTGTAGATTTTAATTGTTGCCTTTATACAGGCAAAGATTTTATTGGTATTATTCTTACAATTTTTTATGGTATTACTAAAATCAGAGGTCGTTTTAAAGAAAGGTGACAAGGCCCCTGACTTTACTCTTTTGGGAACAGATGATAAAAAACACACTCTTTCTGAATTCAAAAACTACAAGACCATGCTTGTAGTATTCATGTGCAATCACTGTCCCTATGTACAAGCAAAGACAAAGGCACTAAATGAGATCTATGAAAAATTCAAAAACGACATAATTATGATTGGAATAAACAGTAACGATCCAACAAACTATCCTGATGATAGTTTTGAAAACATGAAAAAGTTTGCAAAAGAAAAGGGAATTAAATTCACATATCTTGTTGATGAAACACAAGGAATCGCAAAAAAATATGGTGCTGTGTGTACTCCTGATCCCTTCCTTTTTGACCAAGAAAGAAAACTTGTCTTTCATGGTAGAATTGACAATGCCATGAGCCCAGAAGACACTGCTACAGAAAAAACGATGATCAATAACATAGAAAAACTACTCTCTGGAAAGAAAATAGAGAAGGATTTTGATCCATCTATGGGTTGTTCCATCAAATGGAAAAGCCAGCAAACTTAAATGACCGTGGACTAGAAAAATTTCTTGGGCCGATAGCTCAGCTTGGCTGGAGCGTTCGACTGATAATATCTTTTCAGATATCGAAAGGTCGTGGGTTCGAATCCCATTCGGCCCATTTTTCTTCTTGAAAAGATTTATCTCATCATGAATATACGAACGAATTGTCTGATATCTGAAGAATATGTCAAAGTAGGGGAAAACAAGATCCGATATCTTGATGGAGGAGGCGCGAGTGGAAACATCGTTCTTATTCATGGCCTTGGAGGATTTGCCGAAAGATGGTCAACAGTCATGCCTATTCTTAGTAAAAAGTATCGTGTCATAGCACCTGACTTACCTGGCTATGGATTCAGTGACAAACCTTCTATTGATTATACACCTGAATTTTTCTCAAAGTTCGTTTTCGATTTTTTAGATAGTTTAGACATAAGAAAAACAAACATGATAGGTACTTCACTTGGAGGTCAAATTGTTGCTGAATGTGCAATAACACAAAGTAAAATGATTGAAAAAATTATTCTAGCATCGCCTTCTGGAATAATGAAGAACTCCACTCCTACCTTAGACGCCTATTCAATGGCTGCACTATACCCAAGTTATGATACTGTAAAAACAGCATATGAAATGATGACTGGTTCCAAAAATGTCACTACTGAATCTATTGAAGGTTTTATTAAAAGAATGACACAGCCAAATGCAAAAATGGCATTCATGTCAACTTTACTTGGGCTAAAAAATTCTCAGCCTATTACAGACAGGCTTCCAAATATTACAGCACCAACCTTGATCATATGGGGAAAGCAAGATACCTTAATTCCGGTCAAATACGCAAATGACTTTACTGTTTCAATAAAAAACTGTCAACTAGAAATTATGGAAACCTGTGGACATACACCTCATATTGAAGAACCAGCCAAGTTTTCACAAATTATACTTAATTTCTTAAACCACTAACTGGTAGCAATATCCAATCATTACCAATAGGTATAAATACCATAATTACCAATAAAAACCAATGACTGGTAACAATATTCAATATAATCCAACAGAGATGTTCAAAGAATGGATACAAAAAAGTGGAAAAGCACAAGCGGATTTTATGAAAACATTTGGTTCCATGATGAGTCAGCAGAAAGCAGAAAGTTTTGAGCCTATAGATACATTAAAAGATCTCATAAGCAAAGGATCAAAAGCTCAATCTGATTTTGTTGAAAATCTTGGTGGTATACAATCTAAAGCAATGGACAGTGCTTTCAAACTTGCACAAACAATGCCACAATTTGTGTCATGGGGCGCATTTAAGACATCGGTTGGAAGTAATGGAAGAATTTCGATTCCCGAAGCTGAGAGAGATGCACTTGGACTAAAAGAGGGAGACCTAGTTCAGGTTGTAATCATTCCTATCGAGAAAAAAATTAAAAAGAGGGGGTGAAATAATGAGTAAGACAACACAAGACACAAAAGAGATCTATACAACATACAAACAGAACGTAGAAAAGTTTTTTGAAGATATCGAAAAAGCAGCACCACAATACCTACAATCAATAACTAATCTTCAACAAGAATACACTTCAGCATGGAAAAATACAATAGAATCCGCTATTTCACTACAGCAAGAATTTGCAACAAAAGCTGGAATAAATACAAACGTACCAGCCGCAGTAATAAAAGCTGTAAATGATATAACTGAAGAGGTAATCAAGGCAAGATCAGTTCAGAATAAGGTAATATTAGCTGCAATTGATTCAACAAAACAAAATATCAAAACCTTCAATGAAAATGCAAAAGCATTTACAGGATTAAATGAGAACCTTTTCCAATTCTGGATCTCTGCATTGACACCTACACGAAATTAGTATAAGGAATCTTTTCCTTTTTTATTTTGATCTTTCGCTTAGCCATTGGCCAAGCTCGGTAAGAACTTTTTTTTGCGAAAATGAACTTGCTATCATTCCAACATGTCCAGTTGGATAAATTCTCATGGTTTTGTCCTCAGTTCCTACGGCATAGTATAGAGGCATACTACACTCAGGAGAAACCAAATGATCACCTACTGCAACCTGAATGAATATGGGCATTGTGATATTCTTGAGTGATACAAGTTGATTTCCAACATACATCTTGTCCTGAATTAGTAGATTTTCTTGGTAAACGTCTTTTATCCATTGCCTGAAAAGTTCACCAGGTATAGATGGTGTATCATGTAACCATTTTTCAACACGTAGAAAATTGTCAACATAATTCTTATCATGTATATTTTTGAAAAAGTGTATGTATTTCTCTACTCCCTGTTCAAACGGTTTCAAAATGGAAAAGATATAGTACATGAATTCAGGTGGCATATTACCAATTGCTTTTACCATTTCATCTACATCCATGTGTTTAGCAAGATTTCCAACAACTGTAGTATCTTTTTTACCGTCAATCACAGGAGCAGTAACAACTAGATTTTTTACTTTGTCTGGATGAAGTGCAGAATAAACAGTAGCCAGAGTTCCACCTGTACAATAACCTTGCAGAGTGACTTTTTCTACATCTGCCTCGTCACATACAAAATCAATGCAGTTATCGATGTAACCATTAACGTAATCGTCAAAGCCTTGATATTTGTCAATATTAGTTGGGCTCCCCCAATCTATTAGATAGACATCAAATCCCTGATTTAAGAGATTTTTAATCCAACTTTTTTGTGGGTGAATATCCAAGATATGATATCTGTTTACCAATGCATACACAATAACAAGCGGAGTTTTATGCTGTTTTTGAATTGAAGAATTGAAATGTAAAAGACGCACTTTATCTTCAGAATATGCAACATCATATGGAGTCATCTCAAGATTAATTTCATCAATTGCAGGCACCATTTTTGGAGCTTCGATCAAATTTTTATTAAATTTTAAAAATTCTTCAATTAGTATTGGATCAATTTTTAATTCATTTTCCATTGTGTATTACTCCAGATTTCCTTTCATTTTTTTCTAATTTACTTACTCTTTTTCGTAACGAGTGTAACTCTTTGTAAACTTCATTCAAATCATCTTTAGTTGGAACATTTACAGATTCTAGTAACACAGCAAGCATATTATTCCAATGTTTAGAAAGTTCAACCTCACTTGATATTAATTTGCCAAAATTCTCTCCAAATTTTTCAGAATCAAAAAGTTGTGTAAACGCATTTTCAAATATGTCAATCCACACTCGTTTTGAAGATTCAATATGTTCTACATCATTTGGGATTTCCGGAATTTTGACATTAAATCTTTTTTGTGATTCGGTCCAAGTATCTGAAAGTTGTTTATAATATTCAGAAAGTTTAGTATTAAATTCTATAAGATCCTCATTTGCTTCTATCATTTCAGTTGCCAGTTTTTTAGTTTGTAATGAAAATTTTCTCATGGGTCCTGCTAATATTAAAGCAGATGGTTTGCTTGAAATTAGATATGCCATATCTGTCCAAAACAATGAAAGGTGCTTGAAATAATCTGCGGCTTCCTTAGGGTCTATTTTATTTTTAAATTCAGCACCAGATTCCATGCTAATCATATACAAGAGATCGCAATAAATAGATCGCCTGTTATCATTTATTATTGAAATTTAATTTGATATTTCGTCTCATGATATCTCATAGGAGAAGTAACAATGGATTTTGAGAAGCTGTGTAAAAAAGTCCTTGAAACAGACTCTAAAATAAGATTTGCAGGAGCCATAAATGGGAAGGGTAGGCTTTTTGCAGGTGGAATGAGAGAGGGGTTGAAATCTCTTGAAGAATCAAAAGATGATGAGATGTTATACATGGAATTAGTGTTAAGAACAAAAATGAGGCGTGAGTTTGATCATGTTTTGGGGCCAGTAAAATTTGCGATGTCATATAGAGAAAAAGCAATAGTGATGAGCTTTCCCATGGATGAAAATGTTTTGTTAATTTCAGCTGAGCAGGGATTTGATTATGCAAATGCTCCCTTTAAGATATTGAAGATTTTAGATCATTAAGATTGTGATCTTTCATAAACTGTTTGGCACCACTGTAATATTTTTTCAATATCATCTGAAACAAAATCTGCTTCTTCCTTAGTCTTTTTTGCCAGTTTTGTACAAAAAACAAGATGTAATGCTTTACCAAATTTTGCTTTTGATACAGTAACAGCTTGGGAAAAAAACTTGATTGTATTTTCAGTAGAAGAAAAAACAACAATTACCATCAAGCCTTGTTTTTTTACCCATACTTTGTTTAGAAATCTTTGTAAATCTATGTCAAACATGACATCAATAGCAGTTGACATATCTCCTAATTGTGATACTTTCCAACCTTCAACATGAAAAGCGGCAGATGCAGCTTGTGCCATAAGTGAATTTTTGGAATCTGCAGAAAAAACAACGATATTCTTTTTTACATCTGTTTCCTGTTCGGCTAGAATGACGAGATAAATTGAACCTAAGATAATGTCATCAAGATAATTTTTTTCAGATTTACCAATCTTTCCAGATTCATACGAATTTTGAACAGATTCTATTGCTGGGATAACTACTTCTGTAATCATCTTAGTAGGACTGGCTCCAGAATGAAGCGAATTTCTGAGTATATTATGAGCTTCTTTACTAGCGCCTGAGAGTACATACTGCAAATACTTATTTTTTAACCGGAAAAAATCTGCAGGAAATTCAAATGATTCAACGCCTTCTTCCATAAACCAGAGATTTACATTTCCTATGTTTTTTTGCTTTACAAGTCCCTCTGCAGCAAAGACTTTAAGATATTTGGTCATGGTTAATCTATTTATTTTCAATTTTTTAGAAATCTCAATGCCTGAAAGGCCTATTTTTGAATCATGTAAAACATCAATTAATTTTTCTTTTATCTTTTCAGATTGATAACCACGAACCAATGATTTTGAAAATATCTTTTCTAGTATATAGCATTACTAAATTAACCAACAGGAACCTGAATTTCAGGTCTCCTGCGGTCAGGTACTTGGTATGGTCTGGTATTCAGTACTTTGGTGTGGTCTGTAATTGCTTACGAGCGCACTAGAATTTATTATGTAAATTTAATAAATAAAAAATGCGTATCTATGCTACTAAATATTTAATAGTCAGATCTTAAATTGTAATGATTTTTTTCAATTACTGTTCGTTAATGAGTTTTGAATTTTAGGGGCGCATAAAGGTAGAAGGACAAAACAAATGGATAACCTTAATTCAGAATGCAAGTAAAAATTAAGATAAGATGGCAGGAAAAATAGATATAGAAAATGATAATCTGATCTTCACACTGACTGGAGTAGACAAGGTGCTTGCTCTAAAGAGCAAACTTACGATTCCGTTGAAGCGCGTCAAGTCAGTATCGACAGCCACGGCAGATTGGAATTACTTCAAGATGTTAAAAGTGGCTGGCACAAAGATTCCCAAAGTGGTAGTTGATGGGAGGTTCTTGAGCAAGGAAGGTTTACTTTTCTATGAGATGCATGACCCTAACAAGTGTATTACAGTTGAGTTGGAAAATGAAAAATACAAGAAGGTTATCTTTGAGGTGCCTGATAAGGAGACTACTGCAAAAATGATTCAGGAAGCACTTGATAGATTACACTAACAAGATATGAACTGACGAAATATGACAATACTGATTAACTATTATTTTAGGTCTTGAAGGTTAACCGTTAGTATAAAGAGGTAAGCTCAGGAACAAACGAACCTATCAGGTCGATCTCCATATTGAATCTACACATTAGTTGTATTTCAATTTTAAAGCCAATTTTGTGCATTGCTTCATAAATTATGAATAATATGAAATCAACAAAAATAGTTGTCTGATAGTATAATCGGTAAACCGTTTTGATCACTCATTGTAGAACGTGCCGACCTGTTACAAGGTAAAAACGTGCCATCAAGTTAACAGCACCAAATCCAGAAACGTTAAATACTTGTACTTTAAAGTACGGTATAGGTAGGTAATATGCCAAAAGCAGGATTCAAATCAATTACAGTTTCAGAAACGGTATACAACAAGTTCCATGATGTATACAAGAAAAACAGAGACGACCTTGCAATGAAAGGCATCAATAGCTTTGCCGGATACATCACTTTCATGATGGAGGACTTGATGCAAAAAGATGAAACATTTGCAAGATATGCACCTAAACTTGAAAAGATTTCAGTTGATGATAATAGAGTAGTAGTAAAAGACAACATCAAAAACAGAATTGCCGAAGTTGCAATTCAAAATGGAGAACTTTACTGTATGTTCTGTGAAGAGAAAGATTGTGTACATGTTGGTTTTGTGTTTTCTCTTCCTGATGTTTATGAAGTTCTAAATGCACGCGGAATTAAACATCAAAGATAAAAAAGTGCAGGAGGTGGGATTTGAACCCACGAACCCCTAAGAGACGGGATCACCCATTTTTATGATCTTAAGTCCCGCGCATCCAAAGGCTAGGCCTTCTTTGGCCAGGCTCGGCGACTCCTGCGTTTTATTAGCATAAAGTTGTGGAAATTAAACGTTTTATGAAAAATTTTGTCAAGACCAAGTAAGATTAATAAGGATTCAGTAAAGCGACCATGTCATGCTTCGATAGCTCAGCCTGGTAGAGCGTTACCTTGGTAAGGTAAAGGTCGCGGGATCGAATCCCGCTCGGAGCTTTTGTTGTTTTAAAAATATCATTTCTAGATTATAATTCAGTAGATTTTTTCTAATGCTAAATTCAATTTTATGTAGAGAGAGGAATTGTAAAATAAAAGGTAGTTCCATCTCCTTCCTTGCTTTCAAACCAGATCTTCCCTTTCAAATTTTCAACTATTAAACGACAGATTACCAATCCAAACCCACTTCCACCGTATCTTCTTTTTAAAGACAGGTTAACTTGGTAGTATTTTTTAAAAACAGAATCCTTTCTTTTTTCCGATATACCTATACCATTATCCTTAACAAAAAAACGAATACCGTCATCCCCTTTTTTGGCACCAATCTCGATTTTACCCCCTTCTTGTGGTACAAAATCTACTGCGTTTTGTATCAAGTTATCAAAAACTTGCTTTAACCTATTCTTATCACTTTGAAGAATTGATTTTTCTTTTGTTGTATCAACAAATTCAATCTTTTTGTCCTTCATCATATGAACATTAATGTCAACAATGCTTTTCATAAATTCATTAATTTTGAATTCATCTTTGCTGAAAGTCATTTTCTGAGCAACAAGCAGTTGAACATCAGACATATCCTCAAGCATTCTTTCTAATCTAATCGCATTATTATAAATCTCATTTACAGCTTCCAATTGTTGTGTGTTTAGATTTGCAGCAACTGGATCATTGAGTGACTCACAGTATCTCTTTATTGGCTCTAAAGGTAATTTACATTCTTGTGAAAGAGAGAAATAAAATTCTTCTTTAAGCGAATTCATTTTTTGTAATTCTTCTAGTTGAATTTTTTGTCTTTCGTGGTCTTGTATAACCTTCCTGGCTTCATAAATATCTGAAATATCCCGAATTGCTGTATTGCTGCCAATTAGTTTGCCCCTTTCATTATACATGTTATTAGCGCTTAATAATGCTGGAAATGCGGAACCATCTTTTCGTTTAAACCATATTTCTCTACTCTCAGCACGTCCTGTTTCTTTCCAAGACTCAAATGTATTACGCATTTCTGTAATGCTTTGCTCTGCAACATGATCAAAAATTGATTTACCTATTACCTCATTTTTGGAAGAACCAAAGTTTTTTGCATATTTTTGATTGCATTCTAGAATTATACCATCAGTATTTACAGTACGTTGCATTACTGGTGATTCTTCATATAGATTTCTATATTTGATGCCATCTACTGAAGAAAGTGATTTTCTAGTTTCAACTTGATATGGTTGTGCTAAAAGAGGATTTTTAGGAGTTCTACTGTTTGCCCACATAATAACTCCACCCACAACAATTCCAGCAAGTCCAAGATAAAATGCGTGATATGCATATGGAACATTAGGATCTAAACCATAGTCAGTTACTGCCAATCCCATAATTACCAATAATAATCCGCCGGCAATTCCAAAAGTATTCATATTCTACTCCAAAAAAGATTGCTTTTCATAGTATCCAATACTGGAATGAGTAAAATAATTTTTTGAATAGCAACTCCAATCAATGGATATTAAATACAAAACTAGAAGATTAACTTTTCAGGTTTTGTAAATCTAAATCACTCTAAAACCAGAATCAAATTATCCAAGAATTCTTGGATCCTAGTTTTTATTCCATCTATTACTTTTTTGAGTTCATTATTTGTAATACGTGCTTCATGAATTCGCAAGTTTTTTGATGCATGATCCATCCCATGTTTTGTTATGAATTCGTTAAATTTCTCAAGATACTGACTTGTGATTATAAGATGACCATTATTTTCAATTTCAGATATAGGTTGATAAATTATTGATTTTCCAAAAAATTCCAATATGTCAGGTGGTAGTGGCACCACACTTCCATAAACATCATAAAATAACCAATTAGTTTTTCTATACGAGGGAAGGTTGTCATAAAATTCATCCTTAGTTTTGTATAAACCAAGATAACCGTTTAATTCTAAATCTATCCATGTATTTTTATCAGATATTCCTAGGTATTTACAGATGGTTTTACATGATTGCAAGATCTCATGTAACGATTTTTTCTCATCCAAAAGTTCTATACTTACCGTTTTTGCTAATTTTAACGCCTCATCTTTTTTATTTTGACTCAAGATATCAAACTAGTGTATTACTACCATGATTTTACTTTATCTTGTAGATACATATAGAAAAATTTTACAAAAATCATGATTTGGAGGCAAATCAGAGTAAAATAAAATTTAGGGTTTTAATAATTTTTTATTAAGATTTCAGTATGTCCAGTTCTCTTCTTTGAATTTGAATTTATGAATCTATTTGTATTTATTTCTATTATATTATCAGAATATTCTGAGAATAATTCTATTACTTCGTGTGATTTGGAATTTGAAAGCATGATATTACAACCTTTAGAATCAAGTTTTTTAAATTCGGTAAAGAGTCTTTCCTGATCTTTGTATCCAAAGTTATCATTTGTATAGCTAGTAAAGTTTGCAGTAGAGCTCACTGGCTGATATGGTGGATCTAAATACACAAAATCATCTTTTTGTGCTCTCCTAAGAGCAGCAGTGAAATCTTCACACTTTATTGAAATTCCTTTTGATTGTAAAACGTGACTTAGTACCTGAAGGTTTTCTTTATTTACTATGTTTGGATTTACATACTTTCCTATCGGCACATTGAATTTCCCTTTACTGTTTACTCTGTACAAACCATTAAAACAAGTCTTGTTTAGAAATATGAGTCTTGAAACTTTATCAATCTGGTTTTTTGGATTACTGTCTCTTACTTGATAATAATATTCTTCAGAATTTTTAAAGTAATTTTCTGAATGTTCTTCGAGTGATATTACCAATTCATCAACTTTGTCACGAATTGTGACATATGATAGAATTAAAGTAGAATTCAAATCAGATACAAAACATTTTAGTTGAGAATTTTGAGATAACAGATATAACAAGACTGCTCCGCCCCCTAAAAATGGCTCAAAATACGTATCAAAATTTTTTGGAGTATGTTGTGATAGTGTTGGTAAAAGTTGTCTTTTTCCTCCTGCCCATTTTACAAACGGCTTGGGTACAACAGATGTGATTTGTTTGTATTGCTGTTTCAATATACAATAGTATCAAGATTTTATTTTGCACGATATGACAATAAAAGATCACACGTTGTGTAGCTTTTTTTAATCAAGATGATCAGATTTTTCTAAAAATCATCTATGAGATAATCTAGGTAGTAATAAAATAAAGTAAAAGGAAAGGGAAGTTAGTCCCACTTACTCCAAGCTGCCATCCATCTGTATGTCCACGTTGTCAATTTGCAGCCTAAAGCTGTCATTGTAACTGACAGGACAGCACCGGCACCCGCACCTAGCGCGACCGGACTATCATAGAACTTTCCAACTTGGGGTTCTATTGGAGTCATGTATGGAGGCAATGTAGTCCTTGGGTATTTGAATGCAGTCTCTAGCGGATCGTCTATCGTAATGAGATTTATCATGTTGAACATTGGCAGAGACATTCCACAAAGTACACCGCCCATCAGAATGAGAGAGTGTTTGTTCTTCTTTGTTGCCCAATATACCAAATCCATCAGCATAGCCGACGGAATCCAAACTGGTACAACTATGAAGCTATATGGATATCCTAATGAGAACCACGCTCCTTTTGCAATCCACGTATACACCGTCATTATCAGTGCATAGTAAGTTGCAGTTCCTGGAACTCCAGTGAATGTAAGGTAGTACGCGGCACCGACAGCAAGCATGAGTGTCTGTGATACTGAAAATACCACAAATGAAGTCCACGCCCAGTCAGTATAGAATATGTAGTCTCCGGCATTGATGGTCAACAACGTAGAGTTGACTGCTACCACTACTATAAACAAGTAGTGAGTACATCGTCTTAGCCAGACCATTAGCCACTATGATAGATGCGGTGTATATAAAATTTTACGTAGGTATTGAGATCAGGTTTTATACAACATCATAATTGTTCATTTTTTACTTTCAAGTAAGAATCTAAAAATTAAAAGAAAAGGGGATTGAAAATTTCTATGCGCCGAAGAAGAAACAGTCAGTCAAGATTGTTGCTATTGCTATAGCTGCAATTATTCCTGCCATTGCACCATCATAGGTTCTTGCCTTCGGAGTACCTTCGGTTACAACCTTTACACATAGTAAATAACCAATGGCCTCTATAATTGTCAACACCGTTAGAGCAAAGTGTGCACTCGGTGGAGGATAAGCCCATGGATAATAGGTAACTGCTACGGCAACACCTCCCCATGTTCCAATCCAACTGGCGACGAAAATGCCAGTGATTATTCCAAAATAATCTTCTGCACGTCTACCAATCATTTTGCTTACGTCGGAACTGGAAGCTCCGCCACCAGTACCAAATCCTTTTGGTAAAGTCATTTGGGTAATTATTAATCCGTATGCTTTTAAGTCTTTCTTAGATGAGAAGAAAATGCTTTACGCTTTAGGGATCTAAAAATAATAAAAAATGCGCTTTTGCGCGCCTTTTTCTATGGGATGGATCTACTGTACAATTTACCTTCTAGGGCCATCTTGTACATTTCTGCAACATATGGGTTCTCACCTGGGGTTTCTGCTCCAAGCTCGACTAGTCGTGCATATACTCTAACTACATAGGCAAGTGCGCCCATGAAAGCAACGACGACACCCATGTTAAACATCCAGTGGTTTGGTACTGCAAAGATTTCCTCTACATACCAGAAGTGCCACATTTCGTTTACACCAATTGTGAACATTGTTGCCAAATAACCAAGTATGGTCATCTTAAGGCCAGTGTTCATGGAGTTGTTTGGACCCCTCAGGATAGGTACTTTTCTGTCATACATTGCCACTGATGCCCAACCTAATGGAAGAGCAATAAAGTGACTGTATAACCACCAGTGTGCTGGTGTAAATGCGCTATCTCTGATAGATGTTTGATGGAGTGATCCATCAACGAAGTTGTCTACTTCCACTGAAGCAGCGATAGATCCCATTGCGATGACGATTAACCAGATCTTTTTCAGTCTGTGTATCTCGACTTCTTTTGGAATCAGTGCGGGCATTTGTGCCATACACCATGTGATGAGATTTCAATATATAAAGCATGAGTAATAAATTAACAATTTTTTGTATATTTTATAGCAATATATTAAACTATTATTAAAAATCATAACATAAATTTCTCTAAAAAGCAAGTAATTCCTATATAAAAAAAATGTGCCCTCAATGTTTATCATCAATGTTTATCATTAGTTTTATCATTATTTTTCTTATATTTGGATCAGATCACTTGTTATGAGGGTAAAACATATATCGTTGTTCTTTCTCTGATGCATTAGTTACGTGATATGGTAGATAAGAAATTAATCGTAGCAGCACTTGGTGTAATTGTAGCACTTGGAGCAGTTGGACCATCATTGGCTCAAATGTTCCAGCACGCAGAAGCACATGGTGTACAGGCACAACTACAAAGTCGATTTGTTAGGATAGATGATGAAACATGGTCAAAACAATCTGTCCACACAGGTGACACCCTCACAGTATCAGGCAAATTCGTAAGTCTCGTACAAAGAGACCTAAGAGGCTGGTATACTGTATATGGTGACTCTCCTAATGCAGGTAACAGATGGGAGATTGTAGCAAGAGACCCACCTGGTAACGTTATAGACATTCCAGGAAACTCGGTCATTCCTTACACATTGACAATCAGGGCTCTAGAACCAGCAGTCTATCACATGCACACACAGCTTAACATCGCAAGTATAGGCCCAGGACTTGGTCCAGGACAAACAATAGTAGTCACTGGTGATCCAATCATAAAACCAATTCCATACACAAATGTAGCCTATCAGTCGATAATAATTGGCGTGGGTTATGTTGTAACGTTTGCAACAAGACCGTGGCAAGTGATTTAAAACAAATTCCCCCTCTCTTTTCATTTTATCAAAGTCATATGGCACAATATATTCAAACTACATTCATGTCATAAGCCTGTCAAGATATTGTTTAACAGTCATGACTTTAACCAAACATACCCGTTGGCACATGATTATATTCCAAAGTCCATTTTCTTACACAGTATACAGGCACGCCCACAGTTAGTGGCAAAGCAAAAATCACTCCAAATGGCCACGGAATGATCATTTGAACGAAAGCATCAGCAAGAAAAATAATCAATTCCACAATCAACCCTTTTGTAAATTTTCTAATTCTGTAAAAAGCAATAAGCTGAGTTACAAAACTGGGTATTATGGCCAGTATCATTTGACCACGCATACCAATCATTTTTTACAATTGATAGTCAATGTATTTTTAGTTTTGTCTTATAGAAATTTTTAATGATGATCGTTTCTTTTAAAACGTATTGAGGAACATTATTCTTAAAATTGCCATAATTCTAATAATAATAGCAGCCACAATACAAGTCATCCAAGTTCCTTCAGATCATAATTCTCCAGTATTAGCTGTTTTTCAGAACCCAGATATAATTAATGCATTACCAATCATCCAATACATATTTGCCATAACTGGAATTTTTTTAATAGTTAAATTCATCATAGATAAAATATTCAAAAAATAATTCTTGAGTTTTAATTATTTATTATAAGATCAATACTTTATTTTCAGATTATCAAAATAAGCTTCTGTATCTTTTTTTGTCCACAATCCAAGCTGCCCGTTTTGATAGTGTTGATCATATCTCTGAATAAGCAATTTACCATCAAGATATCCAGCTATGCCTTGTGCAGATACATCAGTAGTTATCGTATGCCACTGACCTAGAGGAATATTTACGGATTTATCTTCAATGCATAAAAGTTTCTCAGGATCAGCTTTACATAATGAAAAGAGACTATTCTTAGAGTCAGCCACTAATACAAAATAATGTTGATTATCCATGAATCTAATTATCAGACCTGCAGCTTGTTCTTTTTCTCCAGAATTAATCTTAAACTGTACACTTGTTTCTGAATTTGTACTTTCAACACCATCAGGCATTAGTTGAATGTGATAATCAAATGTAGTGTCATTATCTGTCAATTTAGCAAGTACATTTGGTTTAGATGGTGCAGATGGATCAGACTTAACAACCCAATAACCAGGTTGTGCATCAGTTTGAAGATATGAGAAACCATCAGGCACAGTACCATCCTTGTAAGAATCAAAATTCCATTCTTTAGTAGTTTTATACGGACCAGTTTGTATTACATTGTAGTATGCAAATGTGATAGCACCTATCGCTATGATTGATGCAATAGTATATCTTTTTTTTCTTCCCCAGCGTACAGATCGACTTGACAATTATTCTCTGTCGTATTACCAGTTTGTGATTGATATAAACATACTAAAATTTCCAAAATCTGGAAATGAAATCTAATTATGTTTTTATCAGTAGTAAAACATGTGATTTGTTTTTACTTTTTCCATTTCCTTGGCTTTTGTTTTTGTTTCCATTTATCAAAGCCCCACCTGGTTGCTGCAAAGACTCCAAGTGAAAAGAAAAAGCCTCCAATCCATAAGAAGAGTGCCTTACCTGTGTAAAATCCCCAAAAGAATCCAATAGCTGCACTTACAAATTCTAATATTACAAAAACTGCCCACCTGTCAACCATAGATAAAGAGAGGTAAATCTACTCCTTTTTACCGTTTCCCAAGCTTGTACAAATATTACAAAGTAAACATGAAACAATTTGAAAGGATTGTCTGGAAAAATTCCTAAAGTATAATTGAAAATATGTTAAGATTTAATAAAATTAAAATTATAGAAAGAAAAACCTTTCTAGGTTTCACTCATGTTGTAGGCTCTTTCTCCTACTTGTGAAATATCCAAACCTATTTCTTCTTCTTTAGGTGTGACTCTAACACCGCCAGGCCAAATCACATCTTGAATCTTCCAGATCAAGAGTGTTATACCAAAGGCCCATGTTGCTGCAAATCCTGCACCCATTGCATTGATTAGTTCTTGTTGTGGATTTCCAAAGAATAGACCGTCATGTCCATATGGATTAATGCGTTTTTCACTAAACGCACCAGTCAATAGCGCACCGACAACACCACCCATACCGTGTACTGGCCAAGTGTCTAATGCATCATCTATTCTTCTCCTATTCTTTATTATCAAACAATAGAAGCATACTGTTGCACACGCAAACCCTACTATTATTGAAGCATAGCATCCTATGAATCCTGAAGCCGGCGTAATTGCAACTAGACCTGCTACAGCACCAGCTGACGCACCCATTGCACTAGTCTTTCCAGTATGAGCCCAAGCAAGGAATACCCACCACATTGCTGCAACTGCTGTAGCGATGTTGGTATTTTGGAATGCTTCTGTCTCCAAGAAACCTGCAAAGCCTGCACTTCCTGGGTTGAAACCGAACCAACCAAACCAAAGTAAAGTAGCACCTAACATAACTAACGGAATTGAATGTGGTTCAAATGGTGCTTTACCATAACCTATTCTTCTTCCTAGGAACATTGCAGTTGCTAATCCTGCAAATCCTGATGTAATGTGAATGACTGTACCGCCTGCAAAGTCTTCTGTACCCAAAGTAAATAACCAACCTGGTGCACTTCCTTGACTTCCTAATGACCAGTTGGCATGACCTGCTACATCGTAAATAAATGTGGTCCATAGAACCACGTGTATCATAAACGCACTCATCTTTACTCTATCAGCATAACCTGCTATAGCTAATGCTGGAGTAATTGCAGCAAACATGAGCTGGAACATCACATATGCCAAGTGTGGAATAGTCGGAGCATAAACATCTGCAGGTGCATTTGTTAGAACATTATTCAATCCTGCCCAATCTAAATTACCAATGAATCCATATGGATCTGCACTTGGACCAAACATTATGGCGTAACCCCATACCACCCATTGAATACTAACTATTGCATAAACCAAAAAGTTTTGTAAGATAACTGTTAATGCGTTCTTTCTTCTTGTCATACCACCGTATAGGAAACCTACACCACCAGGAGTCATTATCATGACGAATGATGCTGCTGCATACATGAAAGTGGTGTCTCCTGTATCAATACATGGTGCAGAACTTCCTCCAAATGTACCGTTACCTGGTGGCATCATTGGAGAATTGCAGTGGAATTCAGATGTTTTGTTTGGATCAGCTAATTTGTTTAGAGGACCAAACTGTGCATGTGCATCTTGAACCGCTGTAAATCCTGCAACTGTAACAAGTAAAGCAGCCACTGCAAATACTAGTGGCCATTTATTTTTAGTGACAAATTGAATTGATGTTGCTTCTAATGCTCCAGACATCTCTTCGAATTCTGTACTGCAACTATAAAAGGTATTTTATCCTAGAAATTTTTTTTTATGATATAATGTTAAATTTTAAAAAATTGCCTGATCGTGTACATATTAGAAATTAATTTTTAGAAAATTGATATATATCTTAAAATTATAAAAAATTTAAGAAAAATTATTATACTAGACAAGTGGTTATAGTTTTTATGTCAGAAGCAGGATGGGCAATATATATCGCAACCGCAGCTACCACTGCAATTACTATTGCAATCTATTTTGCAGAACGCGCCTACAGGTACAAACGAGTAAAGGAAAACAAACATGCTGGAACATATGGATTCAACTTTGAATCTCATGGAACTCATGAATAGAACAAACAGCAACAAATCCTATTTTTTGTAACGATATATGTAAAAATTATTTTTTCACAGATAGACTAATTTGAAGCAGTAAAACATCTACCAAGATAGTGAGAGTAAATTTAGAAGAAGATGAACATATGGTTGCCGCATTACCGAAAATCTGGGCAATTGTACCTGGATTAAGGGGGTTTTTCAATAAAAGCAAGGAAGGGATTCTGGTTAAAACAAACAAAAATCTAATCTTTGTTCCACGATATCTGTATGTTTCACCAAAAGAAAGGGAAAAATATTTTGGTGAAGATAAAGTGAAAGTAACACAGCTATGGGACTATTCCGAAACTCAACTTGATGAAGACATTTCTGAGAATCCAAAAAGCTGGATTATGCCTTTAGATGCCATTATTGAGGTTAACCAAATTACATTACGAAAGGTAAATTTTATGAGAATAAAATTTTCTAAAGACGGAAAGGAAAAAATGTATGATTTTGTAATAGCTAAAAGTGTGACCAACTATCCGATTAGGCAACCACTTTTGTATTATAATGTAGATTGGACTGCGTGGATGGATTTGTTAAAATCACGTATTTGAAATTTTATTTTAATTTCCTAGATTTAAAATTATAAAAATAATATAAAAAATTGAAATCTAATTATGTTCCTCTTTTGTACCCTGAAGAATCTTTCTAGATCTACTAACAATAAAATCTAGTTCGGCATCAGATTCATTTAAGAATTGTAAATTTGTAATTCTTTTTGTATATTTGAATATCTCAAGTTCGTATGAATCACCTTTTGGTTTGTATAATGCCAAACCAAAGTTAGCAGCTCCATCATAATCTTCTTTAAATCTCTTATAATTGTCAGATATTTTGAGAGATTTTAAGAAAACCCATGTTGCAAGTATAATACGAGATTCACAATATAGAACAAATTCAAATGAATCCTCTTTTTCAACAAATCTAATTTTAATCTCATCATCTGGCCAATATTTTATAACTTTGTTCCATATTGTAGGAATTTTTTTCCTTTCATCAAAAATTAAAAGAATCCTAGGCCTCACATCATAGAAATGATAACCCACACCGAGAAAATCATCATACCAATTTATCTTTGAATCAGCCAAACCTATCTTGGCACGTCATTGCTCATATTTAATGATTAAATATTTCATCGTAGATTTTTATTTTTTTAAAATCACTTGTAAAAATTTTGATCACATGACTACCTGTTATTTTTATATAAGATTAACATAGTTGTAAATCATTGAGAGTTTCTAAAACAAAACCACTAGATGAGCTTCTCAAGATGAATAAAGAAGAGTTATTTGAATATCTAAAAGAATCTGAGAGTTCCATGCAATCAACAGATTCTATTGAAATAGTTCCTTTTGAACATGGAACAAAGATACTTTATTATCACAAAGGCCAAACCAAACCATACAAGACTCGTGCATATCTTAACAAGGTTGAAGATTCAGATCTATTGTAGATAATAGAAGTACATAATTCTGACGATGTGCATTATATTACATGGTAAAGGTAAAATCAAATACTGAGAGATGGGCGTTCATTGATACAATTCAAGATTGGTTTTTCCCAAAGAGTAGATTTTGGAGTTCAATTAGTTTATTTTCATTTTTTTCCCTAATCATTTTACAAATTATTTTTTCCGTTGCAAGTGGCATCAACCCAAGAGCCAGACAAGAAACAGATTTTCTAATACTACCGCTTTTAACTTTATTTGTATTTAGTATTTTTTGGAGAGGGTCAATACCAACTTTTCTTTCCTTAACTGGTTCGTTGATGATGTATGCAGGTATGTATTATATTCAAGCAAAATATTTTGATCTGCAAAATTTACCTCCAACAATTGCAAATAGATTAGGGTATGGCACTATTTCTGAGAATCATTTTCATATAGACCAATACGCTCAACTTTATTTTCTTGCAGGAATATTTTTTCTCACATTATGTTTGGTAATATCTCTCAAACCATCATTTTTTAGAGCCAGGGGAGCAAAATATTCACCATATCCTATTTGGGAGAGTGAAGATTCAAAAATAATGTCAGGTAAAAATTCTGTGAGATTAATTCCTGTTTCAAGCTTGCTTAATTTTGCAGAACAACAAATAGCTACTACATACAAATACATCACACTAATGATTGATGGAACTATCTATTTTGTTTCTCCAGATGATTGGATACCACAAGGATCTAACATCATCAGAGACAAAGAAACAGGTTCTCTTATTGGAATACCTAAGGTTCCTGATGGATTTAATATTTGGTAAAAAAATTTAAATCTAGAAAATAGAATCTTTTGGTTTTAATTCGCGCCACTTGCCACGGGCCCAGAATCCCCATTTTTGCTTGTCTTCTGATGGATAATAACACTTTTCGTTATGTGCACAGCCCATGCATCTTGTCGATGGTTCTAGAGCTGGTATCACATTATTATTTAATAACGTATTAAGAATACGTGCTCTTCGTTTAGTTTCACCAAAAAGTTTCTCACTTTTTGGAACGATGAATTCCATTTCATTGCCATCTTTATCAAAATACACTATAACACCCTCTGGTTTTTCAAACATGTGTAGGTATGAATTTAATTGCATAAAATGCTCAGCATGTGGCATCTCTGGCAATTCTTCGGCTGTTCTAAACATCATTACTACATCATCCTCTACTCTATCTGCACGACCAACTAGTTTTAGTTTAGAATCAATTTCAATTATTCCCTCAGATGGTCTTTCTAATACACTTAGAGCACTTTTTTCCATTAATGTAGACATCATTTGTTTATGTGTTCGTTCTGCAGGAGATTTACGATCAAGGTATGCACTTCTGAGACATCCACTAACCTCATCTACAGAGATTTTACTTTCATCGTTTAAATTTGGATTAATAACGGCAAATACTTGCTCAATGACATCATAGACATCAACTTTAGCTGGAGCGTCGCCTGCAGCACGATAATTTTCAATTCCTTCTTTAATTTTATCTTGAACTTTTCCTAAAATTTTTCCTTTTTGTACTTTCTGTACTCCAGACATCTCTTCGAATTCTGTACTGCAACTATAAAAGGTATTTTATCCTAGAAATTTTTTTTTATGATATTATTTTTAATTGAAATTTTTCGTATAAATTTTAGCAATACTTTAATAAAAGCGATTCATATGTGGTTTGGGTTATAAATTATGAAAAAAATTGAAGCAGTAGTCCCAGCATCGAAAGTTGAAGCAGTTGCTTCTGCAATACTAGAAACAGGAATTGGAGGTATGACAATTTCCGATACAAAGGGAAGAGGTATACTTGAAAGACCAGTGTTTGCGAGTGGAAGAGGAACTGGTGCATATAGACCTGCATTTAATGTAAATGCAACAATAATGGTCGTATCAAAAGATGATCTGGTAGACAAAATTGTGGAAAAGATTCTTTCTGCTGCAAGTACAGGGGCAACAGGTGAAGGAAAAATCTTCATAACTGACGTAGCAGAAACCATAGATATCGGATCTAAAAAACGTGGAGATTCCACACTTTAATTTCTTTCAAAGAATTATTTTTAAAATATCAAAAACAGCATCTACAGAACATGTATAACATATTTTTTATTAAATAATCATCGCGTTCTATGTTTGCCTAAATAGTCATACAAATCATTATAACTCTAACACATAGACTAAATCTATGATTTGGCCTGGAATGGGCGATCCTACAAAGCGTAAAAAAACCCTCAAATTCTTAGTAATTACTGCAGTAATCGGTTTTATGATTTATTTTGGCGGTCTTGAAATTCAGAATTACCTACACAAAGATGATCCATTATACCAATGCATAAACAATAGAAACATAAACTACAAAATTTCTGCAACTTTAGAATTGACTATAGATGGGAAAAAAGCAGATATTCCAGCCAAAGTAGGATTTGAAGGAGGATGTCAAAAATCAATGTATACACTTTCAAATGATGGAGTGATTTATGCAGCTTGGGACAATAAACACAGATTTGAAATTGGGCAGTTCCTATGGGTTTGGAAATTTCCCTTACGTGACATGGATGAAACTAAATCAAGAATACTTGTAAATGGAGTAGAGTCACCAGACTTTATACACACACCACTTGAAGATGGGGCTCATTACAAGGCAGAATTCATTTCGAAAGCTTCAGAAAGCGGCAGTCCAAGCTTCACACCACCTGGAACTTAGACAATATTCATTATCATCTAATTAGTGAAAAATAAGGAAAAAGAATGGAAATTTACCAGTATTTTCCGTTGTCTGGTATCAAGCCGATGCCTTCTTTCTCAAAGTGCTTGTCAAGTTCTGAGACCCACCTTTCTCTGGTATCTCCACCTAGACCGTGTACTCTAAGCCAGAATGCAATTACTCCAAGGAGGAATACTGCAAACATCATGGTCGCAAATATGTAGATCATGACATCATAGAACAATGGGTCATAGTTTGGACCTATTTGACCAGCAAAGTTTGACAGCACACCTACGAGCATAGCAAATACAGCGCTCATCAACAATCAAAACATTTCATGTATGATATATACATTTCTGTTAAAGGAAAAACGATCTCATCTTACAATAGAGAATTAAAATAATAAAAAGGAAGAGTTAGTATGTTTTTTTCGTTGCTTGTTTTGCTCTTACTACAAAGGCAAGGAAAATTCCACCAAATACTGCACCGACTACTATTGATGCACCGACTACACCATTTGCATCAAGAACTGGAGTACCAGAACCAGTATGTGGATTTGCTGCGGCTTCAGTTACTTTAGCATGGGCTAGTTTCAATGACTCCTCTAAAGTAGAC
Source organism: Nitrososphaerota archaeon (assembly GCA_013287585.1). Lineage (GTDB taxonomy): Archaea > Thermoproteota > Nitrososphaeria > Nitrososphaerales > Nitrosopumilaceae > TA-20. Next base: position 44,255 of record JABDDN010000004.1, read on the forward strand.
GCGCCAGTACCTCCTGTTTGTGAGTATGGCGATTGTGCAGCCGCCAGAGGCAAAAACGCAGATGCAACAAAGAGGCTCAGCATTACTGAGCTAATTATGATAGGTTTGTTCATATTAAGCACCTGCCATGAAATGTGCGTTCGTTCATATTTAACTTTTGTGTCAAACGCTAAAAATTTTTGCAAAGTCTAAGTAACGTTTATGTTTTGCTCCGCAGACATGCGACGTATGGGCAGAATGCACTCACACAGACATGGACAATCACATTCGATCAGACCAGTTACACCTAGTGCACCAACATGGGTAAAACAGAGTCCTGCGGAAATTGAAGAATTAATTTTGAAATATGCAAAAGAGGGTCTAAAAACAAGCGAGATAGGAGTCAAACTCAGAGATCAACATGCAATTCCACTTACTAAACTAATAGTGAAAAAATCTATTACAGAAATACTTACTCAAAAAGGAATCAAAACCGATATGCCTGAAGATCTGAACAATATTGTAAACAAGGCATTAGGGTTACAAAAACATCTTAAGACACACACATCAGATAGGCGAAATGTAAGATCTCTGGAATTATTGGAAGCAAAGGTTCACAGGCTTTCTTTATATTATAAAAAAATAGGCCGTATTCCTAAAACTTGGAAATATAAGTCAGTCATAGCTCAACTGGAGTAATGACAAGCAAGCTTGATGCAGCACTTTCTTATTTTCATGATAAGGTTTCAGATTGTATAAAATCTGGTAGAAATATTTCTGTAATAACTCATCTTGATTGTGATGGAATAACATCTGGAAGTATTGTAACAAAATCTCTCATAAGATCAGGTGCTAAATGTACAGTTAGGACAGTAAATGAATTCAACAAGAATTTAGTTGATAGAATGAAAAATGATTCAAGAGAATTTCACATAATTACTGATCTTGGTGGTGGATTTGCAAAGGAACTAGATTCAGGATTAGATGACAACTGGATAGTTGTTGATCATCATCAGATACCAGAAGAAGAATTCGACAATGAACGGGTAATTAACGCATGGAAGTATGATATTGATGGCGGTGTAGAGGTATCAGCTGGTGGTATGGCATATTTAGTTTCAAATGCACTGCATAGAGAAAATACTGATCTTGCATGGATAGCTGTTGTAGCTGCTCTTGGTGACAGACAAGATCAAGGTGAAAAAAAATCTTTTTCCGGAATTAATTTAGATATTGCATCTGTCGCTAAAAAAAATGGTCAAGTTGAAATTGATCTTGATATATTGTTGGTGGGAAGAGAAACAAGGCCACTCCCAGATGCTCTTGCTTTTACATCACACCCGTTTATAGAAGGACTTACGTGGAATAGGGACGCATGTTTGTCACTATTGAATTCATCTGGAATTAAATTAAAAGATGGGAGTAGATGGCGCGTTCCCGCAGAGCTTACTGAAGATGAGAAAAGAATTCTACTTCAGACAATTTCTAAATTTACAACAAGCAAAAACGCTACAGAGATAATGGATGAACTTGTTGGATATACATATACTCTTTCGGGTGAAGATAAACGCAGTTTTTTGCGTGATGCAAGAGAATTTTCCACTATGCTAAACTCATGTGGAAGAATTCGCAAGGCTGGAGTTGGAATCGCAATTTGTATGGGAGACAGAACAAGAATGTTAGAAGAAGGAGAAAATATTCTCTTAGAATATCGCACACTATTACGAACGTATATGAACGCACTTTCAAGTGAGCGTTGGAGAGTAGTGGACAACGGCAAATATGTAATGGTAGATGGAGAAGGATTAGTATCAGAAAACATGACAGGTGCAGTATCTTCGCTTCTAGGCGGCTCACAAAAGAACACAGGCAGAATTATAATATTAAGAACAAATGGAGAGGATGGCACGATCAAGTTTTCATCACGAAAATCTACAGGATGTAAATCTGAGGTTAATTTAGGATTACTAATGAGATCATGCGCAACAAAAGTTTCTGGAGTCGGTGGCGGTCATAATGCAGCTGCTGGAGCTAGAATAACTAAAGACAAATTGGACGAGTTCTTAGGCTGTTTAGAAGAAAATGTCACTAGAATGTAAAGTTCAAGTCTTTCTAAATAACCTTACACCACAAAAATCTGATTCCATACGAAAGGCCTTAGCACCAGACAACATAAACTTCCCAGAGAATCTTTCCATGGAGATTGAAAATGTTAACAATTCACTTGTCTTTACATTTCAAGGTAAAGGAAATATACGAACATTAATTTCTACTATTGATGAGGTCCTTGAACATGCCCAAGTGGTACTCAGAGTGACTGGCTAATGCTTGATCCTAAAATTTTACGAGAAAATCCTGATAAAATTAGAAAAATGCTTAACGACAGAAATATTGATTTTCCATTAGACGAATTGATAAAATTAGACAAGGAACGTAGAGATCTCATTATTAAAACAGATGAATTACGAAAGAAAAGAAATGAAATTTCTATAGAGATTGCAAAAAGGAAAAAAACCAATCAAGATGCAACATCACTCATTGAACAAATGCAGGAAACATCACAAACACTTACAAATCTTGAAACCGAACAGACTCAAACAGAATCAGGATATACAAAACTAACATTAACCATTCCTAATTTAATTGATGAATCTGTTCCAATCGGAAAAGACGATACTACAAACAAGGAAATAAAAAAATGGGGAAAAATTCCTCAGTTTGATTTTAAAGTAAAAGATCACATAGACATATCACAAAGTCTTGATCTTGTAGATTTAGAAAGAGCCGCCAAAGTGGCAGGAGCAAGATTTTATTATTTGAAAAATGATCTTGTAAAGTTAAACCAGGCATTAATACAATATGCACTAGATTTTCTTTCTGAAAAAAATTATACTCCAATTCAAACACCTTATTTGATAAATCGTTCGTCTATGGAAGGCGCGATAATTGCACAAGATTTTGAAGACGTTATTTACAAAATTGAGGGCGATGATCTCTATCTAATTGGCACATCAGAGCATGCAGTAGCATCAATGCATTCTGACGAAATTCTAGAAGGAAAGATTTTGCCTCTTAGATATGCTGGGGTAAGCCCATGTTTTAGAAAAGAGGCAGGTGCACATGGAAGAGATCAAAAAGGTATTTTTCGCGTACATCAATTTGAAAAAGTAGAACAGTTTGTTTTTTCCAGACCAGAAGAATCTAAGAAAGAACATGAACAGATGTTATCTAATGTTGAAGAGTTTTACCAGAAACTTGAGATGCCATACAGAATAATGATACTGTCAAGTGGAGATCTTGGAAAGATCTCTTCAAAAACATATGATCTTGAAGCTTGGATGGCAGGTCAGAGCAGCTATCGTGAGATAGTTTCATGTTCTAACTGCTTGGACTTTCAAGCAAGAAGACTCAAGATAAGATTTCGTGATAGAACTAACGACCAGCCTCAATATGTCCATACATTAAACAGCACACTTGTAGCGACAACACGAACTCTTGTTGCCATAATGGAAAATTTTCAAACAAAGGATGGTCATATTTCTATACCAAAGGTTTTACAAAAATACATTAACAAAAATACAATCTAAAAAGTCGTACAACTTATATTTTGGCTAGAAACGTCGATTATAGTTGGCACGTCAAAAGACAGCAAGAGTCAAGGACAAATGGAGAGAGAAAAAATGGGTTACTGTACTTGCACCTTCTGCGTTTAACAATGTGCCCATAGCCTATATTCCCATAACTGATGATGCAAATGCGATAGGTAGAGTAATAGAAGTTACTTTGTTTGACATAGTCAAAGGTGATCCTTCACAGCATCAATTCAAATTGTATTTTCAGATAAACAAAATAGACGGTGAAACTGCAACAACAATTTTTAAACGATATGAATATGCAAAAGAATTTCTCAGAAGTCTTGTAAGACGTGGATCTTCTTTAATTAGCTTCATAGGCGACTATAAAACAAAAGATGGGAATATTTTCCGCATAAAGATAATTGCATTGACACAAAAGAAATTAAATACATCTCGTAAACATGCACTTAGATTAATTGCAAGAGATGTCATGTCAAAAACAATTCCTGAAATGACCATAGAACAATTCATTCAAGCTACTGCATTTGGAAAAATAAACTCTGATATCATGGCTGCTGTTAAAAAAATAATTCACGTAAGACATGTAGGCATAGAAAAATCAAAGATAATTAGAACTGCAGAAGCTGAGATTGCATTATTGCAAGCTTAATAGATTTATTGTTTAGATAATAATCAACAAACATGGTAAATCATACAGAGATCACTGCAGAGATCATAATACATGCAACAGAAGATAAGAAAAAAATTTTTGATCCAATGTATGAAGTATTTGAAATAAAAGAAGAAGAATTCATACAAGAAAGATTAGAAGGCCATTTTGGAAATCCTATTTTAATGATGAGTATAAAAATAGGAAAAAAACGTGCTGAAGAATTTATCAAGAAATTAGTTTCAAAGATTTCAAAATCTCAGATGAACGAGTTTTTAGAAAATATTGAGACGTATTTTGAAGGTTCGTCCTTGTTTATACGAATAAGTAAAAAAGATCTCGTAAGAAAATCTATTAGTTTACAACAAAATGATGCCTTAAAAATCAAAATTTCCACTCCTGTGTATAAAAGGAGTGAACTTGTCAAAACATATTTGGAACTTTTAGGACAATGAAAAAAAAGAAAAGATATCTTTTATTACAATTAGAAAAACCAATTGAATTTAAAAAATTCACAGAAATCAAGGTAATATCAAATGAAGAAAATCACGCTGTTATTTCGTGCGAACTTGCCAAACTTTCACAAGTAGTTTTGGAATTTGAAAAAGTATGTAAGATTGTGAATGTTTCAGGAACTCTCAAAGCACTGCGCAGAGTTTAATAGTATTTCGAGGACAAGATAAAAAGGGAATGATGTGATATTTGCCGCTCCAGTCTGAGCAATTGCTGTGAAGAAGCCGCGACGAACAGACCCAAAACCTGATCTATTTTCATACGGTTCTTTTAAATATAGTAGATCCATTTTTTTGGCTGTGAAAACCGATTATGATATCATTGTAGCTGGTGGAGGTCTCGCTGGAATGATTGCTGCACAGTCAGCTTCATTTTATTCTAAACAAAGATTATCAATTTTAGTATTGGATAGAAATCCAGAACCAGCATTAGGAAAAAAAACAATAAATGGCTGGATCTGCGGAGACGCAGTTGGTAAAAATACAGTAGACTTTATGACAGAAAGAATCAAGATTGCGTGGGGAAATCCAGAGATTGAGCATCCAGTTAAAGGAGTAATGGCATTTTCGCCAGACAGGCAAACGTCTATACCTTTTGACGGTGATGGATTTATGCTAAATAGACAAGAGCTTCCCCAACGTCAGCTTCGTGATGCAAAGAAGATGGGGGTAAACATACAGCATTCTGTTGCATTAAGGAATTTGTTATATGAAAACGGTTCAGTAATAGGAGTAGAAGGGACAGATCTTACAACAAATCAACCTTACAAAAAAACCGCAAAAATTGTAATTGATGCAACTGGAGTTACATCTATGCTACGAAATGGACTTACAGTAAGTTCTAAGATTGAGAAAAAAATTGATCGTGATGATTTAGAATCTACCGGTAGACACATTATGAAATTTGAGTACGGAATAGAAGACAAAACAGATTTTGATTCTGATTATTGTATAATACATCTTGACCAAGATATTGCACCTGGAGGATACGGCTGGGTCTTTCCAAAAGGTAAGAACAAAGTAAACATTGGTCTTGGAGTACAGCAAAAAGAACTTCTGAAACGAAATGAGAGATTGGGAAGAAAAGACGATGTTACCAAATTGATTAATGATTATGTAAAAATTAACAAGGCAATGAAAAACCCGTTATTATCTGATGATGCAAGTGACTCTCAGAATGCAACTGGAAACTGGCAGGTCTCTGTTAGAAGACAAAATGATTGTCTTGTTGCAAATGGATACATGTTAGTTGGCGACTCTGCATGGATGCCAAAACCACTAGATGCCGGAGGAATAGGGCCTGCTATAGTTGCTGCAACTTTAATTGGCAAAAATGCCGTTGATTCCATAGAAGCAGGAGATGTAAGTGAGAAAGGATTATGGCAGTACAACATTGATTTCATTAATGAATACGGATACAAAACTGCAGGTCTTGAAATTTTCAGAAGATTATTACAGACTTTGACAAATGAGCAGATTAACTATGGCATGAAACACTTTTTGTCCAATTTAGATGTAGAAGCAATAAGTAAAGGCGAGCATCCTGATTTTGGTACAGTTAGTAAGCTTGGTATGATGATTCGTGGTGCTTTGAACAAAAAACTTGCTGATGGTCTTAGATTTACTGCACAACAAAATAAAAAATTAACCGAGCATTATTATAATTTTCCAAAAACTCCTGATGGATATGATACGTGGCACAATACTTTGCATCATATTTTAGATGAATCATATGCTAAGCTTGGGAATTAATTGGTTACATACAAGATTACTGTTTTAACTTTCACTAAACTCATCTTTGAAATTAGTTTGTTTGGTACGATTACACGTAGTATTAAACCAGAAACAAGGCAATTTTAAATTAAGGTCTCATGTTTTCAATATTGTGCTAGCAGAATCATTGTATATAGATTGGAATAATTCCTTTGAAGTGTTAAACAAGGCATATGATGTTGGTCTGTTTGTTTTAATAATAGGACCAAAAGGCACTGGCAAAACTACCCTTGTTAGAGAATTTGCTGCAAAAATAAACAGAAAGCTTGAATCAGTTAACTTTAGTTTACGAACCCGTGAAAGTCACTTGGTAGGAGCAAAAACTCTAGAAAGTGGTGCAATTGGTTTTGAGGAAGGAATATTAGTGAAATCTATGAAGGAGGGCGATATTCTATATCTTGATGAAATTAACGCTGCTGAGGCAGATGTCTTACTTAGATTAGATGAAGCGTTAGATGACCGCAGACAGCTTGTCCTAAAGGAATCAGGTGGGGAGTTAATTCAAGCAAGTAAGGGATGGTTTGTCATAGCAACTATCAATCCATTAACACATGTCGGAACAAAAGAGTTGCCACCACAAATTCTTAGTAGATTCCCTGTTAGAATAAGATTAGAATATCCACCAGAAGAGATCGAACTTCAAATTGTTAAAAAATATATTTCTGGTTCACATGACAAAGAACTTTTACAAGCAATAAAACTTGCTAATATTTTAAGACAAGCTGCTTCCGTAGAAGAACTCTACTATTCCCCAAGCCTAAGAGAAACCATAGCTTTTGGAAAAATGCTTGATTCTGGCGTAAAACCAAGACATGCTGCAGAGATCATCTTTGCAAACATATACTCACAGTGGGGAAATGTTGAATATCAAAAAGTCAACGACATCATTACATCCATGTTTGGTAATTAATGCAATCTCTTCATCTCAGAAACGATACTCTACTTGAAATCGGTACATTTCTTGTTAGACGGTGGTCTGAGAAACAAAAAATAACCGTAGGCATTTCAGACCAACAAGAAATTCAGACCAAATTAAAAGAAAATAAAGTTGTCATGTTCCCTTTAGATCGTTTTTATGGTATTGATTTTCAAAAATACAGACAATTTAGAACCGTTTTATGGTATGAAGCTATGAGGTTAAAACATAGCAGCAAAATCTTAAGTAATGATCACGCTTTTGGTTTTCTATTAAACACGTTAGAAACAAGAAGGATTGAAAGCATAGGCAGAAAGGAATGGCGCGGAATGGACGAAGAAATCATATTCAATTATGGTTTTGCTTGGCTTTACAGACCTTTATTGAATTCACTATATGGGAAATCAAGGATCGTTGAGGGTTTCTCTCAATATTTTTTGCTTGGCGACATAAAGGGTGAAGTTACACCAGGTTCATTTGAGAAAATTAAAAAAGCCGTAGAAGTTGCAAATGAGGCAGTAAAACAAGCTGTAAATAATAATTACAATACAGATTGGCTTGAAACAAAGGTTTCTGAAATAATAAAAATTTTAGAAATTGATCCACTTCTAACTATTCCAATATCAATTCCAAAAATCAGTTCTGGAATTGCAATATCAGACAGTGATTTTATCAAAACCATAGGCAAGATAACCAAATTCCGTGAAAGTGATTTTGGAGAACTTGATCCAAAACGAATTACCGATGGAAAATCAGTGTTTGAAGAATTCAAGGTTTTGTTACAAGAAACTAGAAAAAATGAGAACCGAGGTCTGAGCACTGAATCAATTGGAATTAGCATTCCTGCTTTAACAAATGTAGATGAAACCAGAATATATGATGAAGATCTAATAAGTAATCTAAAAGCAAAATTCAAAGAATGGAAAACAGGTTGGAAAGAACAACATGTTATTGCTGGAGATGAATTTGATGAAGAAACATACTTGGAAGGGCATAAACCCTTTCTTACAGATCAAAAGATTTCCATTAAAACAAAAATTGTTATTTTGTTAGATCATTCTTCAAGCATAACAAACGAAGAACTTCAATACAAAAAGGCTACTCTTGCTCTTTGTGAAGTACTTTCATTTTTAAAAATAAAATTTACTGTCTATGCTTTCAATACTGAACAAAAACAAGTAATTTGTTGGTTAGTGAAACCAGAGAACGCCAAATGGAATAACTTGGCTGCAAAAAGACTAGCCCAAATAAAAACAAATGGTGGAACTCCATTGGCTGAAGTTTATTCAATAATGTTTCCTGGATTACGTTCAAAAAAACCAGATATCTTCCTCACCTTAACAGATGGCGAGCCATCTGATCCTGATGCAGTTCGTTCTATGGTAACTTCCTTCAAACTGTTGGGTATAAGGATGGTAGCGATAGGAGTAGGTCCTGATACTACAGCTGCAACAATAATTGCAAATAATTTAAAACGTTTAGGATATGAAAGTACGTTAGCAGTAAGCAGATTAAATGACATCCCAAATAGGGTCTTGAATGTTTTGGGAAGATCATAAGTATGAAATGTCTTTCAGTTTCACAACCTTATGCAGATCTCATCGTCAATGGCAAAAAAACAATTGAGCTTAGAACATGGAATACAAAATTTAGAGGCGAGTTTTTAGTTCATGCTCCATCTAAAATAAAAATTGATGTTTGTAAGAAGATGGGTATTGATGAAACAAAGCTTAGAACTGGAGTTATTTTAGGTAGAGTCGAAATTTTTGATGTGAAGAAATATAACTCAATTGCAGAACTCAAAAAGGATTACAAAGAACATTTTGGTTCGGAAGAATTCTTACGTCATAAATATGGATTTTTACTAAGAAACCCAAAAGAACTTCGTATGCCAATACCTTACAAAGGAAGTTTAGGGTTTTTTGATGTTAAATTAAAATCAACTATAAAAGAAAACGACATAAAATTTGAATTATTTGATGAAGAATATAGATATCAGTGGATAGGAAGGCACTAACAAGAATCCAAAAATTGTTATAAAACATTAAAAAAATAACAAATCATGTTATGGTCTTACTTTTTCTATATTTGGGGGTGTATTCCAGAAATTACAAAAGATTGTCAAGACATGACAAATGCATCAAGTACATACCTTGGCATTGCAGGAGGTGCTGTAATAGGCGCCTTCGTGAGCTGGTGGATTTATAATCGACAAAAGAAAACTGCAGACATGCAGGATTCTGCATTAAATAGAATAAAAGAATTAGATGAAAGTCATGATAGAATTTTGAAGAAATTAGAGGGTTTTGATATTCGTCATGATGCTACTCTTAATACCATAACCGAATTAAGCAAAAAGATCGATACGCTTGTTGAAAAACAAGAAAAATCAGAGAGTTCTGTAAAATCAGATTCATCTAAAATTACCAAGGATTTTAAATAAATGTAATTTTGAACATCAGATATTAAAAATCAAATCAACTTATGTCATTATAGAAATTGTTTATTTGTAGAGTTTAAATTCTGATACTTGGATTTTCTTTCTTAAGTTTTTCCCAGTCAGCTAAAAAGTTCTTTAGGCCAACATCAGTTAGTGGATGTTTAAGCATCTTTCCAAGTACATCCGGCGGTAGGGTCACAACATCAGCCCCAATCTTTGCAGCGTCAACTACATGCATTGGGTGCCTAATACTTGCAACCAAAATTTGTGTATTAAATTTGTAATTTTGGAATACTTCGTGTATCTCTTTTATCAAATGCATACCATCTTGTCCATTATCATCTAGTCTTCCTATAAACGGGCTAACATATTTTGCTCCTGCTTTTGCAGCTAATATCGCTTGATTTACTGAAAATACCAATGTCACATTAACTGGTATTCCTTCGTTGGTTAAGATCCTACAAGCCTTTAGACCCTCAGGAGTCATTGGGCATTTAACAACTACATTGTTTCCATATTTTCGGAGTCTATGTCCTTCATCAATCATGCCCAAAGTTTCTGTACTTACAACTTCTAAGCTTACGTCTCCTTTGATTATTCTTACAATTTCTTCCATTGTTTTTTGTGGATCACCGCCTTCTTTTGCTAAAAGTGAAGGGTTTGTAGTAATGCCATCAACAAGGCCCATTTCATTGTACATTTTTATTGCAACAAGATTTGCAGTGTCAAGGAATATCTTCATCTGGTTTTACTCCTGATATCTTTCACCGAATTAGCTATATTAATTGATGTAATACCATGTTTTTGTAGTAATAGTGGAACTTCGTTATCTCGTGCTGATTCACCAAATTTATCCTGAACTCCAATTCGTCTCATCGGTACAGGATATGTTTCAGTAACTACCTCTGATACAGCTGAACCAAATCCAGCAAGTATATTATGTTCTTCACAGGTTACAATTCCTCCAGTCTCACGTGCGGCCTTTTCTATTAGTGATGAATCAATTGGTTTGATTGAGAACATATCCAAAACTCTACATGAGATACCCTCTTGTTTAAGAGAGTCTGCAGCATCCAATGCCATTTGAACCGTAATTCCACACGCTGCAATAGTACAATCAGAACCATCTCGCAATACAATTCCTTTTCCAATTTCAAATTCCTGTGATTCTGAGTGTATAAGTGGAGTCTTTGATCTTGTCATCCTCATATAAAATGGACCGTGAATTTGCGAGATGATCCAAGTCAATTTAGAAACTGCCACAGTGTCAGCAGGAATCAAAACGTTGACATTTGGAATTACTCTCATAATTGCTATATCTTCAATTTGTTGATGTGAACCTCCATCAGCTCCGACACTTAGACCACCATGCGAAACTACCATTTTCACATTTAGTCCTTTTTTGCCATTTCGTGACGGATATGCTATTGCATTTCGTATTTGATCTACACAACGACCAGGCAAAAATATTGCATATGTACTAGCAAACGGAACTTTCCCTTCATTTGCTAGACCAGCTGCAATAGAAACCAGATTCGCTTCTGCTATACCTACATTAAAAAACCTATTTGGAAATTTTTTTCCAAAAGGTTTTGTTTTTAATGAATCAGTAGTATCGGCACCTACTACCACCACGTTAGAATTTTCTTCCCCAACTTTGATAAGAGTTTCACCATATACAGTACGCATATCGGTCATTTCAGTCATACAAAGCCAGCCTCCTTTGCGATTTGTAATAGCTCTGATTTTTTCTTACCTACTTCGTGTAAATCTATCCATTTGTTTACGAGTTCTGTACCGCCAAGACTATGTGCCTTTTGTATCAAGAGTTTTCTTCGTCCATGTAATATTTTTTTCCTAAATTCAGATATGGTAGATCTAACATCTTTTTGGCCAATTATGGCACTTCCACCTACAAAGACTCGTGCTCCATCTAAAAAGCAAGATTCCACGTTTGAAAGATCAACACCGCCATCAGCCTCTATAAATCCTGAAAAATTCTGTTTTGTTAGTAATTTGACTATCCTATGAGTTTTCTCGTGAGAGGATTCGATGTATTTTTGACCTGATTTTCCAGGAATTACCGACATAAGTATGAGTTGATCTAGGTCAGAGATGAATTTATCAGTCCATTGTGGAAGTTCAGTATCTGGGTTTATTGCAAGTCCAACGCTGACTTCGTTTGTTCGTAAGATATCATGAATCTCACCAAAACTTGATTCGTCACATACTTCAGCATGTACAGTGATAATGTCACTTCCAGCTTCAACATAATCTCTAACATGTTTTACTGGATCAGTTATCATCAAATGTGAATCAAACGGTATTGAAGTAATTGGTCTTAGTTCTTTTATTTTATTATGATCAAAAGTCTTGTTTGGAACAAACAATCCATCCATCACATCAAGATGAATAAAATCAGCACGTCCTTGAGCTGCTCGTTTTACTTCGTTTCCTAGATTTGTCATATCACCCGCAATTATTGATGGAGCAATGAGAAACTGACAATCAAGTTCAAGATCAATTATAGGTGCAATTTTTGGATTTGGTGCAACCCCATGCCATTTAGGATTGTCTTCCATGTGTTCAACACCTTTTCCTTTGATAGTACGAGCTACAACTATTGATGGCGTTCCTTTGGTTTGTTGAACAGATCTAATTGCTTTGATTATTTGTTCAATTCTATGACCATCTATTTCTAAAACATTCCATCCAAAAGATCTCCATTTGTCTCCTGTTTTCCATCTTGCGGCATTTTTCCACATCTCTGAAATGTCATCACCTGTCAGCTCTTCATCAAGTGGCATTACTCTTTCAGTATAATCATCTTGTTGTATGAAATTTCTATCTAAAAACGCTGTAAGATTATCAAGTTTGTATTTAGATGCAGTCATGGCAGCTTCCCAAACTTGTCCCTCATCTGATTCGCCATCACCTATTATTGTATAAATTCGGTGAGTTTTTCCATCAACTCTTGCGGCAAGTGCCATACCTATAGAAAATGAGAGACCAATACCCAAGGAACCTCCACAGAACTCTACTCCCGGACATTTAAAGTCAGGATGACCTTGTAGTCTACTTTCAAATTTTCGCAGAGTTTCAATTTCTGATTTGTCAAAATAACCAGCAACTGCAAGATTTGAAAAAAGCCCTGGTGATGCGTGTCCTTTTGAAAGAACTAATCTGTCTCTATCCTCCCATAATGGGTTTTTTGGATCATATCTTAGGAATTTGAAAAATACACAGCCCATAATTTCTGCCATTGAAAATGAGCCCCCAGGATGGCCAGAACCTGCAGCAGTAATTCCTCTTATGACAAGTTTGCGGGCTTCACGAATCCTTTTTAATATATGATAGTAGTTTAGGCTCATGTCTTTCCCAAAATCTGAAGTCTGATTATATTCAAAGCTAAATACATATTCATCATTTTAGCACATTTGGAGCAAATAAAAAGTTATTTCACAAAATTTTAATTTGAATGAGTAATAAAGAAACGTGTGGATCTTACGAGAATATTGCCTTTAATGATTTATGATAATAGGTGTTATCTTTGTGCAAAGTTTGCAAAAATTGTCAGCGTTTTTGCAAGAAAGAAATTCCTCATAGTAGGACATTATACAGATTTTGGTATGAAAATAAAGGCAGAAATCTTTTCTAACAATTATGATTCAACAAAGATGTTCTGGTTTGTGATGGATAAAACTGCATATGGTGGAAGAGCCGCAATTCTTCCTCTCATCTCATGTATTTTAAAGTCCAAAATCAAATCTTCCATTCAGTATGACGTATCAGCTTCTTGTGATACAAACTGTAAAACACCAAAGTCTGTTTTTCTGAGAACGAAAAGTCTCTTTTCAAACAGTGAAAAAATTATGATAAAATAGGATCGCATCTACCCAAATCAGATAATTTTTTATAAATTTAATATCCTCGGCTATTTCTATCAGGAGTAGAATTATTTGGATTTCTAAAACCATGTTTTTCCATCATATGGTTTAAAAACCTGATATCGTCAGAGAATTTTTCTCCACAAACTGCACAGTTATTCATAAACTTGTTTTATATCGCGATCTTTTTAGGCTTTGTTGTAGAATATACAATATGGAAAAAAATCTAAAATTACCAAGGATTTCATTTTCAATCACTCCTAGTCAAGAAGGATATACTATTGCCTGTAATGAAATTCCATATCTTTTTACTGACGCTAGAAAAATTGAAGAGATTGATAGAAGTATAAGCAGACTAGTTACAGAATATATCGAATATTTTCCCCATGATGCGACAAAACGCGGAATAAGCAGAGAAATTGAAACTCATGCAGTATGGAAAGCTAGACCTAACAGTATAGCTTTAGAGTAAAAAGTGCCAGCACTACTGCTTCCCAAGAGCTCTCGCACCTTAGTAACACAGCAGCGACATTGGGTTTGACTTCCGGGTTCGGTATGGGACCGGGTCGGACCCCAACGCTATGGCCGGCTTGTAAGATGTTTTGATAATGTTCTGTATTAAGCTTGCTTGAGTAGAGATATAAATTAAGAAAAAAGCTCCTAAAGCCTATGACTCATAGAGTTGCTGTTCTCGATAAGGAATCATGCCAAACAAAAAAATGTGGTCTTGAGTGTATCAAATATTGCCCGGTAAACAAATCAGGAGCCGATTGCATAGTCCTTAATGAGGAAACCGCTAAAGCCCAAATTGATGAAAATATTTGCAATGGTTGCGGCATATGTGTTAAGGTATGCCCCTTTGATGCAATAACAATTGTAAATCTAGCAGAAGAGTTGAGTACAGAAAAAATTCATCAGTATGGAATGAATTCGTTTCGATTGTACAAGATTCCTACTTTAAAAAAAGGTCAGGTAATGGGCTTACTTGGCAGAAATGGTATGGGTAAGAGCACAATTATCAGTATTTTATCTGGAAATCTAAAACCAAATCTTGGAAATTATGAATCACCACCAGAATGGGTAGATATTTTAAAAAATTTTCATGGAACAGAATTAAAATCGCATTTTGAAAAAATTTCAAATGGTGAAATTAAAGCGTCCATAAAACCACAGCAAGTATATAATTTAGCAAAAGCATTTAATGGAACTGCAAAAGAACTTTTAGAAAAATTTGATGAGCGCAACGTGGTATCAGAATTAGTAAGAGACTTAGGATTAGAAAACTCAATGGAAAACAGACTTGATGAACTTAGTGGGGGGGAGCTACAGAGACTAGCCATTGCAGTAGCTGCTTCAAAAGAATCGGATTTTTATTTCTTTGATGAGCCATCGTCATATAATGATGTATTTCAAAGAATTGGGGTAGCAAAAGTAATTCATGGTCTGGCCAAACTTGAAAAAAGTGTCATGGTTGTAGAACATGATCTTACAGTGTTAGATTACATTAGTGATTTTATAGAAATACTATATGGCGAACCTGCTGCATATGGTATTGTAGCGAATATACTCTCAACCAAAGTTGGTATCAATGCATTTTTAGACGGTTATCTGCCAAATGAAAATGTCAGATTTCGTGATACTGCATTTAGATTTGATGCCTCAACTTCTACAGATGAATTTGTTATGACTGATACTATTATTGAATATCCAGCATTACAGAAAAAATATCCTTCTTTTTCACTTTCAATAGATGCCGGAAGAGTAAGAAAAAATGAAGTTTTGGGCATTGTTGGTGCAAATGCCTTAGGAAAAACAACTATGATGAAAATGATTGCAGGAGTTGAAAAACCTGACTCTGGTAATCTTGAAACTAAGGTGAAAATATCATACAAACCACAATATCTTACAAATGATTTTGATGTAGAAGTGATTTCACTTTTAGAGAAAGCCAATAATGGTGGATTAGAAGGCACTACTGAAGAAGAGCAGATTATTGATCCAATTAAGATAAAAAAATTATACAACAAATCAATAAAAAATTTGTCAGGTGGAGAGTTACAGAAGGTTGCTATTACTGCTTGTCTTTTACAAAAGGTTGATCTTTATGCACTTGACGAGCCTTCTGCATTTTTAGATGTGGAAGACAGAATTACTATTGCAAAGATGATTCAGCGATTTGTCCGTTCTTATGGCAAAACCGCGATCATAATTGACCATGACATTCAGCTTATGGATTTAATTTCGGATTCGATAGTAATTTTTGAGGGAATCCCTGGAAAAGAAGGGCATGCAACGTCACCCAAATCAAAAGCAGAGGGGATGAATAGATTTCTAAAATCTCTAGATATGACGTATAGACGAGATGAGACAAGTCTACGACCACGGGTAAACAAAACTGACAGTAGACTTGACAGAGATCAAAAACAGTCTGGTCACTTTTATTATAGAAATTGACTCGAATGTTAAAAGAAGCCGCAACAGGAATACTGTCTAAAAGAGAGATAGAGGATTTGTATGGAGCCTTTGATCAGATAGGAGATATCATAATACTTAGAATACCAGATTCGCTTGTATCAAAAAAAGAAATAATTGGAAATGTTCTTTTAGAAAAGGTAAAAACTGCAAAATCAGTTTTTTACCAGTCTTCTCCTGTAAGTGGTGATTTTAGAACACGAAAATTAGAATTACTTGCGGGAGAAGATAAAACAGAAACAGAGTATAAAGAACATGGTTGTAGATTCATAGTAGATGTTGAAAAAGCATTTTTTTCACCTAGACTTTCGACAGAACGAGACAGAATTGCAAATTTAATACAAGATGGAGAAACTGTCATCAACATGTTTGGCGGAGTGGGAATGTTTTCCATTATTGCCGCAAAGAAAAAAAAATGCGTGGTATACAACATTGACATAAATCCAAATGCCTCAAGACTATGTGAACAAAACATCAATCTAAACAAGCTTGTAGGAAAAGTGGAATCAATAACAGGCGATGCTACAAAAATCATAGAAGATAGATTAGCAGGAATTGGTGATAGAATTCTTATGCTTTTACCTGAGAGATCAGACGAGTTTTTAGACTCTGCAATAAAGGCTGCGAAAAAAAATGGCATAATTCATTATTATTGTCATGTACATGGTGACAAAAAAAATGAAGTAAGTAGACTTGCAAAAGAACACTTTTTAGAGATAATAAAAACTAAAGCTGAAGTTCTTGGTTCTAAAATAGTAAGACCTGTCGGACCAAGATTTTATCAAGCTGTAGTAGATGCTAAACTGTTTTAGTTATTTTTTATCGTCAGAAACTAAAGATGATGGTGATGGTCTCGATGTTGCCATGTTATAGCCAATCCAAGAAATCACACCTAATATTCCTCCAACTGCCATAAGCACAGAAAGTTGCAATACAATTGGGCTCCATTCAGAAAGCATCAACAGATACGCATACACGAAGAAACCACCTATAGATAAAACAAAGATCATGATTCCTACGTTACGCTGTCTGTTCATTAAGCTAAAATCTTTTCTGGAGTAATTTATGTGAATCTAGTAAACAAATTCAATTGCCATCAAGTAGGCATCTTCACCATCTCTGTAATATGCCTTCAAACGTTGTTTGATAATAAACCCAATTTTTTCATATAGTCTTACAGCTTCATTATTGCTACAACGAACCTCAAGATAAAGTTCATCTGATTTTTTAATTTTAATTCCAGATATTGCTTCTTCTACTAAAACTCGTCCAATTCCTTTTTTTCTGTATTCTTCTAATACTGCTACTGAAACAACATGTCCTTTTTTTACAAATCCAAGTTTTTTAAAATTTGAAAATCCATATTCAGTTTTGCACATAATATATCCAACAAGTTTCTTATCTATCTCTGCAACAATAAATGACTCTGGTAGTTCTGAAAGCAGGCTTTCGTAGAAATAATCAGAATAATGTTCAGGAAGTGTTTTCATATTTATTTCCATTACTGGGATTATATCCTCTGGCTCACATCTTCTAATAATGCAGTTACCAATTTCTCTTAATGCTACTTGCAATCCGAAAATATTTGGAATAGTGTAATTATTTAACTTTAGTCAAATAAAGGAATTAATGAGCGTTAATCACACGTACCTCAATTGAGTGAACCAACTGTAGAAGAAGTAATATCAATTGTTTCTGCTGTATTTCAGATAAAAGGAATGAACCAAAGTGTAAATACACTCCAGATTGAAATAGAAAATGAAGAATTCAAACAAAAATTTGCTCAACTAACAAAACAATTGGAATCTAAAAATCTTGTTGTCAGGCTTGAGAAGAATGATAACAGAACATTTGTAATCATATCAAGATTTCAATCACCCAAGCCACAACGAGTTTGGATTCCAAGAGCTCTGTTCGCAGCAACCATAGTAATGGTAATGATTGACGGGTATTATCATACAGTTTCTACAAACTCTATAACATACATAGGCAATCCCTTCCAGATAGCTGTACTTTTTACAATTTCTCTAATGGGAATACTCGGTATACATGAACTTGGTCACATGATAGCTTCAAAAATACATAAAATCAAGATAAGTTGGCCGTATTTTATTCCAGGAATTCCAGTTTTCGGATTTCCCACATTTGGGGCACTCATCATGTCACGAAGTTTTACAATAAACAGAGATACATTATTTGATATTGGAATTTCTGGACCTATCGCTGGATTAATTATAGCAGTTATTGTTTCAACATATGGTGCATATCTTTCTCCGTTAATTCCTAGCGCACAAGCAGACGCCCTTTCTAACTCTGGGCTTGTAGATGTACATTCAAGTATATTCATGGATGCAACAATTCTCCTAGAAGGCAAACATGTAATTGGAAAAGAATTGATAATGTCACCAATATTATACGCAGCATGGTTTGGATTTCTGATAACATTTCTCAATCTTCTTCCGGCGTGGCAATTAGATGGGGGTCACGTTGCTCGCGCAACTTTTGGTAGAAAAACACATCAAATTATGACATATGTAAGTATAGGAGTACTTGCAGCTGTTGGATACTATATCATGGCAATTTTTGTATTGATGTTCAGTATGAGAAGTCCTGATGTAAAACCACTTGATGATATTTCTCCACTTTCAAATAAACGAAAAAAACTGTTTGTTCTTGTAATGATTCTTGCATTTCTATGTGCTCCACTTCCGTTTTCTATACTATCTTAACAACACATGGGAACCATCAGAAACAATAGATATTTTTTGTCTAGCGCCCTGTGTTTTTAAAACATGATCCATTGCGTGTTTTATACCACCAAATGATAATATGTCAAGCTTTTTAGTATAGAATTCTGGTAAAATAGAAACTATTCCTATCTGAAATTTTTTTTGGGTCTCAATTAAAAATAAGAGATCTTCCATTCCATCTAGGTATTTTGCTGGATTTTGTAACCTGTCTAAACTCATTCTTCCTTCAATGTATTGTTGTATTGCCTCAGAACCTACACCATTATGACATTCTGCGAGAAGAATAGCTAAACCTTCTTCCTTAATTGCCTCAGAACAATTCCATAAAGAAGAAAGAGATCTGCCAAATGTTTGGTCACTACTTTCTTTTCCGGTACTAATAATCATCGCACGATGTTTTCCCACTTCACTTATTGCAATTGAAGAAAGAGATTTGGATATTGAAGATGTAGTTGACGGATGACCAACTGATAAATCTACCACACCCAATGAATTTGCAACAATCTCTATTGCAGTGATATCAAAAGTATCTGTAAATTTCTGAGCTACCGTGTATGTTTGAAGATCTTCTCCAGGAGCAGGTAGGTTTCCTTTTCTTTTCTCATATGCAGAAAGCATGTGATCTTTTCCAAATCTTCTTATTAATTTTGTCGATATGGTATTAAATCCAAAGAGTCCATCAAATTCCATTTCACCAATAAAAATCAAACTAGAGTTTGAAAGTTGTGACATGCCAAATTCTGAAATTATCAAAGTAGGATCTGAAAAAATATTTTTTAGTACATGAAAATTAAATTTGTCAACTAGAATTTTTGGTTTTGGAATTGATTTTTGATTACATTTTTCTAATAATATAGAAATTATTTTTTGTACAGATTTTGAATATTCTAGAATTACAAGTTCAGTTGGTTTTGTAAGATCAATTTGTTCAAGTTTTGAAGAAATTTCAAGATCTGTCAGATTTGTTCCTCCTACCTCTATTTTTTTGTCAAGATTTTCAGCTCGTATATCTAATACAATGTCTGTAGGCCCATAACTAAGCCAAATTTCTGGCATAAGACTACCGATAGGACAATTAAAATAAATCTAGTTCAGTTAATTTTGCTGTGGAGTTTGTCAAAGAATTTGCAACTTTTTTGTACCAAAATGATGCGATCAAGTTTGGAAATTTTAAACTTTCAAGTGGTAAAGACAGTCCTTATTATATTGATTTAAGAGTGGTACCAAGTTTTCCACACCAATTTCGTAAAATGATAAAAGCGCTTCAAAGTTCTATATCTGAAAAGATAGGATTTGACAATTTTGATTGTATTGCTTCTGTTCCTACCTCTGGACTTGTGATTGCATCATCTCTTGCTATTGAAATTGTAAAACCTCTCATATACATAAGACAAAAACCAAAAGATTATGGTACTGAGAATGTAATAGAGGGAAAAATAATAGAAGGTTCCAGAGTCTTACTTGTTGATGATGTTGGAACAACCGGTCTTTCCCTACTAAATGCCATCAAAGCACTCAAAACTGCAAAAATGATTGTGACAGATGCATTTACAATAATAAATAGATTCGAGGGTGCAAGAGAGCTTTTAGCATCTGAAAATGTAAGGTTGTACGAAATTACTGATATCATAGCATTAAGCTCGATATTACATGAAGCAAATTTGCTTGATGATGAGATTTTTGAGCGAATTAAAAAACAAATAGGTCTAATCTGAAGCCAAAAAAAGGCTTACAGAGTTAGCTTTCGTAGATCATTAGTTCTTTTTCCTCTAGCAAGGTGTGCAAATTATGTACTGCCCTATAGACTTCTGCTTCTTTTTTTGCTCCAGTACAAACAAGTTTTCCTGACGCAAAAAGTAAGATTACTGTTTTGGGATCAAGCATTCTATGTATTAAACCAGGAAATTGCTCCGGTTCATACATACTTCGTGGAAGAGTTCTTGCAGCTTGTTCTAAGTGAATTTTTCCTCCAAGGCTTGCAGATGCCACTATATTCTGAATAACTATGACGGCATCTTTTTTTATTTTGATGCCGCCCTTTCGAAGTTTTTGTACTACACTTCTTACTGCTTTGATAGACTGTTCTTCTGATTTCGCACCGGTACAAACCATCTTACCAGAACTAAAAATCAATGTTGCAGTTTTTGGGGATTTTAGTCTGAAGACTAAACCAGGGAATTGATCAGGATGATATTCAACATCAGGAAAAGTTTGCGTGATTACATTGAGATCAATTCTTTGATCCACCGATGCCGAGGCCACAACATTTTCTATGCTGACAATTGGCTTTGTTTGAGGCATTTTTTTTCTTTATATAAGGGCTTTATATATACTCTGTAACCTTTTACTATAAACATATTTTATCAAATTCACCAAATTCTTTCTAATTTAAAAAATTGTTTAGGCAGCTCAGACAAATGCCTTCACATCATATGATTCAGATATAACTCTGATTCTTCATTGCGGCCTATTGAAAATCAGTATTTGCTTATTTTAAAACTAGTGGCAACGACTAATCATTTTATGATTATCATTTTATCATAAACCAAAAATCAATGCAAGCATACATTTCATTTGGTTTCCTAGACGTATGTTAACGTAATCCCTATACCAAAAATTATTCCATTTGGCCAATTAATGAATACAGCATTACAAAAAATGAATGTTATTTACTGCAAGTTTGTATCTATAATCAAAAAATAGTGGGCCCAAAGGGCTTCGATCCCTTGGCTCACCGGTTATGAGCCGGTTACTCTACCAAGCTGAGTTATGGGCCCCCGCACAAACAATTTTGTATGCAGTATAAAATAGTATAGAGCTAGCAGTAAGATTCGTAACAACTATCAAGTAACATATTCTGTGCTGCAATTGATTTACTTGCAATATTAAATAATTCTTCCTCATTTTCTATTGGTGTTTTTTCAAGAATTTTTCTCCATAATGCAGCGTGTCGTACATCAGCTTCTGTATGGAGTCTAAAGTATTCAATTGCATCATCAGTTGTTATATTATAGAATTTTCTCAGTCCATCAATTTTTGATAGGCTTATTTTTGGAATTTCTTGTTCAAGAGCATACATTGCAGCAGTGCCTTCTTCAAATGTAGTCATAAGTTTTGAGAGATTTGAGACAGCCTGTCTTGTCTTTTCAAGACCATCATATTCTTCTAACTCTCTTTGAGATACGCCTAATGAACCAGCAAATTTCATCCAGGGCGCTATATGCTCATATTCTTCTTTTTGATTTGCTGCAATTGTATCTTTGCTATGAGATGCATGCGCCATAACCATATTTACAAATACAGGTACTGCTTTAACAAGTTGAAAATATTCTTTTGAATAACCACTAAGAGATTCAAGCGTTAGTGTCCCTTCATTCCACATCACATAAAATTTATGTTTCAACAAACTTTGTTTTTCTATTAACTGATCGATTCTTGTTACAAGAGAATTCATGCGATTTATAAAATTCAGCCAATAAAAAAATCTTTTGAATCACTTCAAAAGGATTTTATGGACAGAAAACCGGATGCAATTTGGGCTCCAGTGGTGTAGACCGGTCAAGCATGGTGGACTTTCAATCCACCGACCCGGGTTCAAATTCTATTTGATGAAAATCCCGGCTGGAGCACACTACAAAAGCATTAATATTGTAATACAAGGTTAAGCTGTGTGCAGGTTTTTGGATAGAAAAAATCTTGAGATTAACCCATTATTAAAAGACTACAAACAATATGTAGATAAAATAAATGCTGCACTAAAACATGAATTAGAACTTTATTCTGCTTCTGAATTTGTTGAACCTCTTCAATATGCTCTTGATGGAGGAAAAAGGATTAGACCGATTATTCTTCTACTATCTGCAGAAAGTGTAGGAAATTGTGATGAAAATGCATATGTTGCCTCTTGTGCTGTTGAATTATTACATACAGAATCAGTGATACATGACGATATCATAGATAATGAGATTTTAAGAAGGAGAAAAGACCCATTTCATATAAAATATGGCTATAATACGAGCATAATTACAGGTGATTTTGTTTTGGGCTTGATTTTAAACATATCATCAAGACTGAATAATTCTAGAATTGCAAGTGAGCTCGCTAATACCGCAATGATGATGAGTGATGGTGAAATGATTGAGACCAGATTAGAATCAAGTGAAGATGTTACTTTTGATGATTATCTTAAGGTGATTGAGTATAAAACTGCAACAGCTTTTGAGGCCGCTTCAAAAATTGGCGCCATACTTGGAGGTGGAACAGAAGATCAAATACTTGCTCTTGCGGAATATGGAAAAAATGTAGGAATTGCATATCAAATTCATGATGATCTGCAGGATTGGAATAATGAGGATAAATTATTTAATGCTTTAATAAAAAAGAGTTCAGATCCACGCAATATCTTTAATCATATGGATTTCTTGCTAAAAGATTATTCTCAAAAATCAAAAACGGGGCTCAGAAAAATCAAAGATTGTCCTGCAAAATCTCATCTAGAGAATCTTGTAGATCTTACAATGTTTAGTGTATAGTTGAAAGTGCACTAAGGTTTGGAACAGCAGATTTTGCAAATTCAATTATTGGATCAGGGTAAACTCCTATTCCTACCATAAATATAATTGAGAATATCATAACGGCAATTATAGATTTTGGTTCTTTTACTCTCTTATCTGATTCGCCTTCTTCAAAATACATTTTTCTTATTATCCAACCATAGTATCCAAGAGAGAGTGCACTGTTTAGAACACCTGCCACTGCAAGATAAGGAGTCCATGGTGCGACAGAGCCAGCGTTGATAGCTGCACCAAACAACATGAGTTTACTCCAGAATCCATTTAGTGGAGGAACACCTGCTAGTGCAAGTAATGAAATTACCAAGCCAAGTGATGTTATTGGCATTCTTTTTCCTAAACCGCGTAACTTGTCAATATGTGAGATTGCTAGTGTAGTGATTATTCCAGCTGCTGCGATAAAGGCAGCTGCCTTCATTACTGCATGATTTAATATGTGAAAGAGCGATGCTTGAATACCAATTTGCGAAAAAGGTGCAACACTTAATCCAATTAGTATGTATCCAGCATGAGCTATACTGGAATATGCAAGCATTCTAGTGAGATTCTTTTGCATTATTGCAGCCAAGTTGCCTACAGTCATTGTTATAATAGCAATTATTCCAAGTGCAAAAGCCCAATCAACGTTTAGGGCAATTGTACCCATTATTATTACACGTAAAGCCGCAGCAAATCCTGCCTTCTTTGTACCTGCTGCTAAAAGTCCTGCAATAGTAGGCGGAGAACCCTCGTATGTATCAGGGAGCCACATATGAAATGGTACAAGACCAATTTTAAATCCAAATCCTGCAATGAACATGCCTACTGCTAAAAGTGCTAATGGCATCATATCCGGTCCAAGTTTTGAGAATCCTGAAATTACATCTCCTATGTTTGTTGAGCCTGTAAGTCCATATGCAATGGATATTCCATAGATTATAATTCCTGACGACAAAGCTCCAAACAGAAAGTATTTGATTGCAGCTTCATTTGATGATGGATCTTTTTTATTAAATCCTGCAAGAACATAAGTTGGAATACTCATGAGTTCCCAAGCTACAAACAACATTACTAAATCAGTAGAATATGCAATAAGCACCATTCCGACGGATGCAAGAAGTATCAAAGAATAGTATACCGCAGGGTTAGACCTTCCTCGCATGTAATTAAATGAACCAACTGTTGTCATTATGCTAACAAGAAGCATGGCAATTGCAAAAAATGAACCAAAGGTATCATCAACAAGAACATTTTTTGAAAAGATTGCTGCGGGCATGATATGCTTTGAAAGAATTTGATATGCAACAAAACAAATTGCTGCAATCAAAGCTCCAAATGCTATTCCTCCATATAGTGAGGAACCTCGTTCTTTTCTTATTATACTAATAACTGGAAGTATTACTCCTACTGCTCCTAATAGTATAGTTAGAATGATTGGTGTTGATGTGAATTCGATCATTTTTTTCTCCTAAATTAACAAAAGGAGTACTACGAATAGTATTCCAGCTCCAAATACATACAAATATGATTGAGAAATTCCAGTTTGAGTTCCTTGCAATATTCGTGCACCAACAGCAACTGCCTTTTGTGGACCTGTGTTAAAACCTTCGATTACAACATTTTCAAAGTATCTGTATACACCCCTTCCAAAATATAGTGGCCCAATTACAAAAGCCCAGTAGATCAAGGAGTTAAGATACCATCTATTTAGGAAGAATTTATGTACGGAATAGAAAAATAAATTAGAATTTACAAATTTTACAGGATCTGCAAATCTTCCTATATAGAAGATGTATCCTAATCCAAATCCAATTCCAAACGCAGCAAGTGATGCAGTAAGTGCAATAGGATTAACTCCGTTCAAAAATCCACCTAGAACTGATTGTGATTCTATAGCAACAATTCCAACTCCTGATTTTATTCCAAAATAGGTACTAAGATAATCTGTAAAGATTCTATGTATTTCATGTTCAAATGATAATCCAATGATACCAATTCCTATTGTAAGTACTGCAAGTATACCATATGGTACCCACATTGATGCACTTGCTTCATGAATATGATGACCTTCTTTTTCCATATTTTCTACATGTTTACTCTTATTTCCAAAGAAGACCATACCAATCATTCTGGTGGTATAAAATGCAGTAATTACAGCAGTAACGAGTGCAATTACAAATATTGGTAATGCCCATGTATTTCCAGATTCATATACGGCCGCAAAGATTGCATCTTTACTCCAAAATCCAGTAGTGATAAATGGAGCACCCATTAGTGCAAGTCCTGCAGCCCACATGAACGCATATGTTTTCTTCATATATTTTCTCAATCCTCCCATATCTGTCATGAATCGAGAACCTACAATATGTAATAATGAACCGGCTGCCATGAAAAGCGATGCCTTGAACATTGCATGAGATATCAGATGGAAGAACCCAGCAGTGTAACCGTCAACAAATTGTCTTGACAATCCTGCCACACCAAGTGCCATCATCATATAACCAATCTGTGAACCTGTTGAATATGCAAGAACTTTCTTAATTTCTGGATGAACCATTCCTTGAGTTGCAAGCAATAATGCAGTAATTGCACCTACCCATGCAACAACTTCAAAGAATTGATCCATGTTAATACCAATAGCAGCTAATGCAAAGAACAATGGTCCTAATCTTGCCACCAAAAATACTCCAGCCTTAACCATTGTTGCAGCATGTATCAACGCTGAAACCGCCGTAGGACCAGTCATGGCCTCAAGTAGCCATTCATTAAGTGGAAATTGTGCTGATTTTCCTACTGCACCACCAAAAAGCAAAACTGCTGCAGGAATCAAAAGATGTTGTGTTGACATTTCAGTAGCCCATTCTGTATGTTGAGTTAATTCTCTAAATCCAAATGTACCAGCAAATGCAAAAATCAAAAACATTCCAGATAACATCATTATGTCTCCAACTTTTGTCATAATGAATGCCTTTATTCCTGAATGTGTTGGTGAATAGTAGTCTACTAGTCCCAGAACCTTGCGTCCTTCAATTCCAACATGATCTTTCTTTTTATCTCTATACCAGAAACCTACTAGGGCATAAGAAGCTAATCCTACTCCTTCCCATCCAAAGAAGAGCTGCAAAAAGTTATCTGAAAGAACAATCAGCTGCATTGATCCAACAAAGAATGTCATCCAGAACCAGAATCTTGTGATGTCTTTATCGCCCTTCATGTAACCTGTGCTATATACAAAAATTAAAAATGAGATCCATCCAACTACGTTTGCCATTATAATGGCAAGAGGATCAGCCAGAATTCCTGCCTTTAATCCGATTGATGAAATCCATGAAACTTGATTATGAATTTCGTTGTTTCCTAATGCAAGTGGCAAAAGTGTAGCTGCAGAAATTGCACTTGCTAAAGCAAATGCCACAGCAACTCCACCAGTAGCTCTTTTTGAAATTTTTGCAACTGCTGGTATTATTAGAGCTGCAATAAACGGTAAAATCCAGACGGCCCATCCACTAAGAGAACTAGAGGATAAATCAAAGGGCAAAATAGCCATTCCTAAACCCCCATTACTCCTTTCATAAACGGAATTATTTGATTAAAGAAAATATCAGGATATATTCCAACTACAATTGTAAATCCTGCTAATACCATCATAGGAGCTGTAACGTACCAGCTTGCTTCTTTTGTATTTTCAAGATGTTCTGGAAGTTTACCGAAAAATATCCTTTTTATCATCCACAAAATATAGGCCATTGTAATAACAGTAGCCACCAATCCCAAACCAAAGGCAATCATCCTTATCGTGGAACCCTGCTGTATTGCGGTTTGTAATGCACCATAAAACATAGTCCATTCTGCCATGAATCCGCTAGTTGGTGGAATACCCATTATGGTAAGTGCACCAATAAATGCACAAACTGCAGTAATTGGCATTTTTCCTGCAAGTCCACCCATCTTTGTTATACTTCTTGTGCCAACTTGCAAAATAATAGCTCCTACCATCATGAAAAGTAAAACCTTTCCAAGACTATGTGAAACAAATAACATCTCTGCTCCAGAAAGTCCTAGTACAGACGAAGATCCTATTCCAAACATAAGGTATCCCATCTGGCTTATGCTGGAATAAGCAAGCAATTTTCTAATGTCATCTTGCATCAAAGCCATAACACCGGCGTAAATCATTGTAATAAGACCCCACAAGTTCAGATAAAGCGCAAAGTGATCATATTGACCTGGCAGAAGCACAATTAATAATCTGAAAAATCCGTAGGCTCCAACTCCAAGCATTGCACCAGAAGAAAGTGCATTCAGAGGAGTTGGAGCTGCCCGATAAACATGCGGTAACCAAATATGAAGAACAAATGCTGCCATCTTTACGCCAAGTCCAATTATTATTGCAACTGCTGCAAGTGAGAGAATGTTTGGCGGAATTCCATGTTCTTTAATGTCTGCAAAATTAAAACTTCCAACATTCAGTCCAATGGCTAGAAATCCTAAAAGTAAGACAACTGCACCAACATGTGTCCAGAAAAAGAATAGTAGAGCTACTCTTCTTTTTTCTTCATATCCCCAGAAGGCAAGCATAAAGAAAGCTGGAATAAGCATAACCTCAAAGAAAACATAAAACTCGATCAAGTTTGTTGCAAGTACAGTACCTAACATTCCCATAGCCATTACAAGAAATAGTGCAAAGTATACTCCGATCTGATGATTTAGATATCCTTTCAGCGATGATGATTCAATCATAGCAGTGGAACTTCCGTCTCCTACCACTTGCTTTTGTCTGTTCATCCTTTCCTCAAATTGTGAAGTAATTTTTGCAACCATGTATGGTTTTGAAAATAGTACGAGTACTGTTGATATCACGTAGATTATAATTGCAAAAGGTGATGCTAGTCCATCAAGCAAGAATCCAAACTCTCCAAATAATTTAGTCCAAGGATAATGTTCTTCGTATGTTCCTGAAAATACAGGTACTATCATTATGGTTGTGCAATAAAGTAACAAACCAAAGGTAAACCAAGCTGCTGCATTTGGTCCTGATTTTTTGCCAAGAAAATATGCTACAGGTGACAGTAGCAGCGGTAAAAAGACCGCTTGTAACAACACATGTTCCATTATCCTTTCAAACTCCTAAAGTCTGCAATATCGATATTTCTGTACATTCTATAGGCAACAATAATTAATGCAAGTCCAACAGCTACTTCTGCTGCAGCAATAGCTATAGAAAATAGTGCAAGTGTTTGTCCTTGACTATTTGGAATAAATCGAGCAAAAGCAACCAAGTTTAGGTTTGCTGAATTAACAATCATCTCTATAGCAAAAAGCATCCTTATTGCATTTCTTTTTACAGATAGACCATATATCCCGATGGCCAAAAGCGCCACGGAGACTAGAACAAAATCAATCAGTCCGTTGCTCATTTGTAACATCCTCCCTTCTTGCTAATGCCAGAGCACCAATAACTGACGATGTCAGAATAAGTGCCATCACAATTAATGCTGGCGAATAATATGTAAGAAAATCTTCTCCTATTTTTCTATAATCTATGGTTTGAGTATTAGTTTCCATTGTCTTTAATCCAGATCCAATTATTATAGTTCCAATTCCGAGCATTATGATTATCATCAAACCTATGCCAGCATATCTTCTACGGTGGTCTTCTATTTTGTTGAAAATTAGTTCACGTCTTACAAGCATCACAGTAAATAGTATGAGGACGGCAATTGAACCAACATAAACTGAAAGTTGAAACATTGCTACAAATGGAGCATCTAAAAGTAAGAAAAATCCCGCAATTCCAGAAAGTGTGATCATAAGAGCTATTGAACCATAAATCAATGAACGAATTTCAAGTGCGGCAATTGCAGAACCAATTGTTAAAACAGATACAGCTAAAAAGATAGAATCAACCATGTGTTGCACCCCGTTTGCCAATCTTTATCTCTACATCTTGTGATATGTTTGGTTTTACAGCAAGCTGGCTCGGGGTATAGATCAAAGCAGATTTGGTAAATGAAGAAAGCTCGTAGTCATTTGTCATGTAGAGGGCATAAAATGGACATGCGTCTACACACAATCCACAGAAAACACATTTTCCATAATCAATCTGTGGCATTATTGCTTTCTTGTTTTGTTTCCAAGTCTCGTTCACTTTCACCATACCAATGGCTTCCGCAATCCCTTCACATGCAACAGAACATAGCTGGCAACCTGTACATTTATCATGGAACAATATGTGTCGTCCCCTAAGGCCAGCAATTCCTACACCTGTCTGTGGATCGAATTGGAAGCCATCGCCTACAAACTTCAATTTCTGTTCTGGATATCGTAATGTAAATCGCTTCACGGCAAGGTGTTTTACACCAGAATTCAAAGCTCGTATTATTCCACCTGCAGTACTCATTGTATCAATCCTCCGTGTCCCAAGACACCTGCATATAGCAATCCGAGAGCTATAAAGATGTTAATGAACGCTAACCCAATTAGCTTGTACCATCCAGTATGTAATAACAGATCTATTCTAATTCTTGGGAATACACCTCTTGGCAACAAAATTACTAGTATCACACCAACTGTCTTGATTACAAACCAAAGTGTACCATTAAGCATGTCTTGATCAAAAAGAGGAAGGCCTGCAATATGTGCAGTTACTGGACCAATTGTAATTCCATTTGTGATTATATCTGCTGGGAATGGTGGCCAGATCATAGGACCATTCCATCCTCCTAAAAATAATACAGTAAACAAACCAGCAAAAGCATATAGTTTCAGATAAGTTCCTAGTTGAATAAGCCCATACATCATACCAGAAAATTCAGTTAACCAACCTGCAACAATTTCACTTTCTGCTTCTGGTAAGTCAAATGGGATTCTTTCTAGTTCTGCTAGAATTGTAGTGAAAAATACAATTGCGCCTATTGGCATAAACACAATCCACCAGTAATGTTGTTGCGATTCTACAATTTCTGTCAGGTTTAAAGTTCCTGTC
This sequence comes from Nitrososphaerota archaeon, assembly GCA_013287585.1. GTDB lineage: Archaea > Thermoproteota > Nitrososphaeria > Nitrososphaerales > Nitrosopumilaceae > TA-20. Next base: position 74,764 of record JABDDN010000004.1, read on the forward strand.
AAAATGACAATACCTAGAAGAGAAAGTATGAGTGGGATTTCAAATGAAATCATTTGATGTAGTGCCCTTATTCCACCAATAAACGGCCACTTGCTATTTGCAGACCATGATGAAAGCACTGTGATTATAGGAAAGAATCCAATTGTCGCAAAAACTGCCAATAATCCTACATTGGGATTTGATACAACCCAACCTGATGCAACAGGAATTAGAGATGCGAATGCGGCAGCTGTTCCTACAAAAAGCAATGGTGCAACCCAGAAGATAGGCTTATCTGCTTTTGCAGGAATGATTATTTCTTTTGAAATTAATTTTAATCCATCACCCATGAGTTGTAAGATTCCTTCAATCTTTCCACAATAAAGCGGTCCTACTCGAAGCTGTATTTTTGCAAGAAATTTCCTTTCAACGAAAATTGTTGCGGCTGCAAGAAGAGCTGCAAATCCAAATCCAGGAAAAGCAATAATTCTGAAAAATTCTGTATGAATTAATGATTTTATAATAGGAACTGTATTTGCCGGATTAGCCATCCAAGTCAGGGCAAGATATGGTGTAAGAAGTTGACCGTTGATTACTGGGAGTTTAATGTAAAAAAGTATAATGAAAACAAGCGGTAACCCAACAATCGAGAAAATTAGAAGAACCCAAAATATAATATCGGTTAGAGAAGCAATAAATCTACTTAATCTAAACTCTGGTGCAATTGTTGACATTTATCTATCAGCCTCCACAGGCCAGTAATTCAAACTCCAATAAACAGATGGCATGTTTCCAAGCTTCTCACCTTTTAGTAAGTATGGAATACAGATCAAATTTCTAA
>JABDDN010000005.1 GCA_013287585.1 Nitrososphaerota archaeon
CATTTTTTTTCTGTCATATTGCTTCTAATAGAATATCTGTTTCTTGATTAAATCTTTGTTCAATTCAGTCTTTTCCAAATAGTTTACAATTTTTTTAGAGGCATTACCATTACCATAGACATAAGACATTTTTTGTGGTTTCTTTCTTATCTTTAGAGCTTTCATTATCTTCTGATAAATTAGATTAGTGTTAAAGTATTCTACATGCTGAACATTTAGTCCTGTTTCTCGTCCTTTTTGACGTATTCCTATATTAACTACGGGAGTACCAAAATAGCTTGCATCAATTATTCCACTACTAGAATTACCTATCAATACACCGCAATTTTTAATCATACTCAAATAATCTTTTCTTGGTAAGCTATTGTAGAGTCTAATGAATGAATATTTTTTGGAATATGATTTCAGATAATGAAAAATGATTTTATTTCCTGCATCTGAATTAGGAGCAATTGCGATAGTTTGCCTTTTTGTCCTAACTACAGCTCGCAGTGTTGCAAGAATCTGTTGTCCTACAAGATCTGTCTCGGTTGTAATTGGGTGCTGAACTAGCAGGATCTCATTATCTGAAAACTCTAATCCATACTTTTCCCGGATTTCTTTTCTTGTACTGATTTTACTAACAATTTCATCTATTCCAGGAGAGCCAGTTAGAAATACATACTTTGGGTTCTCTCCCATCTTAATAATACGTTCTTTGCTCTTCTTTGTGGCAGCAAAATGTATGTTTGACATCTTTGTTATTGCATGTCTATTATATTCATCAATTCCTCCCTGGGATTTATCACCACCATGAATATGGGCAATTGGTATATTCATGTGATATGCCGCAATTGCTGATGCTAACATTTCATCTCTATCACCCAATATCAAATTAATATCAGGCTTTAATTTTCTGAAAACTTTGGAAAAAGATATGATCGCCTTACCTAATGCAAGTGACATATGATACAAGGAATCTTCTTTTGGCATCATGTCAACTGTAGCATGTATTTTAAATCCATCTTTTTTTATCTCGTTTATGGTGTAACCATGTTTTTTTGACAAGTGCATTCCAGTTACAACCAAGATCAATTCTAGTTTTTTACTTGCTGAAATGGCCTTCAAGAGAGGTCTTAATATCCCATATTCAGCTCGTGTTCCAGTTGTGATTAGAATTTTCCTTCTCATTTTAACATTCTATTACTGAAAGCATATTTTATTATATGTATAAAGCTGTTATTCACGTTTTTATTATCATTAGACCAAAATGAATCAATGGTATTCATCGTAGCAGAAATTGGAGTAAACTGGGACGGTAATTATGAATTGGTAAAGGATATGATGACTAATGCAAAAAGAGCAGGGTGTAATGCAGTAAAATTTCAAGCATATACAGAGGATATGGTAAAGAGCCATCCAGAACATAATAGATTAGTAAAATCCTCAATCACTAAATTTAATGTAGAAGAGATTAACAAACTCTCAAAATCCATTGGAATTGAGTGGTTTTGTACTCCAATGTATGTGGAGGCAGTTGACTTTTTAGAGCCTTTTATTCAGAAATTCAAAATCCGAGAATTGGATGGAAGACCTCTACTAAATGATCAGACATCAGATCTATTGGAACGGGTACTAAGAACAGATAAGGAGATTATTGTAAGCTCACAACAGTCACCATATGGAACAAAATATTCCAAACATCCTAAAATCAAATGGCTCTATGTGGTTCCCAAATATCCTTGTCAGTTAACAGACTTGGATTTCAGAAAAATCAATGAGTTTGATGGTTACATTGTTCAATCTACTCTCATTCTACTATAGATAATAAAAAGGGAAAAGTTATTTTTAAAAAAAATTGTAAAATAGGAACTCACAGCACGATAATGCCAAATGTTACTGTTGGCAAAAATTCTATAGTAGCCGCCTATTCCTTTGTAAATAGAGATATTCCAGACAATGAAATATGGATAGGAATACCAGTCAAATTTAAATCTCAAATCAAAACTATTGATTAATTTAGGCGTATGAGTTAGTTGTTACAACTTGGATAAGAAAAATGTTGTAGCAGGGTTTAAGGGAAATTGGAGAGCCTATCTTATAACTTATCTCAAAGGCACAAAATATTAATTAAAATTTAATTTGGAATGAGTAATTTACTCTAATCTGGATGATAATTTGCTTTTGATAAAGTCAATTGACTGTATTGGAGATGGATCTATTCCTGACAAAACTGCTCTATATATTGTTGAATAATCCAAAAGATAGATTAAATTGATAAGCTTAGATAAAATATTTCCTTTGATAGAAAAAATTTCCTTATAATCAATTTTATTTTTTTGAAAATATTCCTTTATTATCTTCCATCTCTCTTTAGTTTTGATGTAATCATCGTATCCTTCCAATAATATCGGTTGTACAATAGATTGTTTTTCCCAAGAAACAATTCCGTTGTGAGATGCCTCTAGTATGTCTTCTGCCATTACATGAATTTTAGAATTTTCTTGAAGTGAATTTTTGAATCGTATTGCAGCAGCTTGTAGACCGTATGGATAATAAATAATTGGAATACCTGAAATCCATTGGGCTAATCTAAGGGATGGGTTTTTTTCAGTTAAATTGTCAGAAGAAATCTGTTTACTCAAACTTTCTAATTCAGTAATTGAATTCAGTATGTCATGTTTTTTAATTGGTAGAACAGGACCGAGTACTTTTAAAATTGTATATAAAAATCCGGTAAAAGACGCTCTAGGTGAATGTAACTGAGGTATGTTTCTATATTCTATTTTATTTTTAACACAATAACCTTGCATCTTGCCTCCAGACGAGAAGGCAACAATCTTACAGTCAGCTTTTTTTGCAGAATTTAGAACAGAAAGTGTTTCTACTGTATTTCCAGATATGCTTGTTGCTATAACTAGAGTATTAGAGTCAGCTGTGTTTGGAAGATGATATCCTTTTGTCACAGCAACATGAATCTTGGTTTTTGATAATATGGATGAAAAAATGTCTCCTAATGCTCCAGAACCTCCCATTCCAGCAAATACAATATGATCAATATCCGTAAAATCAACTGCGTCTTGGTCTGATTTGTATGATTTTTTAGCGATCTCTGGCCACATATCATAGATTTTATGCATGCCTTGAAGATCATACCTATTCAAAGTAGAATGATTAAGCAACTATTCAATTGAAGATTGATTGCAATATAATGTTTAATCAACGAATTATACTCAAAACCAATTGCAAGGATTATAAAAAAGTACTATTTCCAAACTAACTGTTGAAACCGCAAACTACGATTCATTCAAGTTTGAGAACTGTAGAATGGAAGAAAAATACAGTTGTAATGATAGACCAAACTAAATTGCCAAATAAACTTGTTTTTGTGAAATATACTGATTATAATGATGTGGCAAATGCAATCAAAACTCTCATAATTAGAGGTGCCCCTGCAATTGGAGTAGCTGGTGCATTTGGATTAGCTTTAGCAGCACTACAAAGCAAAGCAGAAACAAAAGAAAAATTATTAGCAGATCTAGAAAAAGCAAAAAAAATTCTATTTGAAACAAGACCCACAGCTGTAAATTTAGCATGGGGTCTTGAAAAAATAATGGAAGTAGCGAAAAAAGGCAAAACCGTACCTGAAATAAAAGAATCAATAATACAAACTGCAAAAAAAATGGCAGAAGATGATATTGTAACTAATATGACAATGGGAAAACATGGTGCAAAATTATTTGACAACAATGATACTATCATGACCCATTGTAATGCAGGGGCACTTGCCACAGTTGGATATGGTACCGCGTTGGGAGTTATCCGTGCAACAAAAGAAAGTGGAAAGAAGATCAAAGTAATTGCAACAGAGACAAGACCAGTGATGCAAGGTTCACGTTTGACTGCTTTTGAACTAAAACATGATGGTATTGATGTTAGTCTAATTCCTGATACTGCTGTAGGATATGCTATGGCTAAGGGATTAGTAACCAAAGTTATAGTAGGAGCAGATAGGATTTTACGAACAGGTCATGTCTATAACAAGATTGGTACATATCAAGTGGCTACAATGGCTAAACAGCACAAAATTCCATTTTATGTGGCGGCTCCTCTTTCTACATTTGACCTAAAAAGCAATCCTGACGATGTTGTTATAGAACAACGAAAAGCCAGTGAGGTTACTGGAATTGCAGGTAAAAAGACCGCCCCAGACGACATTAATGTGATAAACCCTGCCTTTGATATGACCCCGCCAGAACTCATAACAGGTATAATAACAGAAGCAGGAGTTGCCAAATCACCTTTTGAAGAATCTATAAAAAAATTGTTCAAATCAAAGATGTAAGGTATTTATTTTCATAGATTGAAGAAATTGTTCATGGCACAAGTAACATTACAACAAGTATTAGACTCACTAAAACAATGCATGGATCCTGAAATCCCAATCAATATTGTGGACATGGGTCTAATTTATGGAGTCAAAGTGAATGATGACAATAAAGTAGATGTCAAAATGACCATGACAACACGTGGCTGTCCTTTACATGAAACTTTAGTGAGTGATGTGAAAAGATATGTCCACAAAGTTCCTGGAGTTAGTGGTGTTAATGTTGAAATTGTATGGGAGCCTGCATGGACACCAGAAAAAATGTCAGAAGAAGGAAAGAAGCTAATCAATTATGGAAAACAGAAAAGAATCACTCCAATAGATTATGAAACTGCAATGCCGCAAGGTGTAGGATCTGTTGTGAAACAAGAAGATGGTGCATTAGTTTTGATGAATGATCATGAACAAGGATTCATGGTAAATCAGGCAATCATAGACTTTTGGAAATTATGTAACGGGCAAAGAAAGATAACGGAACTCGTTGATGCATTTGCAAAAATAACTGGCCTTCAACGTGGACAAGTAGAAAAAGAAGTCATTCAACTTGTACAGCAATTAAGGGACGGAGGATTAGTAATTATACCAGAACCCGAAGTTTCAAATGTTCAGTTTAAAAAATAAATTTCTTACAAAACTGATTAAATTTCATTAATCTCTGTTATTGTTCCCAAAACAGAATCCATCTTAACAATGGCTTTTTTTTCATTAAATCCTAATGCAACGTACCAGTCGCCACTTTCGTTGTCATACTTAGTTTCCAAGGTTTTGATTTGATCTTCAGTAACATTGTACTTTTTTATAATTCCTGATACTGCTAGAGGAATGGCTTCTTTTTCAGTAGGGAGTCTTCTTTTCATTAGCCCTATTCCTGGACTCATAGATACCCTCTCATGATATGAGGTATAATAGTTACCATGTCAGTCAAAAAAGATCTAAGATTTGTCATAAGATCTGATCTTGTAAGGTTCTTGTGTCACGTCATATCATGATTACAAATGAGTCTGTCAGAACCATTAAAGGATGCGCTTGTATCCTTAATAGATGATTTAATGGTAAATCCTCAGAATTTGCGAAACATGGCATCTGATTTGAAACCACTTACAAAAGATGATACCGAAGTGGCATTTGGAATTTTTGTAGGATATGTGACTGGAGGATTTGCAGAATTATTCTTTGAATCGCAAAAGCGTGGTATGACATCTATGGAAGCAGAAGAAATGCGAAAGATAATTTTTGAGCGAGCGCTTGAAATGAAAAAGGCAATAGCATATGTACGAGCTCAAGAAAGTAAAAGCTAAATTTTAACAAACAAAATTCTATATATTACGTATAAAACAAAGTTATTTCAAAATGCGTCCATCCAATCTAATTTCTACTTTATTTCTTTCAAAAATTAAAACCATCCTCTTTGTTATATCGATTCTGGCTATCTGTGGTACTGTTACAGAGTTGTTAGGTGGAATATGGGATGCATCAACACATGCTCTACGAGCACCTGAAAAATTCTGGACAATTCAGCATGTTACAATTTATGCTGGTGTTGGAATGATTGTTAGTTCATCAGTTTTAGGTATGATTATTTTATTACTAAATTCTCAAAACAAAATTCTGTTTAAAGGAATAAAGATTCTACTTTTAGGTTCACTTTTACAATTTGTAGGGGGTTACGCTGATTCTATTTCACACGAAATATACGGCGTAGATGGTTTGGTAACTCCATCTCATCTTACAATTGAAACAGGCCTTTTTCTATGTGCTCTTGGTAGTTTTATGACATTTTGTCAACTTGACAAAAGAAAGACGAGAAAAGTTTTGCCTATTGCTATTATGACAGTGCTTTTGTCTGCATCATGGATATGTTTTAACTTGATTATACTTTTTACTTCAGTAGTATTGTGTATACCAGTTTACGATTTATTTTCCTCAGGGTGCGCAGTACTGTAATTTCGCAATCTTTTGTAGCCAGACCATACAATCAAGCACGCTCCAATGAGTGCTATAGACGAGGGAAATGTGAAATCTGTTGATTTTGTATTTCCAAACTCTGCTTCAATTTGTATAGGATTTTCAGAAAGGTTAGTTATTTCCAAAGTGTATTTTCCAGTATAACTAAACTCAAAATAGTTTACAGACATTTTTGTTCCTATTCGTTTAAGATCCATCGTACTTCCCTGAGGATCTAATACTTTTACTAATATTGTTTCTTTTGAGTAATTTGGAATAGTGATTTTATAAAAACCAAGTCCTGTGTTTTTTAAATCTAAATCAATACTGGTACTTTCTTTTGTACTTATGTTCATATCTTGTGACGTTTTTTCTGCAGTAGAAAATGCAAGTGCTACCCAAATTGAACCAATAATCATCAGTGACAATCCAATTCTAAAAGGCATTAACTTTCTCATACGTCTGACATTTACTTTCCTGTCTTAAAATTCACTCTATAAAGGGCCCGGTGGGATTCGAACCCACGACCTGGTGGTCCGAAGCCACCCGCACTATCCGGGCTATGCAACGGGTCCGATCAAGTAAGACTTTAACGGGGCTAAATATCTGTCTAGATAATTGAAAATATCACAAAGAGTAGCTGGTGTTGAATATGCTATACGCGATATCACACTTTCTGCAAAAAAATTGGAAAAACAAGGACAGAAGATAACCTATCTTAACATAGGCGATCCTGTGGCATATGGATTTCAACCACCAGAAAATGTCAAAGACGCTTTAATCAAGGCAATTAAAAACAATCAAAATTATTATGCTCCATCAGAAGGAATACAAGAACTAAGACAAGCTATTGCAGAAAAAGAAAAAAGAAAAGGACTTTTGACAACTGAAGATGACATTATTGTAACAAACGGTGTTTCAGAAGGATTAGAGATGCTAATGGCGTCTATTGTTGAACCAGGAGATGAAGTTTTGATTCCAGGTCCATATTATCCACCATATGCTTCGTATGTGAGATTGTTTGGTGGAATTCCAGTAGAGTTTGGAGTAGATCTTAACAATTCTACTCCAGATCTTGACGATGTAAAATCAAAGATTACGTCAAAAACTGTAGCAATATGCTTTATCAGTCCAAACAATCCGACGGGAGCTGTTTTTAGTGAAAAATCTCTCAAGGATTTAATTGATATTGCAATTAAGAATGATCTGTACATAATCTGTGATGAAATATACGATCAAATAGTTTTTGATGAAAAGTTTGTGGGTATTGGAAAGGTCAGTGGTGATTCTCCTGTAATATTGTTAAATGGATTTTCCAAAGTACATCTAATGTCTGGTTGGAGAATTGGTTATATTGCATTTAATGATTCCAAGAAGCTTGATATTCTTCGTGAAAACGTTCCAAAGCTTGCTAGGGTGAGAATTGCATCTAATTTGCCAGTTCAATATGCTGCATTAGAATCACTTCGAGGTCCACAAGATTATATTCCTAAATTTGTTTCAGAGCTAAAAAAAACGAAGAGACTATGTCATCAAACGAATAAACGGAATGCATGGACTTAGCTGTCCAATTCCTAAAGGAGCTTTCTACGCTTTTCCAAAAATAGAGAACAATAAATACAAATCAGATAAAGAATTTGTTCTTGAGCTTTTAAAATCAAAAGGAGTTCTCACAGTTCACGGTTCAGGATTTGGCACAAAATATGGCAGCGGTCACTTTAGGATGGTATTTTTGCCTGAAATTAATGTGCTAGAAAAAGCACTTGACAAAATAGAAGAGTTTGTGACCTAAAATTTCCAAACAGTTGTTTTTCTTGGTAATATCTCTATAATGCAATTCGTGTCGTCTAATAATTCCTGAGCAGATTTTACTTTCAAACTTTTAAAATATCTTTTTAGAATTCTTTTTGCAATAAATAACACTTGATTTTTTTCTAAAATCAATTTGGCTTTACCAATACCCATAACACCAAAAATGTCTGGAGATTTTATTCCTACATCAACACAAAAACTTACTTTTGGATTCTTTTTGATGTTTTTTGCCTTTTTTGTTCTTGTGTTAGTTCCAACATAAAATTTTTTATTTCTAAATTCATACCATACAGGAACAATGTGCGGATTATTTTTACTGTCAATTGTAGCAAGCCTCAAAATTTTCTGAGACTTTAAAAAGTCACATGTTTTCATTTACTTCCTTCCTTGTACCCATAAAGATCAAAAAACATCCAATTCCAATCATACCTGCAGATATTTTTTCATTAGTGATCTCAGGAGATGTGAAAAAATCAGCAACAAATTCTGGACCCCAAATAAGCAAATTTCTAATAAGAATGATTCCGGCCATTACTATAAACAAAACCCCCATCGCAGTAAACCAATTTCTGTTACGTCTATAATACAAATCTGATATTGGTTGGTTATTCTTGCTTAAATTATCTTTATTCCGGGGTTTTTCATTTTGTTTTTAATCATGGCATTCAAAAGAATAGGCGTTGCTATTTCGGCAAGATAAGAAAGCGAGCCAGGACCAAGTAATATGGGTCTTAGAGATTTTATCTCTTTAATGAGTTCGTTTACAGTATCTATAGAATTTTGGTCATCTCCACATACAAAAATATCAGAATCCAAGATTAGTTTTGAATCTATCAGTTTTTTTTCTGATATGGTATGAAACGCGGCAACAAGCTTTGATTTATTTTTCATATGTTTTTGTACAAGTTCAAACGCAGATGGTTTTTTTTCTATAAAAGAAATGAATTCAAATCCTGCATCAGTCTTTGTTAATGGAACAATAGGTGATATGACAACACAACTATCTTTCACATATGGCAGCAACTGAGAACAAATTGAATCAATATTCTCATACGGAATTGATAAAACCAACACGTCGCTTTCTGTTGCAACAGAAAGATTGTCTTTTCCTGTTATGGTGCCGTTAAATGTTCCATATTGTTCAGAAGCATTTTTAGAATATTCAAGAGCTGATTCTGTCGCTCTCATAGAATCCCTTGAACCAATTAAAACATCATGATTTTTGCACCATCTAATAGCAAAGCCTTTTCCCATTCCTCCAGTTCCGCCTATAATTCCAATCTTCATAAAATCATGCTCTGGTAATGTTATTATTATCTCTATTCAATATCGTTTGTAATATTGTCCTTGATTATTTTTTTACGCCATGCGCAAGCTACAAACAATGTCGAAAGAGTTCTTGCTGGACGATCTGAAGGAATTCCATTAACAGAACTTGGACTACAACAGGCAGAAAAAATAGCGACTTTTCTACAACCGCTCAAAATTTCTGCGATTTATTCTAGTCCTATAGAGCGTGCTATACATACAGCAAAAATAGTGTCTGATAAACTAAATCTTCAGTATGAGGTAGATCCGCGATTAACAGAGATTGAGATGGGAAGCTTCTCAGGAATGTTATATGAAGAAATGTTTGCTAAACATGGTAATATTTTTTTAAAATTTTATCAAGATAATCCTATAATAGAACAAAATGGTGTTGAACCCTTTTCTAGTGTAAAAAAAAGAATTCTTGATATGGTTAACTATTGTTCTCAGAAACATGACAATGAAAATATTTTACTTGTAACTCATATGGATCCAATCAAAGCAATGATCTCAACAGTTTTACAGCTAAAACCAGAATCTTTATACGAATTGATCATTAGAAATGCATCTGCTACAATAATGAAAAAAGAACAATCCAACTTTTCTATGGTTGCTATAAATTCAATGAGCTCTGATAGATATCATATTGATTAAAAGAATGATTTTTGCAATAAAGATAAAATCTTTTATTGATTATAATTTAGATGAATGAATTGTTCATATTTAACAGAACTAATATCTATGGGATGGAGTGATCATGAATAGGTTGAAAACAGCAACTATACTTTTCTTCTTTTTGATACTGGTCACCAATTTATCTATGGTGCAAGCCTTTGCATTACAAATGTCTACTGACAAGCAAGTGTATTCAGATGGTCAACCTCTTTTGGTGTATGGAACGGCACTGCCAAATGAACCGTTAATTATAAGACTTTTTGCTCCTGATGGTACAATTGCAAAGTTTGATCAAATTACTGCAGATAACAGCGGTGGCTTTGATCACATACTAATACGATGGCCTAATGCCACTACAAATTTTGCATATGGTACATATTCTGTAGAAACAATAGCGAGTGCAGAAAAAGGCATTTCCCAAAAAATTGATGTCAAGTTTGCTCAATCATCATCTCTTGTACAAATCCCAATACAAAGAACTCTTAGCACAATCGTTTTTGCACCGCAAACAGCGGCAGTAAATCAACCCATTAGAGTATTTGTCCAAGTAACAAGTGATGGGGTTTTGGTTGCAGGTTCTACCACAAAACTTCTGGGTACTTCACATGTACATCTACCTGATGGTACTGTAGTAAGTCTCGGTGATTCATTCCAAACACTTCATCAGGGAATTTACTATGTTGATTATACGCCACCTGAGGAAGGAACCTATGTATTTCATATAACTGCCTTTGATCAAGGAAGTATATCTCAAGGGTCTGGAGTTACAGTTGTACTCAAGCAGAACATTGAGGGAATATCAAATCAAATAATAAAACTAAACTCAGTTTTGGATTCTACATCACAAGAACTAGATAAGTTAAAATCAGAAATCGGAGGTTTCGGTCAAGTATTAAACAGTAGTCAACAATCAGTAACTCAAGCGAATCAGCACATAAATCAAAGTGTAAGTTCCATGTCAGTATCTGTCAATAATCTCGAGGCAGCGTCAGGACAATTTAATTCATTATTTCTTCCCGTTGTTGCATTGATAGCAATAATTATTGCATTGCAAATAACAATTCTTGCTAGGCGAAGATAACAATAATGGCAAAGAAAGGCTTTTTTGTCATTCAGGAATTAACAATTTTTTTAATTTTCACGCTACTTTTTTCTACAGTTGCAAAGCCAGCTTCTGCTTTTTATGATGTTGATCTTATCCACCCAAATCAGTCTGTTGATTTTGTAGAAAAATCTGGCATTATAACATTCTTGCCAGAGCCATATGAAAATCCTGTAAAAAGATATGTAGTCTTTGGTTCTGGTTCTATCTCAGATGTAAGATTAATTGCACATAACTTAATCTATGATACAATCTCAAAAAATGGTTTTTTTTCCGTAGGAGTTTTTTCTCAGAACGATATCTTGAATCTTAAATTAAAAGGATATACAGTAATTGAAGATTTTCCTTTAGAGTTTGATTTTTTAAATCAATTTAATACAAATGTGATTGTTCAAGAAGGATCTAGAGTAGGCAAGATCCTTGGTACTGAAGATGTTTATCAAAAATACGGCTATACTGGAAAAGGAATAACAATCGGAATCGTAGATACGGGAACAGATTTTTCAAACCCCGATGTTCGAGATTCTGTTGCACGTGACAAAAATAATGCCCCAGTTATGATTGACGCTGACGGTCAGGGACTAGTTTTAACAAATGCAACTTTCATCGCAAACATAAATGATAAAGGAATAATAAAAAACTACACTGCAACAATTCCAAAAAACATTACTTCTAACATTTATGTGAATTCTAAGGGAGTATTTTTGAACCTCAACAAAAATGGGAATGGTACTAATATTCAAGTTTTCAACTCAATGTATCCTAAAGGCGGTAGTGGTCCTGTTCTTACTGGCACTACATCAAGCGACTATAAAATTGGAAAGAATAGTAAAAGTTTCATAATTTCAAAAAGTGGAATATACCACTTTGGTGTGATTTATGAAAATGTTTTACAGGGTCAATCTTCACGCTTGCAACTTGTTCCAGTGCTTGTAGTTGATTCCAAAATAGCAGGTTTGTATGATACCGTAATACCTGACATGTCTGATTCCTGGAAAGATTTTACTCGTTTTGATCTATCTTTAGGTAGTGCTCCACAATATGATTATGATTTTACAGATGAGACTCCCATTACTTTGGGAAATGGAAAAGAATTTCTTGTATATGGTTCAAACAATGATGGAAAATTAGATTATAGCGCAGGTACTGTTGGTGCACGAGTACTTGATGTTTATGGAGTGATAGCAAAATCACCAATGATTGATAAAAAAATTGGTGCAACCAATGGGACTCTATTGGTTCCAATCGATACAAAAGGAAATTACTTTGGTGTGATGTATGATTTTCAAGGTCATGGAACTTCTACAGCTGCGTCAATAGCATCAAAAGGAATTGAAAAGTATGATATTTACGGTAACACTACAAAGTATTCTCTAAGAGGTGTAGCACCTGGAGCAAAAATCGTTCCAATCAAAGCACTGTGGTTTGGTGATGCAGTGTATGGTTGGCTGTGGGCTGCTGGATTTAATCAAGAAAAAAATGCTTGGGTCTTTGACGGAAAACCTAGAGTTGACATACTGTCAAATAGCTGGGGGATCTCTACTTTTCCGATTCTACAATCAGTGCCAGGGCTTGACATACAATCTCTATTGTTAAGTGCACTTGAAGTACCAGGTTCTCTTGACAAAAACTATCCGGGTATACTTGTAGTGAGTAGTGCAGGAAATGCAGGACATGGATATGGAACTTTGGGGACTCCAGATGCTGCACCATATGCATTGACAATAGGAGCTGTAACAAACAATGTGTACATTGGTTCTGGTTCGTTTAAGAATCAACCAAGATTTGGAAATAGCACTTATTTCTCAGGTGATGTTGCAGGTTTTTCAAGTAGAGGACCTAGCTTAGTAGGTGATCCAAAACCTGATTTGATGGGAATTGGTGAATACAGCTTTACTCCAACAAGTGTTACAAAATATAACAAAAATGCAACTGATCCATTTGCACTTTTTGGCGGAACAAGTTTGGCAGCTCCACTTGTTGCTGGTTCTGCAGCTGTGTTGATGGAAAGTCTAAAACAGAAAGGCGAACAATATGATACATTTAAAATAGAAAATATTCTGATGTCAACCGCAACTGATCTGAAAAATGATCCATTTACACAAGGATCTGGATTAGTAAATGTAACAAATGCTATAAATTTTGTTAAGGGAAAAGATGATACATTTATTGTATATAACAATGAGTCATACTCTAACATAAAAAAGATCTTAGACGTTCCAATTAAAGCATTGAATTCATCTTCGATGGGATTGGAAAGATTCCAATTAAACAATAATTCTTTTCCACAAACTTCGTGGTTTGGAGGCAGACTGCTTCCTGGTGATAGAACATCTGCCACCTTTACTATTGAAAACCCAACAAACAAAACACTTGAAATTAAAATAGCACCAAAAGTTCTTGAATTGATCAAGAAGTCACAATACAATGACACTACTATTGTACATCTACAAGATCCTCTGTTGAATAAACCTGGAGTCTATAGACCAAATTATGTACCTCTTGAAAATGTAAAAGATCATTTTGATCTGCATTCTTTCTTCCAAGAATCAAAACCTATTCCAAATGATGCATCATTGATGATCCTTGATCTCAACTTTCCATTTTCAGATTTTTTGAATATGTCATCTAAAATGTACGCTGACGATATCAAGATTTCATCTCTTTACCTATATGATTGGAACGACAAAAATAAAGACGGTAAACCTGACTACACAGAACTTTCTATGGTAAACAGAGGAGGATCATGGGGAACAGTTCAACAACTACAAGTCTCAGATCCTAATTTGAAAATCAAACATGTTCCACTAGTTGGTGTGTACCCTGTCCCAACAAGATTTTCTTATTGGCAGGGAGATACAAAGAAAAACTCTACCTCAATGGATTATACCATTACTGCTAGTTATTATAAAAAACAAAATTGGAATGATATATGGGTAAACTATAATGATATACAAGTTGCACCGTACAGTTCCACTCAAGTGGTGGCAACACTTGTTGTACCGTTAGATTCCATGCCTGGTATTCATCAAGGATTTCTTTCATTCAAAGATAGTTTACATGAAGTTAATGTTCCAGTTTCCTTTGGAGTCTTAAAGAAACTTCAACCAAAAGATTTGCCTACTGTTATACAAAGTACGCAAAATGGTGATGTATTATATGGAAATGGATACATTGGTGGTGCGTTTGACATGGCAAATAGGTATAACGCAGGTGATTGGAGACAATATTATTTTGATGTTCAAGACAGAACAATAAATGCAGCTTCATTAAATATTTCGTGGGAAAATAAGGACACAAATCTATCTGTGTTTGTAGTAGATCCTCAAGGAAGAATTGTACAGACAAATGTTCCAGCAGGAATATTAGGACAATTTCAGGGTTGGCCAACTGGTGATTGGCTTGGTACTAGCACTCCATTTAGTGAAGGTGGAGGATTTTATCCTATAAAAAACAAAGATGCAACATCAACCATATTGTATGCCCCAATTAATCAGACTGGAACATATTCCATTTTAATGCACTCAACTTTGTTTGGAGGACAATCTGTAGCTGAACCATTAACAATAACTGCAAAATTCTCTACTATTCTACCTGATGAAAATGGTCCAAAAATACAATTTGGTATACCTGAGTTTATTAATAATACATTCAAAATTCAACCAAAAATAATAGGAGAAGATATTGACAGCATAAAATATTATCTTGATGGGGTTGGACCACAAAAATTTAATGAAACCATATTCTCGATCATACCTCAACAACTGACTGAAGGTGCGCATATTATTAGATTAGTTGTAACAGATACAGTTGGACACACAATATCAAAGGAATCTCTATTTACTATTGATAATACTGCACCTGAAATCATTTTCAAATCTTTAACAAATGGTTCAACCATCTCAAACATATTCATAATAGATCTTCAAATAAACGAACAGAATCTTTTAGATCATGGAGGAATAACAGTTATTCTACCACACCAAAAAATATTGGATAAGAATTCTGTACCATTTGATACAAGAACATTAGAAAATGGAAAATATGACATCACGGTTTTAGCAATAGACAAGGCAGGAAATAAAGCATCACAGACGATAATAGTACACATTGACAATAATGCTATAAGTAAAATATTCTCTCCAGAAAGAAATGGATCGTCTAATGAAATTTACTATACATTAACAGAAATAATAATTGGGATTTCTGCAGCAACTGCCATAATTATAATTACTTTCAAAAAATTCAAAATTTCGAAGCGAAGTTAGACAAGGTTTATATGCAATTTTTTCAAAAACGAAAGCTAGATGTCTGAACAGGATTCTGGAACTAGGAATGTTCTGTCTAGGCGTGATTTTTTAAAGTTATTGGCAGCTGCAGGAACTGCTCTTACGTTTACTCCTTTTGTTCCTTGGGGCCAATTCATGCCAAATCCTTCAAATACCGTTCTGCAAAAAGCTCAAGTTATGCTACCAGATGGCACTCAAGCAAACGTAAAAACTTTCCCAAAAAATAGCTCTCAAGTAGTTACTTATCCATTAACTGGAGATTCAGTTCTTGATCAAGAAGCGTTCAGAAAATGGCAGTTTATCAGACTCCCATCAGAACTTGGTGGAGACACAGAAGATGTTAGTGCTTTTCGTGTGTATAGTATGGTGTGTTTACATTTATGGTGTCTTTGGAAATACTGGCCTCAAGAAGGAAGAAAAAGAGGAGAATGTCCATGTCATGGAAGCATGTACAATCCGCTTACCGGCAAAGCTTTTGCAGGACCGGCATCACTCCAAGCTCCGCCCTCAAATGTTCTTGCAACATTATACCTTGAGGCAGATAATGATGGAAATTTATGGTTTCTACCAGCTAAATGGGACATAAATGTTAATGGAATTATAGGATATGGTCGCATCCTTAAAACGTAGAAACGGTCTAGTAGATCTCTTCTACTGGATTTGGGATGGATTTGAAAGAACCATTTTCATTGGAACTAAATTTTCATTTCCTGCAAGATTTGTAAGTCCATTTGGATTTCTTGGAATGCTTACATTTGTAACTTTTATCATCTTGGGAATTTCTGGAGCACTTTTGATGTTTTATTATGAACCAATACTAGATAGAGCATGGGACAGTGTTGCAAAAATAAACAATACAGTTCCATTTGGTTTTATGATAAGAAATATTCATTATCATGCATCTAACGCAATGGTTCTTTTAGCAGTATTACACATGTATTATCAATACTTTAGCGGAAGATACAAGATAAGAAACGAACTCATCTGGTTTACTGGAGTCATTCTTGGTACAGTGACAATCCTTGAAGCTTTTACAGGTTATGATATAATATTTAGTGAACGAGCTGAACTTGCACTCAGTATCGCTGCGTCACTTACAAACTCTATACCGGTAGCAGGACCAACTATACGTGATGCCATGTTTGGCTCGGGATTTGCAGACTTTATTTTACGATTCTATACACAACATGTATTTGTTTTACCAATAGTAATGCTAGGTCTAATGGCAGTACACATGCCACGATTTTTGGTCTTTGATATTCCGATGGTAATGGCAATTTCTGGTGCCATATTTATCACAGGTGGAGTCTTTCCAGTTGATCTTGGTTCCAAATTTCAACCCACAGTACCTCCTGGTATTACTGTACCAGAATGGTATCTTACAGGAATTTACGCATTTCTTAGGACACAATATGACAAATTTGTAACTGGAGTAGCTTGGCCTGCAATGTTTATCATAGCTCTTGCTTTGACTCCGTTTATTGACAGGTACAAAAAATTCTCGTGGAAGGACAGACCTATCATTACAGCATTTGGAATAACGGGAATAGCTCAGGTTATGGTGACCACATACTGGGGATTCTATATTTCGCCAGACGCAACAAAAGCGCTTGTAGCTAGGCTTGTCATAGATCCTGTATTCTTTTATACAGTAATGTTATTGCTGGTTCCAATTGGATTTGGTTTCTCATATATGATGATTAAGCTTGCCAAAGAAGCTGAAAGAAAAGCAAAGCTTGTAGCATCAAAAGGACCACATAAAGTAGCTCAAATAAACTTGTCAGGAAAATGGATCAATTGGCTTATTGTTGCACTTTTAGCATTCCAAGTTTATCTTAACATTGCAGCATACAATGCAGCATTATCTGGAATGAAAAACTTTTCACTCTTTCTAGTAGGATTGATTTTAATGGTATTTGCTGGCATGTTCCATCTTTACAGACACGGACTAAGTGAAGCAAAGAAAATTCCAACTCCCCCGCCACAAGCAGCTACTGAAATTCCAAAACCAATAGGTGCTTCGCCAGACTCTGCTACAACACTTCTTGGAAAAGAAAATTCATCGTCAATAACAGCCTCTAATGCTGTACCAGCTCCTGAAATAAAAACTGCAAATCTAGAAAATGTCAGAGAACCAACGGTTGGAACATCTGATCTTAAAAAGCCATAAATTATTTTCTAATTCACACGATCGAATAACTTTATATGACAAACAAAAAAATTATTATCAGTTGAGCCTTCCAAGTTCAAGTCATGCGTACGGGATAGGACTAATTGCAGTTATAGTTGGGGCTGCTGTTGGAGTTTCATATTATCAATTATATTTCGTTCCAGAATATAATGCAAAACCACATATTGATCCAAAAATTCTACAGGCTATTCAGACAACAATAGCTATTGCAAAAGGTTCAGTAGATACGACCCAAACGCAAAACTTTGTGCCAAAAATACAAACTGTTCAATTAGGAATTGATAATCTATTGGTGTGGCAAAATAACGATGATGCGGGTCATTATGTTACCCCTGTGAAACCATTCAAAGATCTCTACAGTGGAGACTTTGGTTCTGATGCAATATTGTCTGGTAAGAGTTACACTTTCTTATTCACACAAGAAGGAACTATACCCTATTACTGTAAAGTTCATCCTTGGATGACGGGCGAGATTGACATTGTGCATGGTGCTACAACTTCTTAATCGTCTTTCTATTTAGTTCATGATTTGAATTATCATAGTTCTTTAGGGCATTAACTTAGCAAAGACAATATCACTTTCAATCTCTTTGTGTTCTTGTATTATGGATACACGAAACTTTACATCATGAGTTTGATTTGGTTCAAATTCTATCATTGCTGTAAATTCTACCATGTTTTGTGGCATGTCGTTTTTGTTAATGAATAATCGTGATAAATTTTGAGAAATGACTTTACCATTATATGACTTGTAAACTATGAGTTGATTTGAATTTAATATCTGTGTGTTCACAACAACACCATCATATCGACCAGAATAATTCACTTGAATCTTACCTTTAATCTCAGTATGAGGCTTTATGTTCAAACTTTCCATCTTTATTTCTACATCCTTCATAGTATATGCGTAAAATAATGAAAATAAATAACTTGTGAGAAAAATGAGCAAATTTGAAAATCATGTTATGTTTTTGAATTAAAAATGACGCGGGCCCGAAGGTTCGCGACAAAACAGTTTTAGCGCGTCCACCCCCATTTTTTTGAATTTTTAATAACTTATTGTACATTTGTTAGCAGGTATAAAGTTTTGATTTATCCTAGTTCTGAATCTAGTTCTTGTTGGAAAGCAGAAAATGGCTGGGATCCACCTAATTCCATGTATCCTTTTTTGTCATTTCCTATGAAAAACGTAGGTGTTCCATCAACACCATATCTTG
Source organism: Nitrososphaerota archaeon (assembly GCA_013287585.1). Classification (GTDB taxonomy): domain Archaea; phylum Thermoproteota; class Nitrososphaeria; order Nitrososphaerales; family Nitrosopumilaceae; genus TA-20. Next base: position 18,905 of record JABDDN010000005.1, read on the forward strand.
ATCCGTCCAGTTGATCCTTGTTTATTTTGTCAGCATATTTTCCAGAATCAAGACATGAATTGAAGCTGTTGGCATCAAGTCCCGATTCAGATGCATATTGTTTGAATGTTTTGGCAGCATCTGTAGTACTAAGTTGAGCCCAACTAGTTTGATTTTCAAACAATGTGTTATGATATTCCCAGAATTTGCCCTGTTCATTTGCACACTCTGCAGCTATAGCTGCTGCCATTGCATTAGGATGCAAGTTTTCTAGGGGAAAATTTTTGAAAACAAGTCTTACCTTTCCTGATTCGATGTATCTTTTTTCTACATCCGGTAATGTCTGAGAAAAGAACTCACCACAGAAAGGACATTGAAAATCCGAAAATTCGATCATTGTAACAGGCGCATTAGGATTTCCCATGACAGGACTGTCACCTATGGAAATAGCAATTCTTGTTTGGGTGGATGGTTGAGTTGGAGTCTGTGTCGGTATTGGTTGATAAGTATTTTGTGTCGTGGTTTTTGTTTCCCCCAAATTCCCAATGACATATCCACCAAGAAAGGCTGCAATAACTAGTGCTGAAGCTATTCCAATAATTAGTTTGTTAAAAGTTGATTTCTTTATTGTAATATCTCCAGACATTATTAAGTATCCGCCTTATTTCACTGTGTTACATTTAAGTGCGTTTGACTTAATTGCATTAATGGATGTGCAAAAGTGATACTGCACGTCTACAATTTCATATTTTAAATCCATATCTTTCCAGCTAGGAATTCTTCGGTAAAAATGTTTTCTACATAATTCACGATAAGAAGAACCTTTTCAGCTTCTGTATTCGCTTGATTGAGACAGTTTTTGAGGCAAGTTTTCTAATCTTGAAGACAAATATCAAAACTCTAACCATGGATTGTTAATGCACAGATCATTAACAAATACCACATCTTGTGCAGCAATCAGGATCTGGAAGACCTGATTCTGCCCTATATTGACATATGTGGATACTCATAGCTGAACAATTCCCATTACCACCCCCACCTCCTCCACCGCCACCTCCTTCTGGCGTATTCCAACATTTCCCGTCTGAGTGGTAATACGGATAATCACCACCACACTTGTGACATTTGCCGTCTGATTGATAATAATACGGATAAGCGGAATCAAAACATGGCGTCTTCCAGCATTGTCCATTGTGAGAGTATGGATAGCCAGCATTTGACCCTACACCGCATTGTGGCCCGTTATAGCATTTCCCGTCTGATTGAGAATAATACGGATAATCACCACCACACTTGTGACATTTGCCGTCTGATTGAGAATAGTATGGATAAGCGGAATCAAAACATGGCGTCTTCCAGCATTGTCCATTGTGAGAGTATGGATAGCCAGCATTTGACCCTACACCGCATTGTGGCCCGTTATAGCATTTCCCGTCTGATTGAGAATAATACGGATAATCACCACCACACTTGTGACATTTGCCGTCTGATTGAGAATAGTATGGATAAGCGGAATCAAAACATGGCGTCTTCCAGCATTGTCCATTGTGAGAGTATGGATAGCCAGCATTTGACCCTACACCGCATTGTGGCCCGTTATAGCATTTCCCGTCTGATTGAGAATAATACGGATAATCACCACCACACTTGTGACATTTGCCGTCTGATTGAGAATAGTATGGATAATCGCTACTGCACTGAGGCTGATTTTGAATGAGAGCCGATGCCACATAGTTGATGACATCTTGGTTGCATTCAAGGTCAGTATGAGAGAGTTGGAGAAATAGATGAGTACGACCAGGAAGCCCATCTCCGAGAGCACTTGAAATAGGAATCATCCCATCATTTGGTTGACCGTTGAAAAACATAGCTGATTCGCCTGGAAAAAATGGCTTTTCTCCTACAATCTTAATAAAATTAGTATTATCATGTTTATTAATTATCGAGTGCTTTATAGAATACAGTAAAGAACTACCTGGTTGAAGCTCTTCGAGCACCCCATTATCCTTCATTTTTTGGAGATCATCGGCTTTAGCTGAAAGACCTGCTGGAACTGCCATTGAAATTAATTTAGTCAAAAAAGATCCCGTGATTGGAGTTCCATCAATAGGACCACCCAAGAGTACCATGTTGTTAACATGTAGAGATGTTTTGAGTGCTGCATCCATGGAAACAACAGTGCCCATACTATGGGCCTCAATATCTACATGTGCTCCAGAATTCTGTAGCCGATCTAGAAAACTGGCTAAAGCATCTCCACTATGTTCTATACTTTTAGTATAATCATAGTTGAATCCAACTACTCTGTCATAATGTCCTCTGTTCATAATATCGTTTATACAACTCATCCCATTGCTGTCTCTGAAAGCACCGTCAACATTGCTAAAAATACCATGGACTAAGACAAGAGTTTTTTTGTCATTGCCCAACTGAAAGCTTTCAGGAAGAGAAATAAATTTTTGACCGTCCCACAATACGGGACCATAATTCGTTGATGTTTGAGCAGATACATGAATTACATGAAAAGGCAATATCAAAGCAGGAAAATTTAACATTAAAATCAATACAGTACAAAGAGCAACCTTCCCAACCCAGCCCATTTTCTATGCTATATTTGTTACAATATTAAAAGATGATCTTATATTCTAAAAAAACTATCAAAATTTTATATATTTTAGAATTTTAGTTGTAAATTTTTATTAAATGTCTACAGGAGTAAATTGAATTATGTATTGTAGCATATGTCACAGAGACTCATCTACTGATTTCAAGAAATGTCCAAATTGTGGACATCCTTCAAAAAAGGCAAAAATTATTTCAATTTTAAAAAATATCGTTCGACGTGGTGATAGTTTTCATCTTTGTTGCACTCTATGTTGGAGTCCTGTAAGACTCGCTACAAAACTCCTTCCAATGTTTTATTTTCGGTCTACTTGATAATTCCAGCTTGGCTCATGTATTTGAGTACGTTTTCAAACTCTGTCTGACTTAGTTATTAATGATTCTAAGTGATGAAAATAAATCGTTAGTTGTCATTATATTCTCAAAGTCTTTTTGCAAATGATTTTCTACATACTCTTGTGCATGGTTGAATATCCATGTCGGATTTTGTATTTTTTTGTCAAAATCACCAATGGAGTAATAAAGACGATTGAATCCTTCTGTATCTAAAGAATCCCTCTTGACAACTAAATATGTTGGTTCAGAATCCTCTGCTGGGATGATTTGTACGTTAAAATCATTATTAGATAAATGAAAAATTTGCAATGGCGGTTGTATCACAATGCCATTTGTTCCTCTATCAAGAAATTGTTTAATCAGATCTTGAGGATCAGTAACAAAGCTAACATGCCCATGCGAGAGTTTGTCAGCCGCATGATAACGATGAACACTTCCTTTGAGAACACTAATTTCTCTTCCACTTTCATAACCTCTTGATAAGAATACGAGTGGAGAATACCACTTACCCAGAATAATTTTTTCATTACTAAAGTTAGGTTCTGTTTTTAACATTTCAGATAATCTGCTGTGAACAATGGAGGCCATTCCTATTTTGTCCTCTTCAAATAATTCTAGTTCGTAGCTACTGTTTTTGTGCTGATCCTTTATTTGTTCTATGGCTCCAACATTTCCTAGAAGACTTTTCTCTAGATCATGCAATTGTGTTTGATATTGTTCTCCGAACCTCAATACCTCTTGTTTTTTTGTCCTTCTCTTTGATATGCTCTTTCTACCTCTCAAAATGACCTCTCTGAGTTCTGGTTTAATTGAATCAAGGCTTTTTCTAGTTTGAAATGGTGTGAATCTATATGGCGCCTTAACAAAACTTTCATATGTTTTTAAAACACGAATTCCTTTTTCTGTGATTCTAGATTTTTTAGATCCTCTTTTCATTTTTCCTTGTTCAGATTCATACATCTCAGAAAAGGTTTTGTTTCCGTGCACTAGGCCTTGTCGATGTAGACTAATGATGGTAGATACTGTGGTATTGTAATTATACCCATGACCTGCTGCTGAAATTTGTTCGAGCTGATTTTTATCTGGATTTTCGTATTGGAAACGAAGTATCTCTATTTCAGCACGGCGAAATCTTTTCTCCATTAAATATAGTACGGCATTTTAGTATTTATTGGGATCTAGAGCTCGACCTAGATCGGTCAAATCTAGGGCGTTAATTAATTATACTTCCATGTAAGTTGAACTATGAAGTTCATACATTTGATACTCACTGTCGTATCGCTGGCTTCTGGTATTGGTGTTGCGAATGCATATCATCAAGACATTGTTTTCGCAATACTTTCGCCCATGCTTGTGGCAACATTTACTCACTTCCTAAACAATCATCAAAAATACTTGTCAAAAAAGAGTCATAAGAAATCAAAGAAAAAAGGCAAAAGATTCCTAAATAAGCAAGCATGGGCATCAGTTCTTAACTTCATTCTCATATTGAACCAGAAACTGAGAGGATTTGTTTTGCCATAATATTACACATATCACTACAAAAATAATCTTGAACAAATCATTATCACAAGTGGAAAAGGTTCGAGTCCTGTAAGGCGCGTTACAAAACTTCTATTCAATTTTTCTAAAACCTCTTTTAGGATGAATTTGATGTGATGTTTAACAGTAGATAGCACAGCATGAAGTGAATTTTATCAAAACCCCGATATACCAATCACGTATACGCATGTTATGAGGCAGGCCATTGATAATCCTATATGGATTACGATAACGGACAAATCAATGCTAATTATGATTTTGCGCTCCTACCGCGATGAGGACAAGAGTAAAATTCTTGAGGTAGCAACAAGACCAAAAACTATCCCTGAAATTGTTGATGAATCCAAGTTATCTAAAACTTTGACATATCGAAAAGTACATTCATTATTACGAGATTATCTCTTGTTTCCAGCTGGTCATACCCTAATGAAAAATCAAAAACTGGTAACAAAATATGTTGCGCTGTTTGAGAAACTCGAGATCAACACAGTAAAAAATGATATATCAGTCAGAGCAAAAATCAATAAAGACAGTCCTAGTATTTTTTTCAAGATGGTAGGTGACAAGGTAGGTTCTACACTCGAAGAAAAAATCATTAGGAAAATTAAACATTCCCAAAACGAGCAAGAGACGATCAGACGCCTAGTAAAACATATTGAAAAAAGTGGTTTGAAGAAGGTAAAATTAACTAAAAGAAATTAATCATAACAAATGTTCGGCCTTTCACCACCTAAAACCAATGGTTAGAGTCCTGTAAGACTCGTTACTATTTTTGTCGTTGTACGGTACGGTTTCTTAATCAATATGTTGTTTTTAGGTAGTGTTCTATATGTAGGACATGGTTCTTCGTGTTTTTTGTCGAGACATGGACAGATTAAGATTCCATAATTTTAAAAAAATCAAACATGTCTTTTTCGTTAACTAGTTCTTCACCTAATTGCAATTTGACATCGTTTATTATGGAATTGTAATCTTCCTTGTACACATTTTTGAGTACAGTTCTCAAATATTCTGGATGTTTATAAGAATCCCTAATATGAAGATTGTAAAGAGAGCTAAGTTTAGCTTGTACTAAATGACGTTTGGTATCTCCTTTTCTTATTAAGACTGACTCTATTACTGCTCGCAAGGCAATTAGGGGCATTTCGTGTTTCTCCCATGTGAACTCATAAACATGCGGTTTCTTTTCAGGTAGTTAACTATTTCCACATGTGGTTACAGATTTTATTATAATATCATAAAAGAACAAAATTACGATGCTTGTTTTTTATCACTTGCATTTTGAATCAATACTTTCTATTCTAGTTCAGACTATAACATGTCTGAACCCACTGAAGGTGAGTCCTGTAAGGCTCGTGCATGATTTGTTGGAAAGCGATTAAACCCAAAATGTTTTTGAGTTTTGAAATGCCTTAAGATATGATGTCTTTTTCCTTGAAAGCATTATTTTTTGGAATTGTTGTGTTTTCAATAGTTCTGACAATGCATTCAGTATTCGCTGACACTTGGTACGAAGGCAAAGGATTGAAACAAGGAGATTACTTCAGATACAGTGTTTGCTTTACTGACTGGCATAACTGTACTCCTATAGAGCTTGACTTTTGGATTCAGAATAAAACTAGTGATGACAGTGGTTATAATGTACAGTTTCTTGCTATTGATGGAAGCAATATACAAAAAGGTCATACAGTATTTGGAATGATAACACCAGACCCAGAACACTCTGATCCAAATATTGCTGATTATACCTATGTTTACAAAAGCACCATAAACTTGCTTGGTAATATTGCAACATCTGAAAGTCCAATGGACTTTAATTCTCCAACATGGTATCACCATGGAATAGTTGGAAATGGAGTGGGACCAATGAGTCAAGAACAAGTAACTGTTCAAGCAGGTACATACAATGCATGGATTATTGGTTGGCACAAAGGTGTTGATAACAAAATCTGGGTAGTACCAAATCTTCCTTTTCCAATAAAAGCAGCAACATACATTGATTGTGCGTGTGGTAAACCACCACCTCTTTTTACTTTCGAATTGTTAGAAATGAAAAATAGTCCATATTCACCGATTAATCAAACTTCAACAGAACCAGCGCATTCTGCTTTACCTGAGTTTGGTTCTCTTGCAGGAATGATTATCGTATTATCAATAATTGGCGTTGTTTTAATTTCTAGAAAATTCAACTATCGAGTCATGTAAGACCCGTTACAAAACTCCTTTCTCAATTTTTTATTTTAATTAACAGCAAACGAGTTTATCGATAAAGAATAAAAATGGTTTACCCCCAACTTTACTCGTAGAAACATGCTGTTGTCGTAAAAGTTATAGTTTAAAGTAGATCAAAATTAAACCTGCAATTATAGCACCAGCAATTGCAATTATTAACTGATACAAATATTTTTTAAAAAATTTCATGTATCTATTTGATGACTCGTCATTTTGTAATTGTTTTAATGTTGTTTCTATTATTTTTGAGGATTCTATTAAGTTAGAATTCGTCACATCGAATTTAAAATCATTAATTAGTTTATAAAATACTGCGGTTATTCCTTCTGCCCAAACTTGATCTTCTGATTCACTAGATATTCTAAAATTCGTTTTCTTATCACAGTCGAAACCAATTGTTAACGACATATCCTCTAATAATAACATAAAAAAACATCTACCTTTTTTAAATTCAAAATGTTCAAGAAACTTTTCTATTGAAGATTCAGAAATTGTTTCAGATTCTGCCCCAAACTTAAATGTTAAAGATCCCAAATTAAATGACTTGCTATCAAGGTTTGCTATTTTTCGTTGTTTAGAATATTCCTCTGACATCTCTTTTCCTATGGTTGAAATTAATTCGATCGAGAATTGCTTAGTTATCTCTTTGGTACTAACATGTTTCTTCATAGTTATTGTTCTAGACTTAATTTTGACATAAATATGTGCTTGTAATAATTCTGTAGGTTTTTATTTTACTGGATAATTTTTCATATTTTTGTAATGTTATAGATCCGAAAACATACCTTTCTACTTCACATGATAACTATAATTTCAATGTCAAAACTAGTTCTTTTTGTCTAAATAACCCTCAGTTCTTCTCTTATGGATTCTCCTAAAGTCCATGTTTTCTATATCATTAACTATTAGCTTCTGATCGATGATCGATCAATATTATATGCAACTTTGCTGTGTATACAGTGACCACAAGTATGTCATACATTGCAGTTGGTGTAGGCATTTTTGGAATAATACTTACAGCTTGTGTTCTTTTGTATGTAAACAGCATAGTGAATCCCGTAATCAATACGGCTACAGACCGAATGGAGACTAGTCTAAAACCAATAACTAACCAAGTACCACAGGGAAATAATCTGATACAAGCAGGAAAACAGTTGGATACAGCACAATCACAAGTTGAGGATCTAAACCACGTAAAAGAAGCAGCTAATACAGGAGTGTTGAAAAATACGTGGTCTTTCGGAACACCTTTGATGATTGTTGTTGCCGCAATTGCAGCAATATTTGCCAAACTTCGCTCAGGATGAGACAACACTACAGACAGAAAAATTTATTGAATGTACTGATAACTTGACAGAATCAAAATCAATGTTGGTAATTAGGTTGAATGCTATGACTTTGAAGATAAGGTAAGAATCTTTTATCTACGCTTATCAAATCGGATGCAAAACTTTCGTATAGAGTACTATTGATACCCGTACCATCTTTGTAGTAGATGTATTGCCCAACAGTGTGTACTTTAAGCCAATTATCCGAATCAAGAACATTTGCCCTATGATATGTTGGCAAATCTCTTTGACAGACATCAGCTATGTGATGTAGAATGAATAAACCTCCAATCATATTAATTATATTTTCAAAAGTCGCTTGAAAAATCCCTACTGGCATTTTATGTTTTATTTTATTATATGCCTGCCACCATTTTGGATTGTTATTAGGAAAGGGACGATAAACTACTTTTGATCCTGACAAAATAACACCTTGAGAAGAGAGTAATGAGTTAACATTTAATGCCTTATAGTAGGAAGGAAATTCATCACTACAAGTAACGCCTGTTTGTTGTTTTATTATTTCAAACATTCCTAGTATTTGTGGACCAAGATATAGAGACAAATTAACAAGTTTTGGAGAATAAATGTCTAAAGGATTACGATTAAACGGAATTATTTCATTGAATTGAAGAAATTCATATTCGGAGTTATGATATTGTCGTTGCATCTCAATTAGATCTGTTGTTAAAATACTGTTTGGATCTTTATATGGTCCCATGATTAATTTTTACTTGCATTTTGAATTAAGGTTATCCATTTGTTATCTTCTTCTATTCTGAACAATAAGGACAAGATACTTCATCAGTCTCTTTTTTGATAAGCCACGGAAATTTACGACCACATTCCAGACAAATCATAACTCTTCTCTTCCAGAGCCTTGTACGGTAATAAGGAATCATAAATCTAGATATTTTTCTAAATCGAAGTTTTCCTTCTTCAGTTAAAAAATAAATTCCAAGTACTGATTTTGCGCCTTTTATCCCACGATTTCTAGGATCTTTATAGTGAGTCCTTGCGTGATTGTATCTTTTTGCTATTGAAATTACGTACTCCATTGAGCTATCACTGAGCTATCAGATTTTTGTTATTTTTGCAAATAATAAAGACAGATTATGACGTTGGTATTGATTTTAGAGCCTTGTACTTGATCTTCCTCTCTTTCTAGGAAGTTTTTTTCTGCCTTTTTTCCTGTTTTTAACAAAGACATTGTCAAAATGTGAAAATATCTTGTCTCTACCAGCAGTTAATTTTTCATATTCAGAGTCTCGTTGTTCCTTTGGAAATTCTTTCAAGACTTGCTTAATTTCAGCATTCATGAGTCTATTGTATTTTTTGACAATTCTTGTTATTTTTTTAAGAATTTTGCTGTCTGAGGCGGTATACAATTCCCCTCCAGCAATCAATCTGCTAAGAAATTCAATGCCAGTTTTAAGAGAATAATTATAATTCCAACCATATTCATCATGCAAAATATCAAGAATCCTTTTTTCTTCTGATGTGAATCTTGCTCTAACAGTATGCCATTCTGTCATGAAAACTTGTCTACAAATTTAGATATTAATTTTCGTCTATACTATGATTCTGTGAGTCAAAATACAAAAAACAGGGAATTAGATCTTGGAACAAGGAAAATCTCACGTATGAATTTCAGCTATATTGTAACAATTCCCAAGATTTTTGTACAAAATGCGCTGAATGGAGAAACCGCGAAGATAGTAAGAATGACCATGTTGGAAGATGGATCTCTAAAGATTACACCAATCCGAGAAAAAACCGAACCTGCTGATCTTGTCATAATGTGATTACATGAAAAGAGTAAATACTACAAATCCACTTGCATTTTCAGATGAGGACCGCAGAGCTGTGCGGTCTGATGCGGGAAAAAAATTGACATACAACGACACAATCCATAAGGCACAAACCGTTCGAAAGAGTCCAACAAAGAAAGAAAGACTGCTAGCCGATCCAGACGTAAGAAGATGGTACAAAAATGTAGCAAGAGGTAGTCCAAATTCAGCCGAAATAAACCTAAGAAGGCTGAGCAAATTCTGCGAGGATCATCAAATCACACCGATGCAAGTTGCAGAATTGGGAATCAAAGACATCAGGGAAATAACAGATCTTCTACAAGACCACATATCATGGATGGAAAGCAGAGGCAATGCTCCACAATACATCAAGGGAACCATAACTGCGGTAAAGTCATGGCTGCATCATTTTGATGTCTTCATAAAAAGAAGAATCAAGATAGCAAATGTAGACTCGACACCAACTTTAGAAAAAGAGAGAGTGCCACAAGGAAACGAACTTGCAGAACTTTTCAGCAGGGCAAATCTCAGGGCTGGTGCCATAATGTCACTGATTGGCAAAGCTGGTCTAAGACCTGAAGTGATGGGAAACTATAACGCGACAGACGGGCTGATGATAAAGGATCTACCTGAACTTGTCCTAAAAGAAGGTCTGGCTACATTTGCAAGCAAACAGCCAAGAATCGTGGTAAGAAAGACACTCTCAAAAGCAGATCACGAATACTATACCTTCCTGACAGACTTTGGAACAAAGAGGCTGTTAGCCTATCTAAATGAGAGGCTAATTTCGGGAGAATCGCTAATGCCTGAATCTCCAGTCATAGCGCCCTTCACAAGGTATGGCAGACATAGAGGAGAGAACATTGGCAAAAGATTTGTGGAGACATTGACAATCCGCAGGGAAATCCACAAAACAATGCGACCAAGATTTCTGTGGAGACCGTATGTGCTAAGAGCTTTCTTTGACACGCAACTACTCATCGCAGAATCTCGTGGAAAGATTGCACATGACTTTCGTGTATTCTTTATGGGACACAAGGGAAACATGGAAGCAAAGTACACAACCAACAAGGGAATTCTTCCAGACTCGCTCATTGATGAAATGAGAAATGCATTTAGTCGAAGTGAAGAATTTCTTGATCTGGAAAAAGGCGAAGTTCCTCCACTTGAAAAACAAAAAGAAGAAACAAAAGAAAAACTTGGAAATCTAACACAAGAAGAAATGGATCTGTTGCAAAAATTGTTACAGAAAATTGGCGACAAGAAAACAGAATAAATAACACAGAATCAAAATGTTGTACATCTCGAACGGAAAATAGTTGACAAAACGACAGGACGCGTTAATACAGATAAAGCGGGCCCGAAGGGCTTCGATCCCTTGACCACTGGATTAGAAGTCCAGTGCTCTGTCCAAGCTGAGCTACGGGCCCAAGATTGGGCATTGGGCTACCATATTAAGGGTTTTTCACAACCAACTTTTTTTGTTTAGGTCTCTTTCCATTTTGAAAAGAAATTGTTGTGAATATCCTGCATATACACCAAAATACTCTATGATTTTTTCATGAATGTCCTCATAATTTTTTTCTGTGAGTGATTTTTCTATCAAACCAGAAAATTTCTTTGAATAATATTTCTGGAGAATTCTTTGCGTCCACCTATCAATTGGAAATGCCTCTAATTTTTCAAGTGAGAATAAGAGTATGCAATCTGCAACTTTGTTTCCAATACCGTAAATCTCTTTTAATTCTTGTTTCGCTGAATTATAATCTGTTTTTTTTAAGAAATTAAACTCTATAGCACCAGAATTAACAGTTATTGCTGCATTCTTTACGTATTTTGCTCTAAATCCAAGACCGCATGAAAGTAAATCATTCAGACTAGCCTTTGCAAGCTTATCAACATCAGGAAAAGTGAAAAATTCATGACCGTCAAAATCTGTTTTCTTACCAAATTTTTGGCAGAGTCGTTTTAACATTTGTTTAATGTTTTGTATGGATGAATTTGATGAACAAATAAAAGAGATATAGCATTGAAATGGATCTTGTCTAAGTAACCTTAGACCTGGAAAGTGTTTTACAGCAGATCTTACAAGAATGTCTTTGTTTATCTCTTTTAGAATTTTTTTCATATTGTCATCTTGTCTGAAAAAATTACTGACCTTTTTTTGTGACGAAGTTATATCAAAAGGATTTTGTTCTACTCTTAAAATCTCTGCGCCATTTATCCCATGCCATATTCCGTCAATTTTGTCCCAGAGAAAAACTTGACCGCTATTGATAGTACTATCTATATTTATTCTTGAAAATTCTTGCATTTTAAACGGTAATCTCATCGCCCAATTTTGGCGCTATGGCATCAAACCCAAACTTTTCATGAATTTCTTCTGCAAATTTCGTGCATGAATCACTGTCTCCGTGAACCGTTAGAACTTTTGGATTTCCTTTGATTCGCTTCATCATTTCAAAAAGACCAGTTCTATCAACATGGCCAGAAAACTCGAATTGTCTTACTTCAGCTTCTGCCTTTACATCGTTTCCTCTAATGTTAGCTTTGCCAGTATCCAATAATTTTCTGCCAGGGGTGCCTTCACCCTGATATGATACAAGAGCTATTCCGTTTTTTTTGTCAAGTGCGAGCTGTTGTAAATAATAAACTGCAGAACCGCCAACTAACATTCCAGCTGGGGAGATCACTACACATGGTTCTTTTAGAGCGCGCTTTCTTTCCTGCTCTCCTCTTATCCATTCGGCGTGGTTGATTGAATCTGCAAATACCTTTGGATCGCGAAGGTATTCTGGATACCGAAGCATTATTTCATTAACCTTGACTGCCATTCCGTCCATGATCACTTTGTGCTTAAATTTAGCATTTTTTAGGACGCATGCAATTTCTTGTGATCTCTCTACAGAAAACGAAGGCACAAAAAGTGAACCCTTCCTGTCCAAAACCTCGTAAGCAAACTCGATGAATTTTTCCTCAGTTTCTTCCCGCGGCATCTGGTTTGTTTGTGAGTAGGTACTTTCTGTAATCATCAAATCAATTTCGCCAAAGTCAAGATCAGCTTCTCGTAACATTCTGGATCCTCGCGGATTTATGTCGCCAGTGTAGAAAAGCCTCTTGCCCCCTGATTCCACTATGACTGAACCGCCACCAACAACATGTCCTGACTCGTGGAGTTCAAAGGATGCATTGCCTCGGGTGATTTTTTGCTTGAACTCTATCTCTTTAGAACGCATCATCATATTGGTAACTTCAGGCATCCCAAATGGGAGTGTGTTTTTTCCCAATCTTAACATGTCCTCAATCAAAAGTCTAGAGAGATCTAATGTTGGTGCTGTTAAATAAACATCCATACCATCATTTACAAAAAGTGCTGGTACGTTGCCTGAGTGGTCAAGGTGTGCATGTGTGACAACTACTGCATTGATGTCTTTGGGCCTTACGTGCATTGGATATGCTGGCTCTTTTCCCAGTGAAACACCATAGTCCAAAAGAAAATTAGCGCCATCACAATTAACTTGAAATGCCGATCTACCTACCTCTTGGGCAGCCCCAAGTACTTTTACTTGCAAGAATTCAAAGTCTTCTCAAAGGACCTTTAAACCTTTAGCGTTTTTCAATCTGTCAATTATAATATCTGTATAATTTACAAAAGACTTAATTAGATCAAATAAAGATGATCTGACCATGGGTAGAACCTTTGAACAATGGTGGAATACCATCCCAAAAGACCTTCGAGACAAAGTTCGAAAGGGCGATGAGGGAAACAAACCATTACTAAACCAGATAAATTGGATTTGGGTTCATAATATGATGAATCAAAAGGGTGATCTAAATCCTTCTGCCGCTGAATTACTTGATTGGGTAACGAGCGGACAAATAGACGCAATGCGTCAAACCAAGAAGTAAAATAATCATTATACTTTCTTTTTTGTTTTTTATTTTCTATATTCTATTGTGAAAAATTTCTATAACTCTGTTATGGATTTTGCAGATGGTTTAAATAGCAAACGGTGAAGATCAAAATCAGAATGCCAATAGCAATCATTCCAGACATAGATGAACAAAGATGTATAGGCTGTGCGCTTTGCGTAGAGATCTGTACTTCTCTTGGTCCAGACGTACTTCGTGTCAAGCCCGTTGAGGGTTGGAAGAGAGGTAAAGCATTTGTCTTTTATCCAGAAAGATGCATCTCAGACGGTGCATGCATCGGAGTTTGCCCAACAAAAGCAATCTTTTGGATGAGACCAATGAACTACACTGCTGGTCAACCAGTTCCTCTCCACAAGAACGGAGTATTCGTAAAAGGCTGGGCAGAAGACGCCGCACTATAAGCGGAATCTGTTCTCGCACTCTTTTTTATTATTTTTAAATTCGATTAAGAAATTTTATTTTGATCTTTTTTGGAAGCATTTTTGCATAATGTTTTAGAAATTTATCGTTTGCAATGTATGCTGTTTTAAAGCCGTTGTTTGTAAAGAATTCCTTCCAAGTATCTGTAAACTCTGGAAATTCTTCTTCACTAAATGATGCTCTTGGTATAACATAGTGTGCTGCTGGATACATATCTGATATTTCAAGTGGGATTATTCCAAGGAAAGGATTGAATTGACAGAACTGAATGTCTTCATAATTTTTGGCAAATTTTTTTCTTAGTTTGTTATATTCTTCTGAAAGATAAAATGGTCGCATTGTCCCATCTGGTATTATTACTATCGTGTTCTTGTTTGACTTGAAATTACGAACCATATTGTGAAATGCTGTTATTTCTGGGCGGTGCTGGTCTTCTTTTGAATACAGAAAGATAGCTTTTTCCTTGAATCTTGGAGTAGTATTCATAAAATACTGATGATTTTCAGTAAAGACATCTATAGTTTCGAAAAGCTTGGGATGTGATCTGGCCTTTTTAAGAACATATTCCCACAACCTTCCCTCATGAATGGTCTCCTTTACCCTATCCACTTCAGCTTTTATTACGTACAGGTTGTGTAGTGCAACCTGGTTTATCCTTTCTACATTTTCAAGTGACTGGATTTCTCTTGGAGTATGTTTTGAACACACTTCACAATTACAAGAAAAGTATGCCATGTCCTCTAGTCTCATGGTGCTATCTTCCATAATGTATCTGCCATGTTTTGCATAGAGCATATACGATGCGGAATCAAAAGTATCACATCCAAGAGCAACGGCAAATGGAATTGTTAATGGATGGCCTGCGCCAAAAAGATGTAAAGGAATGGAATCAGGCATTTGTCTTTTAGCTGTGATTATCATATTTGCAAGAAGTTTGTATTCATATGATTCCATGAATTCAACTGGGCTGCCAAGAGCTAACATATCAAACCCATATTCTACCAAAGTCTTTGTTGATCTCTTTACCAGATCAAAGTGCTCTCCACCTTGGATTGGACCTAGCCAGATCTGACCATTTTTTTCAGAATTGTCAAGTGTTTCTTTGGAAACTTTGAGTGTGTGATCGACATAGGACTTTGCTCTCTTTTTTGAAAGACCGTATCCGGTTGGTCTATCAAGCGGAATTGCAAAATCAGTTCTTATTTTTTGTTCAAATAACGCCATGTCTTTAGGATCGACGTCAACTTTTCCATATTCTAGTACTTGATAACCACCAGAATCTGTCATTATTGCACCATCATAATTTATGATGTCATGAATTCCACGTTTTGCTGCTTCATCTCCATAGTTGTTCATTGTGATGTAAGCATTTGTTATGACAAGATCAAAACCCATCTCTCTGATTTTTTTAGGAGGAATTGTCTGCTTTACAGGATGAATCACTGGTACATATGCTGGCGTCTCAACTTTGCCATGGTTTGTGTGTAGTATTCCTATTCTTGCAGCAAGATCGCTCTTTTTAATCTCAAACATTTCTTATATCATCTGCGGAGCATTATTTGAAGTTAGTAGGGAAAGAACCTCTTCAAATCTCCTTTTTTTGAAATTAATCCAAGCCAATCTACTCGGTCTTCTTGAAATTTACTTTTTTCAAAAAGCATTTCGATTCTTTTAACAACTTTGGAAACTGAACTAAGACTAGTATCAATTTGATGAGTCTTTGCTGGACCAAATTTTTTTAAAGCATCATAGAATGTGATTCCTAAAATCTCACTGCCCAAATTTTCTATTGTTTTTTGTTTAGAATATTTTCTTTTTTTATAAATTGGAATCAACTTGTATGGACTTTTTCTTAGAATTATTGCCATGCTGACTTTATTTCTTGGTATGACATATGGAGCCAAGTGTCCTACTATTAGAGAATGAGATATAATTTTTTTATCTAGAATTTTTTGCAAAGCTTTTGTATCTACATCTAGCGTTTCTTTTCCTGGTACAAATATGCCGTTTTCTATAGCTACCTTGTTTATGTCAATAAGATCAAGATTGAGATTTTTTGCAATCTGTTTTGCCACAGTATGCTTCCCTACTCCGGGATTTCCAGTTATTACTATAGACAACACATACCATCAAATCAAATTGGATTAAACGATTTCTGCAATACTAATAAGAGTAACCATTAGAAAGATTCCCATGCAAATAGGACTGCTGGGCAAAACAAATGTTGGTAAATCTACCTTTTTTTCAGCTGCAACAGAGACTACTGCTCAAATTGGAAATTATCCGTTTACTACAATTGAGCCAAATGTAGGAATTGCATATGTGAAGACAGAATGTGCATGCAAACATTTTGGAATTAATCATACACATCCTCTTTGTGTTAGAGGAACTAGATTCATTCCTGTGAAACTAATTGATGTGGCAGGTCTTGTTCCTGGTGCACATGAGGGCAAGGGATTAGGCAACAAATTTTTAGATGATGCAAGACAAGCCGAAGTTTTAATTCATGTAGTTGATGCTTCCGGTTCCACTGATATTCTAGGTCACTCTGTTCCAGCAGGAACGCATGATCCACTTGAGGATTCAAGATTTGTTGAAGAAGAGTTTGATCAGTGGATGAAACAAATCCTGCAGCGTGAATGGCAAAAGCTAACGCGAGAAATGGAAAACAAAGGTGCAAAACTTGTACAAGGAATAGCTCAAAGATTCAGTGGACTTGGCATAAAAGAGTACGACATTGAAATTTTAATTCAGCATCTAAACCTGCAAATGAAAAAACCTGCAGATTGGACTGAAAATGATCTGTACACATTTGTAAAAGAATTAAGAAAAAAAACAAGACCGATGATAATCGCTGCAAACAAGGCAGATCTATGCCATGACCTGTCTGTTGTTGATAAGCTAAAAGCACATGGACCAGTAATTGCATGTAGTGCAGAAACAGAACTGCTTTTACGAAAGGCATCAAAGAGCGGTCTTGTTGATTATTCTCCAGGAGAAAAAAATTTCAAAATAAAATATGGGATTAGTCTAAATCCCCAACAACAAAAGGCTCTTGATCTTGCAAACAAGGTAATTACTAAAATTGGAACAACCGGTGTACAACAGATCTTAAATGCTGCATGCTTTGATCTTCTTAAACTAATTACTGTGTATCCTGTTGAAGATGAAACCAAACTTTCAAACAAGGACGGAGAGGTACTGCCAGATGCACGGTTGTTATTTCCAGGTTCTACAGCAAAAGACTTGGCCCAGACAGTGCATGCTGACTTGGCAAAGGGATTTTTGCATGCCATAGATGCTAAAACAAAACAGAGGATAGGAGCACAGCATCAATTAAAAAACGGTGATGTCATAAAAATAGTGTCAACTTTGAGTAGGGGATAAAATGTTAGGTCTTGGTATTGAAAGCACTGCACATACATTTTCATGTGCAATATTAGAAAAAAAAGGAAAGAAGGGAAAAATTCTTTCAGACATTAGAAGAATCTATAGACCTCCTGATGGTGAGGGAATTCATCCACGTGAAGCCTCTAGGCATCATGCTGAAAACTCACCAGAGGTTCTCTCAGAATGCCTGCAAAAAGCTGGCGTAAAAATGAATGATCTTGATATTATTTCATATGCAGCAGGACCTGGACTGGGACCTTGTCTGAGAATTGGTGCAGTTGTTGCAAGATCATTGGCATCATATTATAAAATTCCAGTATATCCAGTGAATCATGCATTGGGACACATTGAGCTTGGAAAGATGCTAACTGGTGCAAAAGATCCTTTGGTATTACTTGTTTCTGGAGGCCATACCATGATACTTGCATTCTTATCAAAAAAATGGCGAGTCTTTGGAGAAACTTTGGACATTACACTAGGACAACTCTTAGATCAAATTGGAAGATCAGCTGGATTTGCATCACCATGTGGAACAAAAATTGAAGAGCTTGCATCAAAGTCAACCAATTATGTCAACCTTCCATATGTAGTAAAAGGAAATGATGTTTCATTTTCTGGTCTTCTTTCTGCAACAAAGCAAATAATGCCAAAGGGTTTGGAGGATGCTTGTTTTTCATTACAGGAAACTGCATTTGCAATGATTGGCGAAGCTACAGAACGTGCGCTTTCATTTACAGGCAAAAAGGAACTGTTGATAGTAGGTGGTGTTGCTGCAAACAAAAGGCTATCAGAAATTCTACAAAGCGTCTGCAAAAGACACAACTGCAAATTTTTTGTTTCTCCAAGGCAATATGCAGGTGACTGTGGTTCTCAAATCTCTTGGACAGGTTTGTTAGAATCTTCCACAAAACAAGGTGTTCCTTTAGAAGAAACTTTTGTGAAACAATCTTGGAGACTTGATACTGTAGAGGTAATGTATTAGTTTTTTTGTGCTGATATCGCTTCTTCTATTGCCTTGAGCCATTTGCCTGTGTTAAATACGCCAAATTTGTACGTCTTTTCGCCCTGATCTGTCTTTACTTTGATTCTGACTTTTGTTATTAACCAGCCCTCTTTACCGGCCTCAACGATCTGGTTTAGTTTGACATCAAGAACAGTCTCGCCAATTTTTTTTGAAAAATCTGCTATCCTGCCTTTTGTCTTATCAAAGGCAACTCGCATATTTGTTAATGTCAAAACTCCAATACCTAATGAATCCTCCGAACAATCCTCTTGCATTATTCTTTTTTCTGATTCTTCCATGATGATATGATCTTCATCTACATGTTATAACTCTATTTTCTGCTAAGAGAAAGGATTGTCATTTAAATTACGTTTTAAGTTAGTATACACGCTATTGAAATTGTTAAAAAAAGGTGCAGAGGCTGACATTTATCTCACAATGTGGAATGGAAAGAAAGCCGTTTTAAAAATTAGACAAAAAAAAGATTACCGAAATGATATACTTGACAAAAGAATACGAATGCAAAGGACAGTGCGAGAATCTGAAATAATTTCTGACATCAAGTCGTTTGGAGTCCGCTCACCGCTGGTATATTTTGTTGATCCAAAAAAATGTGAAATCTATATTCAATATATTGATGGAATTCCAGCTAAAGATCTCTCAAACCCTAAAATAATTAAAACATGTGAGGAGATAGGAAAGATTGTGGGGTTGCTGCACAAAAATGGAATCATGCATGGAGATCTTACCACATCAAACTTTATTGTACAAAAAGACAAAGTTTTTGTCATTGATTTTGGGCTTGCACAAAGGACAAATAAGACGGAAGATCACGCAATAGATCTTAGATTGTTAAAAGAAATTCTAAACAGTGCACATGCTCATATTGTGGAAAAAGCTTGGACTTCATTCCTTAAGGGGTATAAAAAAATAGTTGGCGTTTCAAGACATAATCGTGTTCTAATACAGGTGTCTGTCATAGAAAGCCGAGGAAGATACGCTAACGTTGTCTAATGTTTTATTTGCGTCTTCAAATGAAAACAAGTACAAAGAAGCAAAAGCGATCCTATCAAAATTTGACATAAATCTAGACTTTTTCAAATGTCGTCTTGAAGAAATTCAGGCAGATACCTTAGAAGAAATAGCACTACACAAAGTCACTCAAGCATTTTCACAATGCTCAAAACCAGTAATCGTAGAAGATGATGGGCTTTTTATTGAATCGCTAGGTGGTTTTCCTGGTCCTTACTCGGCTTTTGCATTTAAGACAATTGGAAACAAGGGAATTCTAAATTTATTAAAAACAAAAAGAAATGCAAAATTTCAATCTGTCATAGCATACTGTGAAAGAAAAAATGATGTGATGCTGTTCAAGGCTTCAGTAGATGGAAAGATTTCGAGAAAACTAATGGGCATCAAATGGGGATACGATCCCATCTTTATTCCAGCAGGTCAAAACAAAACATATGCCAAATTAAGAGAGAAAAATTTGGTTTCACACAGATATCTTGCACTACGAAAATTTGCTATGTGGCATTTGCATGGGCAGCAATCCAGCGATCGATAATCCTGTTTTGATTCTGCAGTACTACAATTCTAGAAACTGAACTCTCATCCATTACTGAATAAATCTCACTTTGTTTTACAATCTGATCTGCGAAATGTCTTACTTCGGGCATTTCTAGTGTGTTTGAATATTCCAGTCTGTTTGTAGAGCGTCCAACATGCATGTAGGATTTTGTTTCAATAAAATGAACATTGGCACGCTTGAACATTTGTGCAAACTTTGGGATCAACTCCTCGCCAGTGTTGTAATCTTTGATCAAAGTGATCCTAAGTACTGTTCTTGTATTTAGCTTTGAAAGCATCTCAAGACTGGTATTCCATCTTTTCCATGCATCACTGTATCTTGGTTTGTTTATTTTTTGGAATGTTTCTTCATCTGGTGCATTTGTAGAAAGATAAAGCTGTGTTGGTAAGGCATCTTCATCTTGTAATCTCTGTATCATATCTGGCTCTTGGCCGTTTGTTACAAGAAAAATGGATTTAGTTTCAGGAAAAGTCTTTAGATATTTTATCAACTGGGGAAGCTGCGGATACATTGTTGGCTCTCCAGATAGAGAAATGGCATAATGGCTTGGAAGCAATGACTCATCAAGCTTTTTTCTGTCCTGTCGGGGGTCGCCATAATGACCCATGATCAACTTTCTTCTCTCTTCCATCAGATTGGTGACAATCTCTTCTGGTGTTGCTACTTTATCTGGAGGCATTTGCATAGAATTGTAAAACTCCATTGGTCTCCAGCAGTACACGCATCTGTTCTCACAATACATTCCGGCTGGAGAGAACTCCATGCACCGGTGGGTTGTTATTCCATAAAATTTCATTTTGTAACAATCACCTTCACCTTTGAATGATTTTTTTGTCCAATGACACAGCTCTACGGTAGAATGGTCAGAGACTCCATACTTTGCCTTTTTTAGCTGGCTTGTTATCTTTGGCGTAATCTGTATTATTTCGTTATTGGACTCAACAGTCTCGCCAGAACAGCTCATAGGTTTTATTTCTCCTAGTTTTAATTAAATCTACAGATAATGCTTAAAATTTTAGCATGCGTATTGGTTTTATAGGCATGCGTTGTTTTCTACTGGAATACACAAAATTTTTTGCAAATAAATCATGCCATAAAATACTAAAGCAGAACTTATTCCCATGGCAACATACCACTTTATACCTTTTAGCATAATTTGAAATATTTTTCCAGTCATAAATAAACCTACAGCTGATTGTCGAGTTTGATTAGATATCAAAATTCTTACATCAAATTTACAAAATTGTATTGAGATATTTTTTAGCATGTTACAGATAGACAATTTATAATAAAACAAAATTTTATGAACAGACAATTTGCATAACTATCTTATATTGCAGGCAAAATACCACTAGACATGGATGCTGCAAGGATAGTTAAGATAAACGAACCCTTGGAAGTTCAAAAACTTGAAACTCCAAAACCAAAAGGCTCTCAAGTTTTAATTAAAGTTCAATCTGCAGGTGTTTGTCACAGTGATATTCACCTTTGGGAGGGAGGCTATCAAGGTATTGGGGATCAATTTATGAAAACAACTGATAGGGGAGTAAAATATCCATTGACTCCTGGACACGAGATTGCAGGAGTCGTAGATACCATGGGTGAAGAAGTAGAGGGGTTTGCAAAAAATGACAAAGTTCTGGTTTTTCCTTGGATAGGAGAAGGTCTGTGTCCTGCATGTAGAGTAGGAGAAGAAAATTTATGTGATAAACCAAGGTCACTTGGAGTTTACAATGACGGTGGTTATGCAGAATACGTACTTGTTCCAAATTACAAATATCTTGCAAAAATTGGAGACATGGATACTGATACTAGTGCACCCTTATCATGTTCAGCACTAACAGCATATGGTGCAGTAAAGAATACCTCAATAAAACCATCAGATAATGTTGTTATCGTCGGTGCCGGTGGATTGGGTTTGATGGCAATGCAGCTTGCAAAAGCCGTTACTGGTGCAAGGATTATTGCTATGGATGTAAATGATGATAAATTACAAGTTGCAAAACAAAGTGGTGCAGATCTTATTATTAATTCAAAGAAAGAAGATGCGGTAAAAGCTGTAATGGAATTAACTGGCAATCTTGGTGCTGATGCTGTAATTGATTTTGTCAATGCAACCAACACCGTAGAAATAGACATGCAAATACTTCGACGAAGAGCTAGAGTAGTCCTTGTAGGACTTTTTGGTGGAGCATTACAGCTAAATTTAGTTACAATGCCAACAAGAGCATACAAGCTTATTGGCTCATACACTGGCTCGATGACTGATATGATTGAATTAATCTCTCTTGCAAATAGAGGTGTGATTAAACCTCTTGTTTCAAATCGATTCAAGCTTAATCAGGCCACAGAAGCACTGTCAATGCTAAAAGCAGGCAAGATAATCGGTAGAGGAATAATAAACCCCTGACTTTTCGTTTTTTGATTTTTACTTACGCAACAGACAAATTCTAACTGTATCAGTTAAGATTAATACTGGACTGGAAAGGAACGTTCTTTGTGGCCCTTGTAGTACAGTGGCCAGTATAGGGGACTGTGGATCCCCGGACAGGGGTTCGATTCCCCTCAAGGGCCTTTTTTAAAATATTCCGAATTTGCTTGATTCCATCTCTTCTTTGATGGCTAGCTTGACTTTCAGGTTCTTCTGAGTAACCTTCTCGGTAAGCCAAGTCAAAAATTTCTTTTCAAGACCATTTCCCTTAATTCTATCAAAATCAGGACCAAGCTGGTCTGATAGTCTTCTTACCATCGTTTTATTGACACAAACCACGTAAAAGTGCCAACCAAAGGCAAATTCAGAATCAGTGACAATAAACTCGTTTTCACCATGTACCATCTGCTCCAGATTGCTTAGTGTAGAAATTATCGCCTTGCTGGTGTTATCATAATCAATGGCAGACACGTTGATGTTTATTCTTTCTTCCATCAAATTCCATACGTCAATTCCAGATAAAAAGCTGACTGATTAATTGTTCATCTAATCTTCATTTAACAAATACTCTACATCAATGTTAAAGTACGTCCGTAGCAGGCTGATGTAGTTTTTTATGGGTATGGGTATTTCATGCCCGCACGCAACTCCAAGATTTTTTGCATTAATCCATATGACAAGAGATTGTAGTATAGTAAGAAAGCGATCGTTACCGGCATCTGGTGAGCCTACTGCTCTAGTATATCTTTCAGCAAATTCCCATGCTACTACAAAATCTATACAATCTGTTCCAAATACAGAAAGAAGTTGTTCTTGCAAGCTGGATGCATTCTTAAACGGAACCATGTTCAAGATGTATGGAAAGTCTACCATGTCTGGTAGGATGCCTGGAAGCGGTCCCCAAATTGTTATTATTCTACAGCCTTCTTTCAGACTGGAAAATTTTGGCATCATTTTTTCAATCATGGATTGATCTGAAAACCAAAAAAGAATCACACTAGCATCACTGATGTCTGATTCTAAAATATCCTGACACTGCAGAATTCCATTTGAAATTTTCTTTTCTTCTAATAATTTTTTTGCAATAGATATTTTTTCTTTGTCATTGTCTATTCCTACTGCCTTTTTTACACCAAATTCTTCTGCAGCGATTGCTATACCATTTCCGTTTCCACATCCAAGATGATAAAACACATCATTCTTGTTTAGTTGAGAAAATCGAAATATCTCTCTAAAAGCATTGTCTGGAAGCTGTACATCCTGACCTGATATTATAGACTGAGGAAGTGATGCTAGATAATCTTCTATTTTCACAAGTAATCCAATTTATTTTACTAAATTTATTCCCTTATTCTCTCAAGTGCGGAAACTGCTTGCCATAGTGTTACCCGTACATAGGATGGCATGTTAGGATCCTGCGTTATTTCATCTAGTGTACTAATAGCATTTGAGGCTCTCACAGCAACTGCATGTTCTTGTTTTCTAAGCTCAATAATCAACTCACTTATGCTTTTTTTGATATTTTTTGGAGTAGAAGGATTTGAAACTATGTCATCAAGCGTAGTAATGGCCGCGTTTAGTGTTTCTGTGTTTTGAGCTTTGTCGACCATTGTACATCTGAGCTAACCTAATTGTGTTGATTTTATAAAGTTTGCACTTAGAGCTCTAGGAAGACATTTTCAGATTCTACTACTACTTTGTATGAATTCAAATCTTTTATTTTTGCTGGAAATGCGTGAAGCTTGCCTGCTTTACAATCAAACTTTGCGCCATGCCAACCACATGTCAAAATGGCGCCTTCCAAAGTCCCTTCTGAAAGACTTGCACCAGCATGTGTACAAGTGTCATCCATGGCGTAAAAATTACCATCTACATTTACTACAAGTATCTCTTTTCCGTCTGCAGTAACTTTCTGCATCTTGCCAGCTGGAATGTCAGCTGCTCTGCCCACGATTATTTTTCCCATACTGGTTTTGAATTTCTAACGCAATTAATGTTTATTGTATTTTGGATTCTAAACAAATTTTACAGTGTTTTCAAGCTTGCCAAGGCCTTCTATTTCCATCTCTATTTTATCCCCGTCTTTCAAAAAGACTGCATCTGGTTTGTTTAACATCACTCCAGCTGGAGTTCCAGTTGATATGATGTCGCCTTTCTCTAAAGTCATAACTTTGCTTAGCATAGAAACAATGGTGTAAACTCCCAAGAACATGTTTGAAGTAGAGGAATTTTGTCTTACAATGCCATTTACCTTCGTTAACATTTTCAGATTTTGTGGATTAGGTACTTCATCTGCAGTGGTAATCCACGGTCCACATGGAGCAAAGGTATCGAATCCTTTTGCACGAGTAAATTGTTTGTCTTTTGCCTGAATATCTCTAGCAGAAGCATCGTTTAAAATCATATATCCAAAAATTGCACTTTTGGCTTGTTCTTCAGTGATGTTCTTGCAATCTTTTCCTATGATTAATGCCAGTTCTATTTCATAGTCCAGCTTTGAGACAAATGATGGGCAGATTATCTCAGAAGTAGCTCCATTTAGTGTAGTTCTTGGTTTTATTATTATTGCAGGCTCATCTGGAGGTATGAGATTTTGTTCTTTGGCATGATCTTTGTAATTAAATGCAAGACAAATGATCTTGGAAGGATTTGGTATTGGTGCAAGAAACTTTACATCTAAAATGTTTTGCGTAAAATTTAATTTTGGAATTTTAGGTTTTACCTCGTCATACCACCCATCAAAAAGAAAGTCCTTAATGTTCTGTGGTATGGGAATTCCTGTTTGAGATGTAATCCCATCTTTAGTAATTACATTATTACCATTTACAAAACCATATGTTTCCATATTGTTTGTTAACAATCTTGCGATTTTCATTTTTTTCACTTGTGAGTATAGATTGCTTGCATCGCAGAATCTTTCCTGCAATAACCAAATCTGACAAATTGAATTTCTGCGCCCTCATTTAATTCTAAGTAGTGATTTTCTGTATAAGCTTGTAGAGTTTCGAGACTATCCTCGTTGAATTTTTCATTTACAAAGAGAGTTTTTGGTATCAAAATGTTTAGTTTTATTGCAGTTTTTTGTGGAATCCATTGAATCTTTGGCAATTCTGCCTTGAAATCATTATCTGAATACTCTGCTTCTATCTCTGATCCGGTCTTTGTTATTTTTACATTGTAAAGTTCGATCAACCTAATTTGATTTCCGACTTTGAGAGTTTTTGCATCAGATCCAGAGATGTAAAAATTACCGTCAATTTCCACATGCCTCTTACCCATCTCGCTTCTTTGTGGGTGATTGGGAAGTTCGGCTTGTGTAAGCATGTTGTTCTTTATTGTTATTTTTACAGGCTCTGTTACCATGAACAGTCTGATGCTTGTTACATCGATTATTTTTCGGTTAAATGATTCCAGTGTGTCAAATGGTGCAAGTGTATCTGATTTTGTAAAGCTTAGTGAAAGAACAAATTTTCTGATTGCCTCTGGAACTATTCCCCTTCTGCGCATTGCCTCAAGTGTGGGCAACCTTGGATCGTCATATCCTGATACTTTGCCATCTTGAACCAACGGCTTTAGAATTCTTTTTGAGACAGGCATGCCTTCAAACTCTAATCTTGAAAATTCTAACATCTTCGGCTTTCTCATTCCAAGCTTGTCCAAAATAGCTTGGTAAAGCTCATTTCGAAGCTCATACTCTTTTGTCCTAAATGCATGAGTTACTCCGTCTAGGCTGTCTTCTATGGCAACTGCAAAATCATAGTTTGGCCAGACTCTGTATTTGTCAATAAGCAATGGGTGAATTTGATCTATTATTCTAAACATTGCTGGATCACGCATTACTGTATTTTCAGACTGCATGTCGCCGCGAAATCTTACAATTGCTTCTCCAGGTTTGTATTTCTTAAACATGTCATGCCATCTTTTGATATTTTGATCATGATCTCCTGCACGGCATTTGCAAGCTTTCATCTCTCTTCGATTCTTGCTTATTGTTTCTTTGTCACAGGTACAAACATATGCATTACCTGCTTCAATCATCTCCAATCCTTTTTTGTATATTAATTCCATATCATCTGACGTGTTTTTGATTTGATCATATCTTACTCCCAGCCAATCAAGTCCGACTTTAATTGCCGCATAATATTCTAGCCTTTCATTTTCAGGATTTGTATCATCAAATCGTAGTATTAGTTTTCCACCATACATCTTTGCATATTCTTCATCAATGATTGCAGCTTTTGCATGACCTATATGCGGATAACCGTTTGGTTCTGGAGGAAATCTTGTTACCACTTTTCCCTGTTCTGCACCTTCAAGTGGCGGCAATCCCACTCTTTCGTGTTTTGGTTTTACTATTAGTAATTCTGGAAAACTACTTTCAAGCTCAGCTTTTTGCTCAGCTAATGAAATTTTGTTAATATCTGAAATAATTTCTGTAATTAATGGCATTATCTCCTTTGCCTTGGTCCTAAGATCTGGCCTTGAACCAAGTATTTTTGATATTACTGCATCGTTACGGGTTTTTCCCTCATGTTCTGAAGCATTTTGTAAAGCTATTCCCCTGATAGCTTTTCTGACATCAGCTTCCAATTATTGACTCCTCTCTACTACAAAATCTAAAAGAGACAATAGCTCATTTTTTGCTGAACCCTTGTAGCTTGATAATGATTTTTTTGCTGCGTTAGAATACTGTAAAGCCTTTTTTCTAACTGAATTTTCTATTCCCATAGATGATATTATTTTTACTGCATTTTCTAATTCTTTTTTTGATATGGTGGAATTTCCAAATGCATTTAGAATTGTTTTCTTTTTCTGACCACTCGCTTTGTTTATTGCAAGAAGTATAGGAAGTGATTTTTTACCTTCGCGTAAATCATTTCCAACAGGTTTTTTTGTAACTTTCGGATCTCCAATTATGCCAATTAAATCGTCAACTATTTGAAATGCAACTCCTAGATTTATTCCAAAAGAAGAAAGATTTGCAACGTCTTTGCTTTTTGTATTTGCGCTAATTGCTCCCATTGCACATGCAGTGGCAAATAGAGCTGATGTCTTTTTTTCTATCATTTCGATGTATTGTTTTTCTGTAGGGGTTTTTTTTGACTGGGCCATCATTATGTCAAGTGCTTGACCTTCACACACCTCACTACATGCCTTGGCAAGATTGGAAACTAATCTAAGACGTACATCTTTTGGCATCTTGGAATCATGTGAAATTGTTTCAAATGCTTTTGAAAACAAGACATCTCCAGCCAAGATACCTACCGGTATTCCAAATTTAGTATGTGTTGTAGGTACACCATGTCGCATTTCGTCATTATCCATGATGTCATCATGAATTAATGTGAAATTGTGAACCATTTCTATTGCTGCAGCTGCAGGCAATGCTTGTTTTATATCACCACCTAGAATTTCACAGCTCTTTATGACCATAAATGGCCTTAATCTCTTACCGCCATGCTCTATGAGATATGAAGCTGCCTCGTAGATCTCTTCTGGATTGCCATGAAGACATGAGAGAAGAAACGAATTTACTTTTTTTGCATTTTTTGATATGGAATTAAATGACATTATTTTTTGAGCTCCCATTTGTTGTCAGGAAAATGATGCTTGAGTGGTTTTTCAAGAATTTGTTTGACATCCTCTCTAATCCACTTGTTCAAAATTGAACTGTGTTGTGATAGTATGTCTTTTTTGGATTCTGACAAAAAATACAACGCAACAATCATCCACGGACAGTAGATCTGAGGTGATTTTTTAATGTCATTTAGAAGATCATCTAATGTATTCCATTTTATGTCCTTGATTTCTTCTTTTACTAATTTTATTTTTGTAGGATCATCAACTATGCCAATCAAAGTTCCACATACTTCGTTTTCAGAACCAATGTCCTTGTATGGAACATGGTATTCAAATTTGAACAGGTAATCAAGCTTGCAAGATATTCCTAATTCTTCTGGTAGTCTTCTTTCTGCAGACGAAACATATGTCTCTGATTGTCTTGGGTGACTTGCTACAGTTCCGTCCCAGTCACCTGGCCATAACATCTTGTCCCTGCTGCGCTGTGTTAGAAGCAACTTTCCATCTCTATTAAACAAAAGAATTGTAAAAGCTCTATGCAACTTACCATTTGGCAAATGACACTTTATCTTTTCCTCAGTTCCTATTGGGTTATCATTACTATCTACCAGAATCAAATATTCCATGTCTGTCCTTTTATCCTCTGAATACAGTCCCTTCAAATTTTTTACCTTTTATAGCGTTTACAATTCTCTCAGGTTTGTTACCATTTACCAAAAACACGTTAACTCCAACCTTTGAAATCATAGTAGCCTCTTTTATTTTACGAGTCATGCCACCCGTAACGTCCATTCCTACCTTTGAAATGGTAGTCTTCTGACTCTTTATCTCATAAAGGAGTTTTTTTGTTTTCATGTCTGAATATACTCCATCTACATTTAACACAAAAATTACTAACCTTGGTTTTAGAACTTTTGCCAAGATTTCCATAATTTTATCTCCAGATAAAATGTAGAACTTGTTTTGACCGTGCCATAATACATCGCCATATGATACCGGAACAAGTCCGTCTTTGGCAATTCTTAAAATCTCTTTTACTTTTTTAGTGTCAGCTTTATCACCAAACATAAAATCAGTTGGAGGTAAGCAGTAAGGATTTAGTTTATTTTTTAAAAATGAGTCCAAGATTATCTTGTTCAATTCTATCATGGAATTTTTTACTATTGCTACACCTTTCTTACTATATTTTGCAGGTTTTGTGTGCATGTTATATCTTACGGACCAATAGTGGCCAAATGATCCTCCACCATGTACTATGATTATAGGCTCTCTTATTTTTTTTAATTGAATGGCAATCTTGTTTATTGCCGAAATGTTTGGAGTCAGAGGCTTTTGTTTATTGGTTATGATGGAACCCCCAAGCTTTATCAAAATCATATTTTTTCAGCAATTCTCTCGGTTTAAAAAGTATCTATCTGCAAGAAAACCAAAATTTCATTCCTAGGCACAAGCATGAGCAACATAAACCCAAAAAAGATGTTTCAAGTTTCTATTGCCTTTGTAAAATCATCAAAATACTCATTAATGATTTTTTGAATCTTATTTGCTGAAAAAATACTGGTAAATCTAAGAATGCCTCTTAACCTCAAGTCAATATCGATTGTGATTCTGGTACCTTCTGGCACGCTTTCATATTTTTTTGTAAAATGGCTGCCCCTTGCATCTCCGGACAGAACAAAAGTTTCATGAATTTCAGGCTGTTTTATCACATTTTTAGTCATGACAGCAAATTCTTTGCCTGCTATTTTTCCATGAATTTCAACTACAGAAGTAAACTCGCGAACTGAGCGTATCCTGATTAGTTTGAAATATTGCGGTAGCTTTGATGTAAAACTCTCAAAATCAGTTCCTGCTTTGAATGCCTTTTCTCTTTCTACATTGACAGTCTTTACAAGTTGTATTTTTTGCAATTTTATTCCTAAGTGTATACAAGTCCATTAAAATCAATTTTAGCAGAAAAACATTCACTATGGGTTTTTAGATTAGATAGGGTTTTTTCAAGATTAGACTTATCCACAAGTGCAATTATGCACCCTCCACCGCCAGCACCAGTTATTTTTGCACCAAATGAAGTTTTTTTAGCCTCTCTCACCAAAAGTGCAAGCTTTTCAGTGGAGATGTTTATTCTTTCCAATAAATCTTGATTCTTTGACATTAGCAAACCAAGTGATTTTAGATCATTTTTTTCTATAGACACAAGAGCATTTTGAATTAGGATTGATTCCTGATCACAAAATGAAGCAAATAAGTCCTCATTATTTTCCCGGAATCTTCTTACGTTTTCAACAATCTCGCTAGTAAAATGTGCTTGTTTTGAATTTGCAATCACAAGATCAAAATTAGCGTTTGAGTTGATCTTTTTAAAACCATTTTTCATATCATATTCCATTAGTCCGCCAAAAGTACAGACAGAACAGTCTGCCCCTGACGTATTTTCAAATATGGTACGTTCAGCTTCTATTGCAATTTTCAAAATTTCCTCTTTTGGTAGCTTTTCAAATAATCCCATAACTGATGCCGCAACTGCAACACAACAGGCAGATGAGGAGCCAAGACCAATGCCTGCAGGAATCTCAGAGTCTATCTTTATTTCAACTCCAACATTTTTCCCCGATTTTTCTAATGCTTTTTTTGCAATATACAAAAATGGTTTCATTACATCCATGGATCTGTCCGACGTTGATAGTGAATCTGTATTTATTTCCACATTACCAATATCGGATTTTATCTTGATCTTTTTTTCATCAATTATTTGTGATGTGGCTGTAATTCGCTTATCAATAGAACAAAGTATCGCCTTTATGCCGTATACAACAAAATGCTCGCCAAATAAAATGACCTTTCCAGGTGCTGAAGCAACAGATTTCATGAAAACACAATCGATGCATATCCTACCACGGAACTCTTGTCACCTGTTACATCGCCGCTTGTAGCATACTTTAGTAACCTTCCTTCTTTTGCTCCAAGCTCCTTGCAGGCCATCATGGTAGACGCGATCGCTCCATATCCGCATGCGCTAACTTGTTTTTCTTGTAAAACTCTGTAAAATTCATCTAAATCTAAATTTAAGATTGGTTCTATTAGGGCAGAATCCTGCTTGTGCGCAAAATTGTTTTCTTCATAATGTGTAAAATCAGAGGAACCAACAACCATTATTTTTCGCATCTTTGCAATCTTTGCTATTGCAGAGCCTATCTTTTTAGCAGTTTGGTAGTCTTGATTTATCAAAATTATGGGAAGTATCTTGAATTTATGAGAATAAATTTCTTGAAGCATTGGTATCTGGACTTCTAAACTATGATCCCTCGTATGGGAAAAAAAATCCAACTCGATGTCTTTGAAAATTTTGTTTATCTCCATGGCACATTCAGTGTCAACTTCTACTTCGCCAAGAGGAGTTTTCCACATGCCTTCTTTCATCACTGCAACATTACAGCCTATTCCATAATGGTTTGGGCCGGTAATTATGACAAGTTCAGGTTTTTGTGATGATATAGAGTAAAAAGAATTTGTTGCTACTGGACCCGAATACATGTAACCTGCATGTGGAGATATGATGCCAAGAATTTTTTCATTGTTTGATGTTGGGGGAATTTTTCCCGGTCCAAAAGGATGCAAAAAACAATCATGTATGGCAGTTTTTAACTCATTTTTTTCTTTTGGATAGAACATGCCAGCAACAGCCGGTGTTCTTACCTGCATTACTTTATTGCCTCGGAGCTCTACCGAATCTTGGTGTAGGTTTTTCTGATTCTTCTTCCAACTCTTCTTCTGTAATCTTGGTCTCAAAGTCATCAATTTCATATTTCATTGATTCATTTGCTTTAAGCTGGCCTTTTTGCAAAAGTATCTCTCTTGCCAAAAGCCAGTATATTGCAGCTAACGATTT
Source organism: Nitrososphaerota archaeon (assembly GCA_013287585.1). Lineage (GTDB taxonomy): Archaea > Thermoproteota > Nitrososphaeria > Nitrososphaerales > Nitrosopumilaceae > TA-20. The sequence continues at coordinate 50,992 of JABDDN010000005.1, forward strand.
TCTTCCTCTGTTGTTGGCTGGAATAATAAGATCAATCTTGGATGTTATGTTGTCTGTGTTTGAAATACCGATTACTGGAATTCCTGCATTTGTCGCTTCAAGTATAGCTTGTTCATCAGTTTGTGGATCAGAAATTAAAATTAATTGTGGTTCTATGTAATATGGCAATAGTGGATTTGTCAGAGTTCCTGGCATGAATCTTCCAAGCATTGGGGTAGCGCCAGTTACCTCACAGAATTTTTCTATTGGTGTTGTTGCATATTCTCTTCCAGAGCATACTATCACTCTTGAAATCTCTGCCCTGTTTATGAATTTGGCCGCAGTTTGAATTCTTGCTAGGGTTTTCTTACTGTCAATAATGTAAAGTCCTTCATTAGTAGCCTTTGTAATAAATGGAACCATGAATTTTGTTTTAACTTGAGTTCCTACCCTGATACCAGTAGATAGAACGTATTTTTCCATATGCTCAAATTCTTCTTGCTTACTCATGTTGTGTTTTTAAATCTCTGCCATTCCATGTATTAAATCATACTCTGTGATACGAAGCAATTCATTGAGCTTTGCTACTCTTTCGCCTCCAACTACACCAACTTTTAACATCTTTGATTTTGTTGCGATTCCTATATGTGTTATGTGTGAATCTATAGCTTCTCCAGATCTATGTGATGTGATCAGTTTAATCTTATTTTTGCGAGCTTCCTTTGCAAATTCAAGTGCGTCATAAAGACTTCCAGCTTGATTTACTTTCAAGATGGCGGCATTACATGCCTTTAATTTTGCTGCTTTTTTGAGAATTTCCGTATTTGTGACAACCAAATCGTCACCAGTTATCAAAACTTTAGGAAATTTGGAGGTCAGAATCGCCATTTCTTCAAAGGCTTCTTCATGAACTGCATCTTCAGCATAAACAAGTTTGTATTTTTTTATTATTTCTGAGACAAATTCTATTTGCTCTTCAGGAGTGTTTTCAAAACCTTCTCTATCGTAAACGTATTTCTTTTTCTTTTCATTCCATTGAGTAGATGATGCAAAATCTACACCAAGTGTGACTTCTTTTCCTAAAGTATAGCCCAAATTTTCGCAAGCCTTTGCAGAAAGTTCTAGTGCCTTTTGATTGTCTAGTTTAGGTGCCCATCCACCTTCATCACCACGTCCATTAGTAAATCCAGAATCATTTTTTTGAAGAACTTTTCTTAGTTCTTTATGTACTGCAAAGTTTACCTCTATTGCATCATTTACTGTTTTTGAGCCCTTGGCACAGATCAAAATCTCTTGAATGTCTGGAGTTCCAGGACCAGCATGTGCCCCACCACCTAAAATATTTCCTAGTGGAAAAGGAAACCTCAAGTCAGTATCCTTTGTTAATAATTTGAACAGCGGTATGCCAAGGGCTTTGGCTGCTGAATCTACAGCTGCAATGGTAACTGCAAAAGCAACTGAACCTCCTATCTTTGAATAGCTAGTAGAAGAATCAATTTTCTTTATTGTATCATGAATTGATTTTAAGTTAGAAGGATCAAGTCCTATGAATTTTTTTAAATTTGAATTAAGAGCAACCAGACTTTTTTCTGGATTATTATCAGGAAAACTTACTGCCTCATGTTTCCCAACACTAGCACCTGAGGGAGCACAAACTCTGCCAAGATGTGATTTATCAGATACAATGTCGACTTCAATTGTTTTACTTCCCCTACTATTGTAGAGTAGCCTTCCTTTTATGGAAGTAATTTTCGGCATCCTATTCTAACTCAGATTGCACTTCTTGCTGTCTTCTTCGAATTGCTTCGTAGAATGGAATAACTTGGTGAATTGTTTCAACCGACGTTAACAACATCGCTCTGCAACAATATCTTTTGAATCCAAAAGAATCAAGAACTTTTGCTGGATCTTCTCCGGATTTTACTCTTGTTTGATAATCCTTAAATTTGTCAGCTATTAAATTTCCACAAGTAAAACATCTGACAGGAATTAACATATTTTCAAAAAGTAATCAAGGCTTATAAAAACCATACATGGGTATTTGCATAATGCGGGAGTCGCCCAGCCTGGCCAAAGGCGCTAGCTTGAGGGGCTAGTATCTTAGGATTTCGAGGGTTCAAATCCCTTCTCCCGCACTTGAAAATTTTTCTAAACAAATCAAATTTGACTTACTTGATAAAAGTAGTAGATATTGGATCTTAACAAACAAAATTAAAACGAATTTTTAATGAAAATTATTCTTGCTGGAATAATACTTGGTATGCTTTTGATATTTTCTAATATTCATGTATCTGATTCATATCTGCAGTATAATCTTCTTGTTACAGTAAAACCAGCAAAATCACCAATCAAAGATACTGAATTTCCAATTATAATAGGAACAGTTACGAACGAAGCAAGCAAACCCATTGTAGGCGCTCTTGTCAAAATTACATTTGCAAAAGAGGTTGTTACTACTACCACTGATCAATATGGAAATTTCAAATATGATTCTGTACTGCCAATTTTGGCTGGCTATTATATGATAAATGCAGTTGTCACAAAGACTGGTTATTCCACAGGGTTGGCTAGTTCAACTTTAATGGTAAACTCACCTCCAACTATTACATATAATAGAGGTATTACAGGAGACCCAATAGTTACTGGAAACTATACTGTCTATCTTGGTAAAGTAACTGATTGGAATCTTGAAACGACCTGTTTCGTAAAGTTTGGTGATCAATTTAAGAGGTTTTTAAAAACATGTGATCTTTATAATTTAGCACCTACTGATTTTAAGACAGATGCGACAGTAGTTCACTCACTTGCTGTAATACAACATAATGCAGATTATGGACTCTTTCCTGTAAGTGATTATTTTAATGGCTTGATGCTAAATAACAATGCACAATATAGGTATGTAGAAAATGTCTGGAAAAATTATACTGTACCTAATTAATTTTAAAAAAATTACTTTTTAAATTTGTTAATCGAATCAATAAGTGCAGAACGCCTTATTTCTTCAGTTACCGCCGCTCTTGCATCCTCGATTAGTATTCTGTTTACATCGAGTTTTCTTCGGGTTTCATTTACCAATTTATCATAGATGGCAAAAGGATACAAGGAAAGATAGAGATTTTCCATTATTTCAAAGAATTTGCTTGCATCCTTAGCTTTTCCCGCTCTTATAGAATCGTAAACTAGTCTTTTTAGTTCACCAATACAATCAAGTAAACCAAGTATGTATGATTCTCCTTTTACTCCTAATGATTCTGCTGATGGTATTTCTGACTTCTGTACTATTGCAAGAAATGCAGATGCTTCAACAAGCTCTTGCTCCGATGTCATAATATGTCTATACAATTCTGCATTTGATTTTTTTCTTATTTCATCAAGTAGTTTTTTTGCTTTGGCCGCTTTTTCTTTTCCATCTACAATATCTAATTTATGAACAGAAATTATTGCTTGGCTACATAGGATGACTACTTCACGTGTTCTCTTGATGATATATTCGCGTGAATTTTGAGCTTCCTCTAGTGATTTTGATATTTTGGATAACGATGATTTAACATTCTTCAATGACATGTAAGATAGATGAAAAACTAGGATAAAGTCGTTTGGTAAAGCCCTTATTTGACATTATTTTTGAGTTATCATATGGATATAACAGTCAAACAAATGATGCAGATAGAGGAAAACGGTCATCAGATGGGATTTAAAAGAAATTTCATGATGGAAAATGCAGGAGCATCTGTTGCAAGATACTTGGCAGAAAAATTTCCAGACATTTCATCAAAAAAAATTCTTGTTTTTGCTGGACTTGGAAATAATGGAGGTGATGCTCTAGTAGTTGCAAGACATTTGGCTGGTTTTGGATCCGATGTCAAAGTATTACTACTTGGAAATCCAGAAAAAATAAAAACAGATGAATCTAGGATAAACTGGGCAATACTTGAAAAAATGAATTCAATAGATTTGGTAATTGCGTCTGACATTAGTGATCTTGATCTAAAAGCAGATGTTGTTATTGATGGAATTTTGGGAACGGGAATTTCTGGGAAAATTAGGGAACCATATGCATCTGCAATTGATTCTATAAACAAACTAAATACATTCAAGATTGCAATAGACATTCCATCAGGTCTTGATCCAGATACTGGAAATACAAACGACAAATGTGTCAAAGCTGATGTAACTATAACATTTCATAAAATGAAAGTAGGGATGCCAAAGAGAAAAGATATGTGTGGAACTATTCTGGTTGAAAAAATTGGTATACCTCCAGAGGCCGAGGTTGGCGTACTATGAAAGTACATCAAATACAAGTTGGAAATATGCAGAACTTTACCTACATTTTAGAGGATGAAGACACTGATACTGCCATAGTTTTAGATCCTTCATGGGATCTTGAGGAGATCCAAAAGGTGATAGAAAAGAATAATCTGAAGGTAAAATACATTGTAAATACACATCACCATTTTGATCATACTATAGGTAATGAATACATGACAAAAATCACGGGTGCAAAAATAATACAACATAGTGCTTCTACATTAAAGAACGATATGACAGTATCAGATGGTGATAAAATAAAATTTGGAAATTCGGAGCTTACCGTCTTTCATACCCCCGGTCATTCAAAGGATAGCATATGCCTTATCGGTGATGGAAAAATTTTTTCAGGTGATACGCTTTTTGTTGGTAATTGTGGTAGAGTTGATCTTCCTGGTGGAAGTGCAAAGGAACTCTATCATAGTTTGTTTGATATTCTTCATAAAATGGATGAAAAACTAGTTCTTTATCCTGGTCATAACTATGGAAGCTATCCCTCATCTACATTAGGAAAAGAAAAAAAGACAAATTTTGTTTTACAGCCTAGGACAGAACAAGAATTTCTTGAATTTATGAATAGTGAATAAAAATTGCAAGATATAGAAATTTTAGGAAACACCCAAAGGGGAATTGATTTTGTAAAAAAAGTTGAAAATAAAAAATTTGTATTTTCATTAGTAATTTCATATACTGCTACTTGCGAGATACCTGGAATTACTGTTGCTGGAGCAAACCCTGATCTGCTAAAGTTTACTGCAGCTGCTGATGCAGAGTTTCTTCATTATGGATATTGTAAATCAATTGATGCAATACCTATGACTCCTGATGGAAAACCAACTCCAGCTCTACTTACTAAAACTGCACTAGAGGCTGCAAGCATCCCAAGCTTTGTTGTCAATGCCGGAAGCAGGGTTATTCCAAAACTACCATGTTTAGAGATCGGATTAGAGCCAGGAAAAAATATTGCACAGGAACCAGGCCTTGATCAAAACTCTGTCAAAAAGGCTGTTGAATATGGAAGAATTGTAGGAAGGTCTCTTGGTGCTTCAACTGACTGTCTAATAATCGGTGAAAGTATTCCTGGAGGCACTACAACAGCTCTTGCTGTAATGACTGGGTTTGGCATACAGGCTACAGTAAGTAGTAGCATGCCGGAGAATCCTATCATGTTAAAAAAACAAACGGTACAATCTGCATTAAAAAGACTGGAATCTAAAGATCCTTACGACATTATTTCACAGTTAGGGGATCCAATGATTCCTACTGTTGCAGGAATACTTGGTACAGCCTCAGAATCTACAAATGTAATTTTGGCAGGAGGTACACAAATGGCAGCAGTTCTAGCATTTGCAAAACATATTGGTTTTAATGAAACAAATACTGCGCTTGGAACTACCTCATACATCATAAATGATAATATGGCAAACCTTGTGGAATTAATAAAACAAATCTCTGACATTCCAATACTTGTTGCAAAACTAAAACTAGGTGAATCAAAAATTTCTGGACTGAGATCTTATGCAGAAGGATTTGTAAAGGAAGGTGCTGGTGCTGGCGGTGCATCAATTGCATGCATGTTAAAAACTGGCATAGGATCAGAAAAATTACTCTTATTAACAGAAAGAGAATACAATAGAGTTATTTCACAGTAACAGACTTTGCTAAATTCCTTGGATAATCTGGGTCTGTATCCTTTTCAAGAGCGGCATAATATGCTAAGAGTTGAATTGGAATTATTTCGATAAGGGGAAATAATGCTTCATTAATTTCCGGTATTTCTATCCAGTGATCGTATACATCGTTTGGCTTATCAGAGATTCCAATTATTTTTGCACCACGAGCTTTTATTTGATGAGCGCTTGCTAAAGTGTCAACATAAGTAGAATCATTAGGATTTATTATTATTACAAATACATTAGAATCCATTAGTGCCAAGGGCCCATGTTTTAATTCTCCGCCCGGAAGACCTTCTGCATGGATGTAGGTAAGCTCTTTTAGTTTTAGTGATGCCTCTGATGCAATTGCATAATGAATTCCTCTACCAAGTACATAAATGTCAGAAATAGTTTTGAGATTTCTTGCAATATCCTGAATCTTTGTGTGATCAGAAAGTATCTTTGTTATACATGTGGAAACCTTATCAAGATCTAATCCAATACAACCTCCGCATAATTTATCGGCAATTTTATATAAAATAGAAAGTTGTGCTGTAAAACTTTTAGTCGCAGCAACGCCAATTTCAGGTCCACAATTCAGGCCAATAGAAATGGAGGCTGATTGTACTAGTGATGATGTCATTATATTAACAATAGATATGATTTTTGCTCCTTCTTTTTGAGCAATTTTCACAGCTTCTAAGACATCAGCGCTTTCTCCACTTTGAGAAAGCGCGATAAGAATTGATTGCTGATCAAAATTGTTTGGAGAATGTGCTACTTCGCTAGATAATATAGGCTCTATCTTTATTTTTGCATATTTTGAAAAAATATGTTTTGCCACAAGAGCTGCGTTGTAGCTTGTACCGCTTCCTGTCAAGTAAAGATTCTTTGCATGTTTTACAAACTCTGTTGTCAAATCAAGCTCCATCTTAGTGGATTCTCCTGCTTTTAGTATTGTATCGGGCTGCTCAGAAATTTCTTTGAGAGTAAAATGTGCATAATCTCCCTTGTATACATCAGCAAGTTCTTTTGAAATTTTAGTTATTTGATGTTGTACTGGGTTGCCATCAAAATCAAAAAATTGAATGCCTTTTAGATTGATGATGACAAACTCTCGGTTGTCTGGATAAATCACTTCATCAGTATGCTCTACAAATCCTAAAACATCACTTGAAATGAAATAACCGTTTTTTCCTACACCGATGATTAGCGGTTCATGAAATCTTGCTGCTGCAAGTGTGCCGTCTTCAAACACTGCAACAAAAGCATAGTTTCCTTTCAAGGATGACACTGTCTGAATCATGGATTTTTTGACATCTTTTGTTTGATCAAAATTGTGTTGCAAAAGATTTGCAATGACTTCACTGTCTGTTTCACTTTTAAAGACATATCCTTTTTGTTGCAGGTCTTTTTTTAATTCTTCAAAATTATCAATTATTCCATTATGCACTATGGCAACTTCACCAGTACTGGATGGATGTGGGTGTGCGTTTGTTTCAGTTACGCCGCCATGTGTTGCCCATCTTGTATGGCCTATTCCAACTGAACCCAAAAGCATGTCAAGCTTTACTGCTTTGTTTACTTCAGCAACTTTTCCTACGCCCTTTCTCAAAGTAATCTGATTGCCTGAAATTGTGGCAACCCCAACACTATCATATCCTCTATACTCCATACGTTTTAGCCCTTTGACCAGTATGGGTGCAGCAGAACCGTCTCCAAGATAACCAATTATTGAACACATATGATGATCTTAGCTACTTTCTCGATAATAATAATTGCGTGTAAGATATCTTACACTTGTGGTTGTTCTGTGATAACAGATTCGACTTCCTGTTTTTTTGGTTGTCCATAGTTTATACCTGGAGCCAAATGAATCTCGTTTTCTTCATCTATTTTAACGGTATATGAAGGAATTGTAACTACTCTATCTCCTATCATTACATGACCGTGTACTACTGCCTGTCTTGCTTGATATGGACTTTTTATCAACCCCTTTTTCTGAACCATTGTTTGTAATCTACGTGATAGTAAATCAGTTACTTTCAAATTTAAAACGTCATCAAGTGTAGAATTTTCTCTTACAAATCCAACTCTTGCTAGCGATTTCATTAATGTTGGTTCTTTTTTCTCTCTCACTTCTTGAGTTAGAGCTAAAAGTGATCTTGCCTGTTTTCTTACTCTAGATAATTCTGTATGTGCTCTCCAAAGCTCTCTTTTATTTTTCAATCCAAAAGTTCCTAATACATAAAGCTCCTCATTTAGTAAATCATAGTTTAGTGGACGTTTTGGTTTTCTCCAAATTTTTCGTGGATTCTTAGGATCTCCCAATCAAATCACCTATTTTGTTGGTTTCTTCTCCGCCGGTTTTGCAGCTGCTGGTTTAGAATCTTTTGCTGGAGCTGCTGCGCCACCCTTTGCTGGAGCTGCTGGAGCTGCTGCGCCACCCTTTGCTGGAGCTGCTGGAGCTGCTGCGCCACCCTTTGCTGGAGCTGCTGCGCCTTCTGCTGGAGCTGCTGCGCCTTCTGGAACTGCACCAGGTGGAAGAACCTTGCCTCCCTTACGAACTCCTACTGCACCACCCTTTCTTCCGGTAGTGCGTGTCCTCTGACCTCTAACCTTTAATCCATAAGTATGACGAAAACCTCTCCAACTGTTTGTATTTTTTTCCCGCTCGATATCATTTCTAACATTAAATTCTATATCTGAAGTAATCAAGTGCAAGTTTTCTCCAGAATCCATATCCTTTCGTCTATTTAGAAACCATGAAGGTACATTAATTGATGATGGATTTTTCATTACCTTTTCTATTTCCTCTACTTGAGATTCGGTGAGAAATCCTATATTGCTATTCTGGTCTATCTTAAGAACATCTAAGATTGCTTTGGCAAAGTTGTACCCTATTCCTCTTACTTGACTTACCCCTATGATCATTTTTTTTGCTCCAGGAACGTCTTTTCCTGCAATCCTAACAATATGTCTGTATTCTTGTGAAGACAAGTAAAACAAAATTTCCTAAACCCCGATAAAAACCATGCTAAAGCAAACAATACTTTAAATCGCATTTAGGCTAATTTACCATATTGATGCAGGAATTTGAAAATCTTGTAAGACGAAGCTATTCTTCAACTCCGAAATATACTGAAGTAATGGCAGGTCTCCCTGAAGATTATAAACAAATCAAGACTCTAAGTGATCTTTTAGAAATTAACTACAAAATAATTGGAGCTAAAGAACAACTTCGACAAAACCTAATTTCAAAAATGCTGACAAATGAGACCAAATATCCGGAAATTATTGGATTTGAGGATGATGTAATTCCTGCACTAGATAGAGCAATCTTGGCGTGTCATGATGTGATGCTAGTTGGACAAATTGGCCAAGCAAAAACAAAGATTGCTCACATCATTTCCAAGAATCTGTTGTCACCAATCCCGGTTATCAAAGGAAGCATAACAAATGATTCTCCAATGGATCTGCCACAAGACGAAATGATTTCATTATTAGAAGATAAAGAAAGCACAACATCGGTTCCAAAATTTTACATGGATTCTGAAAGTATGGAAAAAATTCGTAACAATAAACTTGATACTAAAATTGAATGGGTTGAGGGCAAGGACAGATACAAGTATGTACTTGCTACACCTGATATATCCGTCAAAGATCTTGTTGGACAGATAGATGCAATTAAAATTACAAAAAAAGGAACCGAGATGTATCAAATTGAATCGTATTCGCCAGGTCAGTTGATGCAAGCAAAACACGGTCTCTTTTGCATAGATGAATTACCTGTGCTTGATACAAGAAAACAAGTAGCACTACTTTCTGTTCTTCAGGAGGGTAAGTTTACAACTGGAGCTTATCCTGTTATATTTGAACCAAAGACTGTCTTTTTTGCAACTGCAAACCCGATTGATTATACCCATTCTGGTAAGATAATAGAGCCTCTTTATGACCGACTAAAAAGCCACATTCACACTCATTATCCAAAATCAATAGAGGATGAAATGTTAATCATAATACAAGAAGCAAAGATCTCAAAATCATTCATTCCAATTTTCATGTTAAGAATTTTAGCAAAAATAATTCAAGATGCCCGTGTAAGTAATGAAGTAAATCAAGACAAGGGAGTTAGTGTACGCATGGGGGTGCATAGCCTGGAGCTTTTAGTTGGTGAATCTGAACGAGCACGAGCTGTATCGCACAAAGTTCTTGCAATTCCACGACCTTCTGACATATTTTGTATCGGTCAAGCTACAAAATTTGAGCTTGCAGAAATGGATGACACCATTACAAATAGAGAGAAAGTACTCAACAATTTAATTACAATCTCACTTAAAGAGACTTCACTTGAATATGTAAAAGGGACTGATCTCTCCATACTGGAGCGGATTAAACAAGAATTTGTGGGCAAGACATTTCAAGTTTCTCAAAAGATCCTAGGCGCAAATAGTATGCAAACTTCATATGAAAACCAACTAAGGAATTTTGAAACTATGAGATCTTTGATTGGAACAATATATGAAAAAATATCAGATGAACAAAAAGAATTTGAGAAAAAAACACAGAAACATAATATAAGATCTGAATATCTCTCCATATCCGAAAATGCAAAAAGTGAACTAAGAGCTGCGATAACAGAGTTGGTGCTAGAAGGACTATGTGCAATAGATCCAAAAATTCTTGACAAAAAAGAGGCCGGATTTGTTGCAGCCTAGATCCAAAAATTTTGTCTATTTTTTAAACCAAGAAAATGACAATAAAATATCCAATACTGATGTGTCAAATAACACGCTACAAAAAATCCTCCAGACAATGGCAAAACAAGCTCTAAAAGAAAAAACACCTAATGTTCAGGAACTCGATCGTATCTTAGAGGGAATTATTCAACAATCTAACGAAAAATCAGAAATACAACAAAACCAGGAAGAAAAAGAAACAGACATTCAAGGAACAGGTGAACCAATCACAAAGTACTTGCAAAAAATTGGTTATCTCAAGGACGAAAAAAAATGGCTGACAAACAAGGCATTTTTTGAGATCGGAGGAAAACTACTACATGATGTAATGAAGTCGATAAGTGAAGGAGGATTTGGATTTCATGAAACAAAAAATGCTGGTGCAGGAAGTGTCATCATGGACACTACAAAAAAACTAGAACTTGGTGATGATGTGAGAAATCTTAACGTTCCACAAACCATACTAAACTCGATTCAAAGAATTAAAAAATCTTCAGAAATTAAATTTCCAATCTCTCTAAATATTGATGACTTTGAAGAATTTGAGACAATTGAAGAGACCAAAGTTGCTGTTGTGTATTGCATTGATCTAAGCTCTACCATGAAATATTCTGTTAGTTCAGGAGAAGGAAGCAGGATAGAAGCTGCAAAAAAAGCACTTTGGGCTTTGTATGTTTTAAATAAAAAATTTTTTCCTAATGATTCTATTTACGTGGTTGGTTTTGGTTCTCTTGCATCAGAAGTAGATCCTTATGACATTCCATACCTGAAAACATATGATGCAAATGACAATTTTTTACATTATACCAATTATCAGGCAGCATTTAGACTAGCATTAAAAATTTTAAAACGTGACGGTTCTCAAAATAAAAGAATAGTAATGATAACTGATGGTCAACCAAGTGCTAGTTTTATTGATAACGAATCTCAAAAAAAGGATATACTTTCTGATAAGCCATACTCTAACTTTTACAAACCTGATGAAGCCACACTTTTGAAACTACAAAATGAACGCGATATAAAATTGGATATGGGTGGAGAGATGGTGTATCTTTGTTATCGATATAGACAGGTTGATCCAGTAATAGATGCCAAAACTCTCTTTGAGGCAAAAAAATGTAAGCGTGAAGGAATTGAAATTGATACTATTATGGTAAGTGAGGAAGTTGAACTTTTGAGTTATGTAGAAGGATTGGAAAGGCAGCTTAAAGGAAGGGCATATTACATAAACCCTGAGAATATTGATAAGATATTGATTACCGATTTCATTTCAAACAAGAAGAAAATATTAAGTTCAAAGCAGACATGGTAAAAATGGATAAAAATTATGACAAACAAAAAATGTTAGAAATTCTAGTAGATCCAGACGTTTCTATGATATTGTCCGAACTTGAAGATGGAAGCAAGGACTCTTTCTATCTTGTGGAAAAATTGCAGATATCTGACACGGAAATAAAAGAAAGATTAGCGTATGTAATACAATGTGGTTTTGTTAAACTAGATCTGATAGAAAATAAAGCCATTTACACTGTTGATAAGGAAAAACTAAATGATATTATGGAGATGGATGAGAATTTTTCAGGAGTTGTTGACGGTTTAACTGAACTTGATCAATATCTTAACTGATATTGGTTTTACCACGATTCTTAACAAGATACATTATTCCTATTGCAAGCCCGCTTAGCCCTGTTATAAGCAGAATAAAACTACACATGTCTATTAGTGCTATGTTTTGTGGATAACTTCCTATTACTGCCAAAATTTGGATTTCTCGCGATCCTTGATTTTCAATTTGTATTTTGTATGTTCCATTAGTAGAAATGATAAAATTTTCTTGGAGTGGGCTTTTTGTTATTGACTTTGATATGACTGTCTCACCTACAGGATTAAAAATACTTACTTTGATATTGTCATCTTTTTGAAAATCTGTAATTTGAACAGAATAAACGCCATTTTGATTCTTTGATGGATCAAGATCTTTTGTTAATATCATTGATGCCCCAGGCAAAAGATTTTGTTGCTGATTTATAACACTCCAATTTATTAGTTGAGATTCATAAAACGTAAATACAATTCCAATAATTACCAAAATTGCACTGATTATAATAACCAGCTTGAATTTTTTCACAGCAAAAGTTGAAGATAACCCTAGTTAAAACTTAGGATTATACATAAACAAATTGAAAATGTAAAACATGCTCCTAAGTTGTAATTTAGATTAATTTTTCTATATACAGTACAAATCATTCGACAACAATATTTGCAAGTTCTGTTGTTGATGTAAATGTAGAATGAATTTACGCACTACAGTATCCTTTATTCTTATTGTACTTCTTATGACTACGCCACTCTCGGTCATTAATGTACATGCTTACTCTGATCATCCTGATCTGTTTGTATCTGCTGAAAATAGTCTTTTTGAGAATCATTTTTCGGGATCAATGGTTATAGAAGTAATTGTAAGAGATAGTAGTATTAGTCCACTTGACCAACAACAAGGCGAACCAACTGTTACATTAAATGGAAGCCCACTTAGGATGGTGCAAGGCTCCAGTGGAGATTGGTACGCATTTTTTGCTAACGTAGATAAAGCAAAACAAGCAGATCAGGTTTCATCAACAGGAACAGCTGGCCAAAACTTAGATTTTGGAGTTTTTTGTGATAGAAGCACTGATCCATCTGTACTAGGAGTCAGTTTTTCACAAACTGATGGTGTTGCAATTCCTGATTCTAACGGAATAAGTGGTGCAACTCAAGGTTCGGCATCATTTACTGCGTGTACAGGTAATCTAGGTGCTCCTAACAGCCAAATGAGTGTGATTAGAAATTCGCCTAGTCTTAATACCAATCCAAGTGTAAAAACTGGTCAAATCGGAATAAATCCTAATGCGTGGCCACTTGTACAGCTTTTTACTTTTAGTAATAATGTAACTATACAATATGATAAAGCAGGAGGTTCTGAAATTGTAAACCTGACATATGATGACATGACAGACATTTCCTTGAAACTTGACAGAAGTGGTTATCCGCAAGGCTCTGATGTCTTTGCAACAATAAATGATATGCAACTCAATGAAGATCCTACTGTCATAAATTCTTGGACATTCAATGTTGGTTCACCAGTAGCAACGTTTTATCAAGCATTTCCAGAATCTGGTTCTGCTCCTAGTGTAGCAGGATTAGTAAACTTGTACCCAAATCTTAGTAGTTTGGGTTTTAAAGATAATGGACATGTTGAAATGAATTTGGGTTCTGTTGCAAAATTGAAAACAAATCAACTTCAAACTACCACGTCAATCACAAATGGAGCTACCACCTATAACCAATTAGTGACATTTGTAGAAACTGCACCAAATTCTGGAATATTTGAAAGCTCGTACGGCAGTAACTCTGTAATTGGGATTTTAAATAATGCTCCAAGAGGTCAATCGGCTACTATATCTTACAATTCACAATCTATTTCAATATTATCTGGTACTGCTAATGCAGATCTGTCTCTCGGTACACCTCCTAATGTGCAATTAAATTCTAATCAAAAACCAACACTGTCTCTCGTTGCACCAAGTGGACAACTTAATTCTGGTCAAAAAGCAACAATAACACTTGTAGATAATAATCAAAACCTTAATGGAGCAATAGTTGAACGTCTGGATGATTTTAGAAGCTCTGCAATATTACCCACTCTAAAACTTGGGAATCCAGTTACATTAACCAGCGCATCGAACGTACAATTTTATCCAAGTTCCATTGGCTTTGCTGGAGGAATATCGATTCCATCTAATGTACCTGACTCAAATTCTGCTAGATTGATAATTGATACTACCTCTTCACCCACCAATCCTTTTAAGAAAATTACATTAAATCTTGGGATCACAGAACAAACCCTGAAAAGTCTGTTCATTGATGTGAGTCAACCAAATTCAGGTGGAACCAATTGGATAAATTATGATCTAAGATCATTTCAACTTCAACTTGGAATTAACTCATTTTCAGATACTAGCATGACTCTATACTTTGGCACCTTAGGAAATAACCCAGTTCAGATACTAACTCCAGGTAGTATATCATCTGGAAATGGTCTTGTCCAAATAAGCGATGCTAATGTAGCCGCAATAAATGCAATATCTCCATCATCCCCCGTGTTTTTAGAAATTAATTCTGATACATCTGCCAGTCCATCAAATGGGGGAACAATATCAAGTGGAACTGAACCAATTGTGTTTGATTTGCTCTCTTTTGGAAATCAAAATAATCAAAAAATAAACAATGCGATATACAGAGCTGAACTACAAGAAACATCTAGAAATTCTGGTATCTTTACGGGAACTCTGGAATATACAATTACAAATCAATTAAATCAATATGATCCTAATTTAATCAAAAGTCTCCGTACATTTGGTCAGGATATAAAATTCCTTGTAAATGATCAATTGACAGATAATAATGCAATCCATCTTTCAATCTCAGGTGTTTCAGCTAGCGGTGGAAATAAAATTTCAAGTTTACAATCTGGCATCCAAACGCATACAGGAATAGTTACACTTGATTCGCAAAGCTATGGACTTGGGCGACCTGTTACTATAACTCTAAACGATCCAGATCTTAACACAGATCCAAATACAATTCAAACGTATACTACAGTAAATGATCCTAATTCTCTTGCAGATGATACGGTAGGAGATTCAAGTGGTAACATACTCTTAGAAGTTTGGATTAAAGGATTCAGATTTCATCATTGTACAGTAGGTGGTATTGTACATGGAGGTCTTGCTGCAACAGGATTTGCTCTTACTGAAACTGGTTCAGGTACTGGAATTTTCAAAGGAAGCTTCGGCATGCCAACACAAATTTGTAATAAAGATGGAACAGCACTAATTTCTCCAACAGGAGGAAGTGTTCAAGTATGGTATCATGATTTCAGAGATGCTTTGGGACGATCTGTTATTGTAGGTTTGTCTCCTTCATCTTCTACGCAATCTTATCCTACCTTAACACAATCTTCTACAACTCAGCAAACTCAAACTCCATCACCTACAATCAGCATAAATCCACAGATGACAGATAATTATGATAGGCCACTATTGGAAAAACCAACAGTCGGAACAAATCTAAATTTTATAACACAGATTTCAAATAACGGTAATCTGTTGACAAAAGGTTATTCCTATATTGTACAAGTAAAAGATGAAAACGACAGAGTTGTATATATCAACTTGGTAAATGGATATGTTGATCCTACAAGCACAAAAACAGCAGAACTTTCTTGGACTCCTACTTCTGTAGGTAAATATATTGTAGAAATTTTTGTATGGGATAAAAATGGAGTTGCATTACCTCTTACACAAAAAACAACATATGACGTAGAAGTTATTTCTAAATAAACAATTATCTGTTTAAATTATGATGCTTTTTTATATTAGATCTAAAAATTATATTTTTCTTTGTATGGTGAAACTGCACGTAATTCTTTTACTACTTTTTTTAAGACTTGAACAGTTTCATTAATCTCTTCTTCCGTGTTTGTTATTCCAATAGTTAAACGCAGAGATCCTGTTATTTGCTCATGAGAAAATCTCATGGCTCTAAGTACATGGGATGCTTTTTGTACTTTCACAGAACAAGCAGAGCCAGTAGATGCGGCAACTTTATTTTCATCAAGCTTGATTATCAGATCCTCGCCATTTACACCAAGGAATGTAAAGTGAATGTTATTTGGTATTCTTTTTTTAGGATGGCCATTAAGTTTGGTGTGTGGGATTTCTTTTAGAATATCAGTAATAAGCTTCATACCTAATTTTCTAAAATGTTCTTGATTTTGTACAATGTTGTCATTTGCAAGTTGGCACGCCATGCCAAAACCTACTATGCTTGCCACATTTTCAGTTCCCGATCGAAGGCCATTTTCTTGACCACCGCCCAAAATGAGAGGATCTATTTTAACTCCTTTTCTGATGTATAATGCACCAACTCCTTTTGGTCCGTTTATTTTATGAGATGATATAGATAACAAGTCTATGCCAAGTTCCTTTACATTAACTGGTGTTTTTCCTATTGCTTGTATTGCATCCGTGTGAAATACGACTCTTTTCTTCTGAGTGATTTTTCCAATCTCTGCAATTGGTTGAATTGTACCAACTTCATTGTTGGCAAACATTATGCTGACAAGACATGTATCAGAAGAGATTTCTTTTTCAACATCTTCTGGATTTACAAGACCATATGTGTCTACAGGAAGATATGTTATCTGAAAACCTTCTTCCTCAAGACGTTTACATGGTTCTAGTATTGCATCGTGTTCTATGGATGATGTTATGATATGCTTACCCTTGTTATGGCGTGCAATTCCATAAAGTGCAGTATTGTTTGATTCTGTACCTCCTGATGTTATGAGAATCTCACTGCTTTCCGCATTTATCAATGACGCAATTCTTTTTCTTGCATTTTGAATTGCAATGTTGGCAAGACGACCGTACTTGTGAATAGATGAGGGATTTCCGTACTGTTCTTTGAAATATGGAATCATCTCTTCAATTACTTTTTCGTGTACTGGAGTTGATGCAGCGTTATCTAGATATATCAATCTGCTATCACATTGAGCTTTCCAGGTCTGTATCCTTCTGGGTCTACAAAAACTGATGTGAATCCAATGTGCTTTAATCTCTCAATGAGTTTTAATAATTTGGTCTGATCAGAAAGTAGATAAATTTCTTTTTGTTCTACTTCAATTTTTGCAACACCATTAAAATCACGTACACGTACCTGTTGCACACCAAACAACTGCTTGACCAAAATTTCGCCCATCTCTATTCTAGCAAGTCTTTCTGCTGTTACTTCTTGTCCCCATGGAATACGAGAGGCAAGACAAGAGTTTGATGGTCTATCGTATACTGATAAACCAACTTTTTGTGCGTACTCTCTAACATCCTTTTTTGTAAATCCTGTCTCTACAAGTGGACTTTTCACACCATTTTCTTTTAGAGCCTTTATTCCAGGTCTGTATT
>JABDDN010000006.1 GCA_013287585.1 Nitrososphaerota archaeon
TTTCATTGAGTAAATGTTTACAAACCCTATTACAGCTAGAGCACTTGCACCGAGGATTCCACTCCATAGGTTGAAACTATCTGTTTTTAGGAAACTACCAACTGCAAAAATTACGAAGATCATTTCAGCCAAAACTGACAGCATATGCCCGGCACTAAAACCAGTTCCTACCCATCTAGAATGTTTAGCAGCATTATGCAAACGGACTAAGCTGTCTATCGCAGAAATATGATCAACATCTAGACCATGACGAAGTCCAAGAATAATCATAGTGGGAATTGATATTGCAATAAATGGCCAGAAATCTGTCATGTTAAATGTTACCTTTCATGTCTGATGTAGTAAATTATTTAAATTGTTGGATGGTTTATCCAACTCTATCATCATAAAATTAATTTAAATACAATTGTAGATCTAAACAATATGATAGCAAAATGCATCAGGTAATGAAATTACTCTCCAAAGTAGCAGAAAGATATGCCCCTAGTAGATTGCTGAGCTTTGATTCAGTTCATGTGTTTAAAACAATGCAGTTAATGGAAAATAAGAAAAGAATAAGCAGATCATTATTGATGCGAGAACTTGATCTTGGAGAAGGCTCTGTAAAGACGCTTGTAAAACATATGAAGATGTTAGGCTTGATAGAAAATTCTAATGCTGGAATGTGGCCCACAAACAAAGGGAGAACAGTTCATGCAAAATTACACTGTGCAATTCCTGCAGAGACGGATATTTTCAAATGCTCTATCGCATTAGGAAAATTCAACTATGCAGTGTTGGTAAAGGACATTGCTTATAACATAAAGAGTGGAATTGAACAGCGAGACGCAGCTATAAAGTTGGGGGCTGTAGGTGCAACTACTCTTATATTTAAAAATGGAAGACTATTGATGCCTGATACTCGTGAAGATTTGTTGAAAACTAATCCAAAAATTCATTCACTGATCATAAAGAAATTAGAACCTGAGGAAAACGATGTAATAATAATAGGAAGTTCTGAGAACAAGAAAACTGCTGAATTGGCTGCAAAAAGTGCAGCACTTCTTACCATTGCAAATCATGAAAAGCACTAAAGTTATTCAAACTATCATCTTTGATCATTTGGGGTCAGGGTGATTGTTGGCTCAGGTTTTTTTATGCTTACGTCTGCTCTACTTATTCTGCTTTTGTAAGTTTTAAATTTCTTGCCATTGTCTGATAATATCCATTTATCAACTTTAACAAGAGCAATATCTTCAAGATCTGAAATCTTTTTGTAAACTGAACTAAGAGGAATTCCATGTGTTTCAGATAATTCCATTGCAGTTTTTCCTTGTTTGATTATGGAAAACAAAATTACTCTTGATTGTGCGTCAGCTAGAGCTTCAATGACTTTTTGATTTACATCATATTTTTTTAATTGTGAAAGTGAATGTCTTTTCCTCAATGATTTTTCAATTAGGACAGCCTAACTATTTAAATGACATGTAACTCATTCTAAAATCTTAGAATGAGTTTCGCGTTTAAATAAAGTTAGCTTGTCCTAACTGAGATATATGATAGATTACTGGCAGCTCTTACTTTTGGGTGCCATAGCTGGTTTCACAATATTTCTAGGTCTCCCGGTTGCTAGATTACAAAATCTAAGTTCAAAAAAGAAGGGATTTCTTAATGCTCTTGCGCTAGGAATTTTAGTATTTTTAATAATTGATGTCTTTAGTCATGCGTATGAGACTGCATCAAATGCAGCAACTAATGCGTTTTCTGGAAAAGGAAGTACAGGAGACGCAATAGTTGATCTTGTTGCAATGTTTGGTGGAATTGCTATTGGTCTTATTGGATTAGTATACTATGAAACAAAGATAATGACAAAAAAATTTCCACAAATTTTATCACTTGAAAATATTAAGAGCGGTGATGAACATCTCCACAAAGTATTCCACGATGCAAGTGCATACAAGCTTGCCATGATGATTGCAATTGGAATTGGTTCTCATAACTTTAGTGAAGGATTGGCTATTGGTCAATCATATATTGCAGGACAGATAGGACTTGCAATAATTCTGATAATAGGGTTTGGTGCTCATAATACTACTGAAGGATTTGGAATCGCAGGTCCACTTACAGGTCTTCTAACAAAGCCATCTGCTAGATTTCTTGCAAAGGTAGGCCTAGTTGGCGGTGGACCAACATTTATCGGTACAATACTTGGTAGTTTGTGGAACTCTAATATCGCATACATATTGTTCTTATCCATTGCAGGTGGTGCACTCATTTACGTCTCTATGTTAATGTACAATACGGGACGAAAACATACAACAAACGATGTTCTGATGGTTGGCATTTTTATTGGTCTGTGTATTGGGTTTGTTACAGATCTTGTGGTCACACTTGGCGGTTCATAAATATTTTCCAATCAAAAACAGAAGTTTTAGGTTGTTATTTTTGCAAGCTGATTGTCATTTTTTAGCCTTCTTGATTTCTCGAGCTATCCTTCTTCCCATGCTCATAGGTTCATCATAAAGGAATGTCGAATAAGGTGACCCGTCTACATACAGATTGGTACCTGCAACTATTCGTGCAGAAAACTCGAACGTGGTAAATTTTCCATTATCATCATAAACTCCTTCTAAACAAAACGGACCATTCATTCCAGGTGCAACGAGTCTTTTTGCTGTATCGACAAACCGTTCACCCATGGAATAGACTTCATCAAGAAGTGATTCTCTTAAGACCATTGGACTGTTTCCAATCACATTAAAAGATGGAATCAAATCAATATCCATTTGCTGTAGCGCTGGAATTCTTCCAAGTCCATCAATATCTGATTCATATCTTCTATCTACTCCAAAAAACTCCAATTCTTCAGTCAATGGTGAATAAAAATATTGAAGATATGCTGATACTCCAAATGCATATTCTTGGAGATATAGATCATTGTCTCCTTTGATAATGCCTTGAGCAATTAACTTGTCACGTTTTTTGTTATAGTCTTTCTCACTTGTAGCCAAAAAATATCCTTTACCTCCAGCTGCTCCATGTCTTTTTGCTATCACTAGCGTACCGATATCTTTTGGATTATGAATTGTCTTGGGAACATTGAGATTTGATTCAACCATTAGTTTTTCTTTCATTTTTCTATCTGATTCCCATCTGAGTATCCATTTGTTGCCAAAAACTGGAATTTTAATTGATTCTATTTGTGATGAATTCATTTGAGAAATAAGTGTGCCATGTGGAATTATTATGGCGTCATCATCTTTTAGCTGTGATGAGCATTCTGATAATTCTGAAAACGTATCCACTAAGATTAATTTGTCTATGAACTTAAATCTACGATAAAGTTTTTCACGTTTTTTTTCACATACAAGTATGGTCTTGAATCCTTCATCTTTTGCTCCCTTTAAGACCTGTAATGCACAATGAGAACCAAGCGTAGCTATAGATGTCATCTGTAATTTTCTTTATAGGCGGCTCTTTATGAAAGTTCCATGTATGAATTTGAAATAAAAGAAAATACATCATCAATTAACTCCATTGATAATTCAGATCTCGAACTTTCAGGAATGGTTTTAAGAATAAAATCTATGACCGATTGGTTTTGAGGAAGAGTATCCTCTTGTAATTTTTGTGAATACAAGGTAATGGCGTTTGATATTGAAATGATCATTTTTTCCTTATTAGTAAGTGTCAATAATATACATAATTCTGTTTAATTTATAGAGGTTTTGAAGGTGATTTAAAATCAAAATAGATATGAAAACTAGACCTTCTATCACAAAGTCCATATATTATTAATTTTGATATTCAAGATGGTACAAGTATGGAAAAATTAGTGTATGGTAATCATACAAAATTAGTTATTATAAAAGATAAATCCATAATTTCCTTAATTCTTCATTCTTATGCTGATGAAGACAAGAAAAAAATTCTAAATATAACTGCAAACAAGCCGCGCATAATTTTAGATATCATAAGTGTATCAAAACTACCACAAACATCTTCTTATAGAAAAATTAATTCGCTTATAAAAAATGGCTTGTTAATTCCAGACGGTGAAGTTCCAAGAAGATATGGAAAAATAGTAACAAAATATGTGTCCCTATTTGAGAATCTGGAAATTAACATTATAAAAAATGATATTAGTGTTAAAGCAAAATTCAGTGAAGATGCATGTCAAGCTGTTTTTCGCATGATGCGTAAAAAAATTATAAACTTTAAAAAAGAAAATATGTTAAATTCAAAAAGTTATAATGCAGTTGAAACAGAATCTGTCATAATATCTTCTAATTCCATGATTCCATTTCTTATAAAAAATGGAGTAATCAAAGTTTGAAATCAAGGGTTTTTGTAACAAATAATATTGACAACTCTTTTTTAATCTGAATCAAGATATATCAGCATACCCGACACAGGTACGTGGTTTAACTTGCTGGGATGAACTCTCAACAAGAACCACTTTTTATCCCTTTGAATGCCTGCATCTAATTTAAAACTACATGAATGTGTATTCAAAACATAAATTAACACTAAGTAGAACAGATTTGATGAAAAGGTTTGACAGACAATAATCTTGGAATTTGGCGTAGAACGATTTATTCAAACGAAATTAATCCTTCCATGGAAGGAAAAGAAGTAATTGTGATGGGTTGGGTGTCTAGTGTAAGAGACCACGGAAATCTCATTTTTATGATGATTACTGACAAAAATGGGGATATTCAGATTACTGCTAAGAAAGGTGATTCTAGTGAAGAGTTACGACAAGAAATTGTAAAGCTAAAAGAACAATCAAGTATTGCCGTAAAAGGAACAATCAAACCTTCAAACAAGGCTCCACACGGTGCAGAGATTAGTCCTCTTGAAATGAAAGTTTTTTCTCAAGCAGAAAAGATTGCACCTTTTACATCACAAGCAAAAACTGTTGCCAATATTGATACTCGATTAGAAATACGTGCAGTAGATCTTCGAAGAAACATTTTACAACATGTTTTCAAGGCACGAAGTCTAGTTTTAAAATCAATTCGAGACTATCTGTATGAAAAAGAGTTTGTCGAAGTAAATACGCCCAAAATGATTGCTACAGCTACCGAAGGTGGGGCTGCACTATTTCCGATATTTTACTATAACAAAGAAGCATTTCTTGCCCAAAGCCCACAACTTTACAAAGAACAATTGACAATGAGCTTTGAGAAAGTTTTTGAAATTGCCCCTATCTTTAGAGCTGAACCTTCTAGAACAAATAGACATCTCTCTGAGGCTATTTCAATAGATCTAGAAGAAGCATTTGCAGATTACAATGATATTATGAAACACATTGAAAATATAGTAAAACAAGTAGTACTGACAATACAAGATTATAATGAAAAATTAAACACTGATGTTAAATTTCAAACTCCAGAAATTTCTGATTCTATTCCACAGTACACATATTCTGAGCTAATTGAAAAGATGCAAAAAGCTGGAATAACTACTGAATGGGGAGACGATCTATATGCGTCTAATCTAAAAAAACTTAACATTACAGGATTTTATTTCATAAAGGATTGGCCATTGGGCCCAAAGCCATTTTATGTAAAAGCAAAAGCAGATGACCCTAAATTATCAGAATCATTTGATTTTATGTATGGTGATTTGGAGCTCTCATCTGGCAGTACCAGAATTGAAAAAAGATCTGATCTTGAGGAAAGAATGAAAAACAAAGGGTTTAAGCTTGACCCATTTGATTATCATCTCAGAGTATTTGATTATGGTGTTCCACCTCATGCAGGATGTGGAATTGGTCTTGAAAGATTGATGATGGCACTAACAGGGACAGAAAACATTAGAGATGTAACATTTTATCCAAGAGACGTGGATAGACTCACACCGTAGGGAAAATAATGGTAGATAAAAAAGAAATAGAACACCTTAGTGATTTAATAAAAATAGAGATTAAAGATCCTCAAAAATACATTTTACAAGTAGAACAGATTTTGAATTATTTTGAACGCTTGGACAAAGTGGAGATTACCACCGAGGACTTGCTCAGACAAGAATTGACTCTTGATGATCTACGTGAAGA
Source organism: Nitrososphaerota archaeon (assembly GCA_013287585.1). GTDB lineage: Archaea > Thermoproteota > Nitrososphaeria > Nitrososphaerales > Nitrosopumilaceae > TA-20. Next base: position 6,041 of record JABDDN010000006.1, read on the forward strand.
CAAATTTGTACCATATGGAGAAAATCTTATTGAAAAATTAAAAAATACCAGAGAAAATTTTGTCAGGGCTCCAAAGATGGTTTAAGATGACACTTGCAATTTCTATATCACAATATATACAAAAATTACGCGACGGGGAATTCTCTTCTGAAGAATTTATTGCAAAAACACTAGAGAGAATAAACAAGGTAGAAAAGAATCTTCACGCGTTTATATCTATAAATGAAAATGCAATAGAACAAGCAAAACAGATAGATAAAAAAATAAAAGCAAAAGAAAAAATTGGCTCATGTTTTGGCATGCCAATTTCAATTAAAGATAATATTTGTACGAAAGGTATGAAAACAACATGCGCATCAAAAATGCTTGAAGATTTTGTAGCGCCATATGACGCTACTGTTGTTTCAAAATTAAAATCAGAAGACGCCATAATTATCGGTAAAGCAAATTTAGATGAATTTGCTATGGGCTCTACAACAGAGTATAGCTATTTTGGCCCTAGCCGAAATCCGTGGAATACAGATTATGTGCCAGGAGGCTCATCAGGTGGAAGTGGAGTTTCTGTGAGTGCCCTTGAGTGTATTGCATCGCTTGGCTCTGATACTGGTGGTTCTGTGAGAAGCCCGGCTAGTTTTTGTTCTGTGGTTGGCCTAAAACCAACATACGGTCTAATTAGCAGATACGGCCTTATTTCATTTGCAAATAGCATTGAGCAGATAGGTCCACTTGCACGAACTGTCGAAGATGTTGCATTTATTTTGAATATTATTGCAGGGCGTGACTCTCATGATAACACCACAATTGAAAATAGAACACCTGATTATACTAAAGACATAGACATAGGTGTATCAGGTAAAAAAATTGGAATAATTTCTGAGATGGTTGGTGAAGGAGTAGACAAAGACGTCCAATCAGCCACAAAACATGCCATATCTACATTTGAAAAACTTGGTGCAGAGTGTATTCCTATTTCGCTTGATTCTGCACAGCATTCTGTTGCTGCATATTACACTTTGGCATCTGCAGAAGCAAGCAGTAACCTAGCACGATTTGATAATCTACGATACGGATTTGATTTTAGCGTCGAAGGATATGAGTATAATTCATATATTTCTAAAGTACGAAGCAATCTTGGACCCGAAGTCACAAGAAGAATGTTGCTTGGAACATTTGTACTTTCAGCTGGGTATTACGGAAAATATTATCAAAAAGCACAAAAAGTTAGAAGCCTAATTAAATCACAGCTTGTCGAATCCTTTAAGAAAGTAGATCTTCTTTTAGCACCGACAATGCCCATTTTACCATTTAAGATTGGCGAAAAAATTGATGATCCATTAAAGATTTACCTACTTGACATTAATACTATAATAGCAAATCTTTCTGGAATTCCTGCTATTTCTGTTCCATTTGCAATGGCAGATGGATTACCTATAGGAATTCAACTCTTTGCAAATTCGCTTCAAGAGAAACAGCTATTACAATCTGCTCATGCATTACAGAAAACAACAAAACTTCCTGAGGTGCCAATTTGACAAAGATAGGATTAGAGATTCACTGTCAGCTTACAAAACTTGAAAGTAAACTGTTCTGTTCTTGCAAGGCAGACTATAGGAGTTTTGAGCCAAACTCCAACATTTGTCCTGTATGCATGGGACTTCCAGGCTCATTGCCTATTTTGAATAAAAAAGCTGTTGAAAAAGCAGCCATGTTGTCTATCGCACTAGGATGCAAAATACCTCCAAAGATTGGATTTTTTAGAAAAAATTATTTCTATCCTGATCTTCCAAAAAATTTCCAGATTACACAGTATAACGCATACGGTCCAACAAGTATTGGTTATGATGGAATGATCATGATTGAAGACAAGGAAATTAAAATCAGAAGAATACAGCTAGAAGAGGACCCTGGCAGACTGGTATATAGTGGAAGCTCAGAAAAAACACAGATTACTTTGGTTGATTACAACAGAGCTGGTACACCACTTGTTGAAATTGTAACTGAACCTGATTTTGAAAACCCAAAACAAGTTAGAATCTTTTTAAACATTCTAGCTGATTTGGTAGAAAATCTTGGTGTGGCAGATCCATACCTAGAAGGTGCCTTTAGAGTTGATGGCAACATTTCAATTGAAAAAGGAAATAGAGTGGAAATTAAGAATGTGGGCTCATTTCGTGATATAGAAAAGGCACTTCACTTTGAGATAACAAGACAGCAAAGTTTGGCAGAAAGAGGAATACCAATTCCTGCAGAAACAAGACATTGGGATGAGGCAAGAAAAATTACTGTATCATCTAGATCAAAAGAAGAAGAGCAAGATTACCGTTATTTTCCAGAAGAAGATATTCCAAGAATAATAATTGAAAAATCACTACTTGACAACTTGAAAAAAACAATGCCAGAAAGCATCATGTCAAAAAAAGAGAGGTACATAAACAAATATGGAATCCCAACCCAAGTTGCCGAAATCCTGTCTTCTGACAAATTTTATTCTGATCTATTTGAACAATCTCATACAGAAAAAAACGCTAAAGAAATTGCAAATCTTATAACTACAGATCTCAAAGGCTTTGCTGATACTAAAGAACAACGAGAACAACTCAAACTCACGCCAAAGCATCTAGCCGATTTGGCAGATGCCGTATTGAACAACAAAATTACAAGAGCTTCTGGAAAAACTGCATTACAAGAAATATTAAAGACAGGAAAACCTGTTTCAGAAATAATTTCTAGCCTTGATTTGGGTAATGTTGATGATGAGTCATCACTAGTAAAAGCAATAGATGAGGTCTTTATTGAAGAACAAAAAGCTGTATCTGAAGCAAAACAAAACCCTGATACAATTAACTATCTTGTGGGTAAAGTAATGAGAAAGACAAAAGGCAAGGCCAATCCTTCTCTTACTCTAGATATGATCAGGAAAAAACTAGATTCCCAATAACGATACGGTTTCGCCATCTTTATCCATTGTTAGCGCTCTGCCTGATTCTTCTTTTGGATCTAGCGAATAGATAGCCCTAGGTGTAAACAAGAGAACGTCTGGTGTTTTGTTCTGACTGACTCTTTCAAATATTTTTGATGATGTTTTGCCTGTGACAGATCGTGTGATTATGTCTGTAATTCTGGCTTTCTCTTTTTTATCTGTTACAAAACTAACCTTACCTTTAAGTTGAAATCCATTTAGTTCCTTTTTGTCAAAAACTGAGACACTCACCCAAGGTATGGTTTTGAAATTTCCTTGTGATTTGTGTTTAAAAAAATCAAGCCAATAAATTGCATTTTTTGAATAATAAAATGATGTTCTTGGTGAAATGTTACATAAACCATTTGTGTCCACGGAACCAACAACAATGAATTTTTGTTCACGCAGCATCTCTTGAATATCAGTAGTTAATGTTACCCTAAAGGATATTTTCTCTTGTTATTATTAAAGGTAAAATATGATTCTCTAGAATGAAAAAGTAATCTGACTTGGTAACTAGTAATAAAACATAACATTAACACTTTCTAAATAGATGCATGGAAATTTATTCCTCTTTGTTAGAAGTTAATTGTGCATAATGATAGGGGTATTTGCAAAGGTGCTTGCAAAGAGTATAAGGTTAGAAAACCAAGAGATGGATCTAGTCGTTATTTGTCAGGACAAGTAAGATGCCAGATTTGTGGGGTCTTTATGACTAGACAAGGGTGTCATGATGGCAATGAAAACCCTGCAACTGATGAGACCGTGGATCTATATTGTAATTGCTGTAATTGTATGGTAAGATCAAAACCAAGAAACAAACCAGGAATGGAGCATATTAAAAAAACTACTCAAGAAGAATATGATGAACTAAAGAAAGTCAACCAAAAGACGATTTAGGTATGTAGATTATAAAATCGAATTATAGTTTTTTATTTCATGATTTCTTGATCTTTGGGAACTTTAATGTTTTCTGATTCAATAAGAATTAGCAAAAGAAGGAGGCAAAAACAGTTTTTCTCTACCTGCGTCGTTTTCGAGCGGAACCTTATAAAATCACCATTAAGAAGAAATGATTAATGGTAATGTTCTAAAAATGATGATTCAAAATATTCTGGTTCCCTATGAGGGGTCCCCCATGTCAAAAAAAGCACTAGAGTTGGGAAAAGAGATTGCACGAAATTTCAATGCAACGCTAAATATTTTGATGGTTGTTCCACTCTATTATCCTATTAATGATTCAATATACGTAGGTGCCATGGCGAATAATTATCAAAAAATTGTAAATGAGCTAACAATTCAAGGGGAAAAGGATCTTAGTAAGGTGACAGAAAAATGTCGTGAAGAGGGAGCAAAAGCATCTTACAAAATAATTCATGATGATATTTCTAATGCAATTTTAAAACAAGCCAAGAAAAATAAAACTGATCTTATAATAATGGGTAGCAGACGCATGAAAGGTCTCGCAGCAATCAAAAGAATTGGTAGCACCGCAAGATATGTATCTGAACATGCTACATGTCCTGTAACTATAGTACACTAGTAACTAGAAAATTTTACTCTTGTCTATTTTTCTAATAGACATTTTCCAACGCTTTTTACTTCGTTGTGAAAGCGTTCGAATTACTCTTTGTCCTAATGTATCAAATATTTTAGAAAGATCTCGGCCCGTCTCAGTATAGTTGTGGGTTTCATATGGTGTGAGAACTCTTACAGTAACTTCATAGTTGTGACTTACTCCTGCAGTCTGGTGGATTATCTTTATTGAGGCTCTTGCCTCTTCAACTTCAGGATAAACTTTGGTAAGGTTTTTGATTATTTTTTGAAATTTTGTTTTCACAATCTCTGCATTACTTAGATCTTCAGGAAGTCCCATTATGTAAAGAGGAACTTCGCTTGAGATTTTTTTCTCAAGTAGATTAAGAAGATCACCGTATGTTATTATTCCATGAAGGTTTTCCCAAAGTATTAGTAAACAACAACTAGTGTTGGCTTTTAACATTGATTTTATCACTGTATCAAGTGAGTCATTTGTATTGCATTGAGGAACGCGAGAACTTCCGATATTGCCTACCTGTGAATCTAACCTTTTTAATGGATTACGTCCACGCTCATCACTTCTTTCTGATGGGGTTAGTAATGGAAGTAGATGCATAGATGTCAAAACACTTGAGACTTGGCTACCATTAATAACAGGAATGTGATCTATTCTGTTTGACATGATTATCTTTCTAGCTTTGCTTAACGTATCCTTGCTATCTATTGTAATTGGATTTGGTGTTAGAATGGTATTGGCTGTAATCCAATTCAAACTGTGCTGTGCCAATAATTCAATTATGTTTTTTGCTTTTACTACGCCCATTATCTGATTTTTATCTACAACTGGAGCTGAACGCATTCTATAATGTGTAAGCATGGAAGCTGCTTCTTCTAGGGTACTACTCTTTGATAATGGTTGAATCCTACGTAATAATGAATCTGCTTTCATTTTTGGGATGTCTCTTACTGCCAAAAGATCTTTCACATTTATTGTGAAAACTGAGTTGCCTTTCATGCAAAAGACATCATAGACATCATTTTCATTCATGATGCTTATGACTTTGGAAATTGTAAATGAAGGGTCTATTGTTGTAGCCTCACTTAATACCTGATCTGCTCTTTTTTCACGAACTACCTTTAGATAATCATGAGTTACTCTTGCATTCATTTAGTATGTTCCTTGAAGGTTTGTTTTAATATGTCTATCATTTTATTCCACAGAGGATATTTTTGTTTATTATAGAAGAAGTTGGTGTACTGACTCTGAATGTTGAATACTTTGATAGGTAACTTACACGTTTCCGATTTTTACATTAAATTGATTTTAATCAAATGTTATCAATAACAAGAATACAGATACCTTTAAAATAAAATATCATGATATAATATGTATGCAAGGCTCAAGTGCTTTAGATAAATATGATTTAGCAAAAGCACACAAAGCTCTCAAAATGCTTCTCATTGATCGAAGTAACGAATTTCGTACACTTGCCCACGGTATAGGATATCCAACTAATACTAAAGATTGGGAGTTGATAGTCTTGAATTTTTCACTTGATTTTGTAGAGTGTTTTAATATCTGGGTTGATGAGGCGCCACCAGATCACAACCAAATCCACAAATGCATGACACAGATGCGACAGCTAGCTAGAGGAAAATCAAACATGACTGAAGTTACACATCTTGAGAATACTGCATACCTGCTAGCAGAAGATTTTAAATCAATTTACAAAAGAATGGAATAACATAACAAAAATACAATTTTTGTTTGATTATCCCTCTGATGCGGATTTTCCACCGTCTACATTTAAGATGATTCCAGTAATCCAATTTGCTTCGTCTGATGCCAAATAAACTGCGGCATTTGCAACGTCTGCAGGTTCTCCTATTCTGTTTAATGGTTGTCTATCGTCTAGGACTTTTCGCGTTTCTGGATAGTCAAGATAGGACTTTATCATTCCGGCATTGATGATTCCAGGGTTTATGCAATTACAACGAATGTTTTTTCTTGCATATTCTATAGCTATACCTTTTGTAAACATGTTAATTGCTGCCTTGGTTGTACAGTATACAGTCAAGTGTACCTTTGGAATTGCACGCTCACTTGATATTGAACCAATGTTGATAATTGATCCGTTCTTATTTTCTAGCATTTTAATTAAGACTGATTTTGTAATTCTAAAAGTTCCGTAGAGATTAGTGTTTATCAAAGCTGACCAATCTGATTCTGGCATTTCATGAAAATGTATTGGGTCGTTGATAAGACCCGCACTGTTTACAAGTATGTCAATTTTTCCGTAATGATCAGAAATTTGTTCTACTGTCTGCAATACCTGTGCCTCATTTGTGAGATCACAAGGAATTCCTACTGTTTTTGTTGCATAGTTTTTTATTGTTTTTCTTGCTTTCTCAAGTTTATCAAAATTTCTGCCTAATAAAACAACATTTGCACCCTCATCAACAAATCTTTTTGAAATTTCTAATCCTATGTCACTTGAAGCACCTGTAACTATTGCAATTTTATCTTTTAATCTCATAACATGACTAAGAAATAATCATATATGAACATTAAATCTCTCTCATCGCCTTGACGATCCATAACTACACTTGATTGTCATATCCAATCTAGCACACCTGCTTATTAAGAAAAATATCATATCTTTTTCATGGAACAAAGGTTAACATGTGCAAATCATTCGGATAAAGAAATAATTCTTGATCAAATAGGCTGGAATAGTTTTAACTGTCCAAAATGTGGTAGTGATTATTCTCTTGGAAGAAAGGTAATAGTACTTGATACCAAGTCCATGAAACAATATCGTCATTGATTATTTGTTTTGCAAGATTTTAATCATATGATGATATACAATAGAAAATAATGGATAAAATTTTTAAAGATAGAACAGACGCGGCAAAGAAACTTGCCGAGAAATTATTATGGTTAAAAGATGAAAATCCTATAATTCTTGCAATACCTAGAGGTGGGGTAATTATCGGTGATGTGATCTCTTCTATTTTAAACTGTAAATTAGATATTATAGTTTCAAGAAAGATTGGAGCACCAGACAATCAGGAACTTGCAATAGGTGCAGTTATGCATGATGGAAGTTATTTTCCAAACGTCGAAATTACTAGAATGCTAAACATTCCAGAAAGTTTTGTTGAAGAAGAGACTGCAAGACAGAGAAAGGAAATTGAACGTAGATTAATGAAATTTAGTGGAATCAAAGAATATGATTTAGCTGGAAAGACTGTAGTTCTAGTTGATGACGGAATTGCTACAGGTGCAACCATGTCTGTATCTGCTCATTGGATAAAAAAACAAAAACCAAAGAAACTCATAATCGCAATACCTGTCGGACCTCCAGAGACAATATGTAAACTAAATCAAATAGCCGACAAGGTGGTAGTTTTACAATCTCCGTGTATTTTTAATGCTGTTGGTGAATTCTATGAAGTGTTTGATCAAGTAAATGACGAGGAGGTACAGAAAATTATGAAAAAATACGGTTACAAACTCAACCATTAGAATGATTAACTGGCAAAAATTTACTTGACTAGTTTTTGAATTTCTTGTGTTACAAGAGGTAAAAATGCACCAACATCTGATACTATGCCAAGAGCTTGCCATGTTCCGCGGTCCATCAGTTTGGTTACTGTTGGCTGATTGATGTCAACTACGATTACTTTAACCTCTGCAGGTAACATGTTGCCAGTTGCAATGGAATGAAGCATAGTTGATATCATTATTACCATTTTTGCATCCTTGAGTATCTCCTTGTATTTTTTTTGTGCCACAGTCATGTCTGTTATAACGTCAGGAAGCGGTCCATCATCTCGCAACGATCCTGCCAAGACAAACGGAATTTTTCTTTTTACACATTCATACATTATTCCTTTTGTAAGTGTCTTATTTGCAACCATTTTGGATATAGCACCTGCTTTGAAAACTGAATTTATTGCCTGCATGTGATTTCGATGCCCTCTTACTGCCAATGTTCCATTTTGAACATTCATTCCAAGTGAAGTTCCTAGTGTAGAATATTCTATATCGTGTACTGCAAGGGCATTTCCTGCAAGTACTGCATCGATAAATCCCAATCTTATCAGTGTTGCAATTGAATCAGATGCACCAGTATGTACAATTGCGGGACCGCCTACTAGAACAATTTTGCCTTTTTCTTTTTTTGTCTTGTAGATATCATAAGCGACTTTTCTTGCAATGTGCTGTGTTGGACGCTCACTTGAGCTGCTACTTCCCATGAACTGGAAAAGATTGACTCCCTCTCTTGGTCTTTCAGGAGGTGTGATCTTTATTCCTCCTTCCCCTACAATTATCATGTCGCCTTTTTTAATCTCACGAATAGGAGAACACCAGGCCCGGTTTCCCTTAACCACGATACATTTATCCATCATCATATTGTCTACCTTTATCCATTTTCCTTTGTAGAAAACATCAGTACGATTGTTTGTCGTACTGTAAAAATCATCAGGCATCACCATGTCTCTTGGCGCTGATTGCATCTTGATTTCTTGTTGTATTTTTGAAGTAGCACCTGCACGGTATACTGATTCTAAAATCTCATCGAGATGTTTTTGTGATTTGCCCTGAACTAGGAGCTTTGCATAGCTCTCGTCCTTTTTTCTTTTTCCTACCCGAAATTCCTGTACTTGGAACTCTCCATCCAAGTCCATTATGACATCAAATATTTTTGTAAGTATCATTGAATCTATGAGATGACCTTTGACCTCTATTTCATGTTCAATTTTCTTTACCATTCCTAGGATTCAGTAAATGTACTAATTTAATGTTTAATGAATTTAAAATGAATTAATCTCATCTTGTTTTTAAATAACGCAACTTGTTTCTATAATCATGAGACGATCATTTGTTATGGCAATATTCCTCATGTTACTATTATCAGTCTATAGTTTTCATCAATCCTTTGCACTAGTAGAAGGTTTTCAACGAACTGATTTTAAGCTAGCACATAGTCCAACTATATGTGCAGTAGAACCCCTACCGGATCCGAATTTTCCTTCAATTGGAACTCGTATGCTTACTCAAACTGAATATGCGACAATTGATTGGTCAACAAAATTAAATACATCACTAGGAACGCCTGCAAGTCATACTCCAATATGGAAAATTACACTTGTCAAAGTTTTTCTCTGGCAACAAAAAACATTTGATTATTCAAACTGTGATGTTATAATTAATTATAAAGAAAAACCTGATGATCCAAAATTACAAACTGAGATAGGAGGAATAACGCAGTATGACTATGAACATCACAAGGCTACCATTCAAATTTATTATTTACAAGTTAATGTGAATGCAATACAAAATGAAACGCGTGATGCAAATGTTATCTACACAACTACAAATTGGATCCCATACTATACTGGTAATGCGTTAGGTGACGCTCAACTTGGAATGATAATACGACATGAAATGGGTCACGCGTTAGGCCTAGGTCATTTTCTTTCAGATAATCCGACCGATTTGTATCAATGGATCCATGGCTATACATCTCTTCCATCAATTATGATTCCAGTTGTTATTGCAATAGGAAATTCACATTTTGATATAACGCCCTATGACACATACGAAATCAAATTGATATATGGTAACAATGGGTTTGGTAACATACCTATACAAAACCCTGCATTAATCCCAGACTGGGTTAAAACTAGTGCTGGAGGATGGGCTAAAGGTTCGCTTGCAGATGGTGATTTTGTTAAAGGACTGCAATATCTTGTAAAACAAAAAATCATAAATGCTACTTTAATAGATCCTGCATCATCTTTTACACAAATTCCATCATGGATAAAAAATAATGCCAGATGGTGGACAGACAAGCAAATATCTGATAATGAATTTGTTAAAGGGATTCAATATCTAATTCAATATGGAATAATTAAAATCTAAATTTTATTTAATTTTGTATCATACTGGCAGTGATACTTGACCTTTGAATTCTTGAAGATTGTCTGCCTGCAACATTTTCACTATTGCATCTTTGCGTTCAGTATCTAGTCCTCTTGCAATGGCTTTTGAAATACCGTTTTTATCGCACAAAACTACCATGTATCCACTTACATCTGTTAACACATATCCTCCACCATCATTTAGAACAGCATACAAGTTTTCTTCACCTACTGGTTCCCAGACATTTGTCTTGTTGTCCTTTAATGCAAGAGCAGGCATTGCTGTACCATTTGCATATTTGTTTAGGTGCATTCTTGCTTCTTTGACACGCTTCTCACCAATCTTGAGCGCTACAAAATACTGCATACAAACTGTACGATGTTTTGTTATTTATAGGATATCTCGTCTAAAATTTCTAGAATTTCTTTACTCTTTATGTCCTTTTTTGCAGACTCGAAAAACAACGCAAGTTTGTCCTTGGGATAACCTTCCGCATTATACTTTAATGACTGTATTGCCATTTCCAGACGATCAATTTCATGCATCAATATGGATTCTTTTGAAGTTCCATCTTGGAATTCGTTCCATATTTTTTCATATTTGATTGAAATCTCTATTGGTAATTTTGAAAGAATCTCTTTCATAGTTTGATTTTCAATTTCTTTTTTATCGTTTTTAGAAATTTCTTCTGGTGTAAAATCTCCCGTAATGGATTCTGAAAGATCATGTAGTAATGCCATCTTTAACATTTTTTCAGTATCAAATTTTTTTAAATCAGAAAAAATCATCGCCATGACAGCTGCACTAAATGAATGGTCTGCTACTGATTCAGGATGGTTTACTCCTATTTTTTCCTTCCATCCTCTACGGGGAGTTTTTTTTAACTCTGATACGATATAAAAAAAATCAAATAACATTAAGATTCCTTTTTATTGTCATATGATGAATTTTTTGATTTTGTTACTTGTTTATCATTTGATTCGTTCTTGCAAATTAAATGTAATTTATCGTGAATATGTAGTGAATTTGGCATGTTCTAACCGAACTATTTGTATTATTAAATAAATCGACACAATATCGTTCACTTTTGCTTTCCTATGTTTTAGTCAAATATTAGCTTGTCCATAATGCTGACAAATTTGTATGTAAAACAGACACAAATGTAAGCGGAGCTTAATTGTTTTACCAACAATAAACTATATGGCAAACATGAAACAAATCCCAATACTTCCTTTACTAGGTGTTATGGTTAGTATTGTATTATTATCAGGTACAGGTCTAGTAGGATCTATCTATCTGCATCATTCATAGACATGAGCGTTTCAAAAACACAATCTAATGGTACTTACAATTTTCTTTTAGTATCTATTGTAGAGTCATCTGAAGATGCTATTTTGAGTATGGACATGGAGGGTATTGTTACCAGTTGGAACACTAGAGCTGAAAAAATGTTCGGATATTCAGCAAATGAGATTGTAGGTAAATCAATTCGTTTTATCTATCCAATAGACAAGGAATCTGAACTCGATGAGATCACTATTAAGCTCAAACAAAATGAACGTATTGAACATTTTGAAACAGAAAGAAAGCGTAAAGATGGAAGTCTAATAGATGTATCACTTAGTATATCACAAATAAAAAACGAGAAGGGCAGTATCATAGGAATTGCAAAAATCATTCGAGACATATCAGGACAAAAACGTACATCCGCATATGCACGTAGTCTTATCGAAGCAAGTCTTGATCCACTAGTTACAATTAGTGCAAAAGGAAAGGTTACCGACGTAAACGAAGCTACAGTCAAGATTACAGGTGTACCAAGAGAGACTCTCATCGGTAGTGATTTCTCAGACTACTTTACAGAGCCAAAGAAGGCTCGTGAGGGATATGAGCATGTGTTTAAAGAAGGATTTGTCGCAGACTATCCTCTATCTATTAGAAATTCATCTGGACAGATCACAGATGTACTTTACAACGCATCTGTCTATAAAGACGATAAAGGAAACGTGTTAGGTGTCTTTGCTGCAGCGAGAGATATAACTGAACGCAAAAAAGTAGAAAAATTACAAGCAGAACTCACTGACGCAAAAGAAAAAAAACAATTAGAAAAAACCGATGCAAAAGAAAAAAAACAATTAGAATATACTGACGAAAAAGAACGACTGCAATTAGAAAAAACTGACACAAAAGAAAGACTGCAATTAGAAAAAACTGATGCAAAAGAACTGTCAGAAAAATTAAAGGGGGTTGCAAAAGACGAGTTTTCTGCTATGGTAACCCATGAATTAAAAACACCGCTTGTACCAATAATAGGATACTGCAAGATGTTCAAAACATCAATGCTTGGCAGGTTGAACCAAGAACAGTTAGAAGCAATTGAAACAATAGAAAAAAATGCCAAAAGACTTGAGAATCTAATAACTGACATTATGGATGTAAGAAAGCTTGATCTTGACCAGATGAAATTCCAAATAGATGATCTATCTCTGGATGAGTTTTTCTCTAATCTTGATTCTGACTATAAGAGGATCTTAGAAAATAAAGGATGTCAGTTTACAACAAATCTATGTACCAAGAACCTAGTCTGTAAAACAGACAAAGCAAGATTAAGACAAGTTTTTGACAACCTAATAAGTAATGCAATAAAGGTTATCCCAGAGAAAAAAGGAATGATTGAGACTGGTTGCATGAAAGAAAACAACAATCTTGTTTTTTATATAAAAGACAATGGTTTTGGAATACTGTCAGAAAAGCAAAAAGAACTTTTCCAAAAATTCTATCAAATTGATACGTCGGAAAGAAGATCTATAGGTGGAACAGGGCTTGGTCTTGCAATATCAAAAGGCATAGTAGAGAAACTTGGTGGCACTATCTCTGTTGAAAGTGACGGGAAGACAGGAACTACTTTTTACATGAAATTTCCGTTAGAGTTGAAAATAGTGCATAGTAATGTAATTTGATGGCTACATGTTCATATGCTCCAGCGAAATATGGAATCAGTTGATATTTCCAAATATTAGATTGGTCACAATATTGACAAATTAGTACATGAAACAGACACAGATGTAAGCGCGACTTAATAGCTTTAGCAACAATAAACTAACAGTGACATTAGAATCATGGAAAATAACATTACCTGCAGGAGATTTTGAGTTTTATGACCAAACTCATAATGCAGTTTAGTACAAAAATTGGAAAGAACTTGTTATGAAAATTCTCATCATTGACGATAATGAAGATATTTCAAAAATGTTCTCCAAGTATATGACGATTAAAGGACACTCGTGTTCTGTTGTCAATGATGGCCGAAGTGGTCTTAACCTGATTGAGAATCAGGCATTTGATGCAATCATACTTGACATTGCTATGCCAGAATTTTCAGGTCGTGATGTTATAGATGAATTGCATAAAAGCGGAAAAATAAAAAACCAAAACATCGTAATATTGACGGCATCTGCAATGACATATGATGATGAATCAATGCTGAAAAGCAAAGGAGTTCGTTTATGTTTGAAAAAACCAATCGATCCAGACATTCTCTTGGATCAGATACAACTGTTTGAAATTAAAAAAACAATGTGAGGATATTTCAATGAAAGACACTCACTTAATTCGTGAAGCCCAGCAGATCAAACTGTTGGCGGATAGAATAGCGAAAGTAATTGAATCTGACAATGATAAACTCCAAGATAAATTAAATCAAAAAATTGAAAATATAGATCAGCTTAATAACACAGTAAGAAACTTTCTGGAAGTAGTTTCCTCAAAAAAAACAATCACTAGTGAATTTTTAACAAAAATTCATCATGAGCTTAGGTCCCCTCTAGTGCCAATCCTAGCATATGCCGACATGCTTTTGGATTCCAAATATGGTTCAATATCAGATGAGCAAAGAAAACGACTAGAGATTATAAGCTCTAGCACAAAAGGACTGGTACAAACAATACAGGATCTTTTTAATAAAAAAACCTTTGATGTAACATCAGATAATCTTGATACAGGCAAAGACCATAAAATCAACGAACTAGGACAGGAAAAGAAGATCCTAGATAGAATAAACACTGCTCTTTCTGATGATCTGGATAAAACTAAAAAAGAAAATGTCAAGATTAAAAAAGACTTGGCAGACGGTTATCACAAAATAAAAGAAAGAGAGCAAGAGAATCTGTTTGCCTCAAAGAGTGCACAAGACGAGCAGGAAAAGAATTTTCATTTACAAAAAAAACATTACATTTCCATTGTAATGATTGCAGTACTGGTCTCAGGAGGATTTGCATTTTATTCTTATTACGAAAATCAAGTGTTGTTAAGTACAACATCTTATCTGTTGAAAAATTACAGCTCTAATTATCTAATACAAAACTTGCAGGGTGATACAGTAAATACCTGGGTATCTTGGCGTCTTGTCACTGGACAAACACTACATATTAACATCATAAACGAGGCCAATTTATCTCCAGACAAAATATTTGCAATAAAAGATGCCATCTTATCCACACAGACAGTAACTCTTGATGATTCATTATTGCACAAAGGACCACCTGGTACATCATCAGTCTACTACAAGGGATGGGAGGGAGCATTAGATACAGCATCTGCACAAACCACACAATTTTACATACCTGAAAAATTTGATATAGCTGACTCTTCAGGTGGAGTAGGCGAGATTCTAATCAAGCTTACAAATGATCAAAATCCAGATGGATTATCAGGGTACACAAAATCAATTGCAGATGGTAACCAGATATTAAAAACTACCATAACAATATTTAATGCAGGCCAGCTTTCAGCAAACCAGCTTGGTGCCATAACAAGACACGAGTTTGGTCATGCAATGGGATTGGCTCACTCTAGTGCACCAGAAGACCTAATGCATGCTACTATTCAAACAGAGTATCCGTACATTTCAGGTTGTGATATTGATGCAATAAAGGGGTTGTACAACGGTGACGAAAAGAGTCAGGTAGTATGCAAAAAATAATGTTTAATAAAAAATTTGGAAAGAGGGTTTGTAGTGTGGAATATTCCACTAGACCCAAACCTAAATTACAGATTATTTGAAGAGGGAATAACTAAGTGAACGAACACCTCAAGGACTTTTTTTAAAGAATATGTTAAACTATAGAAAATACTTGCAAATAGGGAATGGCTGGTCCTCTCAAGTATTAGATCTTGATAAACCAGCATAGATTCTGATGGAATTATGAAGTAATTCGAACAAGATAAAAGCGCCTAAACTACAAATCAATTAGTGGTAAAAATATATACAAAAACTGGTGATGATGGTTCTACTGGTCTCATAGGAGGTAATCGTGTACGAAAATCGAGTCCTAGGATAATTGCATATGGTACAGTGGATGAATTAAACTCATCACTTGGAATTGCACTCTCGTTAAAGCTAGATGTTGACATTGCAGATTTGTTGACAAAAATTCAAAATGATTTGTTTGTAGTTGGTGCAGACTTGGCTAATCCAGATTTAAAAAACATATCAAATAGAGTTACAGATGACATGGTTGAATTCCTTGAATCTAATATCGATGAACTAGAAAAGGAACTGAGCCCAATTTCTTATTTCATATTGCCTGGAGGCGACCAAATAGCATCACAAGTACACATGGCTCGTGCAATATCGCGTAGAGCAGAAACTAGCATTGTGTATTTAGCAGAAATTGAAGAAATAAACAAGACGTGTAAGATTTACATAAACAGATTGGCAGATTTGCTTTTTGTCATAGCCCGTGTTATCAATAAAAGAAAAATGATCAAAGACATTGCCTGGAAAAAATAAAGACACACTTTAATTCCCCGGAAATTGGATATTTCGATGTGCCGCCGTAGCTCAGCCCGGGAGAGCACTCGGCTGAAGACCGAGCTGTCGCGCGTTCAAGTCCCGCCGGCGGCACTGTAATTTTATTAATTAGATCATGTGATCGACGAACAATCTTGAGACAAGTTTAATAATATGGTCTCCAATTTTGGTTAATCGTCATTGGCAAAAGATAAGAAAAAAGAGACAAAGAAAAAGAGCTCTAGTGAAAAAAAGAAAAAAACACCAGCAAAAGCTAAGCCAAAACTAAAACAGGATTTGGTTTCTAGCGATGATGCGGGAATTATAGTGGTAGAAGATGATACAAATATGGATAAAGAAGCTGAACTTGAGGCACGAAAAGCGTATCTTGAAGAGGCACGTTCTCAAGAAGCTTCAGAAGATTAATTCCGTATATATTAATTTCAACTGATTTGTTGTATGAATTTTATTTTTTAAAAGATCATACTTATCCATACGTGAATCATAATATCATTAATGCGTGCACTTTGTCTAATTACTGTCAAACCAGGTAAAGTAGATAATGTAATACTAACACTTAGAAAAATTCGAAAAGTGGTACGAGAAATAATGGTTGTAACAGGCAGAGCTGACATTGCGGTAGTTCTTCAAGGAACAATTGATGACATTAACAACGTTGTAATTGATTTTAAAAAGATTAGGGAAATTGTTACTACTGAAACTCTAATTGAGGTGGAGGTAAACCTGGGATGGTAAAAGCAGTAGTACTGGTAAAGTCTCCAAAAAAACTTATTGCCGCAAGATTGCGAATGGTAAAATCCGTATATGATTCGTTTCCAGTAAGTGGTCAATTTGATGCAGTAGCTTTAATCGAAGTTAAATCATTGTCACAGATAAAAGATGTTACCTCTGAAATCCAAAACATCAAAGGTGTGGAAAGAACTGAAACATTGGTTCAAGTAGTATAGCATAAGGGTTTTTAACAAAGTATATTCAAACTTCATTATGAACATAAAACACCTTGGTAGCGTAATAATTGCAGTATCAAACTTGGAAAAATCTGTAAAATTTTACAATGAAATAATAGGTATGCCAATTAAAAACAAAAGAGAAAACTGGGTAGAACTTGGAAAGCAAGGTGCTACAGTTATTTTACATCCTGCAACCACTAAAATAAACACAGGTACGTCTATTGAGAATGGCATTGTAATTGGTCTTGTAGTTGGTGACATACAATCTGCAATACAAGAACTCAAATCACAAAACGTTACAATATATCGAGACATTGAATCTCACAAGGCAGGTACAAACGCAATAGTTTTGGATCCTGATAAATACATGATATCTTTGTTTGAGCCTGCTCCTCCAGATAGTGCAAAACAAGCACGCGGATTCCACGGGTTTGCTCCACTCTAGATTAATTTTTTGATTTTACCAATTATTTTATCTAAAGAATTTAGAGTCGCGTTTTTGTCCACTGAAATATAATAAATTCCTTCATTTCTTTGGAATGCAATCAAAGTAACTTTATCATGTTTGAAAATTGCACAATCCATACTACCTATTGCATTATCGTTTGAGCGTCTCATTGTTAATAGAGTTGAAATTAGAAAGAATTCGTTTCTAGCTGGTTCTGATTTTAAATATATTTTGGTACCAGGTCTTATTATTCCGGTCATAGTTCTTCCATATTCATTGATTAGCCCTACGTATCTTACCGATTTTGATGATAGGAGAATTTTTTGGCATTTTTTTCTATAAACAGAAATATCTTCTTGCCATTTCTCAGCTGGAGTTTTTATCATGTTCAATATGACGTTACAGGCTTTATAAAGATGGATTTTATTTTTGCTTTTGTTTTTCCAAGTCTTTTTTTAATATGGCATTTTCTTTTTTTAGTTGTTCATTTTCGACTTGAAGTGTATTGATGGAATTTACTCCTTTATGCATGGGGTGTGATGGACCAAACTGGTTTGGCGCCAAGTCAAAAAGCCCTGCTGCATATTGTTGGAACATTGTGTAAAAATCTGACAATCTTTCCATCATTACTGAATTGTCTCTAACTATGCTGTCTTTTAGCTTGCCAGTCATAGATATCCCGCGAGGATGATTAGCCATTGGTGGCATACGTGGAAACGCAAATGGACTGTTTACCATATTCTGGTATTGATTGTAAAACTCTAACATTTTTTTTGTATCCATATTCCACATATCTTATGATGTTTTTTGCCCCTTATTTCACCCTTACGTGTTAAAAATTAGGCATCGTACATAAAACAGATTGTCAAACGATGGTCATTTTTTATCAAGATCAGCTGATCGCTGATCCTTATAGAAGCCACAGATCTCATTTGATAAAATGACAAAAACAATATCTATGAGCTGTATAAAATGTAAAAAAAATATAGTTTCAACTGATTTATACAAAATTGTAATGTATGTTGTCGGTGAAAAGTTTACCGATCATCATTACGAGCACATTGAATGTCCTGATAAATTTACTGTTTAATCAATTAGAGAATAAACACGGTATAGTTTTCCAGTTTCTCTGTTATGATAATTCCACTGGGCTCCATGCCACTCGACTTCTTTGAATGATTGCTTTAATGATGGATGTAATTTATCGTAAACATCTTCTCCAATTAGAATTTGATTTGGTCTGGCAAGAGCTGTTATCTTTGCGGCAATACTCATTGCAGGACCAAGTATGTCTACATGTGATCTTGTCTGGTCTGATCCATATCTGACTATGGTATTTTCTCCAAAGTCCATGCCAATTTTTGCACGGATCTCCGGATAATCATATTCGCTAAGAATTGGATTTATTCCTCTTTCTATTACATCAATCATGGTTCTTGCGCAGTTGACAGCGCTATCAGCTATCAAAAGTGGGCTGTCCTCTGTTACAAAATATCCTATTACTGCATCCCCCACATATTTTAAAACATAACCATCATGATGTTTGATAACATATCTCATTTCCTGGGAAAATGAACTTAAGATAATCGCCAGTTTCTCTGCAGGCAACTGTAGTGTCATCTCTGTAGATCCTACAATGTCTACAAAGACTACGATCATGTGCAGTTTCATATCTACATGTGATCGCAAAAATTGGTCAGACTCGTCTATGGAATAATCATATTCGTAACCTTTCTTTAGTGAACTCCATACTCTTTTTTGAGTCTGCTTGATTAACGATTCAGTATCTAGGGCGTCAGATTTACCTGCGCCTAACATCATGTCTACTATGTTGTTAGTAGATATTGGCTCTGATTTTTCTTCAACTGGGCCCCCGCTCAAGATTTACTGCCTCTTTTATTCAAGGGGGAAATTCACTCCACAAACTGGACATTGTCCACGGTGACCTTTGTATTTAATATCAAAATATTGGACAATCTCTACATTACAGTTCCAGCAAATTATCTTCTTAAAAGACGTCTTAGGCATACTAGATATGTAAATTTTATACTGTTTGGTATAAAAAGAAACGGAATTTCTTCATATCAAATTTAAGTGAGATTGGGAAGGAAAGACTGTGCAAATTCCTGCTAAATCTCAAGATGAGTTTATCAAATCAATGACTGAAAAAAGTCAGAAAATAAGGTCATTATTTTTGGAACATGTAGTGAATCTTACAAAAAATGTAGACGTGAAAGTTATGCTAGGGGATGGCACTGTCTCTGAACAACATACGTTTGATCCTGCATTAATTAGGCATTTTTATGGTGAGTTATTAAAAAAACTGTCAGATTGGAGGGCTCAGGACATATCTACTTCAAATGAAAAAGATTTACGACGCATCTTTATTAGATTTGAAGCAAGAGAGGGAAATTATCTTCTCTCAGGATACATGTCTTTACAATATCATGCATTATTATTTTACAAACTAAACCATAGAGTAATTGAGGTACAAAAGGAGCTTGCTGATATAACTGACAAGATAAATGAACTGGAAATCAACCTTGCTCCAAAAGGAGATCAAATAATTCAGGAAAAATTAAAAGAATTAGGTTATGAACCAGTAGATCAGCAAAAACTCTTTGAAATCTTATTCCAAAATGACAATCTTGCCAAAGAAATGATTGAACAGGTATATTCTAATACGGATGAAAACTTTGCACAATTAACAAAGAGACGTTTGGATTTGTTCAACGAGCTTGATAACATGCTAATTGAGATTTATCACACAGTTCCGGTGATGATTGATGAGATGAAGATGATAGGAGCAGAAGAAGGCTGTCTGTGCCAATTTGATCTTGAGCATTTAAAGAATGAAACCAAAGAAGGAAATTTTGATCCAGCAAGAATTTCATCGAATATAAAAGAAAAATTGTTGGTAAAAATGGATGAAGTTTTTAATGCAATAAAAATTTAAAAATTGTTTATATTCTAGTTCTTTTTTATAATTTTATAATTTAGTCAAGGGGTCTATGGAACTGGATGCAAGGCATCATCATATGGGGAGTTGACGCCAAGCGACCCCTTGACACAGATCTGTGAGATCCGTAGAATAGTATTTAGCCTTTTCCAGATCGATGTAATTTTTATTCAAACAAGACATCTTTGTGCATTTTTTATGTTAATTTTTCATTAAAATCAAAAATACATGTGCTCTTTAGCGAACAACGTTTAGCAAGAAACCAAATATACAGTAAGAGATCTGTTGAATTTGTTGAATCTTACTTTTGATGACATACTAAAATCGCAAAAAATCCAAGGTAGTGTAATACGTAAAACTCCAATGGAAATGTCTGCCACATTTAGCCAGATTACAGGCTCTCAAGTTTATCTCAAATCAGAATGCCTACAAAAAACTGGCTCGTTTAAGGTAAGAGGCGCATATGCAAAAATTGCTACTTTGTCAAAAGATGAAAAGAGAAAAGGAGTAATTGCCGCATCTGCAGGAAACCATGCGCAAGGAGTTGCGTTTGCATCTGCACTGGAAAAAATTCCATGTACCATAGTAATGCCTATTACTGCATCTCCAGCTAAAGTTGCTGCAACAAGATCTTATGGTGCAAATGTTGTACTGTCTGGAACAATCTATGATGAATCATGGTCCAAAGCATTAGAGTTATCAAAAAAGACAGGAGCTCAGATAATCCATGCGTTTGATGATGAAAAAGTTATAGCTGCACAAGGAGTGATTGGATTAGAAATTTTACAAGCATTGCCAGACGTTGATGAAATTTATCTTCCAATAGGCGGTGGAGGATTGGCAGCAGGTGTTTTAAAGGCGGTCAAGACAAAAAAACCCAAAGTAAAAATAATTGGAGTCCAGTCTACCGCATTTCCTGCCATGAAAAAATCTGTTGACTCTGGTAAGCTTGAATCAGTAAGAGGACAAATGACAATAGCTGATGGAATCTCTGTGAAAAAACCTGGCGAGTTTACATTTAAGATAATAAATGAATTAATTGATGATATAGTTCTTGTAGATGATTCTCAGATTGTAAAGGCCATGTTTCTTTTGATGGAGAGAACAAAGATGGTAGTGGAACCTGCAGGTGCAGTAAGTCTAGCTTATTTGCTTGACAAAAAACCATCTAAAGGAAAGAAGGTAGTACCAATACTTTCCGGTGGAAACGTTGACATGTATTTGCTAGGACAGATTGTGGCCAAGGGACTTACAGAAATGGGAAGAATGGTGAAAATATTCATCGTACTAACAGACAAACCAGGTGCACTCAAAGAGGTAGTTGATGTAATTTCTGCACTAAGTGTGAACATAGTAGAAGTGGTACATGATAGATTGAGTACAAGCATCCCAGCAGGTACTGCAGGTGTGACTTTGAGCCTGGAGACTGAGAATGAAAAACACGCTCAAAAATTGATAAACTATCTAAAGGAAAAAAATATCCAGTTTAAGATAATGACGTAGTGTGACTGTTTCCTACATTGGAAATAACCAAATTCGTTTCCTACATTGGTAATAGTTAAATTTACAGAGTACATCTAATATGTACGAGAAATATAGAACATTATTCATTAGATAATACTAAAAAATCTAGAAAAGATAGACGAAGCAAACTAGAACTTTATTATGACATTCTAAATGCTATCACAAAAGAATCACAATATGGTGAAGTCAAACCAACTAGGATTCAATTTGCCTCTAATACATCTTATGATAAATTAACAACATATTTTGATGAATTAGAAAAAAAACACATGCTTGTCAAATCTACGTTGACGATAACTGAAAAAGGACAAAATTTTTTGAAAGAATATCACAAGATTGATGAGTTTATACGAGAAATAGGACTTGATTTCTAATAAAGATAAACAAAATAATTTATTTCATCCATTTTATCAAGCAGATGTAGGTTTGACAAGAACACCTAAGGAGCTGGTCTAGACATAAGGCATCAGTAAGGGATTTTAGTAGAACTGCATGAAGAAAAGATTTGGATTGAAAGTGAGGTAAATAAAAGATGGTTGTCGATTTTGCTATTGCTGATTATATCCAAAAATTAGATTTTGTCTTAAACTGAAACTATAGTTAGTTATTGCTAATTGATGTATTGTGCTATTCTATCAATTATTTCTCTCTTCTTTACTGGTTTCATTACAACTGTTTTTGCACCTAATTTCTTGAGTGTACTGGCATCCTGATTGGGTGGTATGTTGGCAGTGACTACAACAATTTTGGCATTAGACGCATTCGGTTCTTTTTTTATTTTCTTGATCAACACTATTCCATCTGCTAACAGTTTGATCTGCTGGGCTTCACGAGTTTTGTGGGTGTCTTCTACCGAAGTATCAAGCAAGACTAGCTCAAATTTGCTCTTCTTTATATGTTCTAATGCCTTCTCATCTTCATACGTAATGGCGCAATTATGTCCTACAGAATCGATGATGGTTTTATACATATCTCCAATGTCTTTCTGATAATCAACAACTAATACATTGCCCATTACATGTCATACGAATCTAGAATTATAATGAATGACTCATTAGTAGTGAGTATTGGGAGCGATTACTACAAGAACTTATATGCAATGCACAGACCTTATAAATTAAAAATACAATTAATTCTTAATGATAACTTCAAACAACAAAAATGAATTAAAACTAACAACTGCAATAGTTGTAGACGATGATCATGATTTAGTAGACGTTTTCTGTGAGTATTTAGAACTAAAGAACATTCATGTTTTAAGCAGAGGCTACAATGGCAAAGATGCAGTAGAACTGTATCAGAGGTTTAGACCAGATGTTGTCTTTTTGGATGTAATGATGCCAGAATATACAGGATTTTATGCACTTGAAAAGATCAAACAAATTAATCCAGATGCCAAGATAATAATGACAACCGCTGATCAGACAGAAGAAACAGAAAACAAACTTGTTGAATTAGATGCATCATATGTTGCCTACAAACCTATTGCATTAGATAGTATGAAAATATTTGGAGCCTAAATAAAATGATCATCAATGACAAAAATGAATCAATAACTGCGATAGTTGTTGACGATGACATTGATACACTAGATGTCTTCTGCGAATATCTTGAACTTTCCAAATTTAGAATTGTAGGTAAAGCACATAACGGCGAAAAAGTAGCAGAATTATATTCAACCTTCAAGCCAGATGTAGTTTTTCTTGATGTGATGATGAATAACTATGATGGCATATATGCACTAGAGCAAATAAGGAAAGTAAATCCTGATGCTGTAGTGATAATGGTCACAGCAGATCTTACAAAAGAAACAGCCAAGAATCTAGAACGTTTACACGCATCATCTATAATTTACAAGCCATTTGATATAAAAAACGTAATAAGTACTGTAGAGAACATTATTGGCAAACAGAGACACAATAACTCTATTTCCAAACAATCAAGCCAAGTGGTGTGTCAGATATGATGAGTATGGAAAATCATGTAGAGCAAATCAGAGAACATAACTATCTTCTTCAAACGTGCGAACATTGCAAAAAGGAATTACGATTATCAGAAGGAGATATAATTTTTGATAACAAATGGTATCATAAAGATTGTTTTAATGACATGAATAAAGACTCAAAGATTTCAGGAGATACATAAAATGACATTGCATATAATTGACACATTACTCCAATTACAATCCAGAAAGATGAATTCAATTTTTTTTATTGTCATGTTAGGCGGTAGCGCTACTATTCTAATTTCATTCTATCTTATCAATATTGATAGTCTTGTAAATAATGAATTTCTTCCAATTAAATACAAAGTTATGGGCATTGGTATTTTCATTGTTATAGTTCATATTTTACTTACATTCGTCATTAGAATTATTTTTAGCAAATTACAGCATGCAAAAGCTGTAATTAATCAACAAAATGAAGAACTAAGAAAAACTGATAAGGAAAAATCCGAGTTTATTGCGATGGTAACACATGACCTGAGAACTCCCATCGTACCTATCGCATCTTATTCCCAAATGCTCATACAAGAACGATTTGGCGAATTAAATGATAGACAAAAGGAAAAGCTAAAAGTAATAATCTCTAGCACTGAAAGCCTACAAAATTTAGTATCTGATATACACGATCTGCACAAAGCTGACTTGAATAAATTAAAGTTTAATTTAGAACCTACTGATGTAAACGAAATCATACGGCAATCAATAGCCACCGTTTTACCTCTTGCAAACAGACGCGGAGTTATTTTCGAGGATCTGACAACTCCTAGTCTGGAAATTAACGTTGATAAACAACGAATGATCCAAGTCGTAACAAATTTAATTAAAAATGCTATAGATTTTGTTCCATTTGAAGATGGAGTAATAAGAATAGAATATCAATTACAAGATAACAACATGATTCTTTCCATAGTAGATAATGGGATAGGAATTCCAAAAGACAAAATCAATAATTTGTTCAACCGTTTCTATCAATCAGACTCGTCTAATAATGGTGGGCGAAGCAGCAGCGGATTGGGCTTGTATATCTGTAAAGTCATCGTTGAACAGCATGGTGGTAAGATCTGGGCAGAAAGCGAGTTTGGAAAAGGAACTTTGATGAAAATTAGTTTGCCAATAATATCTAGAAAAATGGATTTAATAATAAATGAATAATCAAACCAAAAGAATTACAAACAAGATATTTTTTCTTATAGGAATTCAGATTACAATAATAATTACAAGCTTTCTTGTTCTTGAAGTATATACATCTGAACAAACATTTGAAGGAAATTCTATTAACATTGCTGGAAAAAATAGATTTTTTACTGAAATGGTACTTAATGCTGTAAAGGATCACTACATAGGAGGAACGGGTGATCCTATTTCGGCACTGAAAATTTATGAACAAAACTTGCAACTATTAAAGACAGGAGGGACTCAGATGGGCATAACTCTACCTCCGTTGCCTAAAGAGTTTAATGGACAGTGGGAAAATATTCATAATTTGTATTTAGATTACCAAGCAAAAATACAAAGTTTTGTTAAATCTGATTCTGTCAATAAAGAAACAACATTAGTAGAAATTTCTTCTCTTGCTGATAGGTTGGTAGAACAAAATGACATTTTGACAGTTAATCTGGCATCAGATATTCAAAACGCAAATTTTACGCAAACATTGTTGCAGGTTTCTCTTGCTATCATAAATATTGCTACCATTCTTTTCACGATAAAGTTGGTCTATAATAATTTGAAAAAGAAAGCTGAGCAATTGATAAAAATGGAAAAAGAGAATGAGGCTGATAGAAAATACAGATCTCTTTACGAAGGATTGCCAGATCTTTGTCGTACCATAAACGAAGACGGGGTCATAACAGATTGTAATATCGTATATGCAAATAGTCTAGGATATTCCAAAGAGGAAATTATAGGAAAATCAATATTTGACTTTGTTGACAAATCACATTTTGATGCTCTGCATGATAAGTTTGAAACATGGAAACAAACAGGGACTTTAGTAAATCGTGAGATCTGGCTTAAAAGAAAAGATGGAAGTATTTTTCCAACTTTGATTAGTACAACTAGTCTATACGATGAGAATGGAAAAAGAACAGGAGGCAATAGTGTGATAATCGATATGACTGAGATTTATAAAACAAGGAATGAATTGATAGAAAAAGAAAAACAGTTAGCTATCTCAGAAGAAAAAGCTAAAAATAGCAGATTGATAGCAATAGGTGAAACTGCATCACGATTAGGGCATGATTTGAGAAATCCGTTATCTGTCATAATGAATACTGTTGAGATATTGAAATTAAAATCCAAAAATGGTGTGTATGATGAAAGTATTCTAAAAAAATATGATATTATTGATAGAGCTATAACACGAATGTCCCATCAGATTGAGGATGTGCTTGACTTTGTTAGAATAAAACCACTTGAATTGAGTAATTACTCTCTAGTTGAGATTATAAAGGAATCATCTGACAAAATAACAAAACCAAATAATATCAAGATTAACTTACCGCAAAATGATCTTAAAATAATGTGTGATTCAAAGAAACTTGAGATTGTCTTTATCAATATGATAACAAATGCAATTCAATCTATAGGAGACAAGGGAGAAATTACCATAAAGATAGCATGTGACAAAGACAATGCATGCATCTCAATTGAAGATTCAGGACCAGGAATTGCAGATGAAATTCTTCCAAAGATATTTGATCCTCTGTTTACAACTAAACAGACAGGTACTGGATTGGGACTAGTAAGCTGTAAAAATATAATAGAACAACACGGCGGTAGTATAACTGTCAAAAATAACCCAACCACATTTACTATCTTGTTACCACTGGCTCAAGATGATCTTGAAGTCAAGATAAACCCGTCCATTAGTGGTGTGCCGCATGATGTTCAACTTATGAGATACTATGAAGAAGCGTTAGCACAAGCTGCACGGAATTATGCTTTTACTGGCGATAAAAAGTGGGAACAAAGATACAAAACCTTAGAACCACTATCAGATAAATTATTAAAAAAGACTATTAAAACTGCAGACAAAAAAGATAAAGAATTCTTTTTAGCTATGGATAAAGCAAATCTTAATCTTGTAGAAATGGAAACCAAATCATTTGAACTTGTTAACAATGGTCAGGCAAGCGAGGCAGTCAAGCTATTAGAAAGTGATGAATATGAAAGAAGGAGAAAAATATTACGAGATGGTCTTACTGAACATATCAAAACAATAGAATCTAATGAATTGGTTCATACTCAGTCAACTAACATACATTTATCATAAACTCAATAACAAATATGAATTAAATCCTACAATTATTCCTACAAAAACTGATGCAATTATAGTTGTAATTTTTCTATTCACAAACTCACCCATCAATTTCTTGTTCATTGTAAGTATGACAACTGGTATTACTGCAATTGGTATCATCAGACTTAGAATGAATTGACTATACACTAGTATATGCAAAGGATCAAAGCCAAGCAGTATGGCAGCAGTGGTTGGAATCACATTTACAAATCTTGTAATAATTCTTCGTAGCCACATGTTGACTTTTTTCCCCAAAAACCCTTCCATTATTATTTGACCTGCTATTGTTCCTGCAGCAGATGAAGCAATACCTGATGAGAGCAAAGTAATCACGAAAACTATTCCTGCAGATATTCCAAACAAAGGCACAAGTGTTTTGTAAGCTTCCGAGATTGATTGAATTTGAGAATTGTTGGGATAGAATGCAACCGCAGCCATTAGTAAGATTGCGGCATTAACCAAGGCAGCTATGGTGAGCAAAAATACGGTCTCGGCAAGATGTAGTCTTCTCATCTTCCTTCTCTCCCCAAGTGTCTTGCCGCTTGCTTTTTCTTTTGTAAGAAAAGAATGTAAAAAGACAACATGTGGCATTACTGTGGCGCCAATTATGCCAACAGCAACAAACAATGCACTAGAATTTACAAAGTGAGGAGAAAATGAACCAGAAAGTATTCCATGGATAGTTGGCGGTGCCACTAACAGCTCATAGACATAGCCAAAGCTTATGATTGAAACAAAAAGCAAAAAGAGCTGTTCAAGTAGACGAAATCTTCTTGATGTAAGTGCTAATATGATGATAACATCTGCGGCTCCAAAGATTGCAGCATAGATCATTGGTACTCCAAACAATAAATTTAATGCAATGACTGTTCCAAGATATTCTGCAAGGTCTGTTGCGGCCGCTGCAACTTCCGCACTTAACCAATATGGTATGATGAATAACTTTCTACCTAATTTTTCCCGCAAAATTTCGGCCATACTTTTTTCTGTAGCAATTCCTAATTTTCCAGATAAATACTGGACTAGCATCGCTATAGCACTTGAAAGCCATACAACCCAGAGTAACGAATAACCAAAAGCAGCTCCACCTTGTAGATCTGTTCCATAATTTCCAGGATCCATGTATGCTATGCTTACTATTAGTGCAGGACCAGAATACGCAATGAACTTTCTAAAAATACTCATAAAACGAGATATTTTTGAATTGGGTGAATGCATTGTGATAATTGCATGATAGTTCAATCCTCATATAAAATTTAGCTTAGGCTACATAATTTAGCTTAGTCTAAATTGATTGGGTGGATCTAAACATGGGTATCGTATTTTCCAAATAATCTCATATGATTATTCTGCCCAGATCTTGATCGTACCATTTTTGTATTTTTTATACAGATCAAGTTTGTACAACTTTTTTTCCAGTTCTTTTTTAAGAGACTTTGGTACTGCAACATGAAGGGGAATTTCCTTACCGTTCATCTCTAGACTAGTAAATGCCCTGAATTGAGAAACAATATTTTCATCATCTTTAATCTTAATTTTTGCCTCACCAAGGTGCCTCAAAACTCCTTTCATTCCTTCCAAATCTGGTTTGTACCCATCTCTTTCTTTTGGAACGGGTAATTTTCTATACGTTTCATCAAAATATTCTGGAGTTCCATCAATATCCAAATGTGTAATGGTTATTCCAACACCTTCCATAGATTTTGCTAATGAATTTAGTAACCTTTGATGAGCTTCTGAAGCCATCTGTTTTATATCAAACTAAGAACAATATAAGTCAAAATTGATTTAACAATGACAAAACCAAAAATTATTGCATTTGCAGGAAGTACTAGAACTGATTCATATAATAAAAAACTAGTCAAAATAGCTTCTATTGGAGCAACAGAAGGAGGTGCGGATGTCACAATAATTGATCTTCGGGATTTTCCAATGCCAATTTATGATGGAGATTTGGAGCAAAAAGACGGGCTTCCTTCTAATGCACGTAAGCTCAAGGACCTTATGTTATCACACCAGGGATTTCTTATTTCTTCACCAGAGTATAATAGCTCTATCTCAGCTGTTTTTAAAAATACAATTGATTGGACATCACGTCAGTCAGAAGGTGAAATTCCTTTGGCTTGTTTTAAAAATAAGGTTGCAGGAATAATGAGCGTTTCCCCAAGTATACTTGGTGGTCTTAGAGGACTAGTCCATGTAAGATCAATACTTGGAAACATTGGAGTCATAGTACTACCAGATCAAATAGCAATAGCAAAAGCTCATGAGGCATTCAATGAAGATGGTACATTAAAAGACAAAAAACAAGAAGATCAAGTCAAAAAAATTGGCGCTAACGTAGCCAAAATATTGTTAAAACTAAATGACTAAAATCAAAATAAAAAATTGATAGATAAATTGACTGTTTTCAACAACTAAATAATACTCGTTCCTAGGTTATCTCGGATCGGTGGTCTAGCTGGTAGGATACCGCACTCACACTGCGGTGGTCAGGGGTTCAAATCCCTTCCGATCCATTTTTAATATTTTCATAACATTTAAGTCGATAACAAAAAAAGAAACAAAACATGCGCATACTACAACTTCATTGTGATAGTATTGAATTTACACCTGTAAAAAAGGAGATAAAGTCAGCTGAGGAGATTGAACCTTCTTCCAAAAAATTAGATGAGGTTGTAGTGGCATTTGTAGCAATTGAAGACGGTGACAACTCTGTTGTTGCAAAAAAAGCAATGTTAGAAATCACAGAATCAATGAAAAAAGTAGGATGTAAAAAATTATTGTTGTATCCATATGCGCATCTTAGCTCAAAGCTTGCATCTCCAAGTACTGCATTATCAATATTAAAAGAAATGGAATCACTTGCCACGGATCTTGAAGTATCAAGAGCGCCATTTGGATGGACAAAGTCTTACAAAATTCAAGTCAAAGGTCATCCTTTGGCAGAAAATTCAAAAACAATTACTGCAGATGATACGGATTCTACTTCAGATGCTGTCAAGGCAGAATCAAAAATCCAATCGTATTGGCACATTATGACGACTGATGGAAAGATGCATAAAGTTGAGGAATTTAATTTTGCAAAACATTCAGGTCTTGAAGTTTTGGCAAAATATGAATCTGCAAAGAAAAGATCTGTTGACGAACCTCCTCCACATGTCAGATTAATGAAAAAGATGGCAATAGCTGACTATGAACCAGCATCAGATTCTGGAAACATGAGATTTTTCCCAAACGGCAGACTGATAAAATCTCTCTTAGAGCGATATGTCACAGACAAGGTAATGGAGTATGGAGGATTAGAGGTTGAGACACCCATCATGTATGACTCTCACCATCCAAGTATGGAGAGCTATTTTCACAGATTCCCAGCACGACAGTATAACATCAATTCTGAGGGAAAACAACTCTTTCTACGATTTGCGGCTTGTTTTGGCCAATTTTTAATGGCAAAGGACTTTCAACTATCATACAAAAATATGCCGCTAAAACTATACGAATTGACAAGATATAGTTTCAGAAAAGAGCAATCCGGCGAACTTGTAGGTCTGAGAAGACTGCGCGCATTTACAATGCCTGATTGCCATGCCATGTGCAAAGATATGGAACAAGCAAAAGAAGAATTTAGAAAAAGATTTGATCTATCAAGAGAAGTCATAAAAGGTGTAGGTATGGAAGAGGCTGATCTTGAAATGGCAATCAGATTTACTGAAGAATTTTACAATGAAAATAAATCTTTGATTGAGGAGCTTGTAAAAAAGATTGGAAAACCAGTACTAGTTGAGATGTGGAAAGAGAGATTTTTCTATTTTGTACTAAAATGGGAATTTAATTATGTAGACAGTATGGGTAAAGCATCGGCACTATCTACAGATCAAATCGACGTTGAAAACGGTAAACGCTATAACATTGAATTTATAGATGAAAACAACAAACCGCTAAATCCAATCATACTGCATAACTCTCCAAGCGGTGCCATTGAAAGAGTAATTTATGCACTACTTGAAAAAGCAGCAAAAGACACCTCTGAAGGAAAAAAACCACAATTTCCTTTATGGCTTGCACCAACACAAGTTAGACTCATACCAGTAAAGCCAGAATTTCTTGATTATTGTGAAAAATTGGCAGAAAAAATATCAACAAATGATATACGGGTAGATGTTGATGACAGAAACGAAAGCGTTGGAAAAAGCATCCGTGATGCAGAAACAGAATGGATACGATACATCATTGTTATTGGCGAAAAAGAGGTAAATGCTGAGAAAATAGGCATAAGGGATAGGAAATCTGCTGATGCAAAGATTCTTTCAATTGACGAATTGATAAAATCAATAAAAGAAGAAACTCTAGGAAAGCCACTTATGAGATTAAATATGAACAAGCATCTTTCAAAGCGACCGCAAATTATGGTCTAAATATAAAAATTATCTAGAAATATATTTTCTAATATGATTATGATGCATCCAAGTCTCTAGGGGCAATCTCCAGAGCTTTGTTAAAAGATTCTATTGCTTCATCATATCTGCCCAAACTGCGAAGAGCAACACCTTTCTTGTTCCAAATGTCAGGATTGTTTGGATTGGTCACCAGTATTTTTTCAAAATAATCAAGAGCTTCTTCATATTTACCGTCTTCCAAAAAACTCATTCCTTTTTTCATAATCTCTTGAGTGTCTGAATCCATGTCTAGTATTAGCAAGTCTTGCTTATTTTGTTTCTTAATGTGAAATATTCATCGCAATGACTTCGGACATTAGCTTTGCAGCAAGTGACGCAGTTGCACCATTATCATATGGTGGGCAAAGTTCTACTATATCCATACATGGTATCTTTTTTTCTTCTAAAGAATATATCATGTCAAAGAGTTCTCTTGAGGTAATGCCCAACGCTTCTGGGTTTCCAACACCTGGCGCAAATGCAGGGTCTAATACATCCAAATCTACACTGAGATAAATTTTGTCAAACGTAGAAACTGCATCTTTTACTAGCTTTGAGCCTTTTCCCTCACGAATATCTTTGTCCGTGATGGTTCTCACCTTGTGTTCTTCTTTGAATGCAAGCTCTTCTTTTACAAAGGATCTTGCACCAACATGAATGATGTTTTCAGCTCCACGTTTTTCAATTATTCTTCTAAGGTATGCCGCATGACTGAGTTTGATATCTGCATATTCATCACGTAAATCATAGTGTGCATCAAAAACAATGTAGCCAGTTTCTTTTGGAAAACTCATGTATGTTCCATAAGTAATTGAATGTTCTCCACCTAGGATGATTAACTGTTTTTCTCTTTTGGCAAGTTCCGCAGTTATCTTTCCTACCATGTCTATCACTTCGGCTGCAACAACGGTATGTCTTGTATTTCCCAAGTCTTCGATGTTTACGCTTTCTAAATCAACATTAAATCTTGTGGAGAATATTTCTATATTGTTTAATGCGAGTCTTATCGCATCTGGTCCAAATCTGGTTCCTGGTCTAAAAGAATGTGTTGAATCAAATGGAACTCCGTATACTATTGCAGATACATCGCCTTCTTCATTTGGACTAGTTATCAGGGGATTTCTATTCATGTAAAGATCAAGGTAACTCATTTTACTAGTTGGGCTGTCGATATTACATCATATAATAGTATACTACAGAAATGTTTTTTAAAATTAACATTAAGACAAACTAAATCTAGTTTGCAATAGCATTGCTTGGCATGCTGCATTCTGGATGTATTTGGATTTCTCCGATTTTCCTACAGTGCATACATTTGAATTGTATACATTCTTTACAGTCGGGGCAAGATTGAAATTCTTGCAAAGTTTCTCCACACGACCTACATGAATCTTTTCGCATATTTATAAAAATTACATGATCCTCTTATAAATTGTATGAATATTAGAATAACCTAATTACACTCGATAGTTTAAAACAATACACTTAGTTCCAAAAGAACTGGTCTAATCCTGTCTGCTTTGGTGCCCCAATGAGGGTGGCAAAGTCAAGGTCCATAGACGAGAGAATTTGATCAAAAGTACTTTCCATAAATTCCATGTATTTGGCAGAGTCAATTTCATCAGGTCTTGCTAGTTCAACGGGTTTGACACCTGGCTTGTTAATTATTTTCACGTATGATATAATGTCGCCTTTTTTTATTTCTCTAATCTGTTCTAAAAGTTTGGCTGCACGGATGTGTTGTGGGACGGTCTTTACATACTCTGATGGGGCTTTGCTTATCATTACATTAAATGCAAGTTCAACAAGTGGAATTTGTTTTGCTTTTAATTTTTTTGCATAACCTGCTATCATCTCACTGATTTTTTCTTTTGATTCGGTAAACTCTTGTGTTGTTTTTACCTTTGATAAAATCTCTAAAATTTCATAAAATAGAGTTCTAATAAATGGTGGTGTATGGGATTTTTTTCCAGTAAGACCTTTGACATCGACTTTGCCATCTTTTTGTACTCCTAGATAATTTTTCTTTCTTGTACTTAATACCACATATCTGTACTCTTTGTCAAGATCCAAGTCAACGCCGAATTGTTCTTTTGCCCAGCTTACAACAGTTTGAATCTGATCTTTTGTAGGACCTTTTAGGAATAATGAATCAGTATCACCATATAATACTTCGATGCCAACTGATTTGCATTTTTCAATTGTTTCCAAAATGGTATATCTACCAACGGCTGTAGTTGCTTCTGCTACTGGCAGACAATACAGCGGAAATATTTCTGCACCCATTACACCATAGCTTGCATTGAGTATGACTTTGAGCGCCTGGCTTACTACCGTATACAGTTGTTTTTGATTCTCATCAAGTGATGGATTTTTTGCAAGATTTTTGTAATAGTTTACTCGCAAATCCCGCAAAGAGCCAATCAAAACTGCGGTAAGACCGTTTTTACGTGTGCATACCCAGTGATTTGTTCCAGGAATGGTGTTTTTCTTGCATTCGTCATGTACACACCTTACTGTCTCATATGAGAGATTTCGTACCTTGATTATACTAGGATACAGGCTTGCAAAGTCCATTACGGATACATCAAAATGAATCCCGGCTGTTGGCTCCACAACTAGTCCTCCGCGATATTTCTTGTCTTTGATGATTGCTTCGGTGGATGCAGATGGAGATTTTTGATCAAGCTCCTGTCTTTGTGGAATCAAAAAATTATGTTTTCTGTGTTCAAAATAAAACAAGCTACGGATCCATTGTGACACTCCCATTCTTGAAATATCGTCAATTGGCATTCTTGCAATTCTAGTTATGACAACTAGCAAATCCATTAGCAGATCATTGTTAAAGCTTGTCAGATTTTGTGTTAGCTTTGCATCATTGTAACAATAGTTTGCAAGCTCGTATAATGAAAGATCGTCAAGCTCCCCGTCGTAATCAATTTTTGATTCATTTAGCAATCCTTCTGAAACACTGTTTAGTGAAAAATCATTATACTTGTGACTAAATGCATAAATCTGAAATGAACGGTTTGAAAATGTTCTGTACAAATCAAGATGCACTCCATGTTTTAGAGTAGCAGAATCCCGCATCATTATTAGTGGAATTTCTTTAGAATCTATTCCAAGTCTTTCAGCTCGGTTGTAAATATATGGCATATCAAAATCGTCACCGTTGTAGGTAATTACAAACGGGTATTCTGTTAAAATCTTGAAAGTATCTCGTATCATTTCTTTTTCTTTGTCTTCATCATAAAATGAAACTTTGATGTCAGAGGAAAGTTCACTTTTTCCAGGTTGCTTGTCTTTCTTTTGTAGTACAAAGACTTGTTTTAGACCGTCACTTCCAGAAAACCCGACCGCTGTGATTTTTTTATCAGCTATTTTTGCATCTGGAATTCTTCCTGTCTCGGATTCCACCTCTATGTCAAAACTCACTCTTCTAATTTTTGGGATTGGCTGGTTTAGCAAATTTGCCCAATCTGATATGTGATTTTGAAACTCTTTAGAATCAATAATTCCCATGTTTGTTACTTTATCATACAATAATCCTTTTAGCGCAAGTTGAACTTCATCTGGGATTTTATAGCTGTATTCTTCTAACTTACCATTTGTGATAGTATAGTATTTGCCAACAATTAGGGAATAATCATAAAGATAATTTTCATAATATTTTATATCAGATTCCCAGGTTTCAATTATGTTTCTAATGCTCTTATCTGTCTGAGTGCCGCCTATGGCAAGTGGATCTGCAACTATGATTTTTGTTACATTGATTGTTCTATCTTTGAGAAGATCTATTTTTTCAGTTTTTTTTAATTCCAATACATCTTTTCTATCTGATAAAAATTTTAGCTCTTCAGGATCTAGTTTGGAATAACAGTATGGTTTATGGCCAGTATTGTCTGTCCACAAGAGAATTTTTTTTGAATTAGGTTCATAGAATTTTAGAACTACAGATTTTTTTTGGCTGTCATATGTTGCAGAAACAAGTAATGCTGGTGGCATTGTTGTTGTTACTTCATCTACCGCACCCATGATATTTTGTTGCATATGTTATACCTAGTTTGTTGGGATAAGATTCATTTCTGTATCCTCAAGTAGAATGTTTATCCAATATTGCATTTTTTTCTTATCTAAAGTATCTATTTGAATTCCTGCTTCTTTTAAAAGATTAAAATCAGTTTCTGGATATGAACCAAGGCAAACAATGCGTCGGATTCCAATTGTAATTGCCATTTTACTGCATTCAAGACATGTTGCAAAAGTAGTGTAAAGCGTGGTATCTTTTGTGCCAGAACCAACTCCAAGTATAGCACAATTCATTATGGCGTTTGCCTCTGCGTGATTGCAAATGCATCTGTCAAGACCCTCTCCTGACTGTAGTTTTCCTTCACTGCGTAAGATGCATCGCTTACAGCCTCCCTCATAGCAATTTGTCACACCTGGCGGTGTCCCATTATATCCAGTTGCTATCTGCCTGTGATCACGTACTATTACAGCTCCTACCTGTCTTGTTATACAGTTTGAACGAAGCTTTGCTAATTCTGCCTGCAGCATAAAATATTCATCCCATGTTGGACGCTCAAAGGGTTTGTTCATATTGATTTTATGTTTTAACTAGTACATTATTGTTTAGCTTCTTTGAATTTGATAATCTTTCCTAATGTTATGGTATCTAAATTTGATCTAAGCTTTCCTTCTTTAATTTTGGAAAACCATTCTTTTACTTTGATAAATTTATTTTTTTCACCAATTATGTTTGATGCCAGGACCGAGTTACTTGCCCACCATGAAATTGCAGATTGCACTACATATTGTAAATCAGAATCTGTGATTATTGGCCAATGTTGGCTGACCATAGTTTCAAGAGGCAGATCCTGAAGACCAAGTCTTTTTTTTATCATGTATAAAATTTCTGTAAATCTGCTAGGGTCTTCAAACGCAGATATTGAAATTCGAATTTCAATACCATCCTGAATGCTTTTATCATTATCTACAAAAGTTAGTTTTACTGAACCTTTCTTTCCTGATATGGTAAAATGTTCATTCTCGCTTTCAATTTTACCGCCAATTTCTGTGATTATGTCCAACATAGCTTGAAGGCGCTCTTTTTCTAAATTTTCAATTATTATTGGCGTCACCGAAGTTTTGTCAAATAATGCAGTCATAGTATCAGTAGATTTTATCAAGTCTATCTTAATACATCCTAGTATTGTTTTTACAATTTCATAATCAACATTTTCAAAAATTAACATTTCTGGAATTCTTTTGTCCATAGTTCCTAATCTTCTCAAAATATTGAAAATTTCATCAGGAATGTTGATTAACTGTTTATTTTCAATAAATCCACGTTCATTCGTACTATCTGTTTTCCAATATGCCGTGGTAGGTTCTGTAATGGTAGCCATGATATTGTACGCACCACGTTTTTCCATGGGGGCAAGTACTGGTAAATCACTATTCAAATAAGCACGAAAATAGCTTGTTCCTTCAAAACTGGAATGTTTTAAAATATTCCCAAGATTTACTTTGGCAAAAAACTTTTCATTTTTTTGTTTGACTTTGACCATGTCCCAAACCCTTGATTTGGGATTAAACTCCTCCCATGATTCTATACTTGGAAGCTCAAATTCTTCAAGTGCTCCTAATCTTCTCGAGTCAGGCTTGTATAGTTTTGCCAAGACCTTTACGTGATCATTTAAGGTGTGCATGGTAACGTTGATTCCCCATAATGAATCAAGAAACTCCGCTCGTTTTGACGAATCAACAATACACGTCCAACGTCTGTCTATTAATCGCGGTCTTATTTCTAATCTATTTAGAATTTTATCTAGTCTTGTTTGCTGTGTGAAATGTAATGGACTGATTTTTGTAAATGTATTTTTGTAGGTTTCACAGAGATTGGTCTTTCCTCGCT
Organism: Nitrososphaerota archaeon; assembly: GCA_013287585.1. Classification (GTDB taxonomy): domain Archaea; phylum Thermoproteota; class Nitrososphaeria; order Nitrososphaerales; family Nitrosopumilaceae; genus TA-20. The sequence continues at coordinate 43,826 of JABDDN010000006.1, forward strand.
GAAAGCAAAGATCACAAAATTCAAGAGGTTCCAAATTTACATACCTCGGCAAGTTTCATAATAAACGCACATTATACAGCTAATTTCAATATTGTGAGAGTCATATTATGTGATGTTACAGATTACGTCCAGTCAGTACTTTTGTGATCGTTATAACCTCGTATTCATATACATAGAATATTACAAAGATAAAATTGAAAGAAACTTTTTACTTGTCCAAAAGAAGATGAATTTAATTGGATTCCCAGTATTTTGAACACAAGTTAATCAAGCCTGAATCTATAGAATACAGGGAATATCAGGTAAATCTTGCAAATCAGGCAATAAAAGAAAATTGTCTAGTAGTTCTTCCTACTGGATTGGGCAAAACAACGGTAGCATTACAGGTTATTGTCGAGTTTTTATCAAGGAGAACAGGAGGCGTGTTATTTCTTGCTCCGACCAGAGTTCTAGCACACCAACATTATGAATTTTTAAAAAAAAATCTTCTCATAGATGATATTGCGCTAATAACAGGCGAAGATCTCGTTACAAAAAGAAAAAAATTATGGATAAACAGTGTAATATGTGCTACACCGGAGATTACAAAAAATGATCTTGATAGACAAATTGTATCCCCGAATCAATTTAACTTGTTAATCTTTGATGAAGCGCATCGTACTATAGGTGACTATGCATATTCTGGAATTGCAGAAAGATTCCAAACTTCTGATGTAAGAATTTTAGGTATGACGGCTACACTACCAAGCGAAAAAGACAAAGCAACTGAAATTCTTAATATTTTAAAAATTACAAGCATAGCACAAAGAAATGAAGAAAGTCCTGATGTAATACCCTATGTTCAGCAAACTAACACTCAATGGATTACAGTTGATCTTCCGCCAGAGATGAAAGAAATTCAAGTGTGTATCAAAGCTGCACTTGAATCACGATATCAAGATTTACGAAGAGCTGGTCTGAATCTCTCTGATAGTAAATCATTATCACAACTCTTACGTGCAAGGGAATTTGTAATACGACAAAATAGAAAGGCGGCAAAACCACTTTTTACAGCAATAAGAATAATTCATGCACTAAATGTTTTGGAATCTCACGGCATTACATCATTTTTGAGATTTTGTGAGCGCACACAAGAGAAAAAAGGAATTGGAATAAAAGACCTTTTTGAAAATGATTTGAATTTTGCCAAAGCTATAAGACTTGCAAAACTTGCTCAATCAAAAGGAATTGAACATTCCAAAATAATAAAATTAAAAGAAATCATAGAATCACTTCAAGGTAAGGCGCTTGTTTTTACTAGTTATAGAGATTCAGTGGACGTGATACATCAAAAATTAATTGAAATGGGAATTGCTGCGGGGTTTTTAATTGGCAAAGCAGGTGAAACAGGACTCAAGCAAAAAAAACAGATTGAAACAGTACAAAAATTTCGAGATGGTGAATACAAAGTACTAGTTGCTACTCGCGTTGGTGAAGAGGGGTTAGATATTTCAGAGGTAAACCTTGTTGTTTTTTTTGATAATGTACCAAGTTCAATCAGATACATACAAAGAAAGGGCCGTACAGGCAGAAAAGATACTGGCCGTCTGGTTGTTCTTATTGCAAAAGATACTGTTGATGAGACCTATTATTGGATTGGAAAAAGAAAGGTAAGTGCAGCTAAAAACATGGGGGATAAAATGTCAAAGGTTTTAGAAAAACAACAATTAGGGGCATCTAAAAAAACAGGACTAGACGTATATCTATAGTGTCAACACTTGTAAACCTACAATTAAATACAATAAAAATTCACCAAAATCTTCATGCGACTAGCCATCACACTTTTGATGATATCAGTTCTTGCTGTTTTTGTTGTAAATAATGTAAATGCACAAGTAGGATCAACTGGAATAATTGCAACTACAAACAAACCTGTTTACCAACTAGGTGACAAAGTTATCATTTCTGGTTCTGTAGCAAAAGTTGTTGATAATAATCCTGTTACAATTATAGTTCGAAATCCCATAGGTAATGTTTACGAAGTAGGTCAGGTTAGTTTATCCAATAATCTGTTTACTCACGATTTCGTGATAGGGGAAGATGCTACTTCTGGTACTTATGATGTTGAAATAAAATATGGAGATCAGAGCGGCAAAACATCATTTGTAGTTCTGGTAAGCCAAATGCAACTAATTCCAGTTGGTGATTATGCCATCAAAGTTAGAGGCAATAATACTAATTTGATTAAATACAGTGACGTTTCGATTTCTACTGTAGATAAATCTGTTACTGTTACCGTTAATGCAAGTGCAATATCTAGCGGTTCTGTGATGCAAGAATTCCAGATTCCAAAGGTAATCATAGATGCACCTGGTTCTTTGTTGGTTGTAAAAATTGATGGTTTAATTTCACAATGTGTACAAATAGAGACACCATCTGATAGAATAATGGATTGCATGATACCTGTAGATGCAACTCAATTACAAATATTTGGTACTATAGTTATTCCGGAGTTTGGTCCAGTTGCAATGTTGATTTTAACTATTGGTGTTCTAGGTATTGTTTTTCTATCAAGTAAAATGAAAATCAAGAAGCCTTTTTATTAGTAAATTTTCTTTCGTATCCCATGTTAGCATACATTTTAGCAACATGTGTTCCTGGACGTGAAAAAGATGTTATAGAGATAATCAAGGTTTTACCTGAAGTAGTAGAAGTAAATGGCGTTATGGGAAAATATGATGTTTTTGTTAAAATATCTGCAGATAACGCATCAAAAATAGATTCTGCAATATCCAAAGTACGAAACACGCCGCATATCACCAGTACACTTACCATGCCTGCAATTTATGGACAAGGTGGAACTGTTGACGAAGAGAAATAAGCAAAATTATTTAGAAAGATCTGTCATCATATGGTGTGAAAGTTATAGACGTTGCTAGTCCTGAAAGAATAAACAAAATCCCTGATAAAACAATCGTCCTTCTATCTTCTGGAAATTTTACCGAACAAGGTTACATGATAAAAAATATTCATTTGAATCTTTACATACAAAATAAAGATGAAAAACTTGGTCCTTATTCGCTTATTACTGCATACATTGAGACCAATAAAGGTGAAATAGAAATTACATATGATGAAGGGTATAGAGGAAATAACGCACTAGAAGAAACAGCTAGTTTTCTTACAACACATCTTGGTATCTCAAGTCTTATTTTGCGTTCAGTTATGCAACTAAAAAACGCACAACAAACTTCATAATGTTAGTAATTATATCTTCTAAACGATAAAACAGATTATGAAATTTGAACGTAAACCAATACAACCAAATCCAACTTGTCCAATGTGCGGAAAACCAATTAAAGAGCACACGCTAGAGGAAATTAAAATTTGTATGGAAAAAAGACGTAATTCTAAAAAACCATAGTTACAGTTTACAAATCTAGTTCACTTTTTTCTTGTAACTTTTCAGTTAGCTCAAGATATGCATATGGATCTAGTTGTTTTGCAAAGCACTTGTCGATATTTATTAAATAAACTGAATGTAATCTGGCATTTAAGATATCATCAGGATCAATAGGCGGATTCTTGTAAAATCTATCACAAAGATCTTTTATTTTTTGTATCTCTGCAGGAGTTCTTTTGATAGGTGGTTTTAAGAATAATTTTGGTATTGGCAAAATTCCAACAACTGGTGTTGCTAACGCAAATTTGGAACAATATTTACTGTATCTTGATATTTTGCTTGCAATTCTGGCAACATAGTAATCTATAGTATCTAAAGCATGGTCAGGAGGTGTGAACCCTGTCTCAATTTCCATAATGAATGTTCCATCGCCCTTGTTTGCAAATACATCACAAACTAGTATATCAGAAAGGTGTTGTTCAACATCTACTGTATATCCTTCAGCGATAAGATTTGAAGCACATATTATTTCAAGTACAGAATGGTTTATTTTTACAAGATTTTGAGTGTATAATTCAATTAGTCTTTCGCGAACAAAATTTATTTTTGATTTTATCTCAGGAGATTTTCCTTCAGATAATCGCTGTGCAATTGTATACACATCATCTGTGAATTTTTCTACGTCCAAAATCTAATTATCTTTGTTTTCGGGTTTTAAGAAGATAGCTATGCTCAATTGATTAGATTTTAGCAACCTTTTTTATTGCACATATGGATTCTAACTGAATGGAAAATCTTTCGTTAAATGATCGACTGATTTTACTTCAATATGCTATAAATAAATATGAAATTGAAAACATTTTGATTGGAAAACTTGAAAATATTTTGTCACTCAAAGACATAGAAAGAGGCATTGATACGCTGATTGGAACTCAGAAGGTTCGCAGGATAGGACCTGATGTCTTGCAAAACAATGTTAGTCATACAGGAGAACTTTCAGATTTGCCTGCTCATTTGAAATCAATCATAGATAGTTTATAGTTAATCTCTTGATATGTGATATAATTAAAATCTTAGAGACCGAATAACTTAGAAAGGGATCTAGTAATCCATTTTTTAATGGAGATAAAAAATATCACGGTATTAGGTTCTGGTATAATGGGGCATGGTATTGCTCAGGTTTCCGCCATGTCAGGATATAACGTCATACTTAGAGATGTAGAAAAACAATTTTTGGATAAAGCAATGGAGAAAATAAAATGGAGTCTTGATAAACTTGTATCAAAACAAAAACTATCACAACAAGATGCAGATAAGATATTTTTAAGAATCATACCAGAAGTTGATCTTGCAAAAGCACTACAAAATTGTGACTTGATGATCGAGGCAGTTCCAGAAATAATGGAACTAAAGAAAAAAGTCTATGCTGAGGTAGATAAGGTGGCAGATAAAAAAACAGTATTTGCATCAAATACTAGTACTCTGCCAATTACAGAAATAGCAAATACAACTACAAGACCAGAAAGATTCATCGGAATTCATTTTTTTAACCCTCCTCAACTTATGAAACTAGTTGAAGTAATCCCAGGACAAAAGACTTCAAAAGAATTGGTTGAATTAACAATGAATTTTGTGAAATCAGTTTCAAAAGAACCAGTTTTATGCAAAAAAGATGTTGCAGGATTTATTGTAAACAGGATCTTTATTCCACTTGTACATGAAGCGGCATGGGCCATAGATAGAAATCATGCTACCATGACAGAAATTGATTCTGCAGTAAAATTCAAGCTTGGTTTTCCTATGGGTATTTTTGAGCTTGCTGATTTCACAGGCTTGGATGTGATTCACAAAGCAACAATTGAGATGCATTTAAGAGACAAAAAAGTAATCAACCCCCATCCTAAAATTCAAGAATTGTTTGATAATAAAAAACTAGGACAAAAAACTGGTTCAGGATTTTATGAATATTCTGGAGACAAGTATGAACGTATTCCCTTGTCAGAAGAGTTGGCAAAAAGATTCGATCCAATCGAACTTGTTGCAAACATGCTAAATAATGCAGCTTGGCTTGTCACAAATCAAGCAAGCGATATACCTGAAATTGAAAAAGCATTACAACTTGGAATGGGACTCAAAAAACCACTTTTTGAAACTGGAAAAGAACTTGGCATTTCAAACATAGTTGCCACGTTAAATGAACAAGCTAAAAAATACGGCCAATTTTATGAACCAGATCCCCTACTTGTATCTATGAGGCATTAATTTTTTCTAAAATATATTTTACAGCTTCTTTTGGAGAATTTACCCCTACTATCATTGTATTTTTTCGATGATCAAGGTATTGATCTGCAAATCTATCTGCTATTCCCCCGCTATTTTTTATTGCGGCAATAGGTTTTTTGTACATGTATGCTGCACATGTTTCAGAAAGTGTGCCTGAACCGCCGCCAACAATGATGACTCCATCTCCAGCTAGTGCATTAAGAAAATCTCTGGCTAAACCAATTCCAGTTGGAATAACAATGTCACAATATTCGTTTGCAAAAGATGGATCATTTTGTGGTATTATTCCTACAGTAAGCCCCCCACCATCTTTTGCACCATGACATGCTGCATGCATTACGCCGCCTAGGCCTCCTGTAATAAGAACAGCTCCTGATTTAGCAATTTCTAAACCTGTCTCATATGCAATTTTTTCAACTTCAGGAGTAGACCCATTTTCATTATGCCCTATTAGCAAAATCTGAATCTTTCTAGTCAACAAAATATCTATCACACAGTATAATAAAATTGTAATTTTGATAAAATGAACGGTAGATTATTTACAAAGTAATGGAATTATTATTTTGTCTGTTTTTCAGTTTTTGGTTTTTCTGTTAGTTTTGATTTTGGAGACTCTTTTGTTTGAGCAGGTTTTGGTGAATTTGGTTTATGTTGTTGCGGTTTGTGTTGTTGTGGATGAGTTGGCTTGGGTTGTTGTGGTTTTGGTTGATTTGGTTTTGATTGATTTGGTTTATTTTGTTGTGGATGGGTTGGCCTTGGGTGTTGTGGCTGATTTGTTTTTTGTTGTTGAGGGTGATTTGGTTTTTGAAATTGTTTTGAAGCATTACCTGATGGTATTGGTCTCATTCTGCTCCAAAGTATACTCATTCTAGCTCTGTATCCTTCAGCATATTCTAATTCTGAAGGAACTAGTGTAGCTGGATGAACAAAGCCCTGACTTCGCATTGCTATTGCACGTTTTACTGCGATAGTTCTGATATAATCCCAATCGGCTGTTCCAAACCCATCAATAGGTCCTACTAGTTTGCCGTTGTGCATGCTAAAAACAAGACTGCTGACAATTGGTATTGCATAATTGATGCTTGCTGATGAATTTAGTTTAACTGGCATTAATGGCATGTGATGACTGCCTCTGGTATTGCCAGCTACATAGTGCGGATTACTAAATGCGGCACCAGCTTCTTCAGTTGCAGGAAAATCTTTTTGCGTTCTTACAATGCAAATAGGATCATCTTTTCCCACATATTTTCCTGCAATGTTATGTAGTCTATCTGTTGATGCTGAAAGAATTGGAAGATTATCTTTAGTATGTACTGCTGATACTACGTATCTTCCAGGATACATTAAAGCCGCCTCAAGTGTCGGTTTGTCTTCCCACATGTTCAATTGGGCAGTCTTTCCTTTTTCAACATCCATAACAGTTATCCTAACACCTCTTGCAAGATTTTGGTTTACGATTAAACCTGTGTTACTTAGAGTATCTACAAACATTCTGTAAAATGGATAGTTAAAAGCACCAGGTTCTGTCTTATCAGCAGCATAAATTGTAAAGGCTTCATTTGGTCTTTCCTCAAATTGCATTTCTGCAACGCCAGGGCCCATTCCTTTTACGTTTCCAGAAAAAGAATCTTTTAGGAGATCTTGACCTGCACCATACAACCCTTCATTTTTTGCAACTTGGGTTGCTGCCTCAAATGCTTTCCAGGCTAGTTGATGAATCTCTCTATTGTCAACTCCTTTTGTATGAGTCATAACAATGTGGATGTCATCACCGCAATAACCGATATAATGATCAATTAAGAGTCCTTTTCCATCGTTTCGTACTTGGGGTTTTACAATATTTTTTACTGCGTTTAACAATCCATCACTTGGTCTTGTATGTCCGCCTATTCCGCCAACATCAGCTTTGATTACTGTAACAGTGATTTTCAATAATTTTAGTCAGAAATCACTTTGATTTATAGTATGTGAAAAATAATAATTGAAAAGGATACGATCAGTAAATTATTCAAAATTTATTGAAAAGAAACTTAAAAAATCGAAATGGTAATAAAGCCCATGCCTAGAAGGGTTCGTTATGAGCGCAAGTAAAAAACCACACTTGAACATGATAGTTACAGGTCACATTGATAACGGTAAGTCAACAACCATGGGACATATGTTGATGGATCTTGGTCTAATTGATGAGCGAACCATTGCCTCACATGCTGCAGAGTCTGAAAAGACTGGAAAGGGTGATACTTTCAAGTATGCGTGGGTCATGGACAATATCAAAGACGAAAGAGAGAGGGGTATTACAATCGATTTAGCTTTTCAAAAATTTGAAACTCCAAAATACTTCTTTACATTAATTGATGCACCTGGACATAGAGACTTTATTAAAAACATGATTACCGGTGCTTCTGAAGCAGACTGTGCTATTCTAGTAATATCAGCAAAAGAAGGTGAAACCGATACTGCAATTGCCCCAGGAGGCCAAGCAAGAGAACATGCCTTCCTTTTGAGAACTCTAGGTGTGGGTCAATTAATTGTAGCAATTAATAAAATGGATGATAGTAATTATTCTGAACAAGCATTCAAAGTAGCAAAAGAAAAGGCAGAAAAATTAGTCAAGTCTGTCGGTTACAAATTAGAAAACGTTCCAATTGTACCAGTGTCAGGATGGAAGGGAGATAACCTTGTAAAGAAATCTGACAACATGAAATGGTGGGCAGGAAAGACTCTTCTTGAAACCTTTGATGATTTCAAATTACCAGAAAAACCAGTTGGTAAACCATTACGAATTCCAATACAAGACGTTTACACCATTACAGGTGTAGGTACAGTTCCAGTAGGTCGTGTTGAAACTGGTGTTGCTAAAGCAGGAATGAAGATTATTGTCATGCCATCAGGAGCACTAGGAGAAATTAAAACAATTGAGACTCATCATACTCAAATGGAATCTGCAGAAGCAGGTGACAACATTGGTTTTAACCTCAGAGGTATTGAAAAGAAAGATATCAAAAGAGGAGATGTGATTGGAACCCCAGATAGCCCACCAAACGTTGCAAAAGAATTCAGAGCTCAAATCATTGTAATTCATCACCCAACGGCACTTGCGCCTGGATATACACCAGTCATGCATGCACATACAGCTCAAGTTGCAGCAACTATTGTTGCATTTGAATCAAAAATTAATCCACAAACAGGTGCAGAAGAAGAAAAAGATCCAAAGTTTCTAAAAGCAGGTGATTCTGCAATAGTACGAATCAGACCAGTCAGACCAATACCAATTGAAACCTTCCAAGACTTTCCTGAATTAGGAAGGTTTGCACTTCGAGATATGGGTGCAACAATTGCAGCTGGCGTTGTAAAAGAGATCACTGAAAAATTCACCAAATAGTGTGGTCTGATTGACACAACTGGCCCGAATCAAATTAACAAGTACCAGTTTGCCCAGACTTGATGGTGTGTGTACAGAAATCAAAGGAATTGGTGAAAAAACAGGTGTCAAAGTAAAAGGACCAACACCATTGCCAGTAAAAAGATTGAACGTTGTAACCCGTAAATCTCCATGTGGTCAAGGCACCAATACTTATGAGAAATGGGAAATGCGCATACATAGACGTGTAATAGATCTTACGGCTGATGATAGGGCAATTAGACAATTAATGAGGATAAAAATTCCAAATGATGTCTACATTGAACTCACACTAAAATAATTCTGTTAAACCTTAAAATTACAGATAATTTGATGAAAATATATGGCAACTGAAGAAACTCCAATTGTTGAAGAAGCCGAATCAAAACCACAACAACAACCAAGCTTTAGTGTAGTTTATTCATGTTTACGATGTGGCACCCAAGTTAGCCAATCTGAATTAAGCAGATTGCCTGAAATAAAATGTATTTGTGGATTTCGTGTTTTTAACAAATTACGTCCACCGATTGTAAAAACAGTAAAAGCTCTTTAGATATCGCTTTTTCCACTGTAAGAATGATTTCTTTGTAGATGTGTTCTCATCTGCTCCATACTTGTAAATGATTGACAGCATTCCTTACATTCGTATGGAATATCCTTTCCATGAACTACTTGTTCATGCTGCATTAACTCTTCACACTGTTTGAATTTTTTTTGACATTTCTCACATTTGAATTTTTTAAAAAGATGCATCTTAACCTAGCTTTGCCTTTTGAGTATCCCAGCATTCTCTACATATTTGACCTTGTAGTGACCATTGTCGTTTCGGATTGTATCGTATGACACCTAGTTTTTTGCCACAATTGCCACAAAATGTCTTTGATTTGTTATATTCTGTATCTTTTTTATCAAAACAAGTTTTACAGAGTAATCCTTTCATCTCCCATGGGTATTTTGGTTCCCATAAATCCGGTATATTTTTTTCTATACCACATATGACACATTTTTGTTTAACGCTAAGATCATAATATTTTTGCATTTGACCAATGTAACAATCTCCGCATAACGGTCCTTCTACATCCCATTCTCTTTTTGGTTTGTGTTTATGTGTAATACTTTGTTTACAAACTGAGCAAAAGGAAGGCTTACGATTTAAGATTCCCATAAATTTGCTATGAGAATCGGTTAAAAAAACATTAGGAATAAAATTTCCATATTAATGCAAAAATGTATTCAATCGTTCTGATAAACCTATATCTGGTTAATTTTACAATTTAGAATAAATTTATGATAATAAAAAATCAGAAAAACTCTGAAAAAATTACTGGAAATGAAGGTGCGATAATTTATGACCTACTTAATCCTCAACATGTAGTAAATAGAATTCGATATAGTTTAGCATATGTTAATTTACCTCACGGAAAATCTACCGTGTCTCACATAATGAAAACATCAGAAGTGTATTACATATTGGAAGGAAAAGGCGTATTATACATCAATAACGAGTCGGATAGTGTAGAAGCAGGTGATACAATTTTTGTCTTACCTGGCTCAAAACAATATATTGAGAATGTTGGTTCTGGAGATTTAAAATTTTTGTGCATAGTAGACCCAGCATGGAAAAAGGATAATGAAACAATATTGTAATTTGATGTTTTAATATAAAATGAAAAAAGAAGATATTTGTAGTTTTAAATTTCACTCAATACTTCTTCGATAAGTTGACTTGTGTCCAGCATTCCTTTTCGTTTTGCAATCTCTTCGATCTTTTTGTACTGATCAGTTGTAAAACAAATTGGCATTGAACGTTCTTGCATAAATGATTTTTGTATTCTTGATTTTATATTCTTTTTGGTTATTTTTAGGATCTGTTTTGTGTTATTCTTTGTATATGTATTTACGCTGCCCTTTTATCTCCGGGCTGCTTTCTATATCAACTAAGACAAATTCTTTTTTACTATCTAAAAGATTTTCATTTGGTCCACGTTTGTTTTCATGAATCTCTTCATATTCTTCTAATGAAAGTTTTATTCTATTTCCCATCTCAGATTCCAAATTCATGTCTTTTACAATTTCCTTGTATGTTGGCAAAATCACTCCACTAAACACCATTGCGCTACTTCCACTGCCATATGAGCCAAATCCTACTCTCTTTCCTTCAAGGTCTGTGCCTTTTTGGAATTCAAACTCTAGACAACTTCTAAATCCTAGATAAAGAGATGCAGTGTAAAGATTGCCAATCATCTGTGATGCAATAAGAGAACTAGCAAGTTTTTGTTCATATACATCTTGGAATTCTTCTGTTTTGGCAAACTTTTTAGTAAACTCGTGATCTTTTGCCATAAATTCAGAATCTGCTAATACTGATTCAATAGTGCCTCGTGGATCTTTCGGAACTGGTTCTTCCATGCCCATTTTCTCAATTATTTTTTTCCAACGCGGTAGTTTTCGCCATTCATGTCTTATGAGATATGATAATGCTTTCTTTCCCATGTTACTATATGGTAGATGCATGTTAAGAAAGTCAATATAATCTAAAATTGTCTCACCCTCTTTTAGTTTCATCAATCCTGTTGATAACGCCTTTTCTTTGTATGACATCAAGGCTTTCTTTACCTGGATCATGTACAGCAAATTGGAATATTGTCCATGTACTATTGGCGTCTCCTTTCCAAATGGTCTATAGAAATCATATTCATTTTTAATTGATGTAGATGTAACTTTAGGATCAAACTGCATGATTCTAGGATTATCGTTAACAAGCATGGCAATTGCCCCTGCACCCTGTGTGTATTCTCCACTTGAACCAAGGTCGTACTTTGCTATATCAGAAACAACTACAATTGCAGATTTTCCTCCAGATTCTCCAGCTCTTATCCAATTAGAATTATCATACAAAGCATAAGAACCGCTTACACATGCAAATTTACATTCTATTCCACCACAATGACCAAAAGAATCGTCACCATAGATTTGTTCAAGCATGCCAATAACATACGAGTTCATTGCCTTTGATTCATCTAATGATGACTCTGTGGCAACATACAGTCTACCGACATCCTTTGGAGCCAGCTTGCCTCTTTCCATTATTCTTAAACAAGCATTTGCTGCCATGCATGCAGGATCCTGATTTGTGTCCACCATGGCCATTTTAGATATACCTAGCCCGCGCTGGAGCTTGTCTGGGTCCATCCCTCGTGCTTTTGCAAAATCTCTTGCATCTACAAACAGTCTTGGAATATAGAGGGCAATGTCGTCAATTCCTACGGTCAATAGCTACACCTTCGACCTTACAGATATAAGGATTTTGAGGGTTAAATTTGATCCTCTAAATCGTAATTTTTATTCACTTTTGTAGATCAGATGCAAAAATTATGCTATATTTTGAGTTTTGACTTGAAAATCTCATCAAATGCAGCATATGGCTGAGCACCAACAATTTTAGTTATAGAATTATCAGGCCCTATGATGAAAAAATCAGGGGTGCCTGTCAATCCTAGTGTATGTGCATCTGATACGCTACCCTGTACTACGGAAATGTATTTGGCATCAGTCATGCAGGCATTAAAGTCAGAGGCTGTAATGTTGACTTGAGTGGCAAATGCAAGTAGGTTTTTTGAAGAGGCCCAACCTGTATTTTCACCGGCCCAGTTATTATACAACGTATCATGATATTCCCAGAATTTGCCTTTCTCCTGAGCACAATGTGCTGCATGAGCCGCATTTATTGAATCCTGACCAATTATTGTCAAATCTTTGAAAACAAGTTTTACTTTGCCTGTATTTACATAGTTTTTCACAATGTCTGGTTCTGTGGTATGATAGAATTGATTACAGTAAAAACATTGGTAATCCCCAAATTCCACCATTGTAATAGGTGCATCTTTTGATCCAAGTACAGGTGATGTATTGTCTGAGAGTAGACTCATCTGGAATTTTCCGTTATCAGGATATTGAGGTTTTGTGGTAGTATCAACAGAATTGACAAACCCTGATCCTACTATCATGAATATGGCAAATACTGTTATGGCTGCAATAGCTGCGCCTATTCCAAGAGATGGACCGTGAATCTTCAACAATATAAGAAAGTTTTTTGCGATATTTAGTTCTTGTCAGGGTTATCTAAATAAGTGGGCAACATAGTAAAAAAATTATGAAAAAGGTTTTTGTTAACGGTTATGGTTCTATAGGAAGTAGAATTACTCAATTTATTGCTGGAGATTCCGATGTTGAGTTAATAGGGATTGGAAAATACTCACTAGACGATAAAGTTAGTGATGCCATTTCAAGAGGATTTGGAGTTTATGTTCCAAAAAATAAACTAGAGCAGTTTAAAAATTTTAAGATATCTGGTACAATCGAAGATGCGTTAGAAAAATGCGATTTGGTAATAGACGCAGCTCCTGGTGGAAATGGTTATATCAATAAAAAAAATCTATATGAACCAAAAAATGTTAGAGCTATTTTCCAAGGAGGGGAAAAAATTACAGGCGAGAACGCAGTTGCTGATGTAATATTTAATTCTCGAGCAAATTATGTTGAGGCATTTGATAAAAAATACGTTATGCAAGGAAGTTGTAACGTTACAGGGATGGGAAGAATATTACAACCTCTCAAAGAAAAATATGGAAAGAAAATAAAAAGATTTGATGCAACACTCATACGCAGATGGGCGGATTTAGAAGATTCTAAAACTGAAGTAAAAGACTCGATTGAATGGACACGTAAACCGCATCATAATGATGATGTGAAAAGCTACATGGGCAAAGACACTCCATTGTTTATACGTGCATTCAAAGTGCCAACAAGACAGATGCATGTACATTCTATGGACATTAGATTTAACGAAACAGTTCCATCATCACCTGAAATTTTGGATCTTTTCAAAAATGAATATGGTGTTGCTATTTTGTATACTGCTAAAGGGACAAAAGATATTAGAGATTTTGCTGAAACCACAAAATTCAGTTTCAAAGACACCAATATGATCCACATACATGCAGATATGTTAGAAGTACAAGATGATATTGTAAAAATCACTTATTCTGATGATCAAACAGGAATAGTGGTACCTGAAAACCATCTTTTGATGCAAGCAATGTTATTCAAACGAAATAAAAATGATGCATTCAAACATACTGAAGATCTATTCCATATGGAAGAAAAGAAAAAGATCCTCGAAGAACATTTTTCAATGAAATGAGAAAAATTGATCATTGATGAACTTGTTGCTGTCAGTTTTTAATATTTATTATAATATGGTAATTTACGTGAACTTATAAAAGAGACGAGAACTAGTATAATACATACAACAATTTGTCTACAAATATTATGATATATTCATCTTTTAGAAAACATGGTTATAACTTGGTTGCAACATCGTATGCACTAGGTGGTAATAACTTATCATGACCCAAAATTTAATTTTAGATATAGTTTTTCTTGCAATCCTTGTTTGTTTTTCAGGATTCTTTAGTGGTTCTGAAGTTGCATTAGTAGGAGTCAGTAAAGCAAAGGTGAATCAGCTTGTAAAAGAAAAAACAAAAGGTTCCTCATCATTATATAAACTGAAATCAAATCCCAGCAGAATGCTTGCAGCAATAAACTTGGGAAATGCTTTAACTAATGTAGGTTCTTCTGCATTGGCAACACAAATATCTTTAGGTTTGTTTGGCAGTAATGGTCTAGCCATAGCGATTGGAATTATGACATTCATACTCCTTGTTTTTGGAGAAATAACGCCAAAATCATACTGTTTTGCAAACGCTACAAAAATTTCACTTAAAGTCAGCGGTATAATTTTGGTTTTTAGTTACGTATTTTATCCATTTGTTATTCTTTTTGAAAAAATTACTAGAGGGATGTTACAGATTGCAGGAAGCTCACACCATCCTCCACCTATAACAGAACAAGAGATTTACAGTGTTATAGAACAAGGGCTTGAGGACAAGGTATTGAAAAAACATGAAAAAGAACTTGTACATGGAGCTTTAAAATTTGATGATACTGTAATCCATTCAGTGATGACTCCTAGAACAAAAATGTTCATGTTGCCTTCCACGATGTTACTATTTGATGCCCTTCCTGTGATTAGTAAAAGTGGGTTTTCTAGAATTCCAGTATACAAGGAAACCACTGATCAGATTGTTGGCATATTACATGTTAGAGATTTGTTAAAACATCTTGAAAAGGAAGATAAAATGATAAATCTTGAATCCATTTCAAGAAAGCCAATTTTTGTATCTCAAGAACAAAAAACTAGCAAATTATTGAGAGAAATGCAAGGAAAACAAACCCACATGGCCATAGTGGTAGACGAATTTGGAGGCGTAGAAGGGTGTGTAACATTAGAAGATCTCTTAGAAGAAATCGTAGGAGAGATAATGGATGAAACCGACAAAATTGAACTAAATTTTAAAATCCTAGACAAAAATACTATGCTTGCAAGCGGTGATGTTGAGATTGATATTGTAAACGAGATATTAAAATCTGATATCCCTCAAGGCGACGACTATTCTACACTTAGTGGTCTTTTGCATGATAAACTAAAGGACATTCCAAAAGTTGGCGATAAAATCGAGATTGATTCAATTAAAATAATTGTAGAAGAAGTAGTAAATAACCAAGCAAATAGGATCAAGATAGAAAAGGAAACTTAAGTTCGTGGCGGGTTTGCAAACCTGTTTTGAGGATTTTTGTGATAATCTACAGGGATACTTGCATCTTTTTGCCTACCTGTTAATATTCCAACTACAACATCATCTTTTTTAATAATTTCTTCACCCATTAATTTTTTAACACCTGCTGGAACCGCACCAGACGCCATTTCACAATCAAATCCATTTAAACCAACTAACGCCATTCCATCCATCATTTCTTGATCTGAGACTTGAGTTACAACACCGTTTGTATATTCAAGCGCTCGTAAACCTTTGAGAATGTTAGCTGGTTTTGCAATTTGAATTGCAGTAGCTTTTGTTTTTGGTCTTATTCCATTTTTATCCATGTATGTGTAATATCTTTTAATTATCTCAACATCTGGTTTTCCTTTATTCCAACGTAGATTTGTATCTTCAAATTTTCCGTTGTAAAGTGTATGTAATGTATTTGCACCTTCTGAATTAATTACTGCAATTCGTGGAATTTTTTTTATCCAGCCCCATTCATAGAGTTCCATGAGACTTTTGCCACAACTTGATGTATTCCCTAGCGCACCACCAGGATATACAATCCAGTCAGGAGGATTCCAATCTAGTTGTTCTAGTGCTCTAAATACAATAGTTTTTTGCCCTTCTATTCGAAATGGATTGACGGAATTTACTGTATATCCTCCAACCTCGCTTGCCTTTTTTAGCGAGGCAGAAAGTGCATCATCAAAATTTCCTTTTATCTCAATCACTTGAGCTCCGAATTGAAATGCTTGGCTTAGCTTTCCTGGAGCTACCTCTCCTGCTGGGATATATACATCACATTCAATATTCTCATTTGCTGCATACATTGCAGCAGATGCCGAAGTATTTCCTGTAGAGGCACAGATAATTTTGTTTATGTTAACAAGTTTGGCATGGGTAACTGCAGTAGACATTCCGTTGTCTTTGAACGATCCACTAGGATTGTATCCCTCTGGTTGAAGCAGTAGATTTTGGAGCCCAACATAATCCGAAACTTTTGACATGTGGTATGGTTTTGATAATCTTCCTTCAGCACCATCCAACGAAACAAGGTATTTTGAATACTCTTCAAAATCTTCAGTATCTATTTGACAAAAGTTCAACAGTTCTCTGAATCGCCAAACACCACTTTCATTAAAAATATCATTAGCGTGATTTCTTCTTTTATAAAATACCTCTTTAAGTGAGGTAGGTGGTGTGTCTTTGTATTTTATATCTAATAAGTGACCACGATCACATTCTATTCTGATATCAGAAATAGGATATTCTGAACCACATGTAGGCTCAATGCATTTTTGCAAAGCTCCAGATTGCAATATGGGAACTGTAGATAGTACTTATTTAAATCTAGAGCAAGGCATTTTGTCTTCCTTATGGTATTATTAATTTCTAAATAAATTACAACAAACATGATTGTTTTATTACTAAGATCCCTAGAATGTTGTAAAAAGAAAATAAAGTTATTTTTTAGGTCCTGATCGTGTATGAAAATTAAGACAACATTTGCATTCTTTTATGATGCATTCACTTTCAGAAACATGTCCACAAATACCACATTCACAGTGCGTTTGCATAATTAATTAATGGTTTTTAGATGATATAACCCATACGGGGAACATTTTTCTGATTTATAACTCAACAAATTGTTACTTTTTTGATTTCTTGGTAGTTTTAGGTGCATGTTTTGCTGCTTTTTTTGCAGATTTCGCCGTATCCTCAGCATGTTTTATTTTTGCTTCATCTGTCTCTTTTGCTTTCTCATCTACTGCCTTCATTATGGACTGTATCATGCCATCTAAATCACTGTCAGATACTGGCGGTTCTACCGCAGTGGCAATCTGATTTATTGTGTTTGATATTGCAGAGCTAACTTCCTCAAAGCTTTCTGGATCTTCATATGCTGCATTGTATAATGCCTTTAGACGTCTTACATCCATTAATAATTGATCAGTCATAGTTAAACGGAATTTTTTTCCATTAACCGTTATTTCTTGACTTATCATGTCTGCACTCTTCAATCCTACTTTCATAAAGGTTTCTGTAAACAAACAACTAATAACAGAACAAGTGTGATTTAATAAAATTGAATAGAAAAACAGCAGAAAAGGCACAACGATATTTTACAACAGGAATTAGTCTGATTACTTCTTTTGGTCCACATGGACAAAATGTCATGGCTGCAGAATGGACAATGCAGATTTCATACAAGCCAATGCTCATAGCAGTCTTTATCCATGAAAATTCTGTAACTTTTAAAAATATTAAAAAAACAAAGGAATTCGGAATAAATGTATCCTCTGAGAGGCAAACGATGGCAGTAAACATTGCTGGTGGTTACTCTAGAAGAGAAATCGATAAATTGAAAATCAAAGAGGCTTTTGAATTTTTACCTTCAAGAAAAATAAAATCTCCAATGATTGCAGGTTGTATAATTAATGTTGAATGTAAATTAGTTACAATGAAAAAATTAGGAGATCATACTATGGTTGTAGGCAAGGCTGTTACAATTTCACATGATGAGGCAAAAAAACCATTGATATATCATTCTGGCAGGTATTTTCAAATTGGTTCGTTAATAGAGCCTTTCAGGAAAGTAGTAACTGTAGATGATGATGTTTTTGATTGGTTTTCCAGTATGTCAAAAGGCAAATTTGTGTTAAAATGTGTTGGTCTCATAATAAAATCCAATAACAGAGTTCTTGTTTTGAAACAAACTAAAAACACATCATATTTGACAATTCCATTTGTCGTACCTAAAAGAGGAACAGAGTATTTGAAAATACTTGATTTCTATATGCAAAAATCAGGTTTAAGTACAACAATAAACAATATCCCAATACTAAAAAGACTGACTTTAAAAAACAAAAAGAAGATTCAAAGAATTAATTTTGTTTTGTTTGAAGGTAGGTTAAAATCAAATATTAAAGATCATATTTGGAAGTCCTCAAAATTAAATCCATTATTACACATACTGTCCAATTAGATTACGATGTAATCTAGCGCCACTGCGTCACTAAGTAAAGGTGAATGTCTTGTGTTAAGTATATAGCCATTTTTCACATCTGTTGTTTGTATCCACCTATTTGTTGAACTATAATGCCTTTTTTCTTTCATCTCTTTTTCAATTGCGTTTAGATCAAATTCGCCTTCTTCAATCTGTTGAGTTTGAATGTGTTTTATGGTGATGAGAATTTTTTTTACTTTAACTCTTACACCAAATCTCCATACATGATCTGGTGTATCGTCTTCTACCTCTAGTAGTTTAAGCTTAATTTCCTTATTGCCAAATGCATCATGACTTATTAGACTCCTTTCATCAACAAAGTTCTCAAAGCTCATTATCTTAAATGAGGTAAATAGTCATTAAAGAAGTATTCGATATTATTAGTATATCAAGTGTTTTGATTTAAATGGCATTTGATAGTTTTCAAGTTCAAGCTTCTGTCTCTTTCCATTTATGAGTGCATATGTTTTTCCATCATATGTGCAAACACAATCTGTTATAGAATTTGATTCATCCCATACTTTGTAAAACTCTCTAAGTTGTCTACGTTCGTATTTTCCAGTTCCTATTCTTTTTTTGGAAAGAAACTTGAATGCAAGAATCATCTTTCTTGTTTTATAGAGTTCAAATGTATTAATCCATTTTAAGCATCGTATGATTTGATCATATGGAACAGGAAGTGTTGTTCCAGTTCCAGATTTTGCTTCTATGGTAAAAATGGTGTTTTCACCAGTACTTACTGCCAAGATATCTGGTAATGCTACACTTGGCGAACCAAGTCTAAATGCCTTCCAACCATGCGTTGCATTGAATCGTTTTACCAAAGTATCTTCCCAGTTATATCCACGTTGTCGCCTTGTTCTGGCAATTTTTTTATTAATACTACTTTGAAGTTGACTGTCAGCATTTGCTTTTTCAGACTCTGACTTTGATATGTGATTTACATTGCTTATTATAATTGATTTTTTTATAGAATTTTTTCTTTTTAGTGACACCATTATACAATCAATTCTTGCCATATAGAATTACTGGTAATTATGTAATACTTGGGCATAAAAGCTGGTTTTAAGCTAAATTTAGTCTACTAGTGGGGCATCGTTTTGTTTTGAATGACGTGTAATTTGATGTGTGTTTTAAAAAATTTGACATGTACTTAGGATTAATATGTCACCTTAAAATCACTTCAAAATATGTCACAAGGAGAGTCTATAACCTATCTAAAATACAAAACCTATGAAGACCTTTTAAAGGTAATACTATATTCCTCTCAATCTGTCCTGGGGGCCATTCCACTACTCTATCATATAGAATACAATAATCAAGATATCTTATTTCTTCAAACAGCAGGCGTAGGTGCCAGTACAGTTCATTATATGGCCACAAAAGAGAAACCAAATAAAAAATTCATTGAGTTGAAGAGATTATCCGGGGAATTTAGCTTTATCGATAAAATTGGTAATGATGGCATGTCATTATATGTTCCAATTTTAGAACTTGAAAAATCCACACTAAAATTTCCATAAATTAGATTATTTTACGATTTAAAATTGCATTAACTATCTTAAAGCAAATTAGTTTATCATTCTCTGATAAACCATATGTAGTTTATGACAATGACAATCACATGGAATGGTTAAACATTCTTGATGTTTCCTATCTTTACACTCTAAAGCTATGAACAAAACCATCTACTCTTTTGGTAAAACCTTAAAGTGAATATGAAAAAGCAGATAACTTCCTAAGATCATCAATCCAATCCATACTGCTACTAAGATAGATGACGTATTATCATCTAAATTTAATGTCGAGTTGTTACCATCAGTTGAATGATTTGTTAAACCATGAGTATTTGATATTGTATTATTTCCAATAAACCCCATGTTCATATTAGAATAGAACGATAAATAGGCAAAAATTGATATTATTGCCGTGATACTTATGATGAGGCATATTACACCAATATGACGACGTCTTGAAACGGTTTTGCTCAATTTAAAATCAAAAGGATTTGTTTTTGATATAACAAGCTGTAAGTGTTAGAAAATCACATACACCTTCCAAAGATTATGAGTGTTTAATCCGAAGTTTTAGGTCATTATATCATTAAGCATTTTTGTTTCTTATGATGTAAAATCACAATAAAACCATGAAAAAACGACCGTTTTTGACATATTACGTGAATGAGGCTTGCTTTAAGATTAATAACCTCAGACGTGATTTCCAAATATGGGAATAAGGCCTGATATAATGAAAGTCAAACTTTCATCTCCTACCACTCTGGGATATTTGGTTGTAATTATCGCAGCAACTTTAGAAGCATTCCGACAGGTCCTTTCAAAAGCATTGTTAGTACCAAATGACCAGATCACTACTGAGTTAAATCCTATTACTGTATCATTCTTTATTTTTATTATCAATGGATTGTTCTTTTCTACACTTACTAGAAAAAGCGGTTCAATTAAAAAAATTAGAAAAAAAGATTTATTTTTCTTAACATTAATTGGAATAGCTGAAAGCTCAGCATTAATTACATATTTTTTTGGATTACGCGACTCTACTGCATTAAACGCATCAGTTCTTAATAACGGTGAAATAATGTTTTCAATTTTGATAGCTATTATAATTTTCCGTGAAAAACTTCAAAAAATGGAACGAATTCCCTTTGCGATGATAATAATCGGAATGGTGGTTTTGCCAATTGGCTATGATTTCTATAGTAATGGAATAATGATGACAAAGATAGTTTTCGGAGATGTCTTACTTCTCTTGGCAGGATTGTTTTGGGCACTCGATATTAACATGTCACATCACATTAGTAGTAGATTGGGTTCGCAAAGAATAACTCAATTGGCTTCATTTTTAGCTGGATTATTTGCTTTGTGTTTAATTCTTGGCTTTCAGATTCCATTTAAAATTGATATTACACACATGCCAGCTATTGCAATTATAGGTATAGTTAGCATAGGTATGTCTACCGCTCTTTTCATTACAGGATTAAAACTGATAGGGGCCGTAAGAACAATTCTTATTTATTCTATAAATTCAGCTTTTGGAGTTGTTTTTTCAGGAGTATTTTTACATGAAAGCATAACTATGACTAGCATCATTTCTGTAAGTTTAGCATTTCTAGGTATTTACTTGCTAAGAAGTAGATTGAATAGTGGTGGGCAAAAATTGACTGTAGGAGATAATGAAGTAAAACATGATTAGTTTTACTAAACTATGTGGTAGTTGCCAACATCAGGGGTGTTGTACAAACTCCTCAGTACCACTAGTATTTTTACATGATTTAAGTGGATTAAAATCCATTGGAAAATCTGGAAGTGAATATCTTCAAGAAGTTACAATAAAAAATAAAAAAGTACTAGCTGTTAAGAAAAAAAATAATTCAAATGTTTGTGTTTTTTGGGACGAATCCAAAAAAATGTGCTCAGTTTATGAAAACAGACCGTTTGATTGTAGGGCATATCCATTTGATATACGGTTGATCCATGGAAAATACCATTGGATAGTATATTCATGTAATCCTGATAGTGATTGGCAATGGAGTGAAAATTATTTACAATCTTTAGAAAAGGATATGGAATTAAACGGAGTTTATGATGATATGGAAACTTTTGCTAATAATACAGAATTAATTCTACCGCAAGAATCACAAAAAACACCATTTATCATATTGCGTGAAGTAAAAAACCATAAATCTAAATTTTAACATGTTTTCTATTTTTGGTCTTTTACGATTGATTAAATTTATTATTGACTTAGATTACTTTAGATGGCACATATTTTTCTTTTATATTCTGTAGTCTTTCCAATCTTTTCATAACAAAAGCTGCAGTTTCACGTACATCAGGATTTGAATCTTTGAGACTATTTGAGATCATGTCTTTAGAATCAAACGCACGCATTAATCCTAAAGATTCGATTGCTTCGTGCTTTGCAATTATGCTTTTGTCATTTAAGGCAGTTTGAACCAAATCTGGGATCTTGTTTCTCATATTTCTAGCAGCAATTTGATAACATGCTTCATGTTTTACAACACCATTGTTATCATTTTTTAATACCCAGCTCATTAGATCTGCCACTTCATCAAATAATGGAGTGCCCGGGTTCATCTCTGCAATTTCACCTGCTAACCATACTGCATCCCAACGAAGGGATTCGTCAATTTCATTTTTTATAATCGTAGTACATTTATCGAGCCGTGCTCTAAATGGTAAGTGTCTAAGTTTACCCTCATCAAGAATAATATGGCTCATTTCCATATTTGGAAATATCATGAGCTGTAATAAGTATTGTCATAACATCATGAGACATACACCTTGATTTTAACTCCTCTGTCGTATCATGTACATAATGTCAGGATTAGACAGCCTAATTGCAAAATCACTGGATTCTACTATTAAAGAGAATCTAGGCAAAAAAACATTACAAAAAGTTGAAGATAGACTCTTTGAAAAATATGGCATAAATCTTACACAGGCAATAGGAGATTTTACTAAATTAGATACAGTATTAAGAGAATTTTTTGGGGAAGGAGCTGAAGGGTTAGAGAGACAATTCCTAGAGAATGTTGTTACATTAGAAGAATCAAAGACACAAGACATCAATTGGGTTGCAATAGAAGATCCATCCCTTGCTAAATTAATCTTAGAGTCATTCGGAGATGAAGACAAGAAAAACATTTTGAATGTTGTTTTAGGAGAGTCAAGAATTATCTCAGAAATTCTTGAAATTGCAAAAATACCACAAACATCCGGTTATAGAAAAGTAAACGCACTAATTGACAATGGTCTACTGGCAGTTAATGGCTATGTTACTACCCATGACGGGAAAAAGGTAAGCAAATACAAATCAATATTTGAGAATGTGACAATCAACATAGAAAAGAACAAAGTAGTTGTCAAGGTTTTGCTTGCAAAAGAGTCAATAGAAAAAAGCTCTGTAATTCAAGTAGTACAATGTAGGTAATTCTTCAATGTTGCATTGGAGAAAGAATTCTGAAAAACCCAGCATAGTGCCAGATAAGATTAGCAGCCCAATCGATCCAAAGTTATTATTAGTAATTTTTGGAATAGTTGGTGCTTTTCAAATATATCTATATGCAGCTTTTCCAAATCCAAATGATGCATCGCATCTAATTGATGTCATTTCTGTCATTAACCCATTAATTTCTTCAATTGCTGCATTTTTTGTAGTAAAAAGATATTGGGGTTCGCGTGTATTTGGAAAATCATATCTTGTTTTAGCTATAGGATTTGCCATGAATTTTATTGGAGAAACTGTTTATGGCATCTATGATCTATTAGGTTATGATACAACTTTTACAGTTGCAGATCTATTCTTCTATGCATTTTATCCGTTAATTATGGCACATTTAATATTAAATATAAGATTTTTCAAGCCAAAAATTGGTATCCTCACCAAA
>JABDDN010000007.1 GCA_013287585.1 Nitrososphaerota archaeon
TGATTTTGATGGAAAATTAATTGCTTTGCCACTTGAAGTTATTATCCTTACTCCAATCAAGTTGTCTATGACACTGCCATACTTGAGCGAATGAATACCGCTTGCGTTTGTGGCAATCATCCCACCAATTGTACAGTATGGACCAACTGATGGATCTGGTCCAAAAAACTTGCCATTTTTTTCTAATTTTTTATCAAGAGTTCCTTTGAGGAGGCCTGAACCTACTTGCACATAATTTGGATATGTTTTGATTTTATCAAAATATTTCAAATCAAGAATTATTCCCTTGCCTAATGCACTTCCAACAAGACCTGTTCCGGCACCACGAGGTGTGACTGGGATGTTCTTTCTTGACGCAAATCTTAGAATCTTAATAATATCATTTTCATTTCTTGGAAAAACAACGACCAGTGGTTTTACAATATATGAGCTGGCGTCAACAGAATAAAAATCACGACTATACTTATCCCAAAGTACCCTGCATTGTACAACTCGCTGAATCTCTGCACCTATATTTTCCGTTTTCATTATAATTCATTGTTTTTAGAAGTTAAAAATGATCACGGTTTTTAACAAAGATTTAATTTGGTAAAAACAAGCTTTTCTATTATTGGATTTTCTAGGAATTAACGTAGACAAACTCTTCAACTTTAATGATAATTCCAATCCTCTGATGTTGCTTGTGTGGATTGTACCTATAGTAATCTTCATGTTTTATGGTCAAAGGATTCAGTTACAAATAACATCATCTGAAATCAACAAATCGCTTGAAAAATTAAAGACATTCAAGGAAGATACAAGAAAAGAATTACTTGATTACATAAAAACTACAATAAAGCCAACAACAGATCCATCTGCAAAAATCGACAGATATCTTGAGTATTTTACAATAATGCCAGTTGATATGGATCCCAATGGAATTATTCAGAAAGTCAGACACATCATGCGTTCACGTGAGGATTATACTAGATTGCAAGTAAAAACAATTTCATCAGAAATGAATTCAATGGATGCAAGTAAAATAGAAAACATTCTAGAAGCGGTTACTACATTGCACTTGCTTTACAAAATGGTAAGACATCTTTATCTTACGGCAAAAAAACAAAATAATTTTCCACTCATTTTGCCATTACAAATGATGATGCCATTTATCATGGAAGAAGCAGAGGCACTAAAGGATGCTGTTTCTGCCTTCAAACAAGGTCAACCAATAGGTGATGGAATAGGACCAATGATTGTTGGAAAGATGATGATTGGAACAGAAAAGAAAACTGCTGCATTTGAGACAGTGTGGAGCGAAAAAGAATTCGAGGGAAGAAAACTCTATCTGATGAAGGCCGAAGGACCATCTGCAACAGTTGGAAGACCAGGTGATGCACTAGAGAGAATCATATCTGAAAGTAAACCTGATGTAATAGTAATGGTTGACGCAGCACTAAAACTAGAAGGAGAAGATTCTGGTACTGTATCACAAGGATTTGGCGCCGCAATTGGAGGAATTGGTACTGATAGATATCAAATCGAAGAGGTTGCAACAAAATATAAAATTCCTATTTATGCTATTGTAATAAAACAATCAATCAAAGAAGCCATCACACTTATGAAAAAAGAAATTGCTGATTCTGCAGAAAAAGTAACATCACAAATACATGAAATGATTAAAGATAATGCAAAACCAGGTCAGTCTGTTCTGGTAATTGGAGTAGGAAATACTCTTGGAGTTTCACAATGAAATTTAAAAGAAAAAAAGAAGAGATCATTACACCATATACTATAGAGCAATGCAATTCATGTAACGCAATTTTAAAGCGAAAATTCAAAGAAGGTGATTATGTATTTAAAAAAACTGATACATGTTCATCATGTAAAGGTCAGATGTCAATTGCCAAAATTTTTGGCGAAGTTAGTGCCTAGAGTGTAGTAACTGTTATTCCATTTTCTTGAGGTATGAATGTGTGCTCTGCCTGCGCTACTCTTTCACCATTTGCCTCAGTTAATACAGGATATGATCTTACTACCTTGTTTTTAACAAGTTTCTCTAACAAAATTCTAGCGTTTTTTTCTTCCCAAGTTGGAATAAGCCATCTTAATGCAAATGGCAGCATGTTAAATTTTTCCCATATGTGATCAGCAAGCTTATCAGCTTCTGCATCCTTTGTTCTTTTTCTGGTGATAAGTGAAAAGATGTTTCTTGTTTTACCTTCGCGTACAAATCCTAACCCTTCTTTTGTTGTAACAAATGGCTCACACGCGTAAGCTTCGGTAGGCGAAAACGAAAAAGATCCTATGGACCAAATATTTGGTATTGATTTTCCAGCATGAATGGTGTATTGTTCTAAGGAATGACCGCTGAGATTTGCTATTGGTTGACATCCCATATGTTTTACTGTGTTTTCTATTGTTTTTCCCACATCGCTTGATTTTGTACCTATTTTTATGATTGATATTGCATCCTTTAGTGCAGCTTCTGCTGCTTGTATTAGAAAATCAAACTTGGGATCATAGCATACAGTTACTGCAGTATCTGCTATGTATCCGTTAATCTGTACTCCAAGATCAATTTTTAACAAATCGGTCCCACTGATTACTTTCTGGTCGTTTGGCTCTGCGGTATAGTGAGCTGCTATCTCATTTATACTGGTATTCACTGGAAAAGCACACTTGCCGCCCTTTTGAATAATTTCTTTTTCTATTGATTCACAAATCTCAAACAATGTAGAACCGACATGATATTTTTTTCTTGCATTTTCTCTTACTTGTGATGCAATTTTTCCAGCACTGATGTAATCTTGGATTTGCATAAAATAGTCTTGATTTTGTATGTTATTTAAAATCATCATCTGTGAAGCTTAAATTGGGGAGATCCAAGCTGCATTTACATCGGGATCGTGGTCTAGCATGGTATGATTCGGGTTTTGGGTACCTGAGGTCGTCGGTTCAAATCCGGCCGATCCCATTATTTTGTATTCAAAATATCTTAGGTTTGATTTGTTCACATTGTAACCAAAGTAATAATGAAACTTGTAACAAAGGCTTAAAAATATGATAAAATTATGTGATTGCGGGCTATGACATTAGCCTTGGGAAATCCTAAACCGCATCAGAAGATGCTGATAATGTCTACCTAATGAAAATTAAGCAGGTAGACAAATGACAAACAAAAATCAAAAAGAAAATCAATTCAACAGGAAAAGTGATTCAGTATGAAGGGAATTGAAATAATGTTTCTAGCAATAGGTGGATTGGCTGGAACTTTTCTACGATATGGAATAACAAAATCTCCGTTACTTCTTGGTGTATTACCTGTAAACGTATTAATCGTGAATATAGTGGGAAGTTTTATTCTTGGAGGATTTTCAGTTCTTTCACAACAGTGGAATCTTGATGACAAGTATATGTTGCTAGTTGCAATAGGGTTCTGTGGTGGACTGACTACAATGTCCTCATTTGCGTTGGAAACATCTAACTTGATTGATAACAAACAATATTCTTTAATGGCAATTAACATTATCACAAATGTAGGTTTGTCATTAGGTTCTATATTTGGAGGCAGAGCCTTGTTAAGTGTAATAGTTGGAGCATT
The DNA here is from genome assembly GCA_013287585.1 of Nitrososphaerota archaeon. Lineage (GTDB taxonomy): Archaea > Thermoproteota > Nitrososphaeria > Nitrososphaerales > Nitrosopumilaceae > TA-20. The sequence continues at coordinate 3,584 of JABDDN010000007.1, forward strand.
AAGATAAAATGAGAGCCATAAAAATGTGGTCAGTTGTTATCAGAATTAAAAAAAATGACACTGTGAAGGGAAAACGTGTTCATATACTAATACTTGACATCTTGAAAAAGGGGAAAATTTCTGGTGCTACGGTCTGGACAGGTACAGGAGGATATGGAAAACGAGGAGAATCTAACATGCATGTAGAAGGAATATCAGTTAACATGCCGCTTGTTATCGAAGTAATTGACGAGTTATCGAAACTTGAAAAGATCTTGCCAGAGATAAAAGAAATAGTTGGCGATAACGGCTTGATTACTATGCATGAAGTTGATATGATCTGAATTTACAAATCTAGACAGAATAAACAGTTAGGACATTATCAAAAACTCAGTTAATTTTACGCTATTATCTTTTGATCTGGAATATCAGTTAGCGTAAAGACAAACCTAGAACCCTCAAATTCTGTTGTGCCCTCTCTTTCCCAGTTTACTTGGTAGGATTTTGTTAAATGTCCTCCTATGATGGATATTACCTTTGGGACACTCTCATACAGTCGTTCAACTTTCTCCTTGTCGCGAGTCATAATGAGTGATCTGCGCCTTTTCATGAGATATTTGATGGCTACATTTTTGTGCATATGTCCTTCTACCTCTATCTTTTCATTGCCAAGATCAATGGTGAATTTTCGTTTTCCCATTGGATAAAACTAGGTGAAATTCTACAAAAGGATGAAGAGTAACAGAAAGATAGTAAAAAGAGCACAAATTATGACAATTATATGAGTAAAGATAATTTTTACAATGAATGTGAGATGGAAATTACATTTTTCTTCAATTAGTTCTTATCTTACTTTTACCATTCTAAAAAAGCCAGACGATGAAGAGGAGTTAGAGACATGATACAATATGAGTGCAAATTCAGTGACTCTGAGCCTGGCGTCACTGTGAACTCACAATACATGAATAACGTCTTTTCGTATATCCTACTTTTAAAACTTACTTCAAATGGGTTCTGTTACTTTCATGGGACATGATTCTACCTGTTACCTTTCGGGCCATGTTCTAATCTTTGAAATAAATAATCTTATTCTTCTTCTATTGGATCAAAAGCAATAGGAGAATCCAAGTTTAGTTTAAGTCTAAATTTTTTCCTTGCAATTATATCAGTATCAGAAAGAAAAATAGCTTCGATGAGGAATCCCATTGTGATTTCTTTTTCTCCTAATAGTGTAATCATAGAAAATGAATATGGTTTTTTTATTGGATCTTCAAAATACATGCTTGCAGCAGGCTGGTTAATCAAACTCTTAGAATTATTTTCTGGATAAGATTCTATTACGAATGGGAACTTAAATCTACTATCAAAATAACTACTGATTGGAATATTTCTACTCTCTTGTTTTTGGTCAACCATTAGCCATGGTATAGAAATATCTTCATCCACGTTGGGATGAGTGGTTTTTTCTACAACTTGTTTTTCTCCAGATTGATCAGTAATTTTCAATCTGATTCTACAATTTTCAGCTACACCGTTTCCCATATTACGAACATGTATCCAAAATGTAATTCTTCGTGATTCTTCCTTATCACTTTTTTTCTGTTTAAAATCCTCCTCTTCCATTGAAGTCTTAAATTCTAACTTTGGTTTACCGATAATTCTTTTAATTCTATTACTCCATCCACCCCAAATGAGAAACGGAAGCCCACCATAAAATGCACCAATAAGTAAATCAAGATTATTGACTTGCAAATTTAAAGACCTAACAAGTAATCCTGATGCAATAATCACCACTGTGGTTACAGTTGTGATAATTTCTCTTAGATACTTCACGAATTGAAGGTTGGAAGAATTGCTTAATATTTTGATCATAGTTCTCGAGGCATGATTTCTCAGTGTCCCTATGGGTAACATGAAGAATCGTGTCCCATAGAGGTAACAGGACCTTCAAATGTATTAGGTTTGGAGGAATTATCTACCTAGAAAAATTCTTCAAGTCCTTTTGGTTTCTTTTCGTCTTTTACAATGTCAATTTTCTTAGGATTCAGACTAGACAGCGGTACAAGGGATAGAGGCGGGTCAACACCCAATCGTTCTTTAACAACATCCCAATTGATTCTGTATAAATCAGGTCTATCTTCCCATGCATCTGTCAAATCGTTAATTTGTTTAATGTATCCTTCAGACAATAACCACCCCAATATCGTTCTGAGCGAATCAAAATCAAGTAATTCATCATACAGATCAAGACATCGAGCATCACAAATTCCCTCTTCATGCTCCCTTATAATTTTCCATAATATCTTCCACTCATAAGATCGTGAAGTACCTCTTCTTTTCATTTGCGGATGAAGTTCTAAAAATTTTGAATATGCAGATTTGTTATCTGGAGTATACTTTGGATTATTAGTATATGTAGCGTAGAAATCCCTAGTTATTCTTACTCCAACTTCATAGTTTGAACACATAAACAAATGATAAATTTGTGAAGTTTTTGGAGTGAAGGGAAGGGGTAGAACATATCTGAACCATTTGTGTAATCTTTCCTTATACAAATCAACTAATATCTGCATTCTTTCGTCTACAGGTTTGGAATTTAGAAGGCGCGATCGCCATTTATTGTGTCCAAAAAGATCATCCATCTCAAAAATGGTTTTTTGTTCCTGAGTATTCCAGTTGTCTATTCTTTCATCAGTTGGAAGTGGTACTAAATCTCCTCTACCGTGAAACCAATCAGACGTAAACAGAAAAACAACAAATTCAGTTTGAGTCTGATAATATTTTTTTATTCTTTTGTGTGCAATTTCTTCAATTTCAGACCATGAAGTATAGAGTAAAGGATCGAAGAAAAATAATGAATTTCCCAGTTCAATTTGTCCAATAATCTCTGGAATATTAGTATCGATATTCAAAAGATAAACATCATTGTTATTACTTGCAGTATTGGTAGAGTATTGCAATTTGGACCAGCATCTTGCTATAACATTTTGTAGCCGTGAAAAACACCCTGGATCCTTCTCTATTAACATTATCTTCAGCTGCGACGTATTCTGATTTTCAGCCTTTAGTTGCAGCGCATGTCCTGCTGAGCCAAGGATTGTTGTATCAGTATCTTTGATGTAGTCTTCGCCAGTTCCTGCATTCATTTCAATAATTGCAGTGGGTTTAGAAAAAGTGTCTCTCTGGCCACCGGAGGTTATGCTCCACCATAGTGGATAGTATTTTCCAATTATTTCAGATTTTAATTTAGTACCGGTCTCACCACTAAGTTCTATGGCATCATCATGGAATTTGAGCAATCTTAGAAAAGATGATGTACCTTCAATTATTTTAGAAGTGTGTTATCTCATTAGTCAATTACCTTTAGCTAGGCAACATTTTGCTCATTTCTTTGACTACCTCCAATGGGAGATAAATCAGCTATCCAGTGGACAGATGCCACATGGAATCCATCAACAGGTTGCACAAAAGTTTCCCCTGGTTGTAAGAATTGTTATGCAGAGAGATTGTCACATAGACTCAAAATGATGGGCAACCGAAAATACAAAAAAGGATTCAAATTCACACTTCATGAAGATGCGCTGGATATTCCGTTAAAATGGAATAGACCAAGGAAAATATTTGTCAATAGCATGTCAGACCTCTTCCATGAATCAATGCCTGAGGATTTTCTTGAAAAATGTTTTGAAGTAATGACCAAAGCAGATTGGCATGTTTATCAAATTTTAACTAAAAGACCAGAAAGAATGCTTGCATTTACTAAAAAATATGGTAAGATACCAAATCACATATGGCTTGGAACTTCAGTCGAACTTGAGCTCTATAAACATAGAATAGATACTCTAAGAAACGTTCCTGCTAAAATCAAGTTTGTTAGCTTTGAACCTCTTCTAGGTCCTTTAGGCGAACTTAATCTAGAAGGGATTACGTGGGCCATCGTAGGTGGAGAGAGTGGACCAGCCTTCAGGCAAGTAGAAGCTGAATGGATACGAGAAATAAGAAAACAATGTAAAAAACAACATGTTGCATTTTTCTTCAAACAATGGGGAGGAATAAGACCAAAAAGTGGTGGACGAATCTTAGACGGTAAAGAATGGAACGAGTATCCAAAAATGAAGACCAAGCAGATTACTGACACCAAATCCTCTAAACCGATACTGATTACACACTAAAGAAATTGTGTACTAAATTTATGAAACAATCAATTGTAAAGCAACGACTACTGGTAATTTGATCATAACCTCAGAACTTTATTCTACAAATACCATCTTTTATCCCCATGCAAAAGTTCAAGATTGGTGACAAGATAAGGGTACTTTACAAAGGTAAGGAAGATCACACCAGCACAATAGTTGAGATCTTGGAAGATTATAGCGGCGATATGTATTGGCTAAAAAATGAGAATGGAAGATGCATACTAGAATCAGAAACTCCTGAAACAGTCTTTGAAAAAATCATTCAATAATTCTTAATCAAAACTTGTAGATATGCTTTATTTGCTCAGTCTTGAAACAAGTCAATAAATAGTATGACTTTTTTATTATCATAAACTATGAGTAATGATTTACGATTAAAAAAATTAAGAGGCTCTGGTGGATACATTATGGCATCTGTTACAGATGACCAACAAAGAAAAGGAAACCTTGGCGGTCCAGATCTATTTTTGGCTCCAGTAGGTAGAATAGATGTAGATAAGATTTCAAAATATTTTTGCAACACATGCGAAAAGGATTATGAGGGTAGTCCAAAAATCGATTATGAAACGCCAAATGAGATTGTGGCAGATAACTTGGTCCTTTTGGAGAAAGGGCAGTATGTTTGTACAATTTGTGGTTCTGTTCTTGCAGAGTACAGAAATTTTAGCAAGCCAAATGAGAGTATAGAGGTAGGGTTAGCAAAACAGCAATCATTAACAAGTCAAAATTTAATTGAACCTTTTGTTCCTAGCTATACGCCACCACAGACAAGTTATCAATCAGAATTTGCCTCATCAGGAGTGACAACTTTTAATTCCATAACCGGAATATCTGTTTATGATTCAGAAGCACGAAAAATTGGCATTGTAAAACAAGTTGGGATTCAAACGGGACAAGATGGGGTTGTTCTTATAGTTACAAAAAATGATGGAAGTGATGTAGCAATAAAGTGGGATGAAATAAAAAAAATTGGTGAAATTGTATTATTAGGTAAAATGGAATCAGGAACTTCTACCAAATGTGATGGATGTGGTTATGTAAATAACCCTGATTCAAAATTCTGTGAAAGTTGCGGTAAAAAGACAAAATAGAATATAAACAATGTTTTAAATTTCTTTTTTATAATTTCATAATTTAGTCAAGGGGGATATGGAACTGGATGCAGACGTCTTCACTGGGGAGTTGACGCATTGCAACCCCTGACTTTGATCGGTAGATCGATTGATCGTATTTAGGCTTTTAGAAGAATCTCAGGCATGAATGTAATTTCTGTTCGACAGGTCAACACAGCTCATCATTTTTCATCATAGCAGTCGGTTCCTTAAAAGCAAACATTCTCTAAAAACATGTGAAAAAAATAAAGGCAAAGACAATCTATACCTACGAGGTCAAGCCTACCAACTTTTTCACTCTGCCTGCACAAAAGCAGACAATTGTTTTATCTCATTTCTACTACTTGCTATCATCAATTCAGGAGCCTTTGCGAATTACGATAGTAAAAGAGCCTTTGAGTGTAGACATGGGAAACGAAGTAAGACATCTTCAGATTCTAAGAACGTTCATGTCAAACACAGAACCACTTGATGGTATCCTTGAGAGCCAAGGATTTGATTATTTTGTTGCAACAAGCCCGCCCAAGTTTGAAGTAAAAAAAGAATACTGGAAACATGTACTTTTACAAGATGACAGAGTGGCCAAATGCTTTACACTGTATTCTCCCTCATCCTCACTCTCGCCTGCCTGGATCTATTCTCTTCTTTTTGCATGTGATCAAATAATTTTGGAATTTACCCCAATAGAACAGGATAGGGCTGTATCCAAATTACGAAAAAAGATTCACCTGATGAGATCTACACAGAGCACCAATTCAAAAATAATCAATCAGATCCAGATGGGACTTCAAACTGTATCAGAATTAGAAAAGAATAACACTAAATTGTTCATGGTAACTGCCAATGCGATAATTCAAGCAGATGATATTAAATCATTAAAAGAGGCTTCAAAAAAATTTGTAAAGATTACTCGCATATCACTTTCACATTTTGATAATACACCTGCCAACCAAGCCAAGATGTTAGAAGGGTGGGGAAAAAAGCTGTACGTCGAGCTTGGTTCATGCGATGTTTTTTATCCCTTTGTAAGCTCGGACATGCTGGAGGTACCAAATGGAATTACAATCGGTATCAACTACAATACTGGAGCTCCAATCATTTTCAATTATTCAATGCGTGCAAATTATAACATCTTAATTCTTGCAAGCTCCGGTGCTGGCAAGTCTGTTACTGCTAAGCTTATTTTAAAAAGACTTATGGAAAAGTATCCGACAGCACTTACTTTCATTGTAGATCCGGAGGGAGAATATGAAAAGATTGCAAGTTATCTCAAGATTGAACCCATAAGGATCACAGGAGGAGAGGAGCTTGGATTTGATCCATTCAAGATGTTTGACAAGTCAAGTGACGCTGTAAACGTACTTTGCGAGATTGCCCAAGCTCCGCCACTTGTTGTAAACTCGTTTCTTGCAAAATGCGATGGTGTCAAGAGTCTTGACGAGTTTTATGCAAAACTAACAGACGAGGAAAAAAAATACCTAGTGAACCTAGTAACAGGACCTATGGCAACGCTGTTTCGAGGCGAGCCTAAAGTGACTGACCAGACAATCATCTCTCTCAAAGGAACATATGCCGAGGACTATGTGGCAAAGGTCAGCTTTTTAGCACTTGCCAAACTCTGGAAGAAGATAGGATCTGCGCCTGTAGAAACTCCAAAAATATTGTTAATCGATGAAGGCCATCTGATCTTCAGGTTTGCCAGCGCTGCCAAGTTTGTCGACTTGCTTGCACGCATGGGACGAAAAAAGAACGTCATTTTTATGTTCATCTCCCAGAGGGTGGAAGACGTAACAAAGACAGAGGCAGGGCGTGCGTTCTTTGACAATTCCGAGACCAAAATAATTTTGAGAAACAACGAGATTGCATCCGATGAGCTGGCCAGGTCCCTACAGCTTTCTCCACAGGAAAAAGATATGGTGTTATCATTCAACCCCGGCGAAGCTCTGATCCTGACACGAGACTATAGACTGCGGGCGTACATCACACCATCAAAAGAAGAGCTCGAGATGTTTGGCACGTCACCACAGAATCAAAATGCAGCTTAAGAACAAGTACTACAAGTATTTCTGCGATATATTTTATCTTGTAGGAATTCCAGAAGACGAACTTGCCAAAAAGATCATCGCTCTTGATATCGGACAAAAGTTTGAAACACAAAATTATATCATACGACTCAAACAGAGATCAGAATCACACGGGCAGACACTTTACTACATATGTGTTTACGACAAGACAGGCAAATTAATTCGCAATGATCCAGTATTTTTGAAACAACCAAAAAGGGAAAAACGCCCGAGCCTTTAAAACATGAACTAGTTTTATTTACATGAACAGACGTGCAATTCATTCTGCATATGCAGTATCTTTGCTGGTGCTTGTAGCAGGAAGCCTCAGCGCACTTGTATACAATTTCATGGTAAACTCTAGCAACGTTCTTTCATCAAATGTACAATATTCTATCAACAGTGCATCACTTACAAGCATACAGTCAGGTACACTGACATGGTATGATGTTACATTACAGAACATCGGAAGCAAACCATTTGTGCAAACAAACGTGTCAGTTGTTATAAATGGCATGACATACAATCTGCCTCAAAATGATACCACAGTAAATCCTGGAACCATAATGGAGCAAAAAGGAGTACTAAATGCTGCTTCTGCATATGGCGACAGCTACACAGTTAGGGTAAGTGCTATAGCAAACGATGGTTCGACTTTTGTTACAAGCCGCCAGGTAGTAGGCAGCTAAGTGCTTTAATTACACCATAATTTGGTTTGTAATGGAACGAAAGGCCATATCTGAGATATATTCTGCTGCTCTGATGTTTGCAATTACTCTGGCAATTGCTGGATTAATCATTGCTGCATCTACAAATCAGTTTGGAAACCAACAGAAGAGCGCCTCGCAAATGTTGACTTCATCTGAGAACAAAATGTCAGAGAGTATCTCATTTATTGCGGGAAGGAACACACCGGCAGGGTCGGAGGTAGAGGTCGTAAACTATGGCCTGACAAACCTGCAGATAGATAAAATCATGATAGATGGAACCAAGGCATCATATAATATGTCATACATCAATGGCACCCATGTACAATCTTTGCCTACAAGAGAACCAATAGTGATTGATGCGGACAGATCAGGATCCAAGATGCAGCTTGCCACATCAAACGGTTCGATATTTGAATTTACACTTCAATGACTCTCTTTTTAATATTCTAAATCTTTTGAGCAGATGCAAAAAACTCAAAAGATCACAATATCAATTATTATGATTTTGCTAGTAATTCCTTCTTCTTTCACATCTATATCAAATGCAAATGGATTCGTAGATGCTTCATGTCATGTCAATGTACATATTTTTCCACAAGCTTCAAAGATCAGCATAGACGGAAAGACGTTTACAAGACAAAATCCTGATGGCACATATTATCCAGGTGATGCTTTTGATGTTACAATACTGGTATCATGGACTAAAAATTGTTGGTACATCTACCCACAATCTATCAAATCTGATGGGTTAATTCTCAGCGGCATACAGAGGGGACCAGTATCTTACGATAACCAAGGGAATGGTCATTTCTACGAATATGGTCATGCAGAAATTAGCACCACAGTTACCAGTGCTCACATATCGCAAACTGTTGCTGCGTTCGGACTAGTATGTGATTTTTACAAATGCTCCAAGGGGTACACTTCAGGGGGAGATTCGTACTCGCCGCCCATAATAAAACCACAAGTAACTATCGCGTTAAAGTTTGAAAATTTCATAGATCATGATGGTTACAAAATGAGAAATGGTGACGGCACATACTATGTGTGGGATGGAATCAATGTTACATTTGATCCTCATTACAAGTGGAAAGATGCAAGGTTTGGAACAATTGATACTCACACGGATTCAAAATCCGATATATCATTAATTGGCAAATATGAATGCCATCAAAAAAATTGTTCATACACATTTTCAAACTCCGCAATAGAACCATGGAATTATAATTTCGAGTATGAAGAAGGTCACACTGCATACAATTCCACAACATCAAGCGACATTCATAAACACATTTTCTATTATCATACTGCTGTTTACAATCTAGGTCGCAAGATAGGTGAAGGCGACAACTCTACATCTGCATTGGTTGTACAATACAAGCCGGTTTACAAAAATTATCCATACGCTGTGTTAAAAGACAATAGCTGGTGGGGTTTTGGCAAGAGACCAGCTGTGGCACTCCACTATTACGGCTCAGTAGGTGGAGGATCAGACGATGACTCTCCTGTTATTCACTCAGATCGTAGAAGCAAGATAAACAGTTTTGTGTACAATAGTTTTGCTTACAAGATACTAACACCAGTACCGCTAAACCAGTCCATGACTTGGTCAGAATCTTATTCAGCTAATTTTGTTGATGATAATTTCAGCTATCATGATACCGCATTACAATCTGGCAAAGCCTCTGCTATGTTTGTGAAAGCAGGATATGGGAAGATAATCTTCAACCATCCGATCCTGTTTACCATATTGAAAACACGGTATGACAATTCCACAATAATAAACACTTTACAGTCTGCAAACTTTGCCGGATATGACACACTAAATCTGACAAAATATTATTTCGGATATCCTCATACGAGGTTCAGCACCGATGTCATTGTGATATCATTGCATTCAGATGGTTCCATAAACCATCTCCCGCTGAGCTTGAAAATGGTTCCAGACTTTACCGAGAACGCTACATATGAACAGGATTTCATACGCCAAAAGGTAGTCCACGATAGGGACATGATATTTGCAGGAATTGTCCTTGATGACATGTATGGAAAGCAAGATTCAGCAGCAGCTTCTGGAGTGATAAACATGCAAGCAAATCTTACCTCCATGTTAATACCTGACGTATACAAGGTATTTGCACAAAACCCGCTTGATCTTTCTCTAAATCTTGTCTATGAGCAGCCATCACCTTACAATGTTACAATCAGTGCTGGAGCAAAACAATTATCATTTCTTGAGCGCGGTTTCCAATTTGATACTAACTGGAGGTATGTCGTAAATACAGACCAGGACAATGTTCTCAACGGTACTAGATATCAAGGATTGGTAAACATCTATCCTGACAACAAGTTTGGACCATACTGGCAGATTCTCATTGACGGCAAGGTTCAGAACATGACCTGTACAAGAGGATGTACCCTGCTCTTGTCTGACAGAAACGCAAATGCTACTATTGAAGTATTCAATGCCTGGGGTGGTAAGGCATCAAAGACATTTGAATCTGATAACTTGATCTCTGCACCAACTTATCACTATGGTACCATCATTACAACTGTCCTCATAATTGTAATAGGAATAATTGGATACGGCTTTATCAGAAGACACTGGAAAGGTTTTGCGGCAGCGTTCGGTTTTGGTGATGATGACTAAGCAGAATCACAATCATCAATACATCTAAGCAAAAGAATCCAACACATTTGGATCATTTTTCGTGTGCGCCTTGACAAGATGAACCCCCAAGCCTTCTGTTGAAAAAAATTCCAACTGGCATTCTTTGCATTTGTAAGACATGTAAACACTTTTCCTCGTTTGAATTTAATGGATTCGATCAAAGGAGTAGAACACTAGACGTGAAACCAAACACATCTCAATTAATGATCTATTCACATGAGCTCAACCAAAGTCCGTGGTAAGATCGGTCTCACTTATCTCCTGCGTTTGTCCATGCACAAAGGTGGGAGTAGGGCCAATGCCAAAGTTGATTGTTTGCACATCATGCTCTTGTGGCAACGATATGTAAAATGCAAGTTCAATCTCGGTTAATGTCATGCTTTTTGAATGCAGCTTCTTTGGAACAAATGTATGTGGATCAATTACGGCCACGCCAAAGATCTCAGCAAGTTTTTGTTTGAAACTTTTCTCTCCAGATGAAAGTCTGACCTTGTGTGCAGCAATTCTGTGCGCAAAGCTGTTGAGCAAAACATTGCTAATTATCTTATCAAGTATCTTGGTTGTTTCCTTGATATCATCACTTACAGTTTTAGCATCTGATCTAAAATCATCTTGAATCTTTTTGACTGCCATTTTGTATGATTCTCTTAGAGCATCGTATTCTTTTCCAAATTCTTTCCTGTCAAGTGATTTGAGGTTTTTTGCCCTTGATTCAAATATGTTCCTCTCTTCCTCTATCTTTCTGCGTTTTTCATCTTGCAGTCCATGTAGATCACAGGTGGTAGTGTGCACGCCAAATACTATGGTACAGTTGTAGTGACTATGGCCTTCTCGCTTTTGTTTTGCAGCCGCGAGCTCTGCCTTGTCCTTGCCTGAAAGAGTAACGCCTTTTGTAGCGGCTCGTCTCTCAAGGGCATTGATTTTTCTATCAATTGCAGACGAGATCTTTTTGGTCTGGTCACAAACAAAACAGGCCATCATGCCACCTCTCTGCTCTGCCCATAATTTCGAATAGACGTTGCTTTTTGTTATGTTCTTAAAGTCTACAAGGGGAATCATGGAGCGGTTATTCTTTAGCGTCAGATACTTTGTAATCATTTTTTCAAAATGTGGTTTTTCAATTGGTTCAGCGCTGACACCTGCAATAGTTTTGAAGAGATTCTGATCATTTTTTGTAGTTCTGACGATTATTTTCATTGAATCTTTTTCACGAAAAACAAAGAATGCAAACTCGGAAGCATGTTGTATAATTTGAAGTATATTGTTTTCCTCATCGTCTTTGAACTTTTGCTGTGGTCTGAGCTCAAGCCAGGAAAATTCTTCTTTTATCATGTAATTTGACAGGGTCTAAAATTTAAGGCAAAATTTTCTCTTTTTAAAGAATTTATGTGATGTTACATATGTTACGACTTGGTATTGCTGTTGCAATAATCACCGCGCTCTTGTTCTCTTCAGTTGCATATGCCATAGGATTTGACAACAGCTTTGAAAGATTGGTAATTGAAAAACAAAAAGAGTACCCGTCATGGTATGTTGGAAAAGGAATCTCTCAAGGTGAGAGCTTCACTTACCACATTTGTGATCGTACCATCAAGCCAACATTAAACGGTGCTACCACATGCTATCAGGCAAAGCTTGACTTTATGGAACCACTGCAGGACCATACAGGCAGTAGCTGGATAGTGCAGGGAACATTCACACCTGATGGTTCAAAAAGCCAATGGCTTGCCATACTGCATATCACTGAAGACTTTGGTACAATAACTACAGACGGAGCAAGCATGAATTATGCTTCATCACTTTCACATGCCTTATTGTATATTCAAAAATATGCAAATACACACAAGTCGCAGACCCTGGAGATTGGCAGATCATGGGGATTTGTAGATGATTATGTATCACCCGTGCCACAACTGACTGTTAGCAGGTTTACCTCAATTGACACAGGTTCCAACTCAACTGGAGTTTACGAGGTTGGATTTGAGGTAGTAAAAGGCAACACCGTATACATCAAGGATGGATTTCCGTTCCCAATTGAGCAGACAATTTATGATTCCCAAGGGTATAGTGCTGATCCGCCAATACTTTACCAGCTCAAACTAGAGGCAAACAACGTACAGAACAATAGTATCTCTCAAGCCATTGGTGTCAAGGAATTTTGCTCTAACCCTCTTTTGTATGGTCAGGTTTCTCACGATATAATATCGCAGAATATGAACAATGCCAACCAGACACAACAGCTTCCCAAGACTATGCCATCAATGAATCAGACTGGTAACATTGTACCAACGGGCAATCTAACTCAAACTTTACAAAATAATACCATGCCTTTTGATCAGAACTACACCATACCACTCAATGTTACAAGTGAGGAACAGATCCTAAAAGAATTGAAATCACTAGATGGAAATTTAACAAATTCAACCAGTTAATCTTTTGTGGTCTTGATATTTGATTACTTTCTGTACAGCCTCGTTTGCATTTTTGATATTAAACTTGACATCGTATCTATCTTTTCTTTCCATCCATGAGATCAAAAGCATTTCTTTTTTTATTTCTTTTACAAGTATGATCTCATCATAGTTTAGCTCAAGTGCAAGACCCTTTTCTGAAACTTCCCAGGCAATGCCGGTGTTGAGTAAATACAGTATTCCAGAACCCATCTTGCTCTGAACTTTGAGCTTGTCAAAAATCTCTTGTCCCTGTGATAGGCCAATCACGTATCACAAATTTGAATATCATAAAAGGATCTGCTCAATCCCTTAAATGAAATGATATTATTTGGAACCATGTCTCTTCCACTTGCAATTGCAGTAACAATAATTGTTATCATTGGTGTTGCAATGATACTTTATGTCGAGAGTCAAAACATGTCATATATGCAAAAGGCAAACACTATTGATACTATACACAACAACAAAGAAAGAGAAAACGCCATTGCCACCTACACAGGAAATACACTTGACATAAAGAATCCTGAAAATAATCCAATTAATATCAAGTACATCAGGATCCTAGATGACCAAGGAAATCTAATACAAAGAATTCCCTACAATGCCCAGATCAAACCCTTTTCTAATTCCACTCTGAATCTTGCTGGAGTTATTCCATCACAATACCTAAAATGATCCCCTCCTTGGCTGAGAACCCCCTGTCATACAATACATCCTTATATCATACTATGTTCATACTATAGTATGACGAAGCAGAGACGTACGATCGCACTTTCTGCAGAACTGGACGGTGTGATAGGCCTTTTGGCCACTCGTAAAAAGATGAACTATTCCGAGTACATCGAATCTAGATTGAAGTTAGTTCCAGAACTACTAAATGAACTTCAAAGACTCCAGAGTTTGCCTGAGGATGCACCGTCTACGATCAAAGGCAGCCTACGCAATGCACTCAAGGCCACAGATGACATTGAAGCAGAACAAAATAATCTTGTAGCATAGAACTAGGCCGCTTTCTTTTCCATCTTTGTTAGAGTACCATAAACTGGGTCTGTTACCTTGATTTCTTTTTCAACATAGCCTAACTTCCTGTAGTATGAAATTCTATTTTCAACAGAATACAGAACGAGCTTTTTGTAATTGAATTGACGTGAAAGATCTTCTGCCAAGATGATCAATTCAGCTCCTGCCTTGATAACTGGAAGAGATGGATCTCTGTTACGTTCAACCAACTTTATCTCAAAATGCGTACCCCAGTCCTTTAGAACAATGAAAGCGAGTATGTCATCGTTGAATTCTCTTACTATGACATACAGACCTTTTTCATTAATCTGAATCAAGTACGCTAGATCTATTTTGTTGAAATTAGAAAATTCGTTTTGAAACTTTTTGTTAGAATCATTTTTATTAATAAATCTGAAAGGTGGTTGAAGCGAAATAATTTTTCTATCCATCAACTTGTCAACTAAGATTGGATGCATAAGTGCTTAAAAAACAATCTTTCATTATTCGTGTGCAAAAATTAGCATTACTTCTTTTAGCTCTTGTTGTAATCACACCAATCAGTGCCGCCTCTGCAACACAGATTCAACTTGTCACTGACCTTGGTAATGTCTTTACAGTCAAAAACATAGGAAACGGTAGCCAAAACAACAATGGACCAAGTAATTCTTTTGGTGCTGCCTTTGGTGTGGCAGTTAAGATGAACACATATGATTATTCGGGCCGTGTCATCTACGGTAGCAGTGATGCAGGAAAGGGAGTCTCACTTGTCCCATATGCAACTGTGCCACAGGATACCAAATATGCTGCGGTAATAAGAGATACAGACCCGGTAACATCACTTGAAGTGCCAAAACTTCAGGCAGCATACGACTATAGCAATGGTGCTTTGATTCCACGCGCTCTGTCTCCAAATATTCTTGGATATTCAGATTCTAGAGTAATTGGAACCGGTTCTGTTACCACAACAGACAATGGAATCACATTGCATACTTCAGATGGTTCAAGTTACGCGGTTCTTCAGGTAAATGACAATCTTAAGGGCATGACTGTATATCTTCGAGGTTCTACCACTGGAAGCATTTCATTTGCAGCGCCTGATTCGCCATCCTATGATCTAATTCATACAGATTATAATTCAAATGGATTTTTGTTATACTCAACGACCGGTCTTGTTGATTCTCCACGTGGGATTGTCGCTTGCGATATGAGATCTTGTTGGGGTACTGGTCAAATTGCCCATACCGTTACTGTCACTGTTAATGCTCCAGCTACCACATCTTCCATAGGTAGCTATTCTGCTACTGCAAAACATAAAGAGTATGTTGTTGATACGTGTTGGGGTTGGGGTAGGGGTCGACATTGCAGTTTCCATTGGGTTGATCAGTATACTCCACTGCAAATCAATACAGTGACAAAGAAAGACCAAGTCACCATCACGAGTCTGCAATATACATACACCGACACTTCTTGGTTGTGTAGCATTTGCGATGGTCATTGGGCATTCCAACTCTACAGCACATACCCGTTAAAGCCTCTGAGCACTTTTACTGCAGCAAATTTCGAGACACAATATACAATACCGGTTACACCGGGACCGTTGTATGTTATCATGAAAGGCGACAACAGTATCATCAAGGCAGAATCGTACAATCCGACAACAGACTCGTTATTGAAGATTTACGGATTGCCAGCTAATACGATTTATCAGATAACCAAAAACAGTATCACAGGTGTTGAGGGGGTAACCGATGGAAGTTCTAGCGGATTACAGTTGAACTCGCAACAGATTACAATTGCTCAACAGGATGACCCAGGTGTCACTCTTCTTTTGTATCCTAGTTCGATGTATTATCGTGGGCCATTTAGTACCGCAGTTTTTGACTTGCAACACTTGAACATAACACATCTTTCTACTTCGTCAGATCAAGTCTATGTTCCATTTGCATACATACAGATTCCTGTAGCGGTACCAGCAACGATAACTGACGTGAAGATCAATCATGATGTAACACTTGGTTATCTTGATGGAAATTATTCCCCCGGTTCATCATTATTTGTTCCCATTATTCCAGGTGAACAGGAGGTGGATATTACAGTAAACGGTCAGACGCTATCTATTCCATTAAACGCTATTGAAAATCCCGTTGGCCTCAAAGCAATACCTGTGATAACAAACACCAATGCGCAATATTCGTCGACCGGTCAGATAACAAGCATTGATGTTAATACGGTAACAAGTGCATTTGCAATTGCACCAAACACTGGAAGAATGTTTGCTACCGCAGCTCTGCGAGTATCAGGCGAGTCTTCGCTTACAAGTGATGTTAGCATGTACTTTGTACCAAATCCGCCGCCCCCACCAAGACCCAGAGATCCTCTAAGTGTCTATGTTGATGTATATGTGAACGGACAATTTGTTAAATCAGATCTGATTTACTATGACTCGGACCCAATATTTTCTCCGTTACAGGCAATGAACGGCTTGACATATCTGCAAGCTGAGAATTACAAGTTTAAGCAGACTACAACTATTGGTAATGAATTTGTGAACGTAAATGCTGGCGACATGGTTCAATTTATTATTCGTACCACTGTTCATGCGGATGGCCAACCGATAACAATCAAACCATATGCAGTAACAGGTGGAGTCGTAAAACTCGGAAGTACAACTAGCGCCGCATCTGCAACTGCCAACATATACTCTGGCACAATAATTACAGGTATGTCTTACTAGACTAACAGGGCCACAACAAAACTCTGTTACAATCTGATGCAACTGGAATTGAATCAACATTTCAAAACCTGACTTAAATGCAGTGCATTATTGGTGTACGTGATTAAGAAATCACTTGCGTCATTATCGCTTTTCTTGTTTGTGGTGATATCTCCACTATTACCAGCATTTGGTCAGTCATCAGGAGAAGTATCTTCAGGTTATTCTGTGTGGATTCCAAAAAAGATGATCGTAGGACAAGATTATCAAGGAATCATAGTACTTGACAGGCCATCAAGTGATAACAGTCTGCTCTTCCTATCTACTAGTGACAAATCAAGACTTGATGTTCCTCAATCAATCAACATTTCCCCATTTACAAATCACGGAATCTTTCAGATAAAGCCATTAAAAAACGGAAATGCAACAGTCTTTGCGGCACTTCAAGGAAATCTTGTACAAGCTGACACCACAATATACCAATCCAATACACAACCAGCATCACTTAGGATCATACTTCCAACCAATATCACCAAAGCCCAAAACATGTTAGCATATGTTTTCTCACAAGACCAGTTTGGATTGCCAGCTCCTGTAAACTTGGATAGCGAGTTATTTGTTACAACAACATCGACAATAGAAGCGCCAGCTACAATTACGATACCAAAAGGCCAGTATTATGCTCAGCTCCCTCTTATCACAAAAGGTAGTGGAACTGTTTCAGTTGCAGCAGATGGACTTGGTCTTGCAACAGCAAAGATAACCAAGGTGCATGATGACATCAAAGTAAGACTAGCAGTAGCGCCAGATATTGCAGTCCCCAATTCTGCTGTATACTATTATGTCTGGTTAGAAAAAGAAGGCAAACCCTTCAAACCACCATATACCATCAATGCAGTTTTATCGTCAAGTGATACCGACGTTGCAAGATTTGGCAATACATATGACGTAACCCACTTTAATGATATTACATATTCAACCAAACTCAAAGACGGAATTGCAAAAGGAATCATATACACAAGAAACTTTGGAAACTCTACAATCTCAGTCAGTGTTGAAGGTGTGGGCTCTGCTACAGCTTTACTAATCGCGGGTCCTGCACTTTTCAATAGTGTGGCTCTGACGAGCAATACAGTTAGTAATCCTGTATTGTCTGTAGACGAGACAACAGCATCATCATTTTGTAGTAAACTATCTTCGTGCAAACCTAACCTGGTCAAAGTCTGGGTTTATCCATCTGTCTTTGATGATAAGAGCTACGGCATTGTCAGTTTGTACCATTTTACAAACAATACAAATCAGAACATCGTGGTTCCACTTGCTGCAGACAGCAGCATAGTCCAGATCTCATCTAATAGTCAAGACCTACAATATGACAAGGAGATAGAGATGATTCCAGCGCGCATTCCGGGAACAAATCAAGAAATAGGAGTTGCAGCTGCAGTAGAATTTCCTATTGCAGCAGGTGAAGAAGGAAACTATACCATCACTGCATCTGGTGCTGGCAAGATATTTGGAACTGCACCTGCCAGTATCATACCAAGATACTTTGACTCTTACAATGTTGCAATTACCTCACTTCCAGCAAAAACTGGAATCACTCAAGACCTTGGCATCATGTACATCTCAGATGGCTCGGGTGCGATGGTAGAACCGTCCTCGGTATTTTCAGAACCTCCAGATGTTGAAATAAAGACGATAATAAAAGATGTTCCAAAGAAACTCCAGTTTACGTCAACAAACATGGCACTTGCAGGAACTCTATCAGACAAGGCAGACATCTCTGCATCTATACCTGGACTCTCTTCTGCATCTGTGACAATATTCCCACTTGACATTGCAACAAATGTAGAGTTTGATCTACCACCAAGAATTCATGTCGGTGAGAAATTTCCGTTTGTAGCTCATAAGGTAGATTCCTTTGGAGTTCCATTACAACAACTCGTACCACAGGATCTGTCTGCAGCAAGTGGAGTTACAGTCGATCCTTTGGGGCAATACATGACAATAAACAAGGAAGGCAAGGTCACCGTAGCAATACTTGCTGATACTGGAGCAATAACAAAAGAGGTTGACTCTTTTTACAACGAGATGCATCTTAGCACAGATGCAAATAATACAATATTCAAAGTGGGAAAACCAAACGCATTCAAGGTAACTGCCGATGTTGAAAATGCAAGCTATGACCTTCAATCGATAATTCCTGTAACTCAGACAGCTCCTGGTCAGTTTTCCATCTCACCTGACAGGGAAGGTGCCTTTGATGTTACCATATTTGCACATAAGGATGGCTTCAAACCACTAGCCGAAATTTTGCACTTTATCTCAAAGAAGATAATCGATATCTCAGTTACTGCAACAGGAAACGATGGCACTGTACTTCATCTTGTCCCATTGATTACGGTGAACAATCAATCCATTATCTCAAACACGCCGTTTGAGCAAAGCACAGGCGCAGGACAGGTTCACATCGAGATACCACCACAATTTAACGTCGGAGACAACAACTATGCTCTAAATAATGTGGATATTTCTGGACAGAAATTCTCAAATGGAAAAATAGATCTGTTTCTTGCAGACGATTCAAAGATTCAGGCAAGCTATGATCGTGTGCTAAAGGTCAATGCAACATATGCAGGTGGAGGAGGTCTCTACTCCTATGGAGCGACGGCAACACTGCATGCACCAGATAAATGGGAAATCTCATTTCTTGTACGCCAAGTCTTTGACCACTGGGAAGGAAACAATCTTCCATTTGATTCTAGAACAAACGATGTAAGCTTTGTTGTAAAAGAGAATGTCTTTGTCACTGCCGTTTACAAACAAGATTCTACATATCTGATGCTTGTAATTGCTGGACCGGTTACTGGATTTTTTGTTCTGAAAAAGCGTGATACCATTACGTGGCATGTGAAAGAATTGGAAGAAAAAATAAAACAATTCGTACCAAAATTACCAAAAAAGAAAAAAGACTAGGAAAAAATTCCTAGCCTGTATTCCACAATCGAACAATATTTGATCTGTAAAATTTGTATTTAAGTGCAATTTGATAGAATGAGGATAGTTTTATTATTAAAAAACAGTAGATGGATCCTACAGGCCTCTCACCATTTGGGAGTTGGATCAATAATTAAAATCTCTTAGCGGGTTTACAATGATGAAATATGTTAATCTTCACAGAGGATACGAATGCAGAATCTGCTAGACTACAAATTTCGATACAAAATCAAAAAGTTAAAGGCATTCATTGCCTCAGAGGAAAATAGAAAATGGCAGATCAAAAAGTTGCCGTCGTTACCGGAAGCTCAAGTGGGATGGGATATGAGACTGCGCTTGCGCTTGCAAGAAACGGCTTTCGTACATATGCAACCATGCGGAATATAGAAAAAGCAAAGACTATCACAGATGTTGCAAAAAAAGAGAACCTTTCGCTACATACAGTAAAGCTTGATGTCACAGATGAAAGATCTGTAGATGATGCGATTAAGATTATCAAGTCAGAGGCTGGAAGAATTGATGTACTGGTAAATAACGCAGGTTACGGCCTTATGGGAGCCCTTGAGGATCTCTCGATGAGTGAGATAAAGGCACAATACGAGACAAACGTCTTTGGTCTGATAAGAGTAACCCAGGCAGTTCTGCCTACTATGAGGGAGCAAAAAAGTGGCATTATTGTAAATATTAGTTCTATAGGTGGAAAGATGGCAATACCCTTACAGTCACCATACCATGGAACAAAATTTGCAGTTGAAGGCCTCAGTGAATCTATTGCGTATGATTTAGAGCCATTTGGGATCAAAGTTGTCATAATAGAACCAGGTGCAATTAAAACCAATTTTGACACTGGCATGTTAGTGGCTAAAAAAAATCAAAACCCAAGTTCGCCTTATTATAACTCCATGCGGAAATTACAAAGTTCTATAAATTCTCATTTTAAGAATGCAATCCCACCTAGCAAGGTTGCTGAAGTAATATTAAATGCAATTACAACACCAAATCCTAGTCTGAGGTATACTGTAGGTGAGGATGCAGCTTTGCTTGCGCAAAAAAGAAAAGAGCTATCAGACTCTGAATTTCAAAAACTTGTTTTAGATTTTTTTAAATAAAATGTGTCATCTAAAAATCAAATCTTGAAATTTCAGAGCCATGATCGTAATCTGTATAAAGACTACGCAATTTATTGCGTTTGAAAGAATGCCTGAAAAGTTTAATGATTCAATCGCTGGCTTTAATATCTGCTATTTGGTCTATCGTATTGACTTTAGGACATTGACATGAGCCCAAAATATCAGAACAATGTGTTGCCAGAATTGTCTGTCGAGACCTCATTTAGAAGAACCCACAAGAAACTAGAAACGAGGTTTTTGAAAATCTGGTTCGCCGAGTGCCCAGTGATGACTTCTCTTGGCATCCTTGGAAAAAAGTGGGCATTTCCAATTCTTCGGGACATTGCAGTCTACAAGGTAGAGCGATTCAACCAATTTCTATCATCACTACCAGGGATCACGCCAAAAGTTCTTGCGACGAGGCTAAGAGAACTGGAGAGAGAAGGATTTATCAAAAAAACCGTCATCAAGAACAATCCGCCTAGGATCGTTCAGTGGTCCCTAACAGAGAAAGGGATCGACACTGTTCCAATTGGCATGATGCTCGCGGGCTTTGGTGCAAAGTGGCGCGCTGATATCGTATTCTCCGATAAGAAGCCACGAATGATGAACGAGATCTTCACTCAAGAAGGAATGGACTTTCTCAAAAAGTATCTTTGACTTGAAGTTAGAAGTTTATAATAGATTTGGCGTTGTTTTTCGGAAAATCTTCCTTGCAACTTCATCTTTTGTTACTACTTTCTTTTTGGAAAGTTTCTATTTAATACAGATGGGTACCACCCCACAGTATGAATAATCCAGCAGATGACAGGTTAACTCGGTCCAATGCGGTACTGCTTCTGGTTGACCATCAAGTTGGCTTGGTTGCTGGTTCTAGGTACCCCGAACCGCAAGACCTCCGAAAGAACGTAGTTGGTCTCGCTCGAGCTTGTAAGATTCTTGGCGTGCCAATAGTAGCAACTACTACAATGTCAGACGGAATGTTTGGGCCAATCTTTCCAGAGTTAGCCGACATCCTGAAGGATCTAGAAATAATTGATCGAATAACAGTAAATCCATTTGACGAACCTCGAATCACCTCCGCACTCAAAAAGACAGGTAGATCCAAAGTTATTGTTGCGGGCATTAATACTGCAGTTTGCACGTGTTTTCCTGCAATATCCTCTGTAAACGCAGGGTATGGTGCATATGCGGCAATCGATGCTTCAGGAGCTTTTGATGCAACAGAACAACATACTGCAATGATCCGGATGACTCAGGCTGGAGTAATCGTAGCAGATTACAATGCAATAGTAGTAGAGATGCTAGCTAACAATGCAGATCCATTGGCCCCACAAGTATACGCTGCTGTAGGTCTGAGTCACTTTGTGTCACTGAGGGATCTCTATAGCTCTATGACTAAAAAGACGTGAAATCTACTCCATAGATCCTTTAAGGAGTTTTGCAAATATCATGGTATTAAACTAATTTAGCTAAACCTGCCTTCGGTAGGTTAATTTGTCAAACTAACATTGTTAAACCCATCAAAGGTATAAAATATTGAATTTGTTAAATGACGAATTACGATTGTAAAATCATGCTTAAACACCAATTCAATTTTTAAGAAATTATTTTTGTCTTATTGTAATTGGTTTCCAGTTGCTAACCCATTTTCCTAGAATGTCTAATATGTTCTCTAGTTCCTTTGCCTGTCTAGTTAGATTATACTCAACTCTAAGAGGTACCTCGGCGTATACTTTTTTTGAGATTAAATTTGCCTTTTCCAGATCTTTTAATCTACTTGATAATACCGTATTGCTTATGCCAGGCAAAATTCTCTTCAAGTCGTTGAATCGTATTAGTTTTTTTGTACTCATATTTTTTAAAATTATTAAAGCCCATGCCTTTCCTAATACGTGCCATATATCGGAAACTTCACATGGAATGGGTTCAACTGTTTTTTTGGATGATCTAAGTGCTGAATCCATATTAGGTAGTAAATTACTATCTATAAAAAAATATCAAATTAGCACTTTCAGTATGTTAAAACTGAGTAGGTAGTTTTGGACAAACTTGCATTTTTATATATTAGGCTAGCGTAGCCACCCGATGGCAAACATCGACAACCGAATTCACAGCTTGCTAGATCCAAAAAACTGTGTTCTTGTCTTAGTTGATTTTCAACCGCAGATGACATTTGCGGTAAAATCAATCGATGGTCAAACACTAATCAGTAACGCTACAGGTCTTGCAAAGGCTGCAAAAATCTTTAACGTGCCAACAATCATTACATCAGTTGCAGAAAAAAGTTTCTCGGGACCTTTTTTCCCGCAGATAAAAAAAGTCTTCCCTGGTCAAGAAATAATTGACCGTACGACAATGAACTGTTGGGAAGATAAGAGAGTCGTAGATGCAATAAAAAAAACGGGACGTAAGAAAATTGTATTTGCAGGACTTTGGACAGAAGTCTGTATTGCAACGGCAACAATTATGGCATTAGAAGAAGGATACGAGGTGTATGTGGTGGCAGATGCTTGTGGAGGTACAACCCAAACGGCACACGACATGGCAATGCTCCGTATGATACAGGCAGGGGCAGTACCAATAACATGGCTGCAATTTCTATTAGAATTGCAACGTGATTGGGCACGTACTGAAACGTACGATGCTGTTACCTCACTTGTACGAGAAAATGCTGGCACATATGGCATGGGCGTAGAATATGCAAAAGCAATGCTTGGTGAACATGCTCGTGAGGGCAGTTAGGTAATCTGGAGTGTACTTTGTGAAATCAAAATATTTCCAGACCTCATTTTTTATTTCTTGTAATGATATGAACAAGAGGTCAGAACATG
Organism: Nitrososphaerota archaeon; assembly: GCA_013287585.1. Taxonomy (GTDB): domain Archaea; phylum Thermoproteota; class Nitrososphaeria; order Nitrososphaerales; family Nitrosopumilaceae; genus TA-20. The sequence goes on from JABDDN010000007.1 coordinate 27,423, forward strand.
AATAAAACAAATCAACAAAAGAATGAATCAGCTGATCTGATTATTATTAATGGTCATGTTGCTACCCAAGACAAATCCCGTTCTTTTGTCTCTGCAATAGCAATCAAAAATGGATCTTTCATTGCAACAGGAACAGATAAAGAAATTCTAGATTATAAAAATGATAAAACCAAAGTAATCGATGTAGGCGGGCGTACAATAATTCCAGGTCTTAACGACTCACATCTTCACATTATACGTGCAGGTCTTAACTACAACATGGAATTACGATGGGATGGCATACCGTCACTAGATGAAGCTCTTAGGCGAGTAAGAGAACAGGTTCCAAGAACACCTGATCCGCAATGGGTGCGAGTAGTAGGAGGCTGGTCGGAATTTCAATTTGATGAACAGCGTGTACCAACTGTTGATGAACTAAATAAGATAAACACAAAAACACCCATTTTTGTTTTGCATCTTTATCACTGTGCCTTACTTAACAAAGCGGCACTCCAAGATGCAGGATATTCAAAGGACGGTCCTAGTTTTCCTGCAAGTGAAGTTCAACGTGATAATTCAGGGAGCCCTACTGGATTACTTACTGCAAAACCAAATGCTTTGATTTTATATTCAGCATTGGACAAGGGACCCAAGCTTGCATATCAAGATCAAGTTAACTCCACTCGCCAGTTCATGCATGAATTAAATCGATTTGGTGTAACAAGTGCAATTGATGCAGGAGGTGGCTTTCAAAATTATCCAGAAAATTATGCAGTAATCAATGAGCTTGCAAAACAAGGCCTGCTAACTGTAAGAATTTCTTATAATCTATTTACACAAAGACCAAAGAAGGAATTAGAAGATTTTGCCAACTGGATGAAAATAGTAAAGCCTGGCGATGGTAATGATTTCTATCGCATGAATGGTGCTGGCGAGATGTTGGTATTTTCTGCAGCTGATTTTGAAAATTTTCCTGAACCAAGACCAGATCTTATCAATACAATGGAAACTGAACTAAAAGATGTAGTGACATTACTGGTGAAAAACAGATGGCCATTTCGTATTCATGCAACCTATGGAGAATCTATTAAGAGATTTCTTGACGTTTTTGAAAAAGTCAATAGCGAGATTCCTTTCAATGGTCTGCGTTGGTTTTTTGATCATGCTGAAACAATTTACGATTCAGACATTGAAAGGGTTCGCAAGCTAGGTGGCGGCATCGCAATACAGGACAGGATGGCATTCCAAGGAGAATCTTTCGTAGCTAGATATGGCAAAAAAGCAGCTGAAAATTCCCCGCCTATTGCGAAAATGATTGAAAAAGGTGTACCTGTTGGGGCTGGAACCGATGCCACCCGAGTTTCAACTTATAATCCATGGATTGCTCTTTACTGGCTAGTTACAGGCAAGACTGTTGGTGGAACCAGATTGTATCCAGAAAGCAATCGTCTTAGCAGAATGGAATCACTTAGGCTCTACACAATAGGTAGTGCGTGGTTTTCAAATGAAGAAAGCAAAAAAGGATCAATCGAACCAGGTAAGTTTGCAGATCTTGTAGTACTATCATCAGATTACTTTACCATTCCAGAGGAAGAAATCAAACACATTGAATCACTTCTCACTATAGTGGGCGGCAAGATTGTATATGGTGCAGGTGCATTCAAAGATCTTGCCCCTGGTCCATTACCTGTTACTCCCGCTTGGTCACCTGTTGCAAAGTTTGGTGGGTATGCCAATATCAAACATATTTTGAACGCAAGTGTGAAACAAAAAACTAGTGATAAAATCATGGCATCTCCTTTATTGTGTTCATGTTGTGATGAACACTTTTCATTCTAAGTTACGAGTTGAAATAGATCCGGGTTGATTGTAATCTATGGCTGAACAGAGTGCCAGTAAATCCATTCTTCTTACTCAAAAACTATACAGGGCATTGTGGATAGCAACTACCGCATCCAACATTGGCACATCTATGCAAAATGTAGGTTCAGCTTGGCTGATGACATCACTTACTCCCTCGCCACTGACTGTTGCACTATTGCAAACAGCAACTAGTTTATCACTTGTCTTGTTCGCTTTGCCTGGTGGTGCATTTGCAGATGTATTTGACAGAAGACGTTTGCTTTTAGTTGCACAGTATTTCATGCTTGTTGTTGCAGTAATACTTTCAATGCTTTCTTTTACAGGAATAGTTACACCATCAATTTTGTTGACAATTACTTTTGTACTGGGATTAGGTGCTGCTATAACCATGCCAGCTGCCATGGGAGCTTCTCTGGAACTAGTGCCAAGACCTGAAGCACGACATGCAATAACACTAGGTGGTGTAAGTGTAAACATAGGAGCTGCTGTTGGCCCTACACTAGGAGGTTTTATTGTGGCAGCTTCAGGCCCGTGGTTTGTCTTTATGTTAAATGCCATATCATTTGTAGGTTTGATAGTTTTTCTTCACAAGTGGAAAAGATCTACAACTCAAGGTGAGTTACCATCCGAAAGAGTTTTTGGAGCAATGCGTGCTGCATTACGATACATACGTCACTCTCCACATATCCATGGTTTGTTTGTTCGTGACTTGGCATTTTCAATTTTTGGTAGTGCGTTGATGGCACTGTTACCAATATTGACAAGACATGATCTACACCTTGATTCAACAGGCTTTGGAATATTGGTAGGTTGTTTTGGTTTTGGTGCAATAATTAGTGGCTTTGTAGTTTTGCCACGACTTCCAAAGAAATTGTCTATAGAATGGAGAGTTGGTGGAGCAATTGTAATATTTGCTAGTACAATGGCAATTCTTGCATACAAACCTGATTTTGTTCTTTTGTGCTTTGCTATGATTGCAGGAGGCATTGCTCAACTCACAATAATATCTAGCCTAAATTTTGGAGCATACCGCTCTGCTCCAAAATGGGTAGGGATTCGTGTCTTGGCAGTGCACATACTTGTATTCCAAGCTGGTATGACTGGTGGAAGTGTTTTGTGGGGTGTTCTTGCCAATCACATTGGTGTTTCAAGCACATTGTTTTTTGCCTCACTTGGATTGTTAATTGGTCTTGTCACAATGGTTCGTCATAGACTGTTGTCAGGCAAAGACGTTGACATGACACCGTCTCTTCATTGGTCAGTTCCTCAAGTAGCAGCCGATATACACCCAGATGATGGTCCTGTCTTGATAGAAATTGAATACATCATAGATGATTCAAAATCAAATGAATTTGAATATGCAGTATTAGACCTGAGAAATCTTCGCTTACGTGATGGGGCAATAAGTTGGGGTCTGTTCAAAGACGTTGCTAATCCTAGTCGGTATGTTGAAACATTTGTAGCTGAATCGTGGGCAGAACACCTTCGTCAACATGAACGAATTACAAAGACTGACAAAGAAATTCAAGATAGAGTTAACACTTTTCATGTTGGCAAGACTGATCCAATAATAGATCATTTTATTGGAACCAAAATACAAAAAAAAGAGAACACAAGAAGAGTGAAATGATTTGAAAAGCTTGAATAAATTCGGTATGTTTAATTTTTCACTAATTCTCTTTGTTTTTGTTTTAACGATGATTATGCCATCGTATGGGGAAGAAACTCCAAAAACAAATTCATCGAAGCAGGTAACAATATCCATTCAGCCCCCTAACTTAGGAACACCATTTGATCCTGAAGTGGTACATATAATTCCGAATTCTACAGTCACATGGATTAACAATGATAATGTAACTCACACTGTTACAAGTGGAAATCCCCAACAAGGTGCAGATGGGAAATTTGACAGTGGATTACTTAAACCTGGAAAAGAATTTTCTCATACTTTCAATGAGGTTCGCACATTCAACTATTATTGCCAAATTCATCCTGCAATGACGGGAACAATAATTGTGGATGTAAGCACTTTACCAGAATTTCCAGTATCTTATTTTGTACTTATAATAGGGATGATAGCTACACTTCTTTACAGCAAACAGCTTAGAACAATGAAGTGAAAATGAACACTCTACATCTTTCATATCTTAAATTTCATCGAATAAATCTGATCAAAATTTAAAATTTTTACAAAAGTGGGTCTAAAATAAGACCATGATGGTACCCTAGTCCCATCGGACACACTACTTCCCACTTCTTTTTAAGATACATTTCATTTCAAGTCATGAACTTAGGAAGATCAATAATTACAGTACTTGGATTTGATGACAACAGCAAGGCTGTGGGCATACCAAAAGAAGAACAGATCCACACAGGAATCTTCGGCGAGGTCGGCTCCGGAAAGAGTACTGTTGATACAATCATGATAAACCAAAACATAAACCGAGAAGAAGGTTTTCTTGTACTTGATCCTCATGGCTCACTTGCCCAGGACGTTTTGCGTATGATTCCTCAATCAAAAAAGGATCGTGTAATCTACATCAGTCTTGATGCTGTAAGACAGTGGAGCAAGACAGTAAAGATAAACCCGCTTGAGGTCAAGGGAGGAGACGACAGATATGTTGTTGTCATGAATCTTGTAAATGCCCTTAGAAACATTTATCGAGATTCTTGGGGTCCACAGCTTGAAGCCCTCCTAAGAAATGGTGCAAACGCACTGGTTGAGATAGAAGGTTCAACTCTCAGAGATCTTGTCAAGATAATAACAGATGACAGGATGCGCTCGATATATCTTACCAAGGTAGCAAACCGTGATGTAAGACACTTTTGGAATGTACTCTTTCCACAACAGTACCAAAGAGATGCAGGACGCTCGGCATACAACAAGCTCGACAAGATCCTGTCAACTCCGCAGGTTGCAGCAATGCTGGATACATCCCAGTCTACAATTGATTTTGCTGATGTGATACAGTCAGGCAAATGGGTGGTAATCGATCTATCAAGTGGAGGCTCTGATGATGTGATATCGTTTGTAGGAACTATTCTAATCAACATGGTCTATGTAGAGGCAAGAAAAAGATTTAGCAGGACAGACATTGTCCCAAAGCCTTTTTTCATGTATATTGATGAGGCTCATCTTTTTGCACCATTTGCATTGCGTGAACTGCTAAACACTATGAGGAAGGCAAACGTTAAGGTCACAATCACAGCGCAGACAATCAACACATTTCCAAGAGAGTTTGCAAAAGAGATATCTGCGCTTGTGCGAACAATTGTCTGCTTTAAGGTTGACATGGAAACAGCAAACATGTTCAAGACTGTGATGCCTGTATCCGTAGAAACTCTGACATCTATGACACATGGGAGATTTGCATTTTACTCGCAGGGACAAACACCGTTGTCTGGCCTTCTCAAGTCATATCCAATAGTTGACAGAAAAAGAGACTGGATGGAACTTGCAAGATATAGTATAGAAAAGTATGGCGAGTCTACATCACTTCAAAAATATATCATGCCAACAAAGACAAAAAATGATGTACCGCAAGTAACACCTCTTGAAGCTGTAATCTTGCTTTTGTTGTATAACGAAAATAGGGACATGACAAAAGATGAGATCTATGATTTTGTTTCTACAATGTTTCAAGTAGACAAGCGAGATGTATTTGAAAAGCTTGACGACATTTTAGTAAACCAACTGCGATTGGTTGAACGCAAAAATGTTACTGTATTTGATGGCGATGAAAAACTTGCTACACGCTATGCGCTATCACGTCTTGCATACAATAGCTTTTTCTCGCAAGCTGCAATGGGAAGACGCGCAGGATCTCCTTTACACCTTGCCACAATATTTATGATAATGAGAATGCAGCAAAAGGCTTTCAAGTTCTGCATTCCAGACCTTGGAGACAAGGGAGAACAACGACCAGATCTTTTGATCTTTGAGCCACAACAGACCCATGATGTAGACAAGACAATATCGTATGATCCCCTGTACTGGTCTGAAAAAATAGTTGCAGTAGAAGTAGAGACAGACCCAACAAAACATGAATCACAGCTAGTTGAAAATTTTAGAAAAAACTTTGAGTTTGGTTACGACGTATGGTTTGTAGTATTTTTTCAAAAGCACAAACAGTACATCATAGACTCGATGAACAAAAACGGAATTGACCAGCAGTTCTATAATACAATACTTGTTCCGCCAGAATCAGTAGAACGCCTCTCCAACGTACAGAACAATTCTGTTACCCATCTCACAAGAGAGGAATTTGAAGTATACAACGTTCTAAAAGAGGGAGGAACGGCACGATGGATTACAGAAAAAACACGCTTTTCATCATATGATGTTATGGGAATCCTATGGAAGCTTGAGCAAAAAGAAGTGGCTGAACGGGGCTATGTTGAGACAAAAAAGACAGAGCATGATCTTGTATCAGGAAAGAAAATAACAGAGACAAAAAGGCAGGAATATTTCATACCAACAGAGGAGGGCAAGAGACTTGCTGAAAATTCCAATTCGCATAATTTGGAAGCAGAGCAGAAAAATGACACGGCTGTATTATATGATACAAAAGACAAGAAATCAGCAGGGTTTGATTTTTCAAAACTCAGCGATAAAGGATTAAAGGACTTGGTATTAGATCCAGAATGCGGAACTCTTGCAAAGAGGCTTCTTGAAAATCGGGGAAATTACGTTCATGTCAAAGATGGCAAAGTAACAATAAGAAAAAAGTCACGATGAAATTTTTTGAATTAATCTAACATTGAATTTATTTTTTCATCAAAAATGGGTCGAAAACCTACACCACTTTTTTAAACCATAACAATGCCTGTAACTGTTTAAAATAAAAACGACAATTACATATCATGAGTGAAATTATCGCAGTACCAAAAGAGGTATTGGAGAAGATCAAGGAGAAAATGGAATCTGTAGAAAGAAAGATTGAGAATCTGGAAAATCTCACAAAAACAAAATAGTCATTTACTTTTCATTCAAGACTTTGGCAAGCATCTGCTTTAGTTCATCATAGTCTTTCCTTAGACTGGCAACGTCTTTGGAATACTTTGTCTCCATAATCTTTGTCTGATCTCGTCGTCTGGACTCTCTTTCTTGGGCAAGTTTCTTTGAGAGTATGAAACCACATTTTGTACAATGGCTCTTGTCAGCAGAATTATGCTCCTTACAAGAAGGGCAAATCTTTGAGAATAGCATGGAATAATTCTCGTCCTTACTTTTCAAGCCATGTAGCTTCAATATTGCATCTTCTTGATCAGAATCTGCTAAATGAGTATATTTTTGTGGCATACGGCTATTGTGACTCCAATTTCCATATACAGTGGCCACCTTGCCCAGATGCTTGACGTGTTCTGTGATACTAGTATGTCTGAATAAATATATCCAGATTCTTTTTTTGATTCCAGCTTTTGATGCAGAGTTTTTTACAAGATTCCACAATTGCCAGTATGACATCCTGCCCTCTTCATTATCTTCAAACAGGAGAAACGCATCGGGGTCATCTGCACCAGGGTGTTCAGAGATCCATTCCTTCATTGGAACATATGATGTAACAAGTGCTAGAGTCTTAGGCCCCGTCTTGCCTGTTGTATGAACTCTGACATAATCATCTTCAAACTCTATTCCACCGATTTTGATATTGAGTAATTCTGCTGGTCTGAAACTACCGTCTAGTAATAGGTAAAGCGCAAGTATGTTTCTTTTAACATGTTTTGCTCCTTTTCTCTTAATTGCTTCAATCATGGCAAGCATTTCAGTATCCTTTATGAGGTCTTTTGATTGGATTTTTTCATGTTTATCATAGAAAGACCCAGGTGTTAGCCACGAAATTTCTTCACAGTATTTTTCTTCACCGCCCTGCAGATTATTTGTCTTACAATGATGCACTAATCGTTTCAAGGTTCTAAAATGTCCCTGCTTTGTTGCGTTGCTAAGATCAGAACTGATGAACTTTTTTACAATCTCTTCGCAATCTTCTCTAGTCCATGACTTGATGGGCTTGTCGTCTTTTAGGTCTAGAATTCTTTTACAACTATATCCATAATTAGCAATTCTAATCCAACTTCTTCCTGCTAAAAGTAGTGCATCAAGGAACTTTATACAATCTAAACCATTGCTATATCTTTCAAGTACTCTCTTGTACCTGTCAACATCGCCAGCCGAATTGTGTATGTCATTATTTGCGATTCTATTCTTCATAACGGTTGATACTCCCATTCAATTTAAAGTGACAAATTTGTTCATTATGGGTACTGCGAATGAAGTACTTCCGTGACTCTGAGTCCTGGCATAGATTTTTATTAAAATTTCTTAATGTTAACATAATTGGGTTTTGAAAAACGTGAGATAGTCCTGATTATCGGTATTTTATTTTTAATGATAGGTATGTTGCCATTTATTGCTCCTGTTTATGCAATTATAATATCTGTTGTAATTTATTTTGGTGTGCGCGTGTTTGTTGGAAGAAGAAAAAAGCAAATACAAAAAGCTATGGGAGAGGGAATGTGTGCTGTTTGTGGACAAAAAATTGTAAATAATAAATGCCCACAATGTGATACTAAAAACCAAACTTAGGATACATTCTTTTTGTCATTAATACTTCTATGATATTTAATTCATTGAAGCAAAAGATTGATTCCTTCTCAATATAGAACAAGTTCTACGTACGACTTATAATGGATAATGTAGCACATTATTCATGCCTGTTTGTGGATATTGGGCATTAACAACTAGCTCAACTTTTACTCTATCAATACCTAAAATTGCAATATTTGTGATGAAATGATAGTGCAGATGAGAGACCCTAGATTGTATCTTGTAATTGGATTTTTGGCAATAGTCATGCTATGTATTCAAGTAAATCCTGTAATGGGCCAACTAAGTTCTATCGCTAATCATGTTGTGATAAATGAAGTTGAAACAGATCCTCCAGGTGATGATTCTAAATCAATATTACAATGGGTAGAGCTGTATAATCCAACATCCCAACCAGTTAACATTGGTGGCTGGACAATTGGGGCTACAACTGGCTTGCGAAATACATACACAATTTCTGCTGGTACAAATATTCAAGGCGGACAATTTTTGATATATACATATGGACCATCATGGTTTCCACACATTGGTGCAGTTGTTCAACTAAAAGATGCAAATGGTGTGGTAGTAGACCAAACTCCGCCACTAGATGATCAGAAAAATGACTTTAACACTTGGCAGAGAATTACAGATGGATTTAATACAAATTCTACTAGTGACTGGGTATTCAAAATAGCAACTATAGGTAACTCCAATGGAAAACTATCTTCAACTGGAACTTCTTCCGCACTTAGTATTACAGTTGCAGCTGATAAAACAAGCTATGTTTTTGGTGATATAGTAAAAATAAGCGGTCAAGTTTCAAAACAAGTTAACATACCAAATCTAAGCTATATTCCAGAACAAATCCGCATACTTGTTACAGGCCCTGGATTTCAAAAAACAATTACAGCATATCCTAACACTAATCTTCAATTTGAAACAGATTTGAAAACTGATCAGCTATTGGGATTTAAAGAGGGCAACTATAATGTTTCTGTGATTTATTCAGATGCATCAGCAAATACAAAATTTGTCTTAAATGCACAAGCATATGTTCCTCCACCGCAACAAGCACAAACTAAACTTACATTTAGCACTGATATGCCATCTTACATTTTGGGAGATCCGATAATTATTGTAGGAAACGTCTCAAAAATTATTCCGCTTACTGCGGTAACCTACACAGTATATGATCCTAATAATGTTAGAGTTTACGATGGAAACTTGTATCCTGATTCACAAGGAAGAATTACTTCTTATAATTACTTTCATCATACATCTGCTTCATCAGGTGTTGTTTTAAATTCGGTAAAGCCTATTTATGGAACATATGATATTGTTGCAAAATATGATACAGCCACAACAACTGCTTCGTTTAATCTAATACCACCGCCAACTCTGAATGCCCCAATAGTAGTAACTACAGACAAACAAGCATATGGATTAGGTGACACTGTAACAATTTCAGGTCGTACAAATTTGATTGGAGTGAATGACTTTCAAATCGAGATAGTACAATCCTATACATCAGGTGTTGTTAGACAAACATATGATGTAAAAAGCTCATTAAATATTTCATCAGATGGTACATTTACATATACACTACCAATTCCAAGTGTGACAGATAGGTTTGGAAGCTACAGAGCAATAATATCTGAAAAATCCTATAAAACAGAAGCAGACTTTCACGTAGTACAAAATCCAAGTATTTTTGTAGCAACAAATTCAGGACCTTTATCCATTACAACAGATCAATCTTCTTATGCAATAGGAGACTCCTTTAACATTTCAGGTAACATTGCGTCAAACCAAGTAACAACAGCCACCAGTCTTGTTATTACGGTATTAAATGGAAATGGTACAGCTTTAATATCAAAAGCTAATGCTGTTCCAAACCTTTCAGGAGGAATAGGATCAGGTGTGGTAAATACACCGCTGACATTTTACGCATATCCTGATAGCAATGGCAACTACAAAATTCAAGAAACATTATACCGTAGTGTCTTTGGACCAGGTACGTATACCCTAAAAGCCACATATAATAAACTGACAACTACTACATCGTTTTCAGTTTATGATCCGTTAGTAACAGGAAATCAAGCTGTAGTAGCAAGTACAGATAAACAAGTCTATGGCATTGGAGAAACAGTGCATCTGACTGGTAAACTATCTAGTTTTGTGGATACATCATCATACACAATTACATTAACACTGCCTGATGGTAGTATAATCACAAACCCCTTAACAATAACAAATGGATTCTTCTCTTGGGATTGGACCATACCTAATTCTTCCACTACTGGCGGAACTCTTGCAACTATAATCAACTCTGGCAGACAAAATGTTGTAACCATAAATAATTATCCAAACACATTTGGAATCTACAGAATATCCATTGGCTCAAATCATGCTAAAACTGACTTGTTCTTTGGTGTTTCTAAAAATCCACAATCAGAAACTAAGTTGTCACCATTTTTCCTAGAGACAGACAAGACAGATTATACCACTACTCAAACAGTCAAAATCTTTGGTCAAGTAATACCGCAAGTTAACGCTGCAGCACTTGAACAAAACACTCTGATTAACATTGTTGTATATACCAGTACTGGACAAGAGACCACCAGAGCAACAATACAAGTAAACCCAGGAGGTCAATTCCAAACTTCAATAGATTTACGCCCTGGAATCTTTCAAACTGGAACATACAAGATATATGGAAACTATCTTGGTGCAGCCTCGCAGGCAAGCTTTAACGTAACTGATCCATTTGCTACTTCATCAAACAAACTTTCATTGTTGTTGACAACTGACAGTGACAAGTATCTTCCAGGTCAGACTGTTTTAATTACTGGAAGAACAAGTTTCATAGTATCAATTAACTCTGTAGATATTTCTGTTGGTCTTGCAAGTGATACAATCATAAGTGAAGGACAAGTGGTATCAAAGGCAGGTAATGTATTGCCAAAAGCTACGGTGCCTTTTGATCAAACAAGTTCTTTTAGTTATAATTATAAAATTCCTGATAATGCAAAACTTGGAAACTATGTTGTAATGGCCAATGTTCCCTTTGGTGTGTTTAGTATTCCATTCCAAGTTGTAAATCAATTACCAAATGTAGTGACACCTCCTCAAGTAAATGCAACTCAAGGAAACACCACACAAACAACGCCACAAGGAAACACAACACAAGGAACACCGCAAGTGATCACTCCATCGATAAAACCAAGTACAATTGGACCTATTCAGAAAACAATTCTTTCCAATACTATAACAGTTGACAAAGTAAATAGAATAACAGATTCATCTATCCCAATAACCATTAAGGAAAAAACTATTGGAAATAGTACATTCTATCCAAGAATAATTGACGGTTTATTACGTGTAAATTCTGGTGATGAATCAAATGTTAGCCTTAAGGTGACTTTTGAAGATGGAACCTGCTTGATTGGTCAGGACCCTAATTGTAAGATTACAGGTTCTACACAAAACTCTGGCTCGTTATATCAAACAATCCAAATAGGCAACCAAAACTTTTTGGTTGGATATACTGGTTCTGGAGCTAGACTGGAGAAATTTACAATCTTACCAGCAGATGAAAATACGGTAATTCAAGATGGGAAATTTAATGTACAAATTATTAAGAAAGACCAACCCTCTAGGTTCTACTACCAGATTACTTACGTGTCTAAATAGGCATAATTACAAACGTCAACACTGATGCTAGTTTATTATATATTATACAAGATAAAAAGCAATAATGCAGATTCAGGTTTTAATGCTCAAACAAGATGATCCAAAAAAATGTAGCGCTGCAAAGCTTGTTAAATTTGGGATTGCAAAAAATGTAAAAAGTACTTTGTCAAACACATTGATTTTAGATCCTTTTGCGGATAGAATGATTTTAAAAAATGATAAACATGTTGTTAATTCTATAACTGGAATTGATTGCTCATGGGAATTTGCAGAGGAAACATTTGTAAAAAAATTTCCTGGTATACACAGAAAACTTCCACCACTTTTTGCTGGTAATCCAGTTAATTATTCCAAATTAAATAAGCTTACAACTGTAGAAGCAATATCTGGTGCTTTGTTTATTATGGAATTCAATGTTCTTGCACATGAAATGCTAAACAAATTCAAATGGGGCCATACTTTTTACGATCTTAACAAAAATCTCCTTGAAGACTATTCAAAAGCACGTTCAGAAGAAGATATTACTCATATCCTAAAAGAGTATGATATTTACGATATTGCTGTAGAGCGTCGCTAGGATGTCTATTAATGTATACAGAGACAAGTAGAGATTTATTCAACCATTTTTTCCAAACCGTTAGATAATATGACTACTGAAAAGTCGTCTCCTGGTCTTGTACGTAGTCTATCGCTACTTGACATAACGATGGTTGGAATTGCTGCAATGATAGGTGGGTCCATATTCAATCTAGTAGGACCTGCCATACATGAAGCTGGCCCGGCACTAATTGTAGCTTTTGTATTTAGTGGAGTTATCAGCTTCTTTACTGCACTGACATATGCTGAACTTGGTTCTGCTTTTCCAGAAGCAGGAGGTGGCTATAGGTGGGTAAAAGAGGGACTGCCAAGGCCAAATGCGTTTATCAGTGGATGGACAGCGTGGTTTGCTCACATGATTGCAGGAAGCTTGTATGCGGTTTCCTTTGGATCATTTTTTGGTAGCTTACTTACAAACATAGGGGTTTCATCTGAGTATGGCGGAATACCGCTTGAGAAAATCATTGCGACAATTTCGATAATTATTTTCACATATGTAAATTACAGAGGGGCTTCACTTACAGGCAAAGTTGGAAATGGATTAACAATTATGCAACTTGCAATCATTGTGGTTCTGATCATTGCAGGCATCTATGCATTGAGTTTTACCAATCCTCACTGGACATCAAACTTTCAGAACTTTTTACCAAAGGGAATGATAGGGTTGGTTTTAGGAATGGGAATTACATACATTGCCTTTGAAGGTTATGAAATAATTGTACAAACTGGTGAAGAAGTTAAAAATCCAAAAAAGAATATTCCAAAAGCAGTCTTCATTACACTTGGAGTTGTTACAGTTCTTTACATTGTTTTTACTTTTGCTTTCTTAGGTGGACTGGATCCTTCCAAAACTGGTAAAGATGCATGGAATTTCATAGGCGACTATCAAGAGCTGGGAATAGCACAAGCAGCAAAATTTCTAATACCTTACGGAATGATCGCAGTACTAGTTGGTGGTCTGGTATCAACTATTGCGGCACTAAGTGCAACTACGTTTTCTTCAAGTAGAGTTTCATTTGCTATGGGAAGACAGTACAATCTACCTTCCATCTTTAGCTCAATTCATCCCAAATATCACACTCCTCACTTTGCAATAATCGCATCAGGTTTCATCATGCTTGTGATGGCTGTATGGCTGCCGATTGAACAACTAGCACTTGCAGCTGGTGTGATGTTCCTATTTTTGTTTACACAGGTAAATTGGGCGGGAATCCAAATCAGAAGACTTTATGGTCATAAGCTTGATTATGGATTCAAAATCCCATTCTTTCCACTTATGCCAATTATAGGTATATGTTGTAAAGTAGGACTTGCTGTCTTTCTTTTAATTTACAATCCGCTGAGCTGGGCAATTGCTATTGTCTGGATATTGATTGGATTCTCGATTTACAAATTATATATTTCAAAAAAAGAGATTGAACATTATGCGCCGTTAGTGGCAAATGAAGGTCCATCTCATCGAAAAGATTATCGCATAATGATAGTCTCTAACAAGAAAACTGTTGAAAAACTAGTCAAAATAGCATCAGCAATTGCAAAAAATAAAGACGGTGAAATTTCGCTTCTAAGTGTAGCAACAATACCAATTCAGATACCTCTTTTTATGGGACAAGGATTTGCAGAGCCTACTATGCGTTCAGTTGGAGATATGAAAAAATCTTTGCCTAACTCTTCAGATTACAGATATCTGGTAAGATTAACACATGACACAACAGAAGCCATTTTAGCTACAGTTGAAGAACAAGGAATTAACTTACTTGTGATGGATTTTTATGATCTTCGTAACAACAGAAAATTACTGTCACTTACTACGTGTGATATACTCGGAGTACACATCAAAAAAGAATTTGAAAAGGAACTCTCACATGTTGTGGTATCATATGATAAAGGAAGACACTCAGACCTAGGACTTGAAGTAGCTAGCGCATTTTCTAATACTTTGGGAAGCAGTATACGAATTGTCAGAGGTGTTGTTGAATCACCTGAAGAAGAGCGTGATATATTGGGAAAAATCAATGAAAAGATGTTTGATTTAGATCTTAAGAAAATTCCTGTTGAAAGAATCTACCCAACAACTGAGGACATTACTAAAGATTTGTTGCAAAACCTAAACAAAGATCCAGAGATTGTCATAGTAGGAGCAGGAAATCAATCAGACCAGGCTTTTAGCCCAAAGACATTGGCGATTATAGAAAAATCTTCTCACAGTGTGTTTGTTGTGCGCGACTCTAGGTTTGCAAATATTAGAGCTCGATACTTTTGGCATATGATTGCCCCTAGACTTAAGGAAAATAAATTCATCTATAATATGTATATTGAGACCATGAAATTGATGGCCTTTATGAGAGCAAAGAAGAAACCTATCTCCGACGAGGATTATTTTGCACCAAAAATATAACTTTGTCTTACTCTCTATGTTCTAACAATGTTAAAATAGAAATTTCTAATTATGATTGTCAAGGTGCGAGCTGGTGAACGAGCTACTGCTAAGGCAGAGGAAACTCCTCCCTCCATGCAGTAAATGTGATCCAGAGATGGATAGTCAGAGATGGCTGGCTACAGAACAGAAAAAAATCCGACCCGGCGTACTGTGATGGCAAAACCTGAGATTTCCGGTAAGGAGTGAAAAAGCTGACCCACAGGGAGCAAGGCCAAACAAAACTAGAAGTGCTGCACTTGGTTTAGGTAGGCCGCATAGCTGAATCTCGTGAAAACAGAAGGAGGGTTACGTCTAGCACGCACCATTTTATTTTTATTGTAATTGCACTGATAGATTTGGATGAATATTATACTGCTGACTTTTTATCGAACTTGTCAGCCCAATGCTTTCTATCCTCATATTCTAGTGTTCTATATGGACCTGTATCTTTTGGTCTATTAGCACTATCTTTTAGTTTTTTGTTACTCCAGAATAAAACTCCGCCTGCAACAACAGCACCAAAGATTGCCATTCCATAGATTATTCCTACTGGAAATCCTCCACTTGATGTGGTACCGCCTGTGGATTGTGGAGTAGTACCAAATGCTGGTGTACCGCCAACACTGGTTGTAATTGCATGACCCTCTATGTTAACTGAAGCTGAACTTGCATGTTGAACTGTCGTAAGTTGATAATTAGTATCTGTGGAAAAAGAAATCGTATTTTGTGTTGGTTTTTGATTTCCCTCGCTAAGACTACTTTGTCCCATGGCGTAGGTTGTTATTGCTACTTTTTGTCCTTTGTATCCAAAACCGCTAGTCTCAGATATTATGAATGCTGGATCGAAAAGACTATTCCATTTATCAATTGGTTCTTGTAATATGCTACTTGCATCAATCAAATTATTTTTCAAAGCATCTTCTGCAGGCGTTCCTTTAATATTAGAATAAACATCGGGCACGATTTTTTTCATAAAGCTGATTGGAGTATTAATCTCTACATCACCATATTGTGCTGTTTTTATGATGACGGGATCTTTTAGTGCAAGTCCCATCCATACTGCATCAATTATTGTTGGATTATTGCCACTTCCTTTTGTTATAACATAGCTTGTCAAAGTTGGAATTAATTGAAGATTGTAATCAATTGATGTTGATTTATCATCTCCTACAAGAGTTGCAGTATATCGTACGATCAAGTCTGTTATGATTACAGGACTTTTCTGATCACGTACTAGTACTGTATTTAGCTGATGCATCAAATCTTGAACACTTGTATTGTTAGAGTTTTCAGTAAAACTTATGGTATAATTCTTGCCTGCTAGCAGATCTTTTAGTTTACCACCATTTGGATATTCAATAAATGCCGATTCCAAAAACTTGAAGGTTGCTTGCGTAGGAGTACCTGATGCACTAAGATTTACAGAAAGATCAGATGTTGCCCAAATTGGAGAAATGCTACCAAAAATTAATAAACCAATTAATCCTAATGCAAAATACCTATCCATAGTCACGTTCAGACTACTTTTAGGGTCGGTAATAAATCTTATCGTAAATACTATCAATAAAATTGAAAATCTGTTTTTGTGGCAAAAGTAATATTGTGCATACTAACATTACCAATCTTCGTAGGAAATTGAAAAAATGATAACAATACTTGCAGGTGGCACTGGATCCGTTAAACTTGTTAGAGGAATATCCTCACAAACAAGAGATATCAATGTGATATCAAACGTTGGAGATAACTACTGGCTTTATGGTCTGTATATTTGTCCTGATATTGATACAATTCTTTATGGGCTTGCTGACTTGCTTGATGGGGAAAAAGGCTGGGGAATAAAAAAAGACACCTATAATTTCTTACGTCAGATGGAAATGTTAGGAGAAGAAACTTGGTTTAAGATTGGAGATAGAGATGCAGCAATCCATCTTTTACGAACAAACATGCTCAAAAACGGTAAGAATCTGTCTGATATTACTACATGGTTGTGCCAAAAATTTGCTATTGATATAAAAATAATTCCTGTCACAGATAATACTGTTGAGACAAGAATTGTGACAAACAAAGGTGATCTTCACCTTCAAGAATTCTGGGTAAAACACAAGGGACAAGATATCGTTGAAGGAATAAAGTATCTTGGAGCAGACAAAGCTAGAGCAAATCCTGCAGCAGTAAATGCAATACATGATTCTAAACTGGTTATAATTGCACCAGGAAATCCATTAACAAGCATAGGACCTATTCTTTCAATTAAAGGGATAAAAAAAGAGCTATCTAAATCAAAAAAGAAAGTTGTTGTAGTAAGTCCACTGATTGGAAACAACTCAATTAGTGGCCCCGCTGCTAAATATATGGAAGCAGCTGGCATGGAGGTATCAGTGTATGGGCTTGCAAAAATGTATTCTGATGTGGCTTCTCATATTGTGATAGATTCATCTGATAGACTTTTAACAAGAAAGATAGAAAATTTGGACATGAAAGTATATGAAACTAAAATAAAAATGAAAGACAAAAAAGACGAGGATGCTCTTGCATCTTTTATTTTAAAACAAGTACATGTCTAAATTACGTACAGGTGCAATTGTTCCAGTAAAAACTTTTTCAAAAGCTAAAACACGACTAAACCTGTCATACGAAAAAACAGAAGATCTTTGTAAGATGATGCTAGAAGAAGTTTTACAAACAATTTCACAATCTGATGTTATAGAAAAAATCACAGTTGTAAGTAAAGACGAATCTGCCTTTAAGATTGGAAAAAAATTTGATGTTGTTGAAATCTATGATGAAAAAGAACAAGGTGTAAACAATGCAGTTGCAATGGCAGACAAATATTTTTTAGATGAGGGATTTGACGCTACAATCGTATTTCCTCAAGATGTTCCTCTCATGCAAACCGAGGATATACGGACGCTATATGATTTTCAAATGATTGACAAGTGTGTACTTGTGGTACCCTCTAGAAGATTTGATGGGACAAATGCACTATTTAGAAGCCCAGTAGACGTCATGGAAACTCATTATGATGAAGACAGCTATAAAATCCATCTAACTACTGCAAATAATAAATCTGTAAAATCTGCACTGGTTTTGATTAGAAGAATAATGCTTGATGTAGATGAACCAGAAGATCTTCAAACTATTTTAAAATATTCAAAACCATCAATTTCAAAAATGCTTGAGGATTTGTTAATCTGATATTATAATTTTCAAAACTAGATTCTAGATTATAATCGATGTCAATACATTCAGACTCGTGTTATGGTTGATTCCTTTTTTGATTTTATGTAGTTTAATGTAATGCTAACAATAGCAATTCCGCCAGCAATCAAAAGTAACGCCTCTAATGTATTTGAAAATGGATCTGAAAACTCACCTGTAATTGGAGACTGGGTCATTTCAGATATAAAATAAGCATATGAAAATATGAAGTAGTTTGTTGCCCAATGAATCAAGATGGCAGGTGCAAAACCATATCTAAAGTAAACCCAGCCAATTATTATTCCTGCCACAGTTGCTTGAGCAAACTTACCTGTACTCCATGGTGTGCCAGAAATAATGTGGGCGACTCCAAAAAATATGGCAACTGTTATGATCAATGCTAATACTTTTTTGTAATTTGTAACTTCCAAATTTTTTGATGGGTGCCAAAGTGATTTGAAAAAATGTTTTAACGATGTTTTATGGGAAAATATGGCATAAAGTGGAAGACCGATAAGTAGAACTCTGAAACCTACTTCTTCACTTAATGGTGATGTTGAGATTTGAAAGAATTGGATTAATCTATTTTGGGATGCTGGTGATTCTATGTTGATGCCAAAACTGTGTTGAATAAAATCAATAATTAGAGAAAAGACAATTAGAATAGAAAACC
Source organism: Nitrososphaerota archaeon (assembly GCA_013287585.1). GTDB lineage: Archaea > Thermoproteota > Nitrososphaeria > Nitrososphaerales > Nitrosopumilaceae > TA-20. The sequence goes on from JABDDN010000007.1 coordinate 46,434, forward strand.
AGGTTATCATGCTCAAAAGTGCGTTGTTTTTGATATTCTGCCAGCCTTCTGTCATTACCAAAGAAAGTGCTTTTAGCAAGCTTCGCTGAGGACCAGCCAGTGAAATAACGAACAAAACAAGATAGATACACCACATAACAATAAAACCGTCGCCAATCTCAAAATGAATTGGCAGCTTGAATCCTATCCCGCCAAGAAAAATATCTACACCGTCAAGTGGATACTGAAAGTTAATCTCTTTTCCTAAATTCGAATTAAAAACCACATATGCTCCAATGGGAAAAGAAATGATCATCATACCGAAGATAACTGATGCTAGTGCAGAATATGGAATAGCTAGAACGCGTAGGAGTTTATCGATTTTTAACAAGTCTCATTTAATGAACTTCAATACTTGCTTCTGGAAATCCAAGTTTGACTAGAGTAGTTTTGATTGTATCTCGGTGGTCTCCTTGAAGTAAAATGTATCCTTCTTTTACTGTGCCACCACATGCATATTTTGCTTTTAATTCTCTAACAACTTTAGCTAGGTCATTCATCTTTGGATTAATTCCTTCAATCATTGTCCCTTTTTTCTTAAAACGTCTCTCTTCAAGACGAACTACAATTTGAGTAGCATCTTTTTCAAGTTCTCCGCAGGCACATAAATCGTCAGGAAGTCCGCATGTATTGCAGATTACTGCCATTCAAAATAAAAACTTGGTTTCCTACTATTAAGCCTTGTTCGACTACATTTTTTACTTGGAAATTCCCAAATTAGTTTGTGTCTACAGATCTTACTAAAAAAGCGGTTGAAATGCTTCTAAAAGGTGCAACTCTTGTAAGTGATCCTTGTCCATATTGTAAGGGAGTACGTATCATGAAAAATGGTAGTGCACTATGTGTAAACTGTGGAAGAGAAGCTAATGAAGAAAAAATACCAGAAAAAATAGAAGAAAAACCTAGTGGCGATCCCCTACTTGCAGGCCTTGAGCAAAAACTAAAGGAACTAACTAAAGAACTTGAACATGAAAAAGATCATCAAAAACAGCAACAGATCCTAAAATCAATCAATGATATCATAAATATTAAAGAGAAGATCAAAAAGATCTAAGCACAAAAGTATTTATGTAAAAATCTTGCAAGATATAGTAACATGAGTAGCAAGAAATCGGCACCGCTTCCAGCATCTAGTGCGGGTCTATTGAGATTCTTTGAGGACGAGACAAAAGGGTATAAACTAAGGCCAGAGATTGTTGTGGCTATTCCAAGTGCATTGATTTCTATCTCGTGGATATTAAAAATATTTTTCTTACGATGACAGAAAATGCTGATAATGTGTCGCGTATACACAAGCGATATACATTAACAACTCTAACCCCATCATCACACTATCTTTCTCTTCTAATTTCTATAATAGTGACATCTGCAACAGTGTCACTTGCGTTGTTTGTATATTTTAAAACAAGTGACAAAATATTTTTTAGTTTGCCATTATCAATTGCAGTACTTTATGGTACACAACTTCTAGATGCACGTTTGTTAAAAACAGAATTTTCCAAAATTGTGCATCTATCTGCATTTGGAAATCTCTTGTGGTTTGTAACCCTTCTTGGAGGATTTGTGTCAGCACATGTTTTTTCAAAACCTGAACTATTGCCAATTTATATCACAGAAGGAATGTTTTTGTTTGCAAGCTTTAGAATTGGACTTTTTACATCTGTCATGGGAGCAAAATTAAAAACTGCGTGGGCAATTTGTCTTATTCAACCACTGGCAATGTTTTTTGCATTTGTACCATCAGAATCTTGGATTCCTATGCTTTCAGATTTAAAAGTCATAGGATATGGTCTAGTATTTTTGTTTCTTGCAACAGCCTGGACACTATTGTCAGATAGAGCAGCAGGTATCAAAGTTCCAAGAACACACAAAGTATTGCAAGCCTATGTGGCAGCTTGGACAAGAAACGATCCTTCTGAAATGGAAACTTTGATGGAAGAACGTTCACAACCCACAAAGGTATCGACATTTCAAATTTTATTTAAAACAAAAAATAATGAATGCCGACTAGTTGTACCAGACGTCCATCCAGGACCATTTCATCCAATTGGAGGAAGTAACATTCCGTATTTGATATACAAAAATCTGAATTACTCTGCGATGGTTATGCATAGTGTCTCTGATCATTCTCTTAATTTGCCGTCAAAATCTCAAGTTGATGCGTATCTTTCTAGTCTCACCAATAGTTCTATAATTCACAAAGGCTTTGATTGCACAAAACCTGTTACAGTTCAAGTAAACAAAGCCCGTGCAGTTGGAATGCTTTTTGGTAAAACCGCTGTTTTGATTTTATCATTATCCCCACATGGTATGGAGGATGTGCCACTTTATGTTAAAAGTGAACTTGAACAATATGGAAAAAATCGCGGATTTGAAAAAATCTTAATCGTTGATAGCCACAATGCAATGGGAGAAGAAATTCTAAAACAAGACTCGGATGATCTTCTAAAAGCAGCAAAATCAAACCTTGATACATTGATAACAAAAGAAGCATATCCATTAGAAATTGGATATGCAAACTCGGAAAATTTGGAAATTCAGGCAGACGATCTTGGTCCTGGCAAAGTTGGAATGATGTGTCTGAAAATTAACAACGAAAAATTTTTCCTTGGTTGGGCAGACTCTAACAACATGAGAAATGGATTACGTGAAGAAATCGTATCGTCTCTTTCAAAAGCTGGATATGATTTACTTGATATCTGTACTTCCGACTCTCACTACAAGGCAAGAGAAGCAAGAAACAAGTATGGTTATTTCTATTTTGGAAGCCTATCTGAGTCGCAAGAAGTTGCTTCTTGGTATTTGAATTTGGCAAAAAAGGCAGAACAGAATCTCTCTCCTGCAATGTTTGAAACTCTAAAGCAGGAAACAGATGTCAAAGTAATGGGGCCAAAACAGCTTGAGAACTATTCAAAATCGCTTGACAGGGCAATGAGAATTACACAAGGCTTTTTGATAGGAACTACTACTTTCTTTTTATTCACTTTGCTCTAAATCCATTTCTTCTAAATTACCATAAAATTCATCACAAAAAGAATCTAGTTGGAATATGGGTATTATAGGAACCTTGTTGATGAATTTGACTTCTTCTTGGTATAGTGTTACGATAGCAGGTAGTGCCGCACGTACCTTTTCTTTAATAACATAATGTTTTGCTCTTTCAATTTGTTTGTTGACTGCAGTCTCTAATGCAGAGTAACTTAGCCTCTTCCAATGTTTGCAGTCTATGAGAATTGCCACTCCTGCTTTTATGCCAATAACATCTATCTGCATTCTTGGTTTTGTTAAAGTTAGATTTCTTATGACATCAAATTCTCTTAACTCTAAAATTTCTGAAACAAGTGCCTCAAAATCCTTCCAGTCTAAAATCTGTGAAATCTCATCAATTGGGGCACCCATTCTTAATGCAAGTAAGCTGGTTTTCAGTTTGTCATTATCTTGAAAATGTATTTGATTATCTTGAAAAGTTCCGATGCCATTTTGCATAAAGTTGTCTAGTATTTGTCTTGCAGTTTCATCACTGGTTTGCGTTACAACGCTAAAATCTTTTACAGATAGCCCTCCTGGAATTATTCCCTTGATGCCCTTGACTAGAGTCTGGATATTCAACAATCGTGGTTTATTTTGGGTTTATAAAATATTATTCATAAAACTTGATTAGAAGATAACCTGTAGATATTATACTAGGAATAATTTTGAACCTATTTTTCCAGAAAACTCCAGCAGAACTACACAATTAGCTAAATGGTTGTAACTCTAGCTAAACAGTATATATCAAAACCGTTCTTTAGAGTAACAGATGCAATGAAACTACTAGCACATACCATAGGAGTATGATTAATCTAATGTTGGATAATAAAGAAGAGGTAAAAAGAGCATTGGTAACTCTAGCCGTAGAAAAAGCACTACTTGATATTGGAAAGCCTACCTATGACAAAGTGTTAGAGATTCTAAATACGGAATACCATTGTCATCTGCCAGATTGTTATGAACATCCTAAATACCTTAATGAAATACTCAAGCAATTATCCGGTAATGCTGGCAAAGTCATAGTAGAATCAATTGCAAGACAATTAGAGGAATTTAACCATCATAAACCAATTAAGAAATTTTTGGAAGTAATATACAATTAACACCAGAAACTTTGCACAACAAATTTTCACCCGTTTCTTAACAGTCAATTTGAAATGTCAGTTTCACCCTTTAACTTATCAGTGTCTGATTTCTTATTCTTATATACAGTTTCAAGCAAAACAGTGCATTGAATCCACTTTTAATACTGTGTGGTATTGTTTTTGTTTTCGGTTCCAGTCTTGCTTTTGCTGACAAGGGAACTTACGTAGACAAGATACAATTTATCCAATATTCTGATGAAAATACGGCACTTGAAGAAGTAAAAAATGGAAATTTGGACATTTATTATTGGCCAATACCATTTGATAGAATTTCTGACCCTCAATCACAAGAAGGTTTGAAAATATTTCAATCAACAGGCCAATCGTACGGTCTTCTTGTAAACCCAGCTCCGTCCGCAAAATTCAATCCTTTTTCAATAAAAGATGTGAGGTTTGCACTAAATTATTTGGTAGATAGGGATCTAATTGTTAATGAGCTTCTTGGCGGTTATGGCGTGTCAATGATTTCAGCATACAAACCATTTGATCCTGACTATCTTTTGATTTTAGGTGATCTTGAATCATTTAACTTTAGATATAATCCCTCATTGGCAGAGCAAATGATTTCAGACTCTCTCACAAAGGCTGGGGCACAAAAAATTGACAACAAATGGTATTATGATTCAAAACCAATAGAGATTACAATTTTTATTAGAAGTGATGATCAAATACGAAAGTCAATTGGCGAGATAATTTCCTCACAGCTAGAAAAAATTGGATTTTCTGTAAAAAGAGATTATGGTGATTTAAACAAGGCATTTACAATCGTATATGGTTCAAACCCGTCTGATCTAAAATGGAATATCTACACTGAAGCATGGGTAGCAAGTGGCTTTGTAAGATATGATTCTGTTGTAACTGCACAAATGTATTCGCCATGGTTTTCTAACATGCCTGGATTTAACAATCCATCATATTGGAATTACAAAGATGATTACATGGATTCTATTTCACAAAGTATCTTCATAGGAAATTTTACGTCTGCAGAACAAAGGACTGATTTACTCAAAAAGGCAGTTAATGAAGGTCTTAAAGAATCTGTCCGAATTTTTCTTGTAAGTAAAATCGACCAGTTTGTGTCAAACAAAAAAGTAGATGGCATAGTAAATGATTTTGGTGCTGGAATTACAAGTAGATTTACTCCAATTAATGCAAGAGATAATTCTACTTCTCTAACAATTGGAGTAAACAAGATTTACCAAGGTGCTTGGAATCCTATTGCAGGTTTTAGTGATTCTACTAGTCAACAAATTTTGGGAGCAATATCTGATCCAGGAAGCTTCAAAAATCCATATACTGGAATAACTATTCCTGTTCGCTCTAGTTGGAAAGTGGAAACAGCAGGACCAAATGGTAAGCTAGATGTACCGTCTGATGCGATAAAATGGGATCCTATTCAGCAAAAATGGATTCACGTTGGAAATGATATAAAATCTACAAGCAAGGTGACATTTCATCTAACATTTGGAAACTGGCATAATGGTCAACCAATGGACATGAATGATGTCTTGTATTCTATTTATTTCCTGTATCAATGGGGAGCAGAACATTCCGAGAATAGCAAGACATTTGATTCAGAATATTCACCAAAGGCAAATCAAGCGGCAAAGACATTGATTGGAATCAGAGTTATTGATAAAAACACAATTGAAGTTTATCAGGACTATTGGCACTTTGATGAAGGGGAGATTGCTGATTCTGCAGGTGTATTTCCTTCCATGCCTTGGGAGATATTCTATGCAATGGAAAAATCTGTGACTGATGGTAAGGTTGCATTTTCGAGATCAGAGTCTGTTAGTAAGAATGTTGACTGGTTTTCATTACTTGTGCCAAATGATGCAAATATGATAAAATCAAATCTAGAAGATTTTTCAAAATCAAATTCTATTCCTGTTGCATTAGTAGGGTTTACACAAAATTCCCAATACTATTCTGATAGATATTCTTCATCTATATCATGGATTGAAAAACATAATCATGCAGTAATAAGTAATGGTCCATTTTATCTTGATAATTATTCTCCAGAGGCTAGAATCATAACTATAAAGGCATTTGACGATCCAACATATCCATTTGGAGCGGGTTACTGGAAAAAATTTGAGAACGTTGATGTTGCCAAGATAAACAGCGTTGATGTTCCTACAACTGTTTCATTGGGTAAGGAATTGACAATTCCAGTTTCTGTTACGCCCAACTCTACTGTCTATTATTATTTTCTAAATGCTGATGGTAGTATGGTGGATTCAGGTACTTTACAATCAAATACTGGCAACATGAATATCACACTATCAAAAGAAAAAACATTGCTTTTGAGTATGGGTGCAAATGACTTGAGGGTATTTGCAGTATCCGAATCTGCCCTCAAACCTGACATGTTTTATACCAGTTTTTTAGGAATTCAGGGTGAAAATCTAACAATTCCTGAAAATGTTGTACCTGCCTCTGGAATCTCAATTGTTGGTTCTGGCTATATTGCAGTTGGTATTGTCTTTGCAGCAATTGCTATTGGAATTATAATAACATTAAAGAAAAGAAAAAAACCCTAGATGTTATTAACTCTAGGATAGTTATCAGATGAATATGAGCTTCAAACGATTCGTCATAAAACGAGCCGTAACAATGTTTGGGGTGCTCATGGCTACACTGTTAATTACTATCGCACTTGTCGGCTCTAACATGGATGCAATTTTAAAACAAAGCGTAGCACTTGAGATAAGGCAGCAAGTTACCGATAATAAACATCTTGTTGCAAGTTTCAAAAATCCACAAGAACTTGATGCGTTTGTAGAAAATCAAATCAAACAAAGAACAGATGCATTAGGACTTGACAAGCCTTGGTATTATCCACCAAGACTAGGACTTTCAATGTACAAAATTCTAACACTTGATTTTGGACATGCAAAATTTCTTACTAGCGATACTGGTTCATCTGATGTAAAAGATATAATACTTGAAAAGATGCCTAGAACAATTTTACTTTTTACAACTGCTACTTTGATAATTTCATTAATTGGAATATTTCTTGGTGCACTTTCCGGAAGCAAGATAAACTCAAAACTAGACAAGATAACTTCGGCTTTTGCTATCATTAGCAGCAGCTTTCCAGTCTGGTGGATAGGCATGCTTATGATCTTTGTATTTGCGTTTGTATACCAGATCTTTCCAGCAAGGGCAACACCATTAATTCCTGTGACAGACCCTGGATACATTGGCTCACTCTTGTATCACATGGCACTTCCGCTAATCACACTGGTGTTGATTGGGTTTGGTTCATGGGCGTATCTAGTAAGAAATTTTATTGTTGGAATTATGCAAGAAGATTTTGTGACAGCAAAAAGAGCAGCTGGCATTAGTGAAAAAAAGATAATCTATACTCATGCACTCAAAAATGCAGCACCGCCAATTATTACTGTTCTAGCATTGAGCCTCTCTGGGTCGCTTGGTGGTGCTATAATCACAGAGGCTGTATTTGATTGGCCAGGAATGGGAAGGCTATACTATGAGGCAATCAACGTTCTTGATTTGCCTGTGATAATTGGTGAAACGTATGTCTTGACTGCATTTTTCCTTGTTAGTATATTCTTGGCAGATGTTTTGTATGGTTACTTTGATCCAAGGGTGAGAAAAGGATGAGTTTTTCCTCAAAAGAAGTCTGGCATGAATTTTCAAAAAATAAAATTGGTCTAGCGGGAATAGGAATACTAGTAATCCTTTTTGCAATGTCGGCAGTAGCTGTTCTTACCATTCCAATAGAGAGTTTTAAGGAATGGAATGATCCATCAAGCTGGCTAACTTTTCCAAAGTCTGCTCTTCCTGCATGGGTGAATTATTTTCTTTCAGAAAAAATGCCAGAGCATATGATTTTACAAAATCCTCAAATTGCATCACAAAATGTTGGGGACATATTTCTGACCAGTAATATTTTTGTTGTTGATTATAGCTATGATAAATTTCCAAGTGATTTTATCTATGAATATACTGCAAAATACACCGGATCTCCGTTGTTGCAAATTTGGGTGACAAGGCCAGATGGAAAAGAATTCCAATTGATATCCACTTCACTTCCTCAATCAAAAATTGAGACATCATATCATGGATTTATTTTTTCAACAGATGATTCTATGATGAAAAATATTAGAAAAAATAAAGACAGTTTCATGTTTCCAATTGATTCTCTACTTGCGCAAGATATTGTTTTTTCCAAGACTGGACAGAATAATGTGTTAAATGGGCATTATTTTTTCAAAGTGAATCTGTATAATGTTAATTCAAAATCAAACCTTGAGACCTCTAAATTCATCTTGGGAGGAAAAGTATATGGTTTGATGGGAACTGATGAGCTTAGGCGGAACTTGACTGTCGGACTGTTGTGGGGTACTCCACTTGCATTGTTTATTGGTATAACAGTAGCAATTGGTTCTGTGGTTATTGGATTGGTATATGGTGTATTTGCAGGTTACAAGGGGAAAAAGACCGATGAATCATTAATGCGCTTTAATGATATTATTTATGCAATGCCTGCTCTGCCCCTTTTGATAATTTTAGCAGTAACAATTGGTAACAGCATTTTCTTAATTGTAGGGTTTTTGGTTCTCTTTGGATGGGTAGGAATTGCAAAAGTTTCACGAAGCATGGCTTTACAGATTAAAACATTCCAATATGTAGAGGCATCAAAGATAATGGGACAAAAAGACTACAAAATTATATTCAAACACATAATTCCTCAGCTTTTACCATATGCGTTTGCTAGTATTGCTATATCAGTACCAGCTGCAATCACTACTGAAGCAGGTCTTAGCTTTTTGGGATTGGGTGATCCGACATTTCCAACATGGGGGCAAATTCTACATGATGCTAATACTTATGGTGCTGCAGCAAGAGGTCTTTGGTGGTGGATTCTACCGCCAGGAATTATGATTGCAGTGACAGGCCTGGCGTTTGTCTTTATTGGACACGCGATGGACGTAATAGTTAATCCTAGGCTAAAGCGGTAGGATTGAACTGCCTGATTATTTTTATTATTTCATCATTTAGCTTTATTGTATAGGCAGCTGCATTGGGGTCTGTTTCCTGAGCAAGAGATTCTGCAAATTGTGTCTTGTCTTTACCTCGTTGATACATGCCACCCGTTTCCTTTATACAGAGAGGAAATTTTTGCATCTTCAAACCGCTTTTTGTAAGATGTGCAATGAATTTTTTGTAATTTTCTGGCGAGTACCAATCTGATTTGTTTTCTTCACATAACATTATCCAAGTGTCTATTGTATTTTGAAATAATGCTTTTTTCCGAAGTTCTTCAAGTGTCATGATATGGTATTTTTAAAAGTCTGCTCTTTTCATCTTAGAACCACATCTTGGACAAGCACCGCCCTTGTACCTGTTGTTGCATGTAAGGCAAATGTACTTTACACCTTGACTTTGTCCAAAGAATCCGCCACCGCCACCTGGGTCGCCACCAAATCCACCACCCATCCTCTTCAACGCTCTGTTTCTTAAGAACAATGGAAATACGATGAAGATAGCTAGGGCAGCCATTAATCCAAATGGCCACGGTAAAATCATTTGTAGTCCTATACTCACAGCCAAAGAACCGAAAAGGAAAATTAAATATGATTTGTAATTAATCAACACTTCATCTTGTTGCAAAAAGCTTATAAGTTTTTGTCATGATTGGTCTGGACTTATTGTAATTTCTAGTAGATTTCCATCTCTATCATATGCAAAAATGTCATCGTCTTCATATGGTGATTGGACAATTAATGAAACAAATCCAAAGAAATTATGCAGATCTGTAACTGATGGTTTTGCAACACCTGATGGGTGGGAATGAACAGTACCCACATAGCTTGGATCAAATGGCAAAAACGAGTGTGGAAATCCTGCAAAGGTAGGTCCGTGATGCGAAAAAGGCGGAATTACCAAACCATCTATGGATATGATTCCTTTTTTGGACTTTCCACGTAAGATAAGAATTCCCTCATTGGGATGATTGAGCTTGCAATAAGTCAATATGCCATCACGAGTATCTTTTGTTATGGTGATTGTCCGTTGCAGTTTTTCTTTTTTAAAGAAGATCATATGATTTTCTTGGTATCCAAATTAATTAATCTTCAAAGAATATAAAATTCTATACCTTAAATTTTCAAAGTTATTCTGGTTCGAGAAATTTCATTTATCTTTGTTTCAATGTCATGGGCAATCTGCGGTGGACGTTTTGCTTCTTCAGAAACCTCCTTTTCTAGAGTTTTGAGAGATGACTCTGATTGCATTATGTCTTCTTTGATTCGTGCCACTTTTTTTTCCTTCTCCTCTAAATCTCTAATATTAAAAATAACAAACTTACTTTCAAACTCATTCATTTTTTTTGCTAGATTGTATTTTAGATTGATGAATTCATCCAGTCTATTTATGGTTTCCTCGATTTGTTCAGCTGCTTTTTGTGAATCTTTGACAGAGACATTACCTGCTACAACGGACTTTACAGTTGCTTGCAATATTTCTATGATAGAATTCTTGTTTTCACTTGTGATTACCTCAGATGGTTCTGCAACTAAACGAT